>NZ_JGVW01000080.1 GCF_000687455.2 Burkholderia sp. lig30
CGCGCGGGCGACGAGCGCGACCCGCTCGCCCGCCGCATCCGCGGCCGCGAGCAGCGGCTCGAGCGCGTCGAACGGCAGCAGCACGAGCGGCGTGCGCGGCGCGTAATGCGCCTTCATCGTGCCCGATGCGCGCGGCGCGGTCGCGTCGCTGCCGTCGGGCAGGCGCGGCGCGCGGCCGAGCACGTCGGCGATCTGCTGGGGCGTCACGTGCCCCGGGCGCAACAGCGCCGGAAAGCCGCGCGACAGATCGAGAATCGTCGATTCGATGCCGACCTCCGACGGCCCGCCATCGAGCACGTGCACCGTGTCGCCGAATTCGTCGCGCACGTGCTGCGCCGTCGTCGGGCTCACGTGGCCGAAGCGGTTCGCGGACGGCGCCGCGACCCCGCCGTGTCCGCCGCGCCGCGCGCTGAACGCGGCGAGCAGCGCCTGCGCGACCGGGTGCGACGGGCAGCGCAGCGCCACCGTGTCCTGCCCGCCGCTCACCGCATCGGGAATGTGCGCGGCGCGCTTCAGGATCAGCGTCAGCGGGCCGGGCCAGAACGCGTCGATCAGCTTCCTCGCGTCGTCCGGCAGGCTGTCGACCCAATAGCCCGGATCGCCGCCCGGCGGCAGGTGGACGATCACCGGATGATTCGCCGGCCGGCCCTTCGCCGCGTAGATGCGGGCGACGGCGTCGGGATCGGCCGCATCGCCGCCGAGCCCGTAGACCGTCTCGGTCGGAAACGCGACGAGCTGCCCCGCATCGAGCAGCGCGGCGGCGGCGTCGATCTGTTCGGGCGTCACGGCTTTCGGAAGATCGGTGGACATCGGCAATCGTCTCAGTCGAGCGGCACGCGCAACAGGCGCGCGCACGCGGTGGCCGCGTCGACGGCTTCGTCGAGCGTGGCCGCCGTGAAGTTCACGTGGCCCATCTTGCGGCCGACCCGCGCCTCTTCCTTGCCGTACAGGTGCAGGCGCGCGGCAGGCATCGCCGCGACCTCGTCCCACGGCGGCGTGACGGGAGCCTGCGCGTCGCCGTTCGCGAACCAGACGTCGCCGAGGATGTTGAGCATCGCGGCGGACGAATGCTGGCGCGGGTCGCCGAGCGGCATGCGCGTCATCGCGCGCACCTGCTGCTCGAACTGGCTCGTCGCGCATGCGTCGACCGTGTAGTGGCCGGAATTGTGCGGGCGCGGGGCCATCTCGTTGGCGACGAGCGAGCCGTCTTCGAGCACGAAGAATTCCACGCACAGCACGCCGACGTATTCGAGCGTCGCGGCGATCCGCATCGCCGCCTGCTGCGCGTTTCCGACGAGCGCGTCGTCGGCCGCGGGTGCCGGCACGACCGTCAGCGACAGGATGCCGCCGTGGTGCGTGTTCTGCGCGAGCGGGAACACCGCGCACTGGCCGTCGGCGCCACGCGCGATCAGCGCGGACACTTCATATGCGAGCGGCAGGCGCTTTTCGAGCACGCAGGGTACGCCGCCGAGTGCCGCGTGCGCGTCGCGCGCTTCCTGCGCGGTCGCGACCCGCACCTGCCCCTTGCCGTCGTAGCCGAGGCGCGCGGTCTTCAGGATGCCGGGCAGCACCGCGTCGAGCGCGGCGTCGTCGAGCGCGGCAAGCGCCGCCGCCGACTCGATCACCACGTGCGGCGCGACCGGCACGCCGGACGCCTCGATGAAGCGCTTCTCAGCGATCCGGTCCTGCGCGACCGACACGCAGCGGCCGGCCGGTGCGACGAACGTCGTGCGCGCGAGGAAATCGAGGCTCGCGGCCGGGACGTTCTCGAATTCGGTCGAGACCGCATCGCACAGCCCGGCCAGTTCGGCGAGCGCGGCTTCGTCGTCGTACGCCGCGCGCAGGTGGCGGTCGGCCACCGTGCCGGCAGGGCTCGTCGGATCGGGATCGAGCACGGCGACGCGATAGCCCATCGATTGCGCGGCGAAGCAGAACATGCGGCCGAGCTGGCCGCCGCCGACCATGCCCAGCCAGGCGCCGGGCAGGATCGGGGAGTTGGATGCAGGAGTTGCGGTCATGTCAGTGGTCGGTCGCGGCGGGCCACGCGCCCGCCGCAGTGAGGACAAATCCGGGTTCGACGGCCCGGCCCGTTTACAGCGGCGGCAGCACCATCGCGTGCGCGGCTTCGTTCTGGCGCACGCGGAACGCCGCGAGGCGGTTCGCGTAGTCGATCGACGTGCCGGACAGCAGCGACACGGCGAACAGCGCCGCGTTCGCCGCGCCGGCCTCGCCGATCGCGAACGTCGCGACCGGCACGCCCTTCGGCATCTGCACGATCGAGTGCAGCGAATCGACGCCCTTCAGGTACTTGCTCGCGACCGGCACGCCGAGCACCGGCACCGTCGTCTTCGCGGCGAGCATGCCCGGCAGGTGCGCCGCGCCGCCCGCGCCCGCGATGATCGCGCGCAAGCCGCGCTCGCGCGCCTTCTCCGCGTAGTCGAACATCTCGTCGGGCATCCGGTGCGCGGACACGACTTTCGCCTCGTACGGCACGTCGAATTCCTGCAGGATCGCCACGGCATGCTTCATCACGTCCCAATCGGAACTCGAGCCCATCAGCACGCCGACGAGCGGCGCACTGTGCGTGTGGGCGGTCTGGACTTCACTCATCGTTTTTCTCTGTCTTCGATGCTCAGGCGAGCGGCTGGCCGGTGATGCGCTCGAGCGCTTCCTCGTACTTCTCGCCCGTCTTCGCGACCACGTCGTCGGGCAGCTTCGGCGCCGGCGCCGTCTTGCCCCACGGCTGCGCCTCGAGCCAGTCGCGCACGAACTGCTTGTCGAACGACGGCGGGTTCGTGCCGACCTGGTACTGGTCGGCCGGCCAGAAGCGCGACGAGTCGGCCGTCAGCGCTTCGTCCATCAGATACAGCTTGCCGTGGTTGTCGAGGCCGAACTCGAACTTGGTATCGGCGATGATGATGCCGCGCGTCGCCGCGTAGTCGGCCGCTTCCTTGTACAGCTTGATCGAGATGTCGCGGATCGTCGCGGCCAGCTCGGTGCCGATGCGGCGCTCGGTTTCCTCGAACGTGATGTTCTCGTCGTGCTCGCCCATCTCGGCCTTCGCGGCGGGCGTGAAGATCGGCTCCGGCAGCTTCTGCGCGTTCTGCAGGCCTTCCGGCAGCTTGACGCCGCACACGGCGCCCGTCGCCTGGTATTCCTTCCAGCCGCTGCCGGCCAGGTAGCCGCGCACGACGGCTTCGATCAGGATCGGCTCGAGACGCTTGACGACCACCGCGCGGCCCTTGACCTGCTCGACCTCGTCGGCCGCGACGACCGATTCCGGCGCGTCGCCCGTCAGGTGGTTCGGGACGATGTGCGACAGCTTGTCGAACCAGAAATTCGCCATCTGGTTCAGCACGCGGCCCTTGTTCGGAATCGGCTCGCCCATGATCACGTCGAACGCCGACAGACGGTCGGTCGTGACGATCAGGAGCTTGTCGTTGCCGACCGCGTAGTTGTCGCGGACCTTGCCACGGCCGAGGAGCGGCAGCGAGCGGAGCGTGGATTCGTAAAGGGTAGACATCGTCTTTTCGCAGATAAAGAGCCAAACAAAAAGGGAAACGCCGTTCCCCGTCAGCAGGCGGGAACGGCGGCCTTGCAACACTTCGGTGCGCCGGAGGGCTTCGCGGCCCGGGCGGCACCAGCCAGGCCCGTCGGCCGGACCTGCCGGCCGGCCGATCGTACTACAGACTCAGCGCACGACCTGCGCGAGATCGCCGGCCTTGTACTTCTCGGCCATCTTGTCGAGCGCGACCGGCTTGATCTTCGACGCCTGGCCTTCGCAGCCGAACGCGAGGTAGCGGTCGACGCAGATCTGCTTCGCGGCTTCGCGCGCCGGCTTCAGGTAGTCGCGCGGATCGAACTTGCCCGGGTTCTCGAACAGGTAGCGGCGGATCGCGCCGGTGATCGCGAGGCGCAGGTCGGTGTCGATGTTGACCTTGCGAACGCCGTGCTTGATGCCTTCCTGGATTTCCTCGACCGGCACGCCGTAGGTTTCCTTCATGTCGCCGCCGAACTGGCGGATCTCCGCGAGCAGTTCCTGCGGCACCGACGACGAGCCGTGCATCACGAGGTGCGTGTTCGGGATGCGCGCGTGGATTTCCTTGATGCGCTGGATCGACAGGATGTCGCCCGTCGGCTTCTTCGAGAACTTGTACGCGCCATGCGACGTGCCGATCGCGATCGCGAGCGCATCGCACTGCGTGAGCTTGACGAAGTCGGCGGCCTGCTCCGGATCGGTCAGCAGCTGCTCGCGGGTCATCGTGCCGTCGGCGCCGTGGCCGTCTTCCTTGTCGCCCTTCATCGTCTCGAGCGAGCCCAGCACGCCCAGCTCGGCCTCGACCGTCACGCCGATCGCGTGCGCCATCTCGACGACCTTGCGCGACACGTCGACGTTGTACTCGTACGACGCAACCGTCTTGCCGTCCGCCTCGAGCGAGCCGTCCATCATCACGCTGGTGAAGCCGCTGCGGATCGCCGCCATGCAGACGGCGGGCGACTGGCCGTGATCCTGGTGCATCACGACCGGGATGTGCGGATACGACTCGACCGCCGCTTCGATCAGGTGGCGCAGGAACGGCTCGCCAGCATATTTACGCGCGCCTGCCGATGCCTGCATGATCACGGGCGCACCGACCTGGTCCGCCGCCGCCATGATCGCCTGGACCTGCTCCAGGTTGTTCACGTTGAAGGCCGGCAGACCGTAGCCGTTCTCTGCCGCGTGGTCCAGCAGTTGGCGCATTGATACGATGGGCATTGTGGTACTCCTTGGAATGAAAACCGGTGCGTCCTGAATGCCGGCGCGATCCGACCCGACTTGACCGTCGGGGGGAACGGGCGCGGCTGAGCGTCGAATAGCCGCATTTTATCGCGAAGCGCCCGGAATCCGGCCAAATGGCGGCCCGGCTCGCAATTTGTTACGTTCGGCCGGCCGTTGCAATGCAAAAAAGCCGCGCCGGGCATACGCGCCCTCGCGGCCCTTGCGTGCCGGCTCAATAATGTTCGCCGACCCGCACGATCTTCAGCGTGTTGGTGCCGCCCGCCTGCCCCATCGGCTCGCCGACGGTCAGCACCACCATGTCGCCGTGCGCGACGTAGCCGCGCTTCACGACCAGGTCGATCGCCTGCTGCAGTGCAATATCGCGATCGGCGTTGAAGTCGCCGTGCAGCGGCGTGACGTTGCGGAACAGCGCCATCGCGCGCTCGCTGCCGACGCGCTGCGTCAGCGCGAAAATCGGAACGTGGGTGTAGTGGCGCGACATCCACAGCGCGGTCGCGCCCGACTCGGTCAGCGCGACGATCGCCTTCGCGCCGAGGTGGTACGCGGTAAACAGCGCGCCCATCGCGATCGACTGGTCGATCCGGGTGAACGTGCGATCGAGAAAATCCTTGTCCAGCTCGATGTGCTCGGATTTCTCGGCCTCCACGCAGACGGCCGCCATCGCCTCGATCGTCTCGACCGGGTACTTGCCCGCCGCGGTCTCGGCCGACAGCATCACCGCGTCGGTGCCGTCGAGCACCGCGTTCGCGACGTCCGACACCTCGGCGCGGGTCGGCACCGGCGCGTGGATCATCGACTCCATCATCTGGGTCGCGGTGATCACGAGCTTGTTCGATTCGCGCGCCATGCGGATCATGCGTTTCTGCAGCGCCGGCACCGCCGCGTTGCCCACTTCGACGGCCAGGTCGCCGCGCGCGACCATGATGCCGTCGGACGCGTCGAGGATGCCCTGCAGCGCCGGGATCGCCTCGGCCCGCTCGATCTTCGCGATCATTTTCGGCTTGATGCCGAACGGCGCGCCCGCGATGTTCGCGAGCTGGCGCGCCATTTCCATGTCCGTCGCGTTCTTCGGGAACGACACCGCGACCAGGTCGGCGCCGAGCGACATCGCCGTGCGGATGTCCTCCATGTCCTTCGCGGTCAGCGCGGGCGCGGACAGCCCGCCGCCCTGCCGGTTGATGCCCTTGTTGTTCGACAGCTCGCCGCCCACCTTGACGGTCGTGTGGATCTCGTCGCCCTGCACGCGCTCGACCGTCAGCACGATCAGGCCGTCGTTCAGCAGCAGCAGGTCGCCCGGCTTCAGGTCGCGGGGCAGATCCTTGTAGTCGAGGCCGACCCGCTCGTCGTTGCCCAGTTCGCAGGCCGCATCGAGGATGAACGACTGGCCCGGGCTCAGCATGGTCTTGCCGTTCTCGAACTTCCCGACGCGGATCTTCGGACCCTGCAGGTCCGCCATGATCGCGATCTCCCGGCCGATCCTGCGCGCGGCCTCGCGCACCATCTCGGCACGCTGGCGGTGATCGTCGGCGGTGCCATGCGAAAAATTGAGCCGCACGACGTCGAGGCCCGCCTGCATCATCTGCAGCAGAACCTCCGGCGAACTGGACGCCGGGCCGATCGTCGCGACTATCTTGGTGGCGCGATGCATGAAACTCCTCGTCTGAGTCAGGGGGATGCGCTGGGCGGACCGCCGCGGGGTGACCGGCAGGACACCCCGCGCGCCGCCATGCTCAGGCTGCCCGCGTTTCGAGCACTTCCACTGCCGGCAGTTTCTTCCCTTCGAGGAACTCGAGGAACGCGCCGCCGCCCGTGGAGATATAGCTGACCTGGTCGTGGATGCCGTACTTCGCAATCGCCGCGAGCGTATCGCCGCCGCCCGCGATCGAGAACGCGGACGAATGGGCGATCGCGTCGGCCAGCGTCTTCGTGCCGTTGCCGAACTGGTCGAACTCGAACACGCCGACCGGGCCGTTCCAGACGACCGTGCCGGCCTTCTCGAGCTGGCTCGCGAGCGCCTTGGCCGTCTCCGGCCCGATGTCGAGGATCATGTCGTCCGCTTCGATGTCAGCGACCTTCTTCACCGTCGCGGCTGCCGTCGGCGAGAATTCCTTCGCGGTCACGACGTCGCTCGGGATCGGCACCGACGCGCCGCGCTTGCGCGCTTCGTCGATGATCGCCTTCGCCTCGTCGACGAGGTCGGCTTCCGCGAGCGACTTGCCGATCGACAGGCCGGCCGCCAGCATGAACGTGTTCGCGATGCCGCCACCGACGATCAGTTGGTCGACCTTCTCGGCGAGCGACTTCAGGATCGTCAGCTTGGTCGACACCTTCGAGCCGGCGACGATCGCGACGAGCGGGCGCTTCGGGTTGCCGAGCGCCTTGCCGAGCGCGTCGAGCTCGGCCGCGAGCAGCGGGCCCGCGCAGGCCACCGGCGCGTACTTCGCGATGCCGTGGGTCGTCGCCTCCGCGCGGTGCGCGGTGCCGAACGCGTCGTTCACGTAGACGTCGCACAGCTGCGCCATCTTCTGCGCGAGCTCGTCCGAGTTCTTCTTCTCGCCCTTGTTGACGCGGCAGTTCTCGAGCAGCACGACCTGGCCCGGCGCGACGGACACGCCGTTCTCGACCCAGTTCGCGACGAGCGGCACGTCACGGCCGAGCAGCTCGGCGAGGCGCTTCGCGACCGGCGCGAGCGAATCCTCGGGCTTGAACTCGCCTTCCGTCGGGCGGCCCAGGTGGGACGTCACCATCACCGCGGCGCCGGCGTCGAGCGCGGCCTGGATGGCCGGCACCGACGCACGCACGCGGGTGTCCTCGGTGATGTTGCCGTGATCGTCCTGCGGGACGTTCAGATCCGCGCGGATGAACACGCGCTTGCCGGCGAGCTGGCCGGCGGCGATCAGGTCGGTAAGACGCTTGACTTGGCTCATGGAGAAAATGAAGTAGTGGATGGAGAAAACGGTTGGATACGACGTGCGCGGGCTGCCGCCTGAGGGCGCCGGATGCGGCCGCGGCTCGCGCGATCCGCATGACGCGCACCGGAAATATCTGGACGCGGCCATTTTAGCCGATCCGTCCGGCCGACTGACCCGTGCGTCGGCGAATTCCACCCGCCCGGGACACGCGCCGCGCGCCGCGCAGGACGCCGACAGCACGCCGGCCGGTCAGCCGATCAGGCGCAGTGCGGTGAACACCAGCATGCCGGCGACGATCGTGCCGAGCATGGTGCGCCGCCACAGGAACCAGCCGAAGCCGGCCAGGGCCGCGTAGAAGTGGGGATTGCCGAGCCCGAGCGAAATCCCTTCCGGGGTTTCGAGCACGTCGGGCAGCACGACGGCCGCGAGCGCCGCCGCGGGCGCGTAGCGCAGCGCGCGCTGCACGCGCTGGGGCAGCACGGTGCGCTCGCCGCCGATCAGGAAGAACGCGCGGGTGAGCGCGGTGACGAGCGTCATGCCGATGATGACGAGCCAGATCTGCGCGGCGCTCATTCAGTCTCCTCGGAACGCAAGGTTTTGGTGCGGATACGCCGCCAGTCGGCCTGCTCGACGAAGAAATCGGCACTGCAGCCGGCCGCGAGCGCCGCCAGCACCGCGAGCGGCAGCGCGAGCCGGTAAGGTAGGTCGAACGCGACCAGCGACACCACGCCCGCGACCGCCACCGCGGCCAGCGTCGAGCGGTTCGCGACCGACGACACCATGATCGGAATCAGCGCGAGCGTGCCCGCCAGCTCGAGCCCCCAGCGCGCGGGAAAGAAGCTCGCGAGCAGGATGCCGGCGATCGACGAGGCCTGCCACGACGCCCAGCTCGCGGCCGCCATGCCCCAGAAGTACGCCTCCTTGCCCGGCACGTAGCCGTTCGCGAAGCCCTGCTTCTGGAACAGCAGGTAGATCACGTCGCCGTTGAAATAGCCGATTGCGAGCCGCCGCCACAGCGGCAAGTACGAAAAATGGGGGGCGAGCCCGGCGCTGAAGATCACGAAGCGCAGGTTGACCATCGTGGCCGTCAGGAGCACGGTCCAGATCGGCAGCTTGGCGGCAAGGAGCGGCAGCACCGCGAGCTGCGACGAACCCGCGTAGACGAGCAGCGACATCGCGGTGGCCTGCCCGAGCGTCATCACCGACTTGCTCATTGCGATGCCGGTGACGAGGCCCCAGGAGACGATTGCCATCAGCGTCGGCGAATAGTCGCGCGCGCCCTGGAGCAACGCGAATCGGTCGGTGGCGGACAGTCGAGCGAGCATGGGGAAAGCGCCTGGCGGGCGCAGATCGGCGGTGCGCCGGCAAGCGACGCCCGCGCGGCCCGTCCTGGTTCGAATAGGTGTCGGCCGATTATAGCCCCGCCCCCGCGGGCGCCGACCGTCCCGCCGGCAAAAGACGCTAAAATAACCGTCTTTCCTGCTCAACGCTGCACACAACCGCCCCCGTTAGGAGATACCTATGTCAATGGCCGACCGCGACGGCAAGATCTGGATGGACGGCAAGCTGATCGACTGGCGCGATGCCAAGATCCACGTCCTGACCCACACGCTGCATTACGGCATGGGCGTCTTCGAAGGCGTGCGCGCATACAAGACGGCCGACGGCAGCACGGCGATCTTCCGCCTGAAGGAGCACACGAAGCGCCTGCTCAATTCCGCGAAGATCTTCCAGATGGACGTGCCGTTCGACCAGGAAACGCTCGAATCCGCGCAGCGCGACGTCGTGCGCGAGAACACGCTCGAGTCGTGCTACCTGCGCCCGATCATCTGGGTCGGCTCGGAAAAGCTCGGCGTGTCGGCGAAGGGCAACACGATCCACGTCGCCATCGCCGCCTGGCCGTGGGGCGCGTACCTCGGCGAGGAAGGCCTCGCGAAGGGCATCCGCGTGAAGACGTCGTCGTTCACGCGCCACCACGTCAACGTGTCGATGGTGCGCGCGAAGGCGTCGGGCTGGTACGTGAACTCGATCCTCGCGAACCAGGAAGCGACCGCCGACGGCTACGACGAGGCGCTGCTGCTCGACGTCGACGGCTACGTGTCGGAAGGCTCGGGCGAGAACTTCTTCCTCGTGAACCGCGGCAAGCTGTACACGCCGGATCTCGCGTCGTGCCTCGACGGCATCACCCGCGACACGATCATCACGCTCGCGAAGGATCTCGGCATCGAAGTGATCGAAAAGCGCATCACCCGCGACGAGGTCTACACCGCCGACGAGGCGTTCTTCACCGGCACGGCAGCCGAAGTCACGCCGATCCGCGAACTGGACAACCGCACGATCGGCAGCGGCGCGCGCGGCCCCGTCACGGAAAAGCTGCAATCGGCGTTTTTCGATATCGTGTCGGGCAAGAACGCGAAGTACGCGCACTGGCTGACGAAGATCTGAGTGCGCGCTGCGCTCGAATGTCCCCACATTGCTTGAAAACGAGAACGCCCCATGAGTGAAATCAAGGAAATGCCGCTGGTCGAACTATCGGCCAAGGATCTGCCCGCCTACTGCCCGAACCCGGCGATGACGCGCTGGAGCGCGCATCCGCGCGTGTTCATCGACGTCACGCACGGCGAGGCGCGCTGCCCGTACTGCGGCACGCGCTACAAGCTGCGCGACGGCGAAACCGTCAAGGGCCACTGAGCCCGGACGGCCCGTCCGCCTCACGCGGCGGCGCAGCCGGGGCTCCGGCGCGCCGCCCTTTCCTCTTCATGGCAACCCGAACGCGGCGCCCGCGCCGTGATTCATTACGACATCGGAAATCGACCTGATGCGTCGAGCGTTGGTTATCGCACCGAACTGGATCGGTGACGCATTGATGGCGCAGCCGCTCTTTGCGCTGCTGAAGAAACTGCATCCGCGCATCGCGATCGATGCCGTCGCGCCCGCCTGGGTCGCGCCGGTGCTCGAGCGAATGCCGGAGATCCACGATGTCTACGCGACCGACCTCGCCCACGGCAAGCTGCAGATGCTGCGCCGCTGGCAGCTCGCGAGCGACCTGCGCGACAACGGCTACGATGCCGCGTACGTGCTGCCGAACTCGCTGAAGTCCGCACTGATCCCGTGGCTCGCGGGCATTCCGCTGCGCATCGGCTACACCGGCGAGCACCGCTACGGCCTGTTGAACGTGCGGCACGCGAACCCGCGCAAGGCGCACGGCGAGCGGCCGCCGATGACCGGCCACTACGCGGCGCTCGCGTACGCGCCCGGCGCGAAGCTGCCGGAGTCGATGAAGACCTTGCCGCCGCCGCGCCTCGAATCCGACCTGAACGAAACGGCGCGCGTGTCCGCGCGTTTCAATCTCGATACGCGCAAGCCGCTCGTCGTGTTCTGCCCGGGCGCCGAATACGGTCCGGCGAAGCGCTGGCCGCCCGAGCACTTCGCGTCGCTCGCGAAGATCGTCCACCAGTCGTTCCCGTACACGCAGATCATCGCGCTCGGCTCGCCAAAGGACGCCGCCGCCGCGCAGGCGATCGCCAACGACGCGCCCAACGTGCACAACCTGTGCGGGCAGACATCGCTGTCGGAAGCGTGCGCGCTGATCGCGCGCGCGAACGCGGTCGTCACCAACGATTCCGGGCTGATGCACGTCGCCGCGGCGCTGCGCCGGCCGCTCGTCGCGTTGTACGGCTCGACGGATCCGCGCCACACCCCACCGCTGTCGGAGCTGGCAAAGGTACAATGGCTGCATCTCGAATGCAGTCCCTGCTTCGAACGCGAGTGCCCGCTCGGCCATCTGAAGTGCCTGCGCGAACTCGGCCCGGAGCAGGTATTCGGCGATTTGCGCGGCATGCTCGTCGGGCAGCGCTGACCGGTCACGGCCAGCGCGCTGCGGCGCGCGCGCCGGGCAATCCGATTCACCGGTATGCGGCGGCCTTGCGGCCGCCGTCCTGAAACGGCGCGCGACGCGCGCGAGAGATAAACCCGATGCCACGTTTTGCCCGCCTCTTCGAAGCCGCCGCCGATACGCTCAACGCTTACTACCAGGCCATCGCGGACGCCAACCTCGACGCCCTGATGGCCCTGTGGATCGACGAGGATTTCGCCAGCTGCATCTGGGCGGACGGCGCGCATCTGCACGGCCTCGAGCAGATTCGCAGCGGCTTCGGCGCACGGCTGTCCACGCAGCACGTGACGATCGAGCCGCTCGACATTCGCGTGTACGACAGTCTCGGCACCGTCGTCTACACGATTGCCGAAGCGCATCAGCAAGGCGACCTGACTGCCGAGCCCGACATGGTGTTCGCCACCTACGTGATGATTCACGAGCGGGGCGAATGGCGCATCGCGCACATCCATGCGAGCCCGATTCCCGAACAGGCGGCCGGGCAGTTCGCCGCCAAGATCCGCCACGGGCAAGGCCCGCTGCATTGAAGAATACGCGGGGCGATCATGAGTACGGCTTCTCCGCCCACACCGCTTTCCGGAGCGAACGACCCGGACGACGCGCAGCGCTATCGCGCGCCGCGCTGGCTGCCGAGCAGCCACGCGCAAACCATCGTGCCCGCGCTGTTCGCGCGACGGCCGGCAGTCGCGTATCGGCGCGAGCGATGGGAAACGCCCGACCACGACTTCATCGACCTCGACTGGCTCGCGCATCTCGATAGCGCCGCGCCGCCGCCCGATGCGCCGCTGTTCGTGCTATTCCACGGCCTCGAAGGCAGCTCCGGCTCGCATTACGCGCTGGCGCTGCTGGCCGAGGCGCGCGCGAAGGGCTGGCACGGCGTCGTCCCGCACTTCCGGAGCTGCAGCGGCGAGATGAACCGCCAGCCGCGCTTCTACCATCTGGCCGACAGTGCCGAGGTCGACTGGATTCTCAACCGCCTTGCCGCGCAACACCGCGGGCCGCTCGTCGTCGCCGGCGTCTCGCTCGGCGGCAACGTGCTGCTGCGCTGGCTCGGCGAGCATCGCAGCGACACGTCGATCGTGCACGCCGCCGCCGCGATCTCGACGCCGCTCGACGTCCACGCGGGCGGCCACGCGCTGTCGCAAGGCTTCGCGCGGGTCTACACGCGCAGCTTCCTGAAAACCCTGAAGCGCAAGGCGCTCGCCAAGCTCGACCAGTATCCCGGGCTGTTCGACCGCGACGCGATGCTCGCGGCCGTGACGATGCACGACTTCGACGACGTCGTCACCGCGCCGCTGCACGGCTTCGCCGACGCGAACGACTACTGGACGCAAGCGACGACGCGCCCGCTGCTGCCCGCGATCGACGTGCCGACGCTGATCCTCAATGCCCGCAACGACCCGTTCCTGCCCGCGTCGGCCCTGCCCGGCCCGAGGGACGTGTCACCCGCCGTCGAGCTCGACCAGCCCGAGCACGGCGGCCATGCGGGATTCATGACCGGGCCGTTCCCCGGCCGGCTCGACTGGTTGTCGGTGCGGGTGTTCGGCTATTGTTCCCGATTCGTCGACCATGGATGACATCGTCAGACAAGCCCTCTCCAAATGGCCGAACGTGCCGCACTGCACCGGCTGGCTGCTGCTCGACCGGCGCGGCGACTGGCGCACGCGGGACGACGCCGCGCAGGCGGCCGGCTCGCTCGGCTCGCCGATCCGCCACGCCGCGCTGATCGGCTTCATCGCCCGCAACTACGCATGTGACGAGCACGGGCAGTGGTATTTCCAGAACGGCCCGCAGCGCGTCTACGTGGAGCTCGCCTACACGCCGTGGATCGTGCGGCTCGCCGAGCAGGACGGCAGGCTGGCGCTGACCGACCAGACCGGCCGTGCGTTTGAGCCCGCGCAAGCCTGGCTCGACGATGCGGGCGGCGTGCTGTTCGTCGATACGAGCACCCCGCCGCGCGTCGCCGCGCTGCACGACCACGATCTCGGCCTGTTCGCCGATCACGCCGATCTCGACGCGACGCCGCCGCTGCTGCGCTGGCCCGCCGGCGCCGGGCTGCCGCTCGACACGATCGCATGCGCGGACGTGCCCGCGCGCTTCGGCTTCGTCGCGAGTCCGGCCGAGCGGACCAGGGCCGCGCAGCCCGGCGCGCACTGACGCGGCGTCAGCTACGGCCGTTCTTGTCGTCGTCGCGCTCCTCCTTGTAGCGCGCCTCGAATTCACGCAGGCGCGCGTCGATCATCGACTGCTCGTAGAACGTCACGTCCTTCGCGTCGCGCGCCTCCTTCAGCTGGCGGATCGCCGACGGCCATGCGCCGTCGAGCGCGAGCTTTTCCGCCAGCGCGCGGCGCCGCGCGAGCACGTCGCCCTTGCCATCGCTCGCCTTCGCAAGGTAATCCCACCAGTCCGGCTGTTCCGGATCGGCCTGCGCCTGCGTGCGCGCGAGCGCCTGCGCGTCGGCGAAGCGCCGCGCCGCGAGCAACGCCTGCAGATTCGCGACGATCGCCGCATGCGACGCCGGCCAGCGTCGGCGTGCGAGCGCCGCGAGCCGCACCGCGTCGTCGGCCTGCCCGGCACGGCGCGCGATGTCTGCCGCCAGCACGTCGAGACTCGGCGAGCTGCCCGACGGATCGTCGTCGCGGTGCGCGGTCGCGTCGAACGCGCGACGCGCGGACGCGAGCGCCTGGCTCGCGGGGTCGTACTGCCCGGCGAGCGTGTTCGCCAGCGCGACGCCGTACCAGTTTGCCGCGACGTTCGCGGCGGTGTGCTCCTCGATCTCCAGGCGCATGCGGCGCGCCTCGGCCGCGATGTCGGTCGACGCGCGGTTCTGCAGGATGCGCAGCCGCGCGCGCACGAAGCCGTACTCCGCCGACTGCCGCGGCTGCCGGTACGGCGCGCGCCGCGCGCGATCCTCCATGTCTGCGATCCGCTCGCCCGTCAGCGGATGGGTGCGCGCGTAGGCGGGCACGCCGGCGTCGCCCGTCGACGCGCGCTCGAGCCGCTCGAAAAAGCCCGGCATCCCGTACGGGTCGTAGCCCGCGCCCGCGAGCAGCTGGAAGCCGACGCGATCCGCCTCGCGTTCCGCCGACCGGGAAAAACGCAGCTGATTGTCGACCGCGAACGCCTGCCCGCCCATCACGATCGCGCTGCCCAGATCGCCGCTTCTCGCCACCACGCCGGCCAGCACGCCGAGGAGCATCGTCGCGAGCGCGGTGTAGCCGCCCCGCTCGTTCGCCGTGATCATCCGCGCGATGTGGCGCTGCAGCACGTGGCCCATCTCGTGGCCGAGGACCGACGCCAGCTCGGATTCCGTCTGCGTCGTGACGACGAGCCCGCTGTTGACGCCGATGAAGCCGCCCGGCATCGAGAACGCATTGATCTGCGGATCGCGCACCGCGAACAGGTCGAAATCGGGCGTGTAGCCGCCGATGTAGCGCGCGGCGGCGGCGGCCGCGAGCCGCGCCGCGATCGCGTTCAGGTAGTCGCGCACCAGCCAGTCGTCGAGATAGTCGGGATCGCGCCGCACTTCGCGCATCACCCGCTCGCCGACCTTGCGCTCGGCCTGCGGCGTCAGCGTGCCACCGGACCCATCGCCCAGGTCCGGCAGCTGCAGCGCCTTGAGCGGCGCGCGCAGGCTCGCGGCGGCATTCGACGCGCCGTCCCCGCCTGACAGGCGGCTTTCGGCGCCGCCGTAGGTTCCGAACACGTCGGCGGCGATCCCGGGCGGCACCGTCGAGATCGACGGCGATTCGATCGCAGGCGCCGCCTCGAGCGGCGCTGCGCCCGCGCGTTGCGCGAAACCGTCGGGCGGCAGCGCGAGCGCAACCGACAACGACGCAGCAAGCAACTGTTTGACACGCATGGCAGGATGATCACGATGCCGTTTCGCGCGCGTCGCGCGCCCGGCGGCGATTGGTATGAATATCGTGGTCATTGTAATGGGGTCGAGAGGTCGATCGCGATGCGCGGCATCACGCCCGGCTGTACCGCACGGGGGCCGCTGCTATGATAGGCGCCCTCTGAAGCTTTGCATTGGATCGAACCAGGCGCTGACGCGCCGTCGTCGATCGACAGGAGCAAGACATGTCTGGACTGACCCATTTCGACGCCGCCGGCCACGCGCACATGGTCGACGTCGGCGGCAAGCAGGAAACGCAGCGCATCGCCGTGGCGCGCGGCACGATCCGGATGCTGCCGGCCACGTTCGAGCTGATCCGCGACGGCCGCGCAAAAAAAGGCGACGTGCTCGGCGTCGCGCGGATCGCGGCGATTCAGGGCGCGAAGCGGACCGCCGACCTGATCCCGCTGTGCCATCCGCTCGCGTTGACCCGCGTGGCGGTGGATTTCGAGCTCGACGATACGCTGCCGGGCGTGCGTTGCACCGCGCAGGTGGAGACGTTCGGCCGCACCGGGGTGGAGATGGAAGCGCTGACCGCGGTGCAGGTCGGGCTGCTGACGGTCTACGACATGTGCAAGGCGGTGGATCGCGGGATGACCATCACCGACGTGAAGGTGATGGAGAAACACGGCGGGAAGTCGGGGGACTGGAAGGCGGAGTAAGCCGCACCAGCGCGCGCGACAAGGTTCGTGGCGATGCCGCGCCGCCAAGCGGCACGACATCGTACGACGAACCGGTTACTTACTTGAGGGCAATCTGCGGCAGGGTGTTGTTCCACGCGTCCTTGGCCCAGGCCAGCGTTTCGTCGCCGCCCACGAGCGTGCCGGCGATAACGCCCCACACGGTACCAATGAGGGGCGTCACAGCATAGCCGACGAGCTGTGCAAGCGCGCCAAAGCCGAATCCGCCAGCGCCGCCCAGCTTGCCGCCGAGCGCTATCGCGAGAACACCGCCCGTAATGCCGCCGATAATGGCACCGCGTGCCGCATCATCGAGCGAAGTCGCCCAGCCGCCCGATACGTTCCGTGCTTCGATACCCGTCAATTCGCGCATAGTCGTTTTTCCTTTCCTGAAATCGGCACATCGACGTACGTCCCGCACGGGTATCAGGCAGAGGCAATCAATCGAGCACATTCATGCCTTGCAGCTCAGAGCCGCACGCCTGCCCCGTCCGACGACGATGTCCGTGATTCGCTCGACCAGCAAAAGATACGAGACGCTCAAGGGCGGCAATATCGTTGCTCGTCCAATTTTGCGCAGCGTCACGTTCGCGACAGCGCGCCGGAGGGCCGCGGATCCCGCCTTGCGCACGACAGCGACACCCACTCCATCCATTATCGTCGACGCATATTTTTCGAATTCCTAACCAATCACATATGATCATGTCCAACACAAGGACATTTGAAATCACATTACCGACGCAAAGGAAAGACTGGAACCCCCTGGCGCGCCGATCTTCGGACCGGTTACATACCGGCGCATCCGATGCTCACAACATCGACTTGCCTTGCGCGAGAATCTTGTCGCACACCTGTTTCGTCATCTGCTCTTTCAGGCCGCCGCCGCTCAGATTCAACTGATTGCCATTGCCCGTATTCAGGATCCCCTTGGCGCCATCGGCGTAGCCCCTGTCGGACGAAGACGAACCGCCCGGCAGCTTGCTCATCAGGGAATCCTTGACCGACGATGCGCCGCCGCCCAGATAGTTGTTCTTGATGCAAAATTCCAGAATTCCCGCTACGTTTCCGCTACTGCTGGATGACAGCGAGTGCAACGAGAGTCCGTTGCCCAACCCGCCCAAGCCGCTCAGCCCGCCAGATGATCCGCCGGCTCCACCTTGATTGAGAAGGCCGCCAAGCTGCGCGTGGGCGACGGAAACGTACAGCAAACCAGCAATCAGGAACCCCTTCCCTGCGGTGCGGTGCTTGCGTGTGCCCATGGCATCCCCATTTTTCCGGAACCAGACCAGTTTTCAATATAGTGCCTTTCAGAGACGCTACGCCTGCGCGAAGCAGGTGGGCACAAAAAAACCCGCGTAGCGCGGGTTTACTCGGAAGCAGCGGTCAGCGGCAACGCCTTTCCCGATGGTGATGCATCGATTCGTTTCAGTTGATGTCGCTGGACTGCACGCATGCCGCATGGATCCCGGTCACGACCGGCGCATCGCAGACATCATCCACGCGCTTCCGATACAGGTCGATCAGGCATTTTTCGGTCGTGCACTTGTTGCGTTGGGCCAGCCATGCCCGCTGCTCCTTCTTCAAGGACGTGCCGCCATCGCCCAGATCCGTTGCGAGCATGCCCTTGTAGTTGTCCGTCAGCGCGTCGTCCAGCTTCCCAAGCAAAGGATTCGCGCAGATCGCCTTCTCCACGAAGGTCGATGCCTTCTTGCAGTCGAACGACGTAGCGTGCGCCAGCGGCGGCACGATCAGCAACACCGCAAGCAGATGTCGAAATTTCATGGTCTTCCTCCGTTGTCAGTTATTGGATCCTGCAAAACCGCCGCATGAATGCGGCGGCGACTTCGATTCCGATGCGCCGGCCCGGGCCGGCGCCCATCGTCCTCACTCGTCGTCGTCATCCTCCGAATCGTCAGCCGCATCGGCCGACGCTTCGCCATACTTCGCCTGCACCGCCGCCTTGAACGGCTTCAACGTCGGCTGCTCGTCGCACAGCTTGTACAGCGCAGCGAGCTGCTGCGGCCAGTCCTTCAGTTCCGTCGCGAACACATGCAGGCGCTCGACCGTATCCATCGCGTCCGCGTCGCGGCCATCGAGCGCCTGCAGCACCGCATACCGGCGCAGAACCGTCTCGCCGGGCAGGAGCGACAGCGCGCGCTCGTGCGCGGCGAGCTTCTGCGGCAGGTCGGCCCGCGAGATCGTCAGCAGCGTCGCCGCGCCGTAATCGCCCCACGCACCGAACAGGAACGACGGCGCATCGCGATACTGGGCAGCCGGATCGCTGCCGTAATACAGCACTTCCGCGCGCTGGTAATCGCGCAACACCGGATACGCCGCCGCCAGCCCGCCGAGCGACAGCAACGCGAACAGCGCGAACGCCGCGCCGCGCGGCAGCACGCGCAGCGGCTTGACGTCGAGCAGCCCGATCACGAACATCGCCGGCAGCAGGAAGAACATGTACTGCTGCGGATACTCGACGAGCGCGTGCATCAGCAGCACGCCGATCAGCGCGAAACCGAACACGCGCGCGCTGGTGTGCGGCGCGCGCAGCGCGCGCACCAGCCACAGCACGAGCGTGACAACCAGCACCCCGAGCCCGGCGACGCCGGACTTCGCGAGCAGGTCGATGAAGATGTCGTGCGCGTTGTTCGCGATCTCCACCCCGCCGAGCGCGCGCGCGAGCGCGAACTGGTGCACCGGGAACTCACCCCAGCCGACGCCGAGGAGCGGATGCTCGTGGAACATCGTGAGCCCGTACTTCCAGAGCGCGAGGCGCGGTGCGATCTGTCCGGCGTCGCGCATCCGTTCGGCCGCCGATTCCGCCAGGTTCAGCTGGTAATGCACGTTCGCCCAGCGCACGGCGACGTTCACCGCGACGAACGCGACGGCAAGCACCACCGGCATCAGCCATGCGCGCGCGCGGCCGGGCGCACCGGGATGACGGCGCGCTTCGGCCCACGCCATCCAGAAACCGGCAACGACCATCACCCCGACCTGCAGCCACGGGCCGCGCGACACCGTCAGCGCCAGCCCGCTCGACAGCACGACCGACAACACGAGCCACGCCCACGCGGGCATGCGGCGCGTCTGCACGAGATACAGCGCGCCGGCGAGCGCGAACGCGATGTAAGTCGCCAGATGGTTCGCCTGCGCCATGTTGCCGTACGGCCGCCGCTCGGCCGCCACGTTGTACATCACGACGAACGGCGACACCGCCGACTCGAGATGGAACAGCTGCACGAACTGGCACGCCACGGCGAACACGCCGCCGATGATCAGCGCGCCCGCCATCATCCGGGCCACGACGTCGGTCAGGTTCGCGCGGGCGAGCGCGTAGCCCGCCTGCATCGCGACGAGCGCCGCGCCGAAATAGCCGACCGCGAGCCAGTTCATCGACGGTTGCCGCAGCGGCAGCAACGCCACCTGCGCGATCAGCACCGCCGCGAACGCCAGCGGCGCGGCAAACGCGGCCGGCGCGGCGAAGGGCACGGCCGGGCGGCTCGTGCGCACCAGCAGGACGACGCTCGCGCCGAGCAGCAGGTACAGCACCAGCGCGGAAAACTCGGAATAGAAAGTCGGAATCGGATAGGTGTGGTTCGTGACCGCATACGGCACGATCAACGCGACAGCGAGCGCAACCAGCGACAACGAACGCGAGAAGGAGGAAGGCATGAGCAAACCGGGTGTCAGCAACCGGCGCACTATACAAAAAAAACCCTCTTCTGTGCGGGGACGTTGCAACGGTTGCGCCGCACCGCCGGTTTGGGCGGCCGCCGCCCGGCGCCCGGCGACGGCCGGTCAGCCAGGCGCCGCGGCCCCTGGCGGCGAGGCCCGACGCTATGCGCGGCACTCGGCCGGCGCGAACTTCGCCGGCAGGGAGGCCGCGTCGGCCGGCAGCGGTCCCGCGCCCGGCGCCGGCAGCGACGACGCGCGCTTGCCTGCCGAGAAGCATTCCCACGTGACCGAACCGGCCTGCATCGTGCCTTTCGCGAGCGGCACGCGGGCCGTCGGCGCATCAGCGCGGTCGGGCGCGGACGGCACCAGCACGAGCGTGTTCGCATCGGCGGGTGCCACCCGGGCGCTGAAGACGACCGAAATCTGGCCGGTGTCGTCGTCGATGCGGACCGACTCGACGTTGCGGGTCGCTGCCGGCGCGCTGTAACCGCCCGACAGGCCCGTGCCGCTCGCGGCATTGTCCGCGACGGCAAGGCGCGCGGACGCGGCGAGCGCGAGCCTCTCCCCGACCCGCGAGCGCGCAAGGTAATCCTGATAGGCGGGAATCGCATACGCGGCGACCACCCCGACGATCGCGAGCACGATCATCAGTTCGATCAGCGTGAAGCCGCCGACGCGCCAGCGCGGCGTGCGGCGTGGCGCGAGCGGGCGCGCATGCCGCAAGTCGGCGGCCAGGCGGCGAAACAGGGAAACGGAAAAGGCTTCGAACATGGCTGGCTCCGGAAACGAAAAACGCCTGCCGATCAAGGCAGGCGTTTCGATCGTAGCCAGCCGGCCGCGGCGCCGGCAGTCGGCCGGACGGCCAACGCGTCAGTGCAGGCTCGCGCCAGATGCGCCCCGGCGCTTCTTCAGCGCATAGCCGACCCCCACCACGAACAGCGCGCCGGCCATGCTCGCGCCATAGATCGCGGCGGGCGTGTCGAGGAGCGGCCAGCGATCACCGGCCGGGTCGTTCACCATCAGGCCGCCGGCGATCCAGCCGAGCAGCGCCGCGCCGAACGCGACGATGATCGGGAAGCGGTCGAGCAGCTTCAGCACCAGCGTGCTTCCCCACACGATGATCGGGATGCTGACGACGAGGCCGAAGATCACCAGCGCAAGCCGGTGGCCGGGATCGGCCTGCTCGGCCGCGCCGGCGATCGCGATCACGTTGTCGAGGCTCATCACCGCATCGGCGACCACGATCGTCTTGACCGCCGTCCACAGCTTGTCGGCCGGCTTGATGTTGTCGTGCGCATCCGGGGCCGGCGCCATCAGCTTGACGCCGATCCACAGCAGCAGCACGCCGCCCGCGAACTTCAGCAGCGGCACGTCGAGCAGCACGACGGCGAACGCGATCAGCGCGACCCGCAGCACGATCGCGCCGGCGGTGCCCCACAGCACGCCGCGCAAGCGCTGGCTCGCCGGCAGGTTCCGGCAGGCGAGCGCGATCACGACGGCGTTGTCGCCGCCGAGCAGGATGTCGATGACGACGATCTGGAACACTGCGCCCCAATGGAGCGACGTGAGGAATTCGAGCATGAACGGGAAAAGAAAGGGAAATCCGGCGAGCCGGCACGGGCGGACGAGCCCGCCGCGCCGCGCGTTGCGCTTCGCGCCTTACAGAAGCGTTTCGCGAGCATAACAAAAAACGCCGGCGATGCCGGCGTTTTCTGCAGGACGTCCCCGAAGGAAATTACAGCGCTGCCTTCAGCAGGCGGCCCATTTCCGACGGATTGCGCGTGACCGTGATGCCGCACGCTTCCATGATTTCCAGCTTCGCTTCGGCCGTATCCGCACCGCCCGAGATCAGCGCGCCGGCGTGGCCCATGCGCTTGCCCGGAGGCGCCGTGACGCCAGCGATGAAGCCGACCACCGGCTTCTTCATGTTGTCCTTGATCCACTGCGCCGCGTTGGCTTCGTCCGGACCGCCGATCTCGCCGATCATGACGACTGCATCCGTATCCGGATCGTCGTTGAACATCTTCATGACGTCGATGTGCTTCAGGCCGTTGATCGGGTCGCCGCCGATGCCGACTGCCGACGACTGGCCGAGGCCCAGTGCCGTCAGCTGCGCGACCGCTTCATACGTCAGCGTGCCCGAACGCGACACGACGCCGATGCGGCCCTTGCGGTGGATGTGGCCCGGCATGATGCCGATCTTCAGTTCGTCCGGGGTGATCGTGCCCGGGCAGTTCGGCCCGAGCAGCAGCGTCTTGCGGCCTTCGCGGCGCATGCGGTCCTTCACTTCGATCATGTCGCGGACGGGGATGCCTTCCGTGATGCAGATCGCGAGATCCAGATCGGCTTCGACCGCTTCCCAGATCGCCGCAGCGGCGCCTGCCGGCGGCACGTAGATGACCGACACGGTCGCGCCGGTTTCTTCCTTCGCTTCCTTGACGCTCGCGTAGATCGGAATGCCTTCGAAATCTTCGCCGGCCTTCTTCGGGTTCACACCCGCGACGAACGCTTCACGGCCGTTCGCGTATTCACGGCATGCGCGCGTGTGGAACTGGCCGGTCTTGCCGGTAATGCCCTGCGTGATGACCTTTGTGTCTTTGTTGATCAGAATCGACATGTATAGACCTCTGTTCGATTGGCGTCGCGTGTCAACCGCGCCACCATGCGTGTGTTCGATAGCGTTACTTGCCTTCGGCAGCCGCGACGACCTTCTGCGCAGCTTCTTCCATGCTGTCTGCCGAGATGATCGGCAGGCCCGAATCGGCCAGCATCTTCTTGCCGAGGTCCTCGTTCGTGCCCTTCATGCGCACGACGAGCGGCACGTTCAGGTTCACGGCCTTCGAACCGGCGATCACGCCTTCCGCGATCACGTCGCAGCGCATGATGCCGCCGAAGATGTTGACGAGGATCGCCTTCAGGTCCGGGTTCTTCAGCATCAGCTTGAACGCTTCGGTGACCTTCTCGGTCGTCGCGCCACCGCCGACGTCCAGGAAGTTCGCCGGCTCGCCGCCGAACAGCTTGATCGTGTCCATCGTCGCCATCGCGAGGCCCGCGCCGTTCACGAGGCAGCCGATGTTGCCGTCGAGCGAGATGTACGCGAGGTCGAACTGCGACGCTTCGATTTCAGCCGGATCTTCTTCGTCCAGGTCGCGGTACGCGACGATTTCCGGGTGGCGGAACAGCGCGTTCGAGTCGAAGTTGAACTTCGCGTCGAGTGCGATGACCTTGCCGTCGCCGGAGACGTTCAGCGGGTTGATTTCAGCCAGCGACGCGTCGGTTTCCCAGAATGCCTTGTACAGGCCTTGCAGGATGGCGCGCGCTTGCGGAATCGAAGCAGCCGGCACGCCGATCTTCGCGGCGAGGTCGTCAGCCTGGGCGTCGAGCAGGCCGGTCGACGGCTCGACGATGACCTTGTGGATCAGTTCCGGGTGCTTTTCGGCAACTTCTTCGATGTCCATGCCGCCTTCGCTCGACCCCATCAGAACGATCTTTTGCGACACGCGATCAACGACGAGGCTGACATACAGTTCCTGCTTGATGTCGGCGCCTTCTTCGATCATCAGACGGTTGACCTTCTGGCCTTCCGGACCGGTCTGGTGCGTGACGAGCTGCATGCCGAGGATCTGGTTCGCGTATTCGCGCACCTGCTCGATCGACTTCGCCACCTTCACACCGCCGCCCTTGCCACGGCCACCCGCGTGAATCTGAGCCTTCACGACCCACACCGGGCCGCCGAGCTCTTCCGCCACCTTGACGGCCTCGTCCACCGAGAACGCCGGCTTGCCGCGCGGTACCGCGACTCCGAATTTCCGCAGGATTTCCTTACCCTGGTACTCGTGAATCTTCATGCGTGATTCCCTTCAGTCTGAGAGTTGGATAAAAGTCGCTTAAGTCGCTTCTTCTTGCAATTATCGGTTATTCCTTTCCACCGTCCCGCTCCGGACGGCTTGCACCGTACCAGCGCGGGTAGAACTGCCGCACCGCCTCGCCGTCGAACCGCAGTGCCTGGCAGCGGCCGAGCTGGAACGGTGGCGCGACGTTCGCTGCGTCGGTCGCCGCCGCTCCTTCGTGACGCTCCTCGCGCACATCCCACACGTCGCCGGCGAACGCCTGGATGGCTGCGGTCGGCAGCACGGCGCACAGCTCGGTGAGATGCGAACAGCCCGCGACGCCGGACAGGAGCCGGGTGGCATCGCGACGAAAATTGCTGAGGAGATTGAGCCCGATAAGGGCACGATAGGCGGGATTGGCGGCTTCGCAATGACCGGGATAAGGAACCCATTCCGACGACGCTTCGGCGTCGACGATGTTGAGGTCCCGATCAATGGTAATGCGTAGCCAGAGTTCATGAATCGGCAGGCCATCTGGCCGGGTGCCCGACCCAAGCACGACATCACGCGGCTTGTGGTCGGTCAGGCAGGCCTCGATATCCCACAAGCCGTCGCCGCGCTCATAGGCATCCGATCGGATTGCGCGTCGATGTCGCAACTGACGGTGCACGGGCTCGGATAGCGGCATGCTGGAGGTTGAGGCCGGAGAGGAAAACCAGCGGATTCTAGCATACCGGGTCTTCCGGTCAGGCCCGTGCGACGGCGGGTATTCCCGTCTGTTAAGAAATGATTGCGTTGCAGCAAACTCGCGCGGCGCGCGCGAGCGGAGCGCCGTCAATCGTCGCCGAACAGCTCGTCGCCGCCCTTGAGCAACTTCACGATCGTCGCGCGCGAGAAGCCGCGCGTCGCCAGGAAGCGTGCCTGCTTCGCGCGCTCGGCGGGCGTTTGCGGCACCGCACCGAATTTCTTGCGCCAGACCGCCTGCGCGCGCGCCCATTCCGTCTCGCGCAACTGCGCCCCCACCTCCTCGACGAGCGCGTCGCCAACCGCATGCCGCTTCAGCTCGCCGACGATCCGCGCCGTACCGACGCGCGAGGCGCGGCGATGCACGAGGCTTTCGGCGAAGCGCGCGTCGGACAGCCAGCCTTCCTGTTCCAGCGCATCGAGCACCGGCTCGACCGATTCGCCTTCGCCGGCATAAGGCGCGAGCTTGCGCGCGAGTTCGGCCCGGCTGTACTCGCGCCGCGACAGGTAGCCGAGCGCGCGGCCTTTCAGCGAGCGGGCGGGCTTCGACGATGACGACGGCCGGCCGGCCGCGTCGGCGCCGCCGTCGGACGGCGCCCCTGCCCGGCGCGCGCGGCGCGGCGCCTGGCTCGTGCGGGTGTAGACGTCTTGCGCTGCGCCCGGCGCGTCGGCCGTGCCGGCGCGCGAGAAGCCGACGCCGGACACGCGCCGGCGCGCCCGATCGTGCGCGTCGAACGATTCGTCGTCATCGAACGGATCGGCCACCTCGAACGCGTACGGATCGGCCGCCGCAAATGAAACGAGGGCATCGTCGGATGCCCTCGTCGCGGTGCGGCTCGCGGCCCGCCGGCCGGCGCCGGGAGACGCGGCGCGCCGCGCCGGATCGCCCGGCGCGTCATGCGCGGTGCGCTCGTCCGGCACGCCCGCCTCGCCCCGGCGCTTCACCATCACTCTTCTTCGTCCACCGCCTCGGCTGCGGCATGCGCGCCTTGCGGCATCGCGGCCACGCCGAGCGATTCGCGGATGCGGTTTTCGATCTCGCGGGCGATTTCCGGATTCTCGCGCAGGAATTCACGCGCGTTGTCCTTGCCCTGACCGATCTTCTCGCCGTTGTAGCTGTACCAGGCGCCCGCCTTGTCGACGATCTTCGCCTGCACGCCGAGATCGATGATTTCGCCCTGACGCGAGATGCCCTCGCCATACAGGATGTCGAAGATCGCTTCGCGGAACGGCGGCGCCACCTTGTTCTTCACGACCTTCACGCGGGTTTCGTTGCCGATCACCTCGTCGTTCTTCTTGATCGAGCCGATCCGGCGGATGTCGAGACGCACCGACGAGTAGAACTTCAGCGCATTGCCGCCCGTCGTGGTTTCCGGGTTGCCGAACATCACGCCGATCTTCATCCGGATCTGGTTGATGAAGATCACGAGGCAGTTCGTGCGCTTGATCGTGCCCGTCAGCTTGCGCAGCGCCTGCGACATCAGGCGGGCCTGCAGGCCCGGCAGCGAATCGCCCATCTCGCCTTCGATTTCGGCCTTCGGCACCAGCGCCGCGACCGAGTCGATCACGATCATGTCGATCGAGCCCGAGCGCACCAGCGCGTCGGTGATTTCGAGCGCCTGCTCGCCGGTGTCCGGCTGCGAGATCAGCAGCTCCGGCACGTTGACGCCGAGCTTGGCCGCGTACTGGACGTCGAGCGCGTGCTCGGCGTCGATGAACGCCGCGGTGCCGCCCAGCTTCTGCAGCTCGGCGATCACCTGCAGCGTGAGCGTGGTCTTGCCGGACGATTCCGGCCCGTAGATCTCGACCACCCGGCCGCGCGGCAAGCCGCCGACGCCGAGCGCGATATCGAGGCCCAGCGAACCGGTCGACACCACCTGGATGTCCTCGGCCGCATCGCCATCGCCCAGGCGCATGATCGACCCTTTGCCGAACTGCTTCTCGATCTGCGCGAGCGCGGCGGCCAGCGCCTTGCTCTTCTCGGCAGTCAGCCCGGAGCCTTTCTTGCTTTCTTCCATGAATCGTCCTTTGCTATGATGAGCAGCGTCTGATACGGGTGCGCCGGGTTCGACACCGCGGGGCACACGACGAATGCAGACACTGTATAAAAAAACAGTGTTTTATGCAAGCCCGCGATGCGGGTCCGCGCCACACACAACTTCGGAGACAGCCGCGCCGGCGCCATCGCCGCGTCGCCGGCCACCGGTCACGCAACATGCGAATTCTCATCGCCGAAGATGACAGCATACTCGCGGACGGCCTCACCCGGTCACTCCGCCAGTCGGGCTATGCCGTCGACCATGTGAAGAACGGTGTCGAGGCCGATACGGCCCTGTCGATGCAGACGTTCGACCTGCTGATCCTCGATCTCGGCCTGCCGAAGATGCCCGGCCTCGACGTGCTGAAGCGGCTGCGCGCGCGCAACTCCAGCCTGCCGGTGCTGATCCTGACCGCCGCCGACAGCGTCGACGAGCGCGTGAAGGGCCTCGACCTCGGCGCCGACGACTACATGGCCAAGCCGTTCGCGCTCAACGAGCTGGAGGCGCGCGTGCGCGCGCTGACCCGGCGCGGCGCGGGCGGCGGCCCGACGGTCGTGCGGCACGGCTCGCTCGCGTTCGACCAGGTCGGCCGCATCGCGTACGCGAACGACCGCGTGCTCGACCTCTCCGCGCGCGAGCTCGGCCTGCTTGAAGTGCTGCTGCAGCGGATCGGCCGCCTCGTGTCGAAGGAACAGCTCGTCGACCACCTGTGCGAATGGGGCGAGGAAGTGAGCAACAACGCGATCGAAGTCTACGTGCACCGGCTGCGCAAGAAGATCGAGCCGAGCGGCGTGCGCATCGCCACCGTGCGCGGCCTCGGCTATTGCCTCGAGAAGACGGCGCCGGCAAGCGCGGGCGAACCCGCCGCGCCGCCGGCCGCCGCGGCCGGCTCGACGCTGCGCTGACGGCCAGCCGTCGCCGCCATGGCCACGCCGGCACCCTCCCGCCATCCGACGGGCGAGCCCGTCTCCGCCGCCGACGCGGCACGCGACGCGCGCTACGAGAACCCGTTCGCGCCGCCCGACGAGACCGACGCGCCCGACGCCGTGCGGCCGCGCTCGCTGTTCGGCGAGATCCTCGACTGGATGCTCGCGCCGCTTCTGCTGCTCTGGCCGATGAGCATCGCCGTCACGTATCTCGTCGCGAAGACGATCGCGAACGGCCCGTTCGACCGCGCGCTCGAGACCAACGCGTACGTGCTCGCGCGGCAGATCCATCCGGTCAACGGCGTCGCCGAGCTGACGCTGCCCCAGGCGACGCGCGACTTCCTGCGCGCGGACAACGTCGACAGCGTCTACTTCCAGGTGCTCGGCACGCGCGGCGAGCTGGTCGCCGGCGAAGCCGACCTGCCGCTGCCGCGCGACGAGGATCGCCCGCCGCCGGGGGTCGTCGTGTTCCGCGACGACCTGCTGCGCGGCGACGACATCCGCGTCGCGTACACCACCGTCGCGCTGCCGCAGGCCAGCGGCACGCAGCCGGTGCTCGTGCAGGTCGGCGAGACGCTCGACAAGCGCAACGCGCTCGCGAACGACATCATCAAGGGCGTGATCCTGCCGCAGTTCGTGATCCTGCCGCTCGCGATCCTGCTCGTCTGGTTCGGGCTGTCGCGCGGGCTCGCGCCGCTCAATGCGCTGCAGGCGCACATCCGCGGGCGCCGCCCGGACGACCTGTCGCCCGTCGAGGCGCAGCGCGCGCCGCCCGAGATCGAGCCGCTCGTCACGTCGTTCAACGAGCTGCTCGCGCGGCTCGAACAGAACATGGCGCTGCAGAAGCGCTTCATCGCCGACGCCGCGCACCAGATGAAGACCCCGCTCGCCGGGCTGCGCACGCAGGCGGAATTCGCGCTGCGCCACCCGGTCCCCGAAGACGTGCAGCGCTCGCTCGAGCAGATCGCGACCAGCTCCGAGCAGGCCGCGCGGCTCGTCACCCAGCTGCTTGCGCTCGCGCGCGCGGAGAACCGCGCGAGCGGGCTGATGCTCGAACCCGTCGAGATCGCGACGCTCGCGCGGCGCGCGGTGCGCGACTGGGTGCAGGCCGCGCTCGCGAAACGGATGGATCTCGGCTACGAAGGCCCGGAAGACGACGCGCCGCTCGACGTCGACGGCAATCCGCTGATGCTGCGCGAAATGCTCGGCAACCTGATCGACAACGCGATCCGCTATACGCAGGACGGCGGGCGCATCACCGTGCGCGTGCGCGCCGAGCACGGCGCGCGGCAGGTTCATCTGGAAGTCGAGGACACCGGCCCCGGCATCCCCGCGAGCGAACGCGCGCGCGTGCTCGAGCGCTTCTACCGGATCCTCGGCCGCGAGGGCGACGGCAGCGGCCTGGGGCTCGCGATCGTGCGCGAGATCGTCGCGCAGCACGGCGGCACGCTGACGCTGGACGATCACGTCTACCAGGAAAGCCCGCGCCTGGCCGGCACGCTCGTGCGCGTCAGCCTGCCGTTGCGCGAGCCGGCCCCGGAATTACCCTGACGTGCACTGCAGCAATTTCGCTGCCGCGACGCGATTTCGACGTAGTTGCGTGCCATTCAATGCCGGATCGGCATGCGAAGCCGTACATTGAGACCGGGTATACGCGTAATCAATTTGCCGGCGCGAGTCAGTGCGCCGTAAGTTTGCCCTCCAATAATCGTCCACGGAACCGCCGCAAAGGCGGCCTACACATACAAAGGACTTGGAGACGATTTCATGGCAACGATAGGCGGGCAAATTGCGCACTCGCCGATGACAGGCGAAGAAAAGCGGGTGATCTTCGCGTCGTCGCTCGGCACGGTATTCGAGTGGTATGACTTCTACCTGGCCGGCTCGCTTGCGGCCTACATCAGCAAGAGCTTCTTCTCCGGCGTCAATCCGACCGCCGCGTTCATCTTCACGCTGCTCGGCTTCGCCGCCGGCTTCGCGATCCGTCCGTTCGGCGCGATCGTGTTCGGCCGGCTCGGCGACCTCGTCGGCCGCAAGCACACGTTCCTCGTGACGATCGTGCTGATGGGCATCTCCACGTTCGTCGTCGGCTTCCTGCCCGGCTACGCGTCGATCGGCATTGCCGCGCCGGTGATCTTCATCGGCATGCGGCTGCTGCAGGGCCTCGCGCTCGGCGGCGAATACGGCGGCGCCGCGACCTACGTCGCGGAGCATGCGCCGTCGCACCGGCGCGGCTTCTACACCGCGTGGATCCAGACGACCGCGACCCTCGGCCTGTTCCTGTCGCTGCTCGTGATCCTCGGCGTGCGCACCTTCATCGGCGAAGAGGCATTCGCCAACTGGGGCTGGCGCGTGCCGTTCGTCGCGTCGATCCTGCTGCTCGCCGTGTCCGTGTGGATCCGGCTGCAGCTGAACGAATCGCCGGTGTTCCTGCGCATCAAGTCGGAAGGCAAGACCTCCAAGGCGCCGATCAAGGAAGCGTTCGGCCAGTGGAAGAACCTGAAGATCGTGATTCTCGCGCTGATCGGCCTCACGGCGGGTCAGGCGGTGGTGTGGTACACGGGCCAGTTCTATGCGCTGTTCTTCCTGACCCAGACGCTGAAGGTCGACGGCGCGAGCGCCAACATCCTGATCGCGATCGCGCTGCTGATCGGCACGCCGTTCTTCCTGTTCTTCGGCTCGCTGTCGGACAAGATCGGCCGCAAGCCGATCATCCTGGCCGGCTGCCTGATCGCGGCACTCACCTACTTCCCGCTGTTCAAGGCGCTCACGCACTACGCGAACCCGGCGCTCGAAGTCGCGACCCAGAAGTCGCCGATCACGGTGGTCGCCGATCCGGCCACCTGCTCGTTCCAGTTCAACCCGGTCGGCACGTCGAAGTTCACGAGCTCGTGCGACATCGCGAAGGGCGCGCTGGCGAAGGCCGGCCTGAACTACACGAACGTCGCGGCAACGGCGGGCACGATGGCGCAGATCAAGGTCGGCGACACCGTGATCGACGCGTATGACGGCAAGACAACCGACGTGAAGGCGAAGGGCGCGGCGTTCGACAAGACGCTCGCGTCGACGCTCAAGGCCGCGGGCTATCCGCCGAAGGCCGACCCGGCGCAGCTGAACTGGCCGATGACGATCGTGATTCTGACGATCCTCGTGATCTACGTGACGATGGTCTACGGCCCGATCGCCGCGATGCTGGTCGAGATGTTCCCGACGCGCATCCGCTATACGTCGATGTCGCTGCCCTATCACATCGGCAACGGCTGGTTCGGCGGCTTCCTGCCGGCGACCGCGTTCGCGATCGTCGCGGCGAAGGGGGATATCTACTCCGGGCTGTGGTATCCGATCGTGATCGCGCTCGCGACGGCCGTGATCGGGTTGCTGTTCGTCAAGGACACGAAGGATTCGGACATCTACGCGCAGGATTGATTGAGGCCGGGATGGCCGGCCGGATGCGGTGTCGGCAACTTTTTTCGGGAAAGTGAAAAAAGGTGTTGACACCGCTGATGGAGCCCTGCATAATTTCATTTCTGTTGGCGAATTAGCTCAGTCGGTTAGAGCGACGGAATCATAATCCGCAGGTCCGGGGTTCGAATCCCTGATTCGCCACCAAATTCAAAAAGCCGCTGTTCCGAAAGGTTCAGCGGCTTTTTCTCGTCCGGCGTTTCTCGTCCGCGTGGACTCAGCACAGATGCGTCACGGCGGGCGGCCTCCTCTTATGGCTGGCACGGATACATCTATATTTTCCAGCGTTACCCTCCGCCCTCTTTGCAGGTGTGGCACGACTGCCGAATACGAACCGGCTACAGCAGCGTTACTGCTGCTGGACGGACTCCATCACGCGCAATCCTGCGGTTTTCGCCGCTACCGGCGTACCAATATCAATCCTTGGGTGTAAATCCGGGAACGCCATCGACGCTCAAGCGCAACAGATAAGGCGAGCCAGCGGAAATTTCGCCCCCTGAAAACACAACGAGCCCATCAAGTGGGCTCGCAGCAACGTCAACGCCACCCGCTCGCCGCCGTCCGATCCGGGCGACAAACAGGCCTGACTGGTATCAGTGACCGAAGAAGATCGAATTGTTGGGCACCTGCATCGCGACAGCCGGACGACCGGCATGCACGCCCGGCGCGGCCTGGCTACCGATCCCGCTGGCATCTTCCGTATTGGCACGGGCCTGGGCGGCCTGGAATTCCGCCGGGTAGAACGGGCCCGACGAATCCAGCTTGTAGCCTGCCTTCTCGAGTTGCACGAGTTCCTCGCGCACTTGCGCACGGGTCAGCGGGGCATCGGTTTGGGCAACAGCGCCAAACGACGCAGACAGGGTGGCGGCAGCAACAACAGCGTACACGAGCGATTTCATGACGATCTCCGATGTTTTATTGACTTCGCTCGCGACACCATGTCTTAAGCGATTGATTACATGCTAGTCATCCAAATTTTCGAGATAAACGGCAAGTTCAGACATAGATTGTTGCACCTTTCGTAAATATAAACAGGACGTTCCTTATCCCGCACGACATCCGTGGCCGGCCCCGACACCATGGGAATCACATGAGTCGCCGGGCACGCCCGGATTCCGCGAAAACGCGGGAACAGTCAGTTCCCCGAATCGTGGTTACTGTTATGCATACGCTTACATAGACTTGAGTCATCGGTTACGGACAAGGTGTTCGTAGCCAGACAAACCAAACAAAGTCTGGAGGTAAGCATCATGAAGAACCTGATTCAAGCCGTCGTCGTTGCCGCCGCCCTTGCCGCCCCGGTTGCGGTGTTTGCCCAAACCGATGCGCCGCTGACCCGCGCGCAGGTTCGTGCCGAACTGGTCGAACTCGAAAATGCCGGCTATCACCCGGCCGTTGGCCAGGACCCGCATTACCCGGCCGACATCCAGGCGGCCGAAGCCCGCGTCGCGCAGCAACGTGCCGCGGTGGCACAGGCGCAAGGCGTCGACATCAGCGGCGTCGGCAGCGAAGCGCAGGCTGCTGCTGCTGCCGGCAAGCCGGTGAAGGTGGTTCGCCTGCAGGCAGATGACGCGCTCAAGTCGCTGTATCGCCACCACTAAACAAGGCATCGCTGGCGGCCCGCGCCTGGTCGGCCGCCCCTGAGCGCGCGAAGCCGCTGCGCGCTCCCGCATCAAACACTGGCTCGCGATGGCGATCCCCGATCGCGGGCCGGTTCCACAGGAATGACCTCAGTCACCCGCCCCCCGGTGACTTCGCCCGACCCCGACCGGCCGGGCGTCTTTTCCTGTGCGTCTCCCCGTTCGATTGCCCGACAGCCTCGCCATCGTCGAGCACGACGCTTCACCCAGGCGCGCGCCACGCCCCCGTCACACGAACAGCGCGATACACAGCGCGGCGCCGCAAAGATAGGTGCCGAGCGCGCCGATGAACCGTGCGGGATTAGGCTTCTCCATCGTCGGCCATGCGATCAGCCCGACGACGAGCAGGCACCGGCAGACAGTCGCGGCGACGATGAGGAACAGGATCGCCGTCGAAGGCGAATGCGCGCCGAAATAGAGAAACAGCAGCGCGAGGAACGGCGCGTATTCGGCGGTATTGCCGTGCGCGCGAACGAGCTTGTGCAGCGGATTCGCGGGATCGGACGCACAGCCGGACGAGGTGGTATCGCGAAAGCGCGCGATGGACACAGCGAGTCCGAGCACGAACAGCAGGAGCCCGAGAACCGCCACGCAGGAAAGCGCGATCGTGTTCATATGGATGGGACGCCAGGCAGGAGTTGAACGGAATACCGAACGGTTCCGATCCTACCTGTTGGCCGCCGGCTCGGCCACTCGCGCGCGCCGCGCCTGACGCGCACCCGAATTGCCGTGCTCGGCGAAAGCCGCGACATGGACACGCCGCACGCGACGATCCGCTCGCCGCGCATTCGTCCGAATTCACCTTTCCACCGCATTGCACCTTTCGAATGCGCCCGGCCGTCTGCGTGCAAAACGCGCGCGCTCATGCGGCGCGATGCGCGACCGTGGTGCGCGATTCCGCATCCGTGCCCCCGCCCGAAGCACCGCAACGCGAGCCTCGTTGCGTTCGCGCATCGCGAGGCCGAACGTCCTTGGCAGTGCGCAGTTCAGGACTAAACTAACCCTTAATGGGGTGCGGCCGGGAGCCCGCCCTTGCAGGGAGACGCCGCCATGAATCGGCCGCTGATTCGAATCCCGCCGCGCGCGACCGGTGCCGCATCGGTGTGGAAGTGGGTGAAATGGTCACTGATTGCAGCCACGCTGGTCGCAACCGCGATCGTCGCGAGGCTTTGCCAGGTCGAGATCGAGACGTCCCGGCTGCAGGCGCGCTATTTGTCCGAACTGACCCGCGACGTCGGCTACACGGTCGAGACGGGCGAAAGCGACCATATCCACTTCCCTGCCAATGGCCCCTACGACCAGCGGCTCGGCTACGCGATGCTGCCGGCGTTCCAGCAGCGCCTGCTGGCGCGCGGCTTCGTCGTCAGCAGGCAGGCGCGCGACTCCGAGCGGATGCTGTCGCTGGCCGCCGACGGCCTGTTCCTTCCGTACGAGGAAAAGGACCAGGCCGGGCTGACCTTGTTCGACACGACCGGCGCGCCGCTTTTCAGTGTCCAGTCGCCACGGCATGTCTATCGTGACTTCGACGCGATTCCCGGCGTGATCGTCGATTCCCTGCTGTTCATCGAAGACCGCTATCTGCTCGACCCGAGCCAGCCGAACCGCAACCCCGCGATCGACTGGGGCCGCTTCGGCCGCGCGCTCGCCGATCAGGGCCTGCATTTCGTCAACCGCCACCAGTCGACGCCCGGCGGCAGCACGCTCGCGACGCAGATCGAGAAATTCCGCCACTCGCCGGACGGCCGCACCGCGTCACCGCCGGAAAAGCTGCGCCAGATCGCGTCGGCGTCGGTGCGCGCGTACCTGAACGGCCCGCAGACGATGCCCGCGCGCCGCGCGATCGTCGTCCACTACCTGAACTCGGTGCCGCTCGCGGCGCGTCCGCACATCGGCGAAGTCACCGGCATCGGCGACGGCCTCGCCACCTGGTACGGCCGCGATTTCGACGACGTGAACCGGACGCTCGCCGCACCGACCACGCCGGAAAACCTCTCCGCCCAGGCGGTCGCGTTCCGCCAGGCGCTGTCGCTGATGATCGCGCAGCGCGCGCCGTCGTACTTCCTCAACAGCGGGTATCCGACGCTGCAGCGGCTGACCGACAGCTACCTGCGCCTGCTGTCGAACGGCGGCGTGATCGCGCCCGCCCTGCGCGACGCCGCGCTCGCGGCGCACATCGAACGCAGCGCCCCGCCGCCGGCGAACCGCGTGCAGTCGTTCGTGTCGCGCAAGGCAGTGACGTCGGCACGCACGTCGCTGCTCGCATCGCTCGGCATCGACGATATGTACCAGCTCGACCAGTTCGACCTGCAGGCGACGAGCACGCTCGACAACGCGGTGCAGCAGGCGGTCGCGGCGCGGCTCGCGAACGCGGCGACGCGCGACGGCGCGCAGGCCGCGGGCCTCTATGGCTTCGAGATGCTGCAGCCGAAGGACGACCCATCGCGGCTCACCTTCAGCTTCACGCTCTACGAGCGGCGCAACGGCGCGAACGTGCTGCGCGTGCAGACCGACAGCGTCAACCAGCCGTTCGACCTCAACCGCGGCGCACGGATCAACCTCGGCTCGACAGCCAAGCTGCGCACGCTCGTCACCTACCTGCAGATCGTCTCCGACCTGCACGCACGCTACGCGGCGCTGCCGGCCGCCGAGCTCGCCCGCGTGCGCCCCGATCCGCTCGACGGCCTGACGCGCTGGGCGCTAGACTACCTCGCGCATACTGACGACCGCTCGCTGCAGGCGATGCTCGATGCGGCGGTCGAACGCAAGTACTCGGCAAGCCCCGGCGAGCTGTTCTACACGGGCGGCGGTGCGCAGGCGTTCACCAACTTCGACAAATCCGACAACGGCCGCATCCTGACGCTGCACGAAGCATTCGTGCATTCGGTCAACCTCGTGTTCGTGCGCCTGATGCGCGACATCGTCCATTACGAGATGATCCAGACCGCGGGGCCTTCGGCGTCGTGGCTCGGCGACCCCGAAGAACGCAAGCGCTACCTCGCGCGCTTCGTCGACGAGGAAAGCCGCGTCTACGTGAAGCGCTTCTACACGCGCTACGCGAACCAGCCTGCGGAGGACGCGCTCGCGCTGATGCTCAAGGACGTGCGCAAGTCGCCGCCGAAGATCGCGACGGTACTGCGCAGCGTCGCGCCTGACGAATCGCGCCCCTGGTTCGACGCGCAGATGCGCGCGGCGCTGAAGGGCACGCCGGCCGCGACGCTGCCCGACGACGATCTCGCGAAGCTGTACGCGAAGTACGCGATCGACCGCTTCAACCTGAACGATCGCGGCTACATCGCGAGCGTGCATCCGCTCGCGCTCTGGACGCTCAATTACCTGCGCAAGCATCCGGACGCACCGCTCGCCGAAGTCGAGCGCGCGAGCCGCGACGCGCGCTTCTACACGTATTCCTGGCTGTACAAGACGCGTTATCACGCGACGCAGGACCGGCGCATCCGCCGCATGGTCGAGCTGCGCGCGTATGCGGCGATCAGCAAGTCGTGGCGCGCGGTCGGCTATCCGTTCGCGGAAGTCACGCCGTCGTTCGCGGCGGCGATCGGCGCATCGGGCGATCAGCCGGACGCGCTCGCGAAGCTGATCGGCCTCATCGCGAACGGCGGCGCGAAGGTGCCGACCGAGACGATCTCCCGGCTCGATTTCGCAGCCGGCACGCCATACGAGACGCACTTCGTGCGCGCGCCCGCAAAAGCGCAGCCGATGCTGCCGCCGGAGATCGTCGGCATCGTGCGCGGGCTGTTGCGCGACGTCGTGCTGAACGGCACCGGCAAGCGGCTCGCGCAAGGCATGACGCTGCCCGACGGCAAGACGCTCGACGTCTACGGCAAGACGGGCACCGGCGACCAGCGCTTCAACGTCTACGCGCGCGGCGCGCGGCTGATCGAATCGCGCAAGGTGAATCGCAGCGGCACGTTCGTGTTCGTGCTCGGCGACCGCTTCTTCGGGGTCCTGACCGCCTCCGTCCATGAGCCGTACGCGGCCCGCTACGACTTCACGAGCGCGATGGCGGTGCAGTTGCTGAAGTCGATGGCGCCGGCGCTCGCGCCGCTGATCGAGTCGCCGCCCGCCGCCGCAGCCCACACCGCCGCAACCACGCCGGCGCCTGCCGCGAATGCCGCGAATGCCGCGAATGCCGCGAATGCCGCGAATGCCGCGAATCCATCATGATGCAGGACACCGGCTGGCGCGCGGGTCAGCCCCGCGCGCCGGTTATGGAAACGCAGCCGTTCCGCAGCCCTTTCGCCGCTCTTTCGCTTATCGCGATCGGCCGTCGTAGCGCGTGACGGGCACCGCGTCGATGTCGACGCCTTCGAGGCAGCGGATGTTGACGGCCGCCATCCGGTTGCCCTGCGGGTCGGTGCCTTCGGCGAAAGGATGGATGCCGCACGTCTTGCAGAAGCGATGCTGGATCACGTGCTTGTTGAACATATAGGTCGCAAGATTCTCTTCGGGCGTCTGCAGATGCAGATTCGCGCGCGGCGCGAACCACAGCAGCGCGCCCGTGCGCGAGCAGATCGAGCAATTGCACGACAGCGCGCCCTTCAGCTCGCCTTCGACCTCGAACTTCACGTTGCCGCAATGGCAACTGCCTCGATACAGCATGATCCCCTCCCTGTCCGGCTCGCGGGCGGTGAAGCCACCGCCGCGAGCGTTGGTCAAGCCATTCCGATGCGCGTACGGTAGCGTGCGGCCGCCTCGCATGCAATGCCCGCGGGCGCCGCGTCGAACGACCGGTGCCCGGCAGCCGCGATCAGCCGAGCGCGGCGAATCCCGGCACGCTGGCCGCCAGCACGGCGGCCGCGACGAACACGCCGATCATCGCCAGCGCTTCCAGATGCAGGATGTTGCGGAACGTATGCGCGTCCTCGGTCGACGCGGTGCGGCGCAGCCGCGGCAGCGCCGAAAAACGGTTCAGCGCGCCGAGCACCACCGCGAGCGCGACGAGCAGCAGCTTCAGCATCAACACACGGCCCCACGCGCTGCCGTCGAGCGGCGCGAGCGAGCCGCCGAGTCCGCGCACCGCGTTGAGCGCGCCGGTGCCGAGCACGAACACGAGCGCGACGACCGACATCTGTGACAGCCGCTGCGCGACGCGAATCAGCGCGCCGCGCGCGACCGACGCGCCGAGCACCGGCAGCACCGCCACCCCGCCCGCGAGCACCAGTCCGCCCCACACGGCGGTGGCGAGCAGATGCACCGTCTGCACGCCGGCTGCCGCCGAGAAGGTGCCGACATCGGCCGCATGGCCGAGCAGCGCCTTGCCCGCCGCAACCGCGATCACCGCGAGCCACAGCGCCGCGTACGCGAGCGGCCCGTTCGGCCGTGCGAGCGCGGTGAAGAACAGCACCAGCGCGCCGCCGAACGCGACGCTCCATGCAAAGCCGACGTGCGTCTGCGTCAGCACGGTGGACATCGCGCCGAACGCGCCGCCGAGCCCCGAGCCGCTCATCGACGCGGCCTCATAGGCGAGCCAGCCGAGATCGGCCAGCACGAGCGCCGCGGCCGCGGCCGCGAGCGAATGCTGCGCGCGCTGCCACGCCGGATGCGACGGCGCAAGGAGCGGCTGCGCGCCGTCCTTGCCGAGCCACGCCTTGATCAGGGCCGAGCCGACCGCCATCGCGAACGCGGCGTCCATCAGCGCGGCGAGTGCGACCTGACCGATCCACAAGCTGTCGATCCGCATCACGCGCGCCCTCCGCTGCGGCAAGCGTTGCGCGGCAGGGCCGCGCAACTGTGAGTCGGGCGTCGGAGGACGGGCAACGGCACGAGAGTCAACGTCATCGGTGAAATCGGAAGCATGGGAATGAACGGAGCAGCACGGGCAATCGCCGCACGCCCCGCGAGTGTACGTGCTTCGATGGGCAAAACGCACGCCGGTTCACGAAAGGCACAAACGATGAACGCGCAAGCGATACGCGGTGAAAAACGATGCGCGGCAAATTGTCGCAATCCGGAAACAGACTGGAACGGGCGGCCATATGTCAAATAGCCGTCATTACCCATCGATGATAGAATGCCGCGTCGCAGCAGCCCGGCTGTCCTGCCTCGTCATGCCGAGCCGATCGTAGCCCGGACAGGTCCCCGACGAATAAACATGGAGTCTCGTGTGTCTTCAAGACGCCTCATCCGTCCGCTCCTCGCCCTTCTGTTGATCGGCGGAGCGGGTCTTACGAGCGCTGCCCAAGCGCAGACCAAGCCCTCGGAGCAAGCCCACGCACAGGCGCCGCTCAAGGCACCCGATACCATGGCCGAGCGCGTGCGCGGCTGTACGGCCTGTCATGGCACGCAAGGCCAGGGCACCGACAACGATTACTTCCCGCGTCTGGCCGGCAAGCCGGCCGAGTACTTGTACAACCAGCTCGTCAACTTCCGTGACGGCCGCCGCAAGTACCCGCCGATGAACTATCTGCTGACGTACCTGAACGACGACTACCTGCACGCGATCGCCGAGCACTTCTCGGCACAGCGTCCGCCGTACCCGGCGCCGACGAAGCCGGCAATGCCGGCCGCGACGCTCGCACGCGGCAAGCAACTCGTCACGCAAGGCGACGCATCGCGCAAGCTGCCCGCCTGCGTGGCCTGCCACGGCGCGACGCTGACCGGCATGGAGCCGGCCATCCCGGGTCTCGTGGGCCTGCACAGCGACTACCTGAGCGCGCAGCTCGGCGCATGGCGCTCCGGCAACCGCCACGCAAAGGCGCCGGATTGCATGCATGACATCGCCGCAAAGCTCTCCGACGAAGACGTGACCGCCGTGACGGCATGGCTCGCCGCCCAACCGGCGCCCGCCAACCCCGTGCCGGCTCCGGCCCGTTCGATGAAGACTCCGCTCGCCTGCGGCAGCGAACCGCAATAAGGCAAGGGAGACAGACTAAATGAAACGCAAGTCCCTGTTTGCACTCTCGGCTGTCGCGATCGTCGCGGCAGCGGCTCTCGTACCCGTCCTGTGGCCGGGCAACGACACGCTGCACGGCAATGCCGTCGCGGCCACGACGCCGTCCGACCAGGCAGCGCTGATCAAGAAGGGCGAGTACCTCGCACGCGTCGGCGACTGTATCGCATGCCACACCGTGCGCGGCGGCAAGCCGTTCGCGGGCGGCCTGCCGATGGCGACGCCGTTCGGCACGATGTACACGCCGAACATCACGCCGGACGATCAGGCCGGCATCGGCAAGTGGACGTCGGACGACTTCTACCGCGCGATGCACACGGGCCGCTCGAAGGACGGCAGCCTGCTGTACCCGGGTTTCCCGTTCGCGAGCTACACGAAGGTCACGCGCACGGATTCGGACGCGATCTACGCGTACCTGCGCTCGGTCGCGCCGGTGTCGGTGCCGAGCCGTCCGCACGAGCTCAAGTTCCCGTTCAACAACCGTAACCTGCTGATCGGCTGGCGCACGCTGTTCTTCAAGGAAGGCGAATACAAGCCGGATCCGACCAAGTCGGTCGAATGGAACCGCGGCGCGTATCTCGTCGAAGGCCTCGGCCACTGCAGCATGTGCCACACGTCGATCAACATGATGGGCGGCCCGGTGAACTCGGCAGCCTTCGCGGGCGGCCTGATCCCGCTGCAGAACTGGTATGCGCCGTCGCTGACGAACGACAAGGAACTCGGCCTTGGCGACTGGCACGTCCAGGAGCTGTCCGACCTGCTGCAGGCCGGCGTGTCGAACAAGGGCGCAGTGTTCGGCCCGATGGCGGACGTGGTCCACAACAGTCTGCAGTACATGACCGACGAGGACACCCGCGCGATGTCGACTTACCTGAAGTCGATCCCGCAGAAGGCTGAAGCGCCGAAGAACATGCAGTACGAGCCGACGAAGCAGTTCGGCAACACGCTGTTCGACCAGGGCAAGAAGATCTATGCAGACAACTGCGCGACCTGCCACGCCGCCAACGGCGAAGGCAAGGCACCGGCCTACCCGCCGCTCGCGCAGAACCGCTCGATCATGATGGAATCGGCCGTGAACCCGATCCGCATGGTGCTCAACGGCGGCTATCCGCCGAGCACCTTCAAGAACCCGCGTCCGCATGGCATGCCGCCGTTCGCGCAGTCGCTGTCGAACCAGGAAGTCGCGGCTGTCGTCACGTATATCCGCATGTCGTGGGGCAACAACGGTTCGCCGGTGTCGCCGCAGCAAGTGAGCGACCTGCGCTCCGCACCGCTCGACTAAGCATCGGGTGACGCTGACGGGGCGCGGCTGCGGGAAACCGCAGCCGCGCCCCTTTGTCTTTTTTTGCGGCGCTTTCACCGCGCGGGCCGCGCGACGCATCGCCGACCACAATATTCAAGAGTGTCTATGTCCTTCGCATCCCTCGGCCTGGCCGAACCGCTCGTCAAGGCGGTCAACGAGCTGGGCTACACGTCGCCCACGCCGATCCAGTCGCAAGCGATCCCCGCCGTGCTCGGCGGCGGCGACCTGCTCGCCGGCGCGCAGACCGGCACCGGCAAGACCGCCGGCTTCACGTTGCCGATCCTGCAACGCCTCAACACGTTCTACGCGGAACACCAGAACGCGAAGCGCGCGGTACGCGCGCTGATCCTCACGCCGACGCGCGAACTCGCCGCCCAGGTCGAGGAAAGCGTGCGCGCGTACAGCAAGTACCTGAAGCTGCGCTCGACCGTGATGTTCGGCGGCGTCAGCATCAATCCGCAGATCGACGCGCTCAAGCGCGGCGTCGACATCGTCGTCGCCACGCCGGGCCGCCTGCTCGATCACATGCAGCAGAAGACGATCGACGTGTCGCAGCTCGACATCCTCGTGCTCGACGAAGCCGACCGCATGCTCGACATGGGTTTCATCCACGACATCAAGCGCGTGCTCGCGAAGCTGCCGGCCGACCGTCAGAACCTGCTGTTCTCGGCGACCTTCTCCGACGAGATCAAGGCGCTCGCCGACAGCCTGCTCGACTCGCCCGCGCTGATCGAGGTCGCACGCCGCAACACGACTGCGGAAAGCGTCGCGCAGAAGATCCACCCGGTCGATCGCGACCGCAAGCGCGAGATGCTCACGCACCTGATCCGCGAGCACAACTGGTTCCAGGTGCTCGTCTTCACCCGCACCAAGCACGGCGCGAACCGGCTCGCCGAGCAGCTGACGAAGGACGGCATCAGCGCGATGGCGATCCACGGCAACAAGAGCCAGTCGGCACGCACGCGCGCGCTCGCTGAGTTCAAGAACAACACGCTGCAGGTGCTGGTCGCGACGGACATCGCCGCGCGCGGCATCGACATCGACCAGTTGCCGCACGTCGTCAACTTCGACCTGCCGAACGTGCCGGAAGACTATGTCCACCGTATCGGCCGCACCGGCCGCGCGGGCGCGACGGGCGAGGCGGTGTCGCTCGTGTGCGTCGACGAGAAGCAGCTGCTGCGCGACATCGAGCGGCTCATCAAGCGCGAGATTCCGCAGGAAGTGATTGCCGGTTTCGAGCCCGATCCGAACGCAAAGCCGGAGCCGATCCAGCGGCGCGGCCAACGTGGCGGCGGCAACGGCGGCGGTGGTGGCGGTGGCAATGGCGGCGGCGGCAACCGCGCGCCGCGCGCCGGCGCGTCAGGCCAGCCGGCCGCGAAGCGCGAAGGCGCCGCGCAGCCGAAGGCCGCGAAACCGGCGAAGCCGCGCAATCCGGCCGCAGGCGGCAATGGCGGCAATGGCGGCAATGGCGGCAATGGCGGCAATGGCGGCAATGGCGGCCGCCCGGCGAGCGGCAACGGTGCACGTCCGGCCGGCGGCAACGCCGCGCACGCGAACCGCAATCGTTCGTCGCGCAACGGCCAGCGCGGTCACTGAAACCGCGCAGCGGCGTGCCGCAGGTGCTCGACCTGGCGTTGCCAGCGCGCGAGCACCGCGGCGCGTTCGTGCTGCAGCGCGAACGTCACCCCGGTCGCGAGGCGCGCATAGCCGACACGCTGCGCATCGCCATGCGCGATCGTCGCGGCAAACCCCGCGAGCCCGCCGAAATCGCCGTCGAGCGGCTCGACCCGCAGCTGCGCCTGATGGAATGCGCCGTCTGCAACCAGCGTGAGCGCGGCCGCGCGCCCCTCGCGAAGCGCGCGCGCGGCGCGCGACTGCGGCCACAGCGCGAACAGCAGAAGATGCGCGTCGCGCGCATAGAGTTCGCCGACGCTCAGGAGCGTCGTGCGCAACTGCCCGTCGCCGCACTCGACGATCAGCGACACCGCGATGTCGGCCTTGGCCTCGAGCGCGGCGCCATCGAACAGCGAAACGACAGCCGGCGGCCACGCATCGAATGTCCATTGCTCGAGTGCGTTGCGATGTGAATCGGTCACGGTGCGTCCTCGACAGTCGGCAAACACGACAGCGTACCAGCGATTCCTGATGCCCGGCGATCAGCGGAAAAACACGTGCTGCGTAAGCTTCGCGAGCGGATAGTGAACGCCCGGCTGGATCTTCGCGGGCAGGTCGAGCGGCTTGAGCAGCATCTTCACGCACATGTCGGCGGACAGGTTGCGCCGCACCAGCGCATTGACGCGCGCGGCGCGCTCGCGGTTGTAGTCGCTGTCGCCGATGCGATCCGGATAGCGGATCGCGAACACATGGCGCAGCGCGATTTCCGAATCCTCGTTGCGGATTTCGAGCACGCGGCGCATCAGCGCGCCGAGCACCGCGAGCCGGCCGTTGCCCTCGAGCCGGTTGTATTTCTTGAAATACTTGAAGAAGTGCTTGTAGTGGCGCACTTCGTCGGTGCGAATGTTGTCGGTGATTTCCTTCAGCACCGGCTCGTCCGAGCATTCGTTGATCGCGCGGTAAAGCGTGGCCGTGCCGGTCTCGACGACGCAGCGCGCGACCATCTCCAGCGCGCGGGTTTTTTCGAAGGCGTCGACCGAGCAGGTCTTCGAATACTCGTCGAAGAAATTCGCGAACGCCGTATCCCAGTCGAATTCCGGCCACACGTGCGCGATGTACGCCTTCAACGCGCGGCCATGCTGCAATTCTTCGTGCTCCCATGCATTGTTCAGCCATGCGGAGACTTCCGGGTCGTCGTTGAAGAACTCGCTCAGATTACTCGTGTAAAGATCCGAGCCGCTCTCGATGAACGACGCCGCGCACAGCAGCAACAACAGATCCTCGTTTGTCGCCGCGCGCCGGCGATCGATCCGCGTCAGGTCGATGTCCTCGATGCGCCACGGCATCACATGCGTCGTTTCAGTCTGCATGGTGTTGCGCTCCCGCGCGCCGCGCGCGCCGACGAGCCCCCCGCGCGCGGCGCGGGCGGCCGCCGCGTCGAATGCGGCGCATTGCCAACTGTTATTCGAGACCTACCGGCATCTTAGCCGGACTCCCATGATCCTGCTTCATAGCACTGACCATGCCAGACAAGCGCAGTTCCACTGCAATATGTCACGCATATTAGACGGGTCGTTCGAAAGGCGCGCGCGAGAAAAAAAACAGCGTGCCGCCCGCCCGGCACGGAACGCGGCAACGGCGCGCCGGAGGCGGGCGGCACGCCCGCTGCGGCAGCGGCCGCTCGCGGCTGCGTAGCCGCGCGCTCGGGACCGTCGCGAACCACCGGGACGCGCGCGGCGGTGCGCCGGCCGAACGCCCTTACAATACCCGCTCCGTCTTCACGCCTTCGCCGCCGACATGACCCGAGACCCTCGCCTCACCCTCAACGCGCGCCAGCAGGAACTGCTCGAATGGGTGCAGCGCGACGGCTTCGTGACCGTCGACGATCTCGCCGCGCATTTCGCGGTGACGCCACAGACGATCCGCCGCGACGTCAACTGGCTTGCCGACCTGAACCTGCTGCGCCGCTATCACGGCGGCGCGAGTCTGCCGACCAGCTCGGAAAACGTGTCGTACACCGCGCGCCAGCGCATGTTCCATGACGAGAAGCGGCGCATCGCCGCGCTCGCCGCGTCGCACATCCCCGATCAGGCGTCGCTGTTCATCAACCTCGGCACGACGACCGAGGAAGTCGCACGCGCGCTGAACCGCCACCGCGGCCTGCATGTGATCACCAACAACCTGAACGTCGCGTCGATGATGAGCGGCTATCCGGAATGCGAGGTGCTGATCACCGGCGGCATCGTGCGGCCCTGGGACAAGGGCATCGTCGGCGAGCTGGCGATCGACTTCATCCGCCAGTTCAAGGTCGACTACGCAATCATCGGCACGTCGGCCATCGAGACCGACGGCACGCTGCGCGATTTCGACACGCGCGAGGTGCGCGTCGCCGAGGCGATCATGCAGCACGCGCGCACCGTCTACCTCGTCGCCGATCATTCGAAGTTCGGCCGCCCGGCGCTGGTGCGCCAAGGGCATCTGAGCCAGGTGCACGCGCTGTTCACCGACAAGCCGCTGCCGCCCGAGATGGACGACACGATCGCCGCGGCCGGCACGCAGGTCCATATCGCCGAGTGACCCGCGCGATGCTGCGCCGCACCCGAGACTTCAAGTGAAATCAAGAAGTTGTCTGCAAACACGGACCGCTTCCTGCGCGCGCGGCTGTCAAACGGAAAATTAACGGGGCACGATTTGGCGTTGTCCGCCCGCTCGACTAGACTCCAGTTCCCCGTCCCGGTTACCCGCATCGCTCTCGCCACCGAAGCACGCGAACCGACCGGCAGACGGTAGCAGCTTTTCCCCCCACGCCATCCCTTGCTGGGTATCTCGCACCGGCCGATCAAGCCGGATGCGTGGGCAGTCCGGTTGTCATGGAGAGAACGATGCTGAGTCCGCATGAATTAGCCACACTATTGCTCGTGAAGGACGCCCCCGATCAGGCCGAAATGGATCGGGACGAACTGGACGCACTGATGGAGCAGCAGCTGGTGCGCCTCGAAGCCCTCGGATCGGGGCGCAAATACTGTGTCACCGAAACGGGTGACGCGACGCTGCGATCCATCAAGTACCGCTACTCCTGAGCGCCACGGCCGCCCGACGGCCGTGCGCCCGTTTTCACCCGAGGCCGCCCGACGGCCTCAGCCTCCGCGCAGCGACGGATCGACCGCTGCGCGCCAGCTGATCGCCTTCGCGCGCGCGGCATTGAAATACGTCACCCAGTCGGCGCGGTGCGCCGAATCCGGCCCCGCATAGCGCGCGGAAAGTTCGTTTGCGAACGCGCAGTAGTTCGCTTCCGACACGCCGCGATGCCGTTTCGCGACGTACGCGTCGTACAGCGCGGAATACACCGGCTGCGCGTCCGCGCCCCAGTCGCGCGCCGCCCCGCCGCACGCCGCCTGCAATTCGACGAACGACGGTGCCCGCCAGCCGCCGCCAAGCTGCGGCGTGCCGACACATCCCGCCAGCACGACGAGCGCGCCGGCCATCCCCCAGATCCGCATGATTCACCCCACCATCCACTCGATTCGACAAGTATCGTCCGGGATCGCGTCGCGCGCCACCCGCCCCTCTTTTTCGAACTTTACTTTTTCGATTTCGTTCGTTAAATTTCGAATTCGAACATTTTCCGTTCGCACATTCAATCAGACGATAAGGACAGCAGGTGACTCAACCGAATCGCTACGACTTGCTCGTCGTCGGCGGCGGCATCAATGGCGCGGGCATCGCGCGCGATGCGGCCGGCCGCGGCCTGTCGGTCGTCCTGTGCGAGCAGGACGATCTCGCGTCGCACACGTCGTCGGCCAGCACGAAACTGATTCACGGCGGCCTGCGCTATCTCGAATACAAGGAGTTCGGGCTGGTTCGCAAGGCACTGCAGGAACGCGAAACGCTGCTGCGCGCGGCGCCACACATCATGTGGCCGCTGCGCTTCGTGATGCCGCACATGCCGAACCTGCGCCCGGCGTGGCTGATCCGTATCGGCCTGTTCCTCTACGACCACCTCGCGAAACGCGAGCTGCTGCCCGGCTCGCGCGGCATCGACATGCGTCGCCATCCGGCCGGCACGCCGCTCGTCGATTCGATCAGGCGCGGCTTCGTCTACTCGGACGGCTGGGTCGACGACGCGCGCCTCGTCGTGCTGAACGCGCTCGACGCGAAGGAGCGCGGCGCCGAGATCCTGACGCGCACGAAGCTCGTGTCCGCCGAGCGGACGAACGGCGAATGGGAAGCGAGGCTCCGGCACGCGGACGGTTCGATCCGCGTCGTGCGCGCACGCGCGGTCGCGAACGCGGCCGGCCCGTGGGTCGGGGAGGTGCTGCACGGCGCGCTCGGCCGCGGCGCACAGCACAGCGTGCGGCTCGTGAAGGGCAGCCACATCGTCACGGCGCGGCTGTTCGATCACGATCACGCGTACATCTTCCAGAACCCGGACAAGCGGATCATCTTCGCGATTCCGTACGAGCGCGATTTCACGCTGATCGGCACGACCGACGTCGAATACACGAGCGATCCGGCGAAGGCCGCGATCGACCGCGACGAGACGCAATACCTGTGCGAGTCGATCAATCGCTACTTCAAGCGCAAGATCTCGCCGGCCGACGTCCGCTGGACGTATTCGGGCGTGCGTCCGCTGCTCGAAGACGCGGACGCGGCCAACGCATCCGCAGTCACGCGCGACTACCGCCTCGAGATGGACGACGGCGCAGGCGCGCCGCTCCTGTCGGTGTTCGGCGGCAAGATCACGACCTTCCGCAAGCTCGCGGAAGAAGCGGGCGACCTGCTCTGCCGCGCGCTCGGCAGCGCCGCGCCTGCATGGACGGCCGGCGCGGCGCTGCCGGGCGGCGACATCGCCGGCGCGAAGTTCGACGCGTTCGCCGCTGCGTTCGCGCAGCGCCATCCGTGGCTGCCCGACGACCTCGCCCGCCGCTACGCGCGCGCGTACGGCACGCGCGCTGCGCAGCTGGTCGGCGACGCGACATCGCTCGCGGGTCTCGGCGCGGCGATCGCGCCCGGCATCTACGACGCCGAGCTGCGCTACCTGCGCGACGTCGAATGGGCGACCTGCGCGCAGGACGTGCTGTGGCGCCGCTCGAAGCTCGGGCTGCACGTCGAGCCGGGCACGCTCGACGACGTGACGGCCGCGCTCGACGCGTGGTTCGCCGCCGCACACGCGCATCACGATTGACCCGCTTTCCGGGCCCGCCCGAACGCGCCGCCTCGTGGGGCGCGAACCACAACTAAACCAAGCCACACGGATGGAGATGAGAGACATGCAGGATCAATACATCCTCGCACTCGACCAGGGAACGACCAGCTCGCGCGCGATGCTGTTCGACCGCCAAGGCAACATCGTGTCGACCGCCCAGAAGGAATTCGAGCAGATCTACCCGCAGCCGGGCTGGGTCGAGCACGATCCGCAGGAAATCTGGTCGACGCAGGCCGGCGTCGCCGCCGAAGCCGTGACCCGGGCCGGCCTGAACGGCACGTCGATCGCCGCGATCGGCATCACGAACCAGCGCGAAACGACGATCGTCTGGGATCGCGAAACCGGCCATCCCGTCTATAACGCGATCGTCTGGCAGGACCGCCGCACGGCCGACTTCTGCGACACGCTGAAGGCTCAGGGCCTCGAGGCGACGGTGCGCGCGAAGACCGGCCTGCCGATCGACGCGTATTTCTCCGCGACGAAGATCCGCTGGATTCTCGACAACGTCCCCGGCGCGCGCGACAAGGCGCAGGCCGGCAAGCTGGCGTTCGGCACGGTCGACAGCTGGCTGGTGTGGAACTTCACGAAGCACGCGCTGCACGTGACCGACGTGACGAACGCGTCGCGCACGATGCTGTTCAACATCCACACGCGCCAGTGGGACGACGAGCTGCTCGCGCTGTTCGACATCCCGCGCGACATGCTGCCGGAGGTGAAGGCGTCGTCGGAGATCTACGGTCACACGAAGACCACGGTGTTCGCGTCGAAGATCCCGCTCGCGGGCATCGCGGGCGACCAGCACGCCGCGCTGTTCGGCCAGATGTGCACGACGTCGGGCATGGTGAAGAACACCTACGGCACCGGCTGCTTCCTGATGATGAACACCGGCGCGACGCCGATCGAATCGAACAACAACCTCGTCACGACGATCGCATGGCAGATCGGCGACGAAGTGCAGTACGCGCTCGAAGGCAGCATCTTCATCGCCGGCGCGGTCGTGCAGTGGCTGCGCGACGGCCTCGGCATCATCAAGAGCGCGGCGGAGATCGAGGCGCTCGCCGAGAGCGTGCCTCACACCGACGGTGTCTATCTGGTCCCCGCGTTCGCCGGGCTCGGCGCGCCGCACTGGAACGCCCGCGCGCGCGGCTCGCTGTTCGGCGTGACGCGCGGCACGACGTCCGCGCATCTGGCGCGCGCGGCGCTCGACGCGATCGCCTATCAGTCGCACGACGTGCTCGCCGCGATGGAGGCCGATTCCGGCATCCGCGTCGGCGAGTTGCGCGTCGACGGCGGCGCAAGCGCAAACAACCTGCTGATGCAGTTTCAGGCAGACCTGCTCGGCGTCGACGCGGTGCGCCCGCAGATCACCGAGACGACGGCGCTCGGCGCCGCCTATCTCGCCGGCCTTGCGATCGGCTACTGGAAGAGCGTCGACGAACTGCGCAGCCAGTGGCAGCTCGACCGCCGCTTCACGCCGTCGATGGCCGGCGCGCAGGTCGACGCATGCCTCGCCGGCTGGCGGCGCGCGGTGCGCGCGGCCAAGGCCTGGGCCGACGACACCCAGTAAGCGCCCGAACCGGCATCGACATACACGACAATGCCGGCGGGCCGCGCAGCACGCGAGCCCGCCGCGGCCTACGAGAGACACCAGCATGTCACCTTACATCGCGGAATTCATCGGCACGGCGCTCCTCGTGCTGCTCGGCAACGGCGCGGTCGCCAACGTCCTGCTCGCCAGGACCAAGGGCCGGGGCGCCGACCTGATCGTCATCGTGATGGGCTGGGCGATGGCGGTGTTCGTCGCCGTCTACGTGACGGCGTCGTTCAGCGGCGCGCACCTCAACCCCGTCGTCACGATCAGCCTCGCGCTCGCGGGCAAGTTCGCGTGGTCGAAAGTCGGCGGCTACATCGCTGCGCAGATGCTCGGCGGCATGGCGGGCGCACTGCTCGTCTGGCTCGCGTACCGGCAGCATTTCGCAAAGGAAGCCGATGCGGACCTGAAGCTCGCGGTGTTCTGCACCGCTCCCGCGATCCGCAGCGTCACGCACAACGTGCTGACCGAAGCGATCTGCACGTTCGTGCTGATTCTCGGCGTGCTCTATCTCGCCGCGCCGCAGGTCGGGCTCGGCGCGCTCGACGCACTGCCCGTCGGCCTGCTCGTGCTCGGCATCGGCATCTCGCTCGGCGGCCCGACCGGCTATGCGATGAGCCCGGCGCGCGATCTCGCGCCGCGCATCATGCATGCGCTACTGCCGATTCCGGGCAAGCGCGACAGCGACTGGCGCTATGCGTGGGTCCCGGTCTTCGGCCCGCTGATCGGCGGCTCGCTGGCTGCGGGGTTGTATCTGTCGCTGCACGCGCACTGACGCAGGACGGCATGCGCGCCGCCGGGCTGCGGGCTGTTCTCTCTGGCGATGTCGATGCCAGATGCGTCAGCGGCCGCCCGCACCGCCCGCCTCCGATCAAAGCACGTATCATGTCGGCCTGATTGCATCGCCGACGCCCGAATTCCCCGACCCATGCTAGACCACCTCATTTGCGACTGCGACGGCGTGCTCGTCGACAGCGAAGTCATCGCCGACCGCATGATCGTTCAGACGCTCGCGGCCACGTTCCCCCACATCGACTTCGAAAGCGTCGCGAAGACCGCGTTCGGCCAGCAGACGTCGCGCTTCCTCGCCGGCCTCGAAACCCGCTTCGGCATCACGATGCCGGACAATTTCCTCGACACGATCGAGCACAACATCGAAGCGGACCTCGCGCAGTCGCTCACGCCGATCAACGGCGTGCGCGATGCGTTGCAGAAGGTCAGCCTGCCCGCGGCGGTCGTGTCGAACAGCCGTCTCGAGCGCGTGCGCAGCTCGCTCGAGCGCGCGGCGCTCACCGATCTGTTCGGCGATCGCGTGTTCAGCGCCGAGCAGGTCGCGCGGCCGAAGCCCTATCCGGACGTCTATCTGCACGCCGCACGCACGCTCGGCGTCGAGCCGGCGCGCTGCGTCGTCGTCGAGGACAGCGTATCGGGCCTGAATGCGGCACGCACGGCCGGCATGAAGACGATCGCGTTCGTCGGCGCGAGCCACATCCCGGGCGACTACGCGGACGCGCTGCGCGCGATGGGCATCACGCGGATCATGCGGAAGATGGAAGAATTGCCCGGCCTCGTCGAAGCCGGCATGCGAGGGGAATTCGGCAACGCGCCGTGGTGATGCCGGTGGCGGACGCGAGACGCGGCGGAATACGCCGCGTCTCGCCACCCATGCGGGACGCGGAGCGCATCGCCTCGCGCCCGCCGCGTGTCGCGGCTCGATGCGTTACTTCGCGCCGCTCGGGCGGTTGAAGAGGTTCTTCAAGCCTTCGCCGAACTTCTGGAGGGCGGAAAAGACGCCCTCGAACACCTTTGCTGCGATGACGCAGACGAGCGGCTCGCCGGTTTTGCCGTCAGCGTCCTTGAACTTGAAGATCTTCGGCTCGCCGGCCCCGCCACACACGTGTTTGCATTCCGCCGCGCTGATGTTACGCATGATTTCTACCTCCATTGAGTCGTGGTTACTGCCCCGGCACGATCGCCGCGGGCACCCATGCGTGACGACATCGAACGGATCGGTCCGCTGCGATGCGGTCAGGCTTTGCAAAGAGTAATGCATTGGTGTACGAAACAAATATCGCCGAATATCCAGATTTGATCATTTGCGCCGCAGTCTGCGCATGCCCGCTGCGCATCGCTCGCATGGCACGCGCACCTCGCTGAAATATGGCCGGCTCGGCGCCGTCTCCGGGGAACACGCGGCGGGCCTGAATGTCGCTCGCGCGGCCGGGATGAAGGCGATCGCAATCGTCGACGTGAGTCGAATTCCGGGTGATTACGTGAATGTGTAGACGCGTGGACGCGCTGCGCGCAAAGGGCAACACGTGGATCATGCGGAAGAGGGATGCATTGCCGGGTCTCGTCGAAGCCGGCATGCGAGGAGCATTCGGCGATGCACCTTGGTGACGCGGGAGACGAACACGAGACGCGGCGAAAAACGCCGCGCCTCGTCATCGATGCAAGGCGCGGAGCGCATCGCCCCGCGCCCGCCGCTTATCGCGGCTGCTTGTGCCCGCCGGTGCTGGGCGGGACGACGCCGATCGGGCATACGATCGGGCGGTCGAACCACCACGGACGCTTCGAGCCGAACACGTTACCTGCGGCACTCGCGATAACCGGCGTGTCGGAGCCCTCGGGAAGCTGAAGCTTTTCCACTTCGCCCGTGCCACCAAACACGTTATTGCATTCAACCGTATTGATATTGCGCATGATTTCTGCCTCTATAGAGTGATCACTGCCCGGGCACCAACGCCGCGGGCGCCAATGCGAGACGACATCGAACGGGTCGAACCGCCACGACTCCGTCAGGCACGGAAAATAATAAACATCGGCATACGAAACAAATATCGCAGAATATCCAGATTTGACCAGGTGTGCGCGACCGGGAAATACGATCTCGTTCGTCGGCGCATAGCAGCCTTCTCGACCGCTACGCGTCCGCACTTCGCGCGATGGACATCACGCGAATCACTCGGAACATCGGCGAGTTGCCTGCGCTCAGCGCAGCCAGGACGGCGGAATACCGCCGGGGCGGAACGCCGGAAGGATGTCGATCCTGACGAAAACGGGAGTGCGGTTTTCATCGCTGCCCTTTTCGATCACGATGAATGGCACGATCCGTTGCCTGGCCCCGTCGTTGCCGATCCCGCCACACACGAGATCGCGTTCGCGCGCGTTGATTTGACGCATGGTTTCACCCTCCGTTGAAGTTTCGCGTGCCCGCCGGCGGACACGCCGACGGACGTCTGCGCCTGCGCGGCGTCCGGCGAATCTCTGCTCGCGACGCCGACAGGCGACACAAGTATGGATACCGCCCTGGGCGCGGGATATCGCAAAATCTCCAGATTCGCCCCTGCGCGTAGCCGATCTTGCGCGCGGTCAGCCATCGGAGGGAGGCGCGACGGTCGCGATCGACGCATGCGGCCGCGCACCGACCTCGATTGCGGCGTGGGGCGTGGGGCGTGGGGGGGGCGCATCGGGCTTCGACGGCCGATGCCAGCATCCCGGCGGCCGGCGCAATGCGCGGCCGCCTTCGAGTATGCGTTACGCTTCGCTGGCGCAGCACTCGCGGGCAGCCGCGAGCGCCTCGCGAAACTCGACCAGCTCCGCGATCGTCAGCATCGGCAAGCCGTGACGTGCGGCGAAACGCTCGACGTCCACGCCGCGCGTCATCGTGCCGTCCGGATTCATCAGCTCACACAGCACGCCGGCCGGCTGCAGGCCCGCGAGGATCGTCAGGTCCACCGTGCCTTCGGTGTGGCCGCGGCGCACGAGCACGCCACCCGGCTGCGCGCGCAGCGGAAACACGTGACCGGGGCGGACGATGTCATCAGGCGTCGCGTCGTCGGCGATCGCGGCGCGGATCGTCGTCACGCGGTCGGCCGCCGATACGCCGGTATGCACGCCTTCGCGCGCCTCGATCGACACGGTGAACGCGGTGCCGTTGCGGCTCTCGTTGGTCTGCACCATCGGCGGCAGGTCGAGCGCGCGCACTTTCTCGTCAGTCAGGCACAGACAGACGATCCCGCTGCATTCGCGGATCAGGAGCGCCATCGTTTCGGGCGTGATCCGCTCGGCCGCGACGATCAGGTCGGCTTCGTTCTCGCGGTCGTGATCGTCCTGCAGCACGACCGCGCGGCCCGCGCGCAACGCGTCGAGCGCAGCGGCGATGCGCGGCGGCACCGGTTCGGTGTCGAGCAACGGAAGATCGGCAAAGGCATCGGCCGGAGCCGACGAAGAATGGGACGTAAAGGACATGTGAAACGCTCCTCGCAATGCAATTCGATTGGGCGAAAAACGTTTCAGGGCATTGCAAACAGACAGCGCGACATCCGCTTCGCGCGCAACGCGAAACGGCCCCGACGAACATGACTATCTGCACATCTTCTCTCATCCGGACTGTGACCGTCGGCTCTGGCATTCGACCAGATCTGCTGACCCCGCGCATGAAGCGCGGGCGCTCGCGGGCTTGCCGGCTGACGCCGGCCTACCGCCGGTGGGGAATTTCACCCCGCCCTGAAGACGCACTGATGCCGGCGGAAAACCGGCGGGCCAAGCATACAACAGCTGCACGCGCGGTGCAGCGAGAACCTGCAAAACCTTGTTGCGGAACGGACCACGACACGTTCGCAAGCCCGCTACCGGCGAGAACAGGCACTAGCCGGCCGCGCGCGCCTCAGGGACGTGCCAGCGCGGCGGCACCTCGGCGCTCACCGTGACGCGGAACGCGCGCGCCTCACTGTCGCCGGGATTGCGCAGGCTGTACGGCTGGTCGGCGTCGAACACGATCGCGTCGCCGGTCGCGAGCAGCTGCCGCCGGTCGTGCACGCTCACTTCGAGCGTGCCCTCGCTCACGACCAGATTGATCGTCGTGCCCGGCGCGCGCCGCGCGCCCGGCTCGGTGTGCAGCGGCGCGATCCGCAGTTCGTGAAACTCGGCGGCGGCCGGCTCGCCTTCCGGATACAGCGCGCGCGCCCAGAAACGGCCGTTCGAGCTGATCACGCGCGTCGCGCGTTCGGCCGCGAGATGCTCGAAGCCGCTGACTGCATGGCGTCGCAGGAACGCCGCGACCGACACCTTGAGCGCCGCGGCGATCTTGCAGAGCACTTTGATCGACGGCACGCTGCGCGCCGATTCGATCTGCGCGAGCATCGCGCGCGACACGCCGGACAGCCGCGCCAGCGCGTCGAGCGACAGTTGCCGCTCCGCGCGCAGCCGCGCCAGGTTGACGCCGACGAGCTGCTCGAGGACGTCGAACGACGCCGCCTGCGCGGCGTCGCCGGCATCGAAGGAAGACACATCGCGCACGAGCGCCAGGGGGGAATGCATTGCGTTGCCTCCGGGCTGCGTGGCAGCCTGCAAATCGAGTGACGCCAGACTAGCATCCGCCCCCGGCGCGCCAAACGAAGTTATCTTCACACCGTTATCAGCATCGCGGAGGAATACGTTTCGCAACGCGCTATTGCGCCGTTGCGGCAGCGCTTTGCGCCGGGCCGCGGGTGTCGAGGCGCGCGGCCAGCCACGTGACGACGAGCGCCGCGAAGCTCACCGCGGCGGCAACCCACGGCAGCACGTCGAGCCCGAAGCCGTGCCCGAGCGCGAGACCGCCGAGCCATGCGCCGCCCGCGTTGCCGACGTTGAACGCGCCGATGTTCAGCGTCGACGCGAGATGCGGCGCGGCGGCCGCCTTCTCGACGACGCGCGCCTGCAGCGGCGGCACCGTCGCGAATGCCGCGATCCCCCACACAAACACCGTGACGACCGCCGCGACCGGCAGGTGGCTCGTCTTCGCGAATACGGCCATCACCGCCATCAGCGCGACGAGAATCGCCATCAGCGACGGCATCAGCGCGCGGTCGGCGAGCTTGCCGCCGATCGCGTTGCCGACGGTGAGCCCCGCGCCGAACAGCACGAGGATCAGCGACACCGCGCGCGGCGAAAAGCCGGCGACTTCCTCGAGGATCGGCGCGATATAGGTGAACACGACGAACACGCCGCCGAAGCCGAGCACGGTCATCAGGAGCGCGAGCCACACCTGCGGCTCCCTCAGCACGCGCACCTCGTGGCCGAGGCCTGCCGGGGCGCTGTCGTGCCGGTTCGGCACGAGCGCGGCGATCCCGGCGAGCGACGCGACGCCGAGCGCCGCGACGATCCAGAACGACGCGCGCCAGCCGAGCGTCTGCCCGACGAACGTGCCGAACGGCACGCCCAGCACGTTCGACAGCGTGAGTCCGGTGAACATCAGCGCGATCGCGCTCGCGCGCTTGTCGGCCGGCACGAGCGACGCGGCGACGACCGCGCCGATGCCGAAGAACGAGCCGTGCGCGAACGACGTGACGACCCGAGCGACCATCAGCATCGCGTAGCCGGGCGCCAGCGCGCACAGCACGTTGCCGACGACGAAGATCGCCATCAGCAGTTGCAGCGCGGTCTTGCGCGGCATGCGGCTCGTCAGCACCGCGAGCAGCGGCGCGCCGGCCGCGACGCCAAGCGCATAGCCGGTCACGAGCAGTCCGGCGGACGGCAGCGACACGGCGAGATCGCGCGCGACCTCGGGCAACAGGCCCATGATGATGAATTCGGTGGTGCCGATGGCAAAGGCGCTGATCGCGAGCGCCAGTAACGGGACAGGCATGAGATTCTCCAGACTGCGTGGCACGACGCGCATGCCGCACCGCAGCAAAAGATGATTCGAGCGCGCATTGTCCCGAACACGGCCAGTTTTGATAATTGGCGTAGCATTTGAAGTATTTTCAAAAATCTTCGAATAATCGTATGGACCGACTGGGCGATATCCGGTTGTTCGCCGAAGCGGCCGAGCTGGGCAGCCTGACCGCCGCCGGACGCAAGCTGGGCCTCACGCCGGCCGCCGCCAGCGCGCGCCTCGCGAAACTCGAGGCCAGCGTCGCGACCCGGCTGTTCGAGCGCTCGACCCGCCAGTTGCGGCTCACCGAGGAAGGCCGGCTTTACCTGAACTGCTGCCGCCAGGCGCTGCAGGCGCTCGACGACGCCGACGCGATGCTGCAGCACGGCCGCAACGTCGCGAGCGGCAAGGTGCGGCTGTCGACGACCTCCGACTTCGGCCGCAACCTGCTGCTCGACTGGCTCGACGACTTCAACGCGCTGTATCCGGACGTCACTTTCGCGCTGACCGCGTCCGATTCGTCGTCGAACCTGTGGCAGGAGGAGATCGACCTGGCGATCCGCTTCGCCGCGCCGCCGGACGGCGCGCTGATCGCCCGGCGCCTCGCGGCGAACCGCCGTGTGCTGTGCGCGTCGCCGGACTTCATTGCGCGCCACGGCGCGCCGGCCGCCCCGGACGATCTGGCGCGATTTCCGTGCATCGTGATCACGATCGCGTCCGGCCCGATGAACCAGTGGCGCTTCACGCGCGGCGACGACACGCAGGTCTATACGGTGCCGCTCGCGACCGCGCGCGAGACGAACGACGGCGCGCTGCTGCGCGAATGGGCGATACGCGGATACGGGATCGCGCTGAAGTCGATCTGGGACATCGCCGACGACGTGCGCGCCGGCCGGCTGAAGGTGCTGCTGCCCGACTGGCGCCACCACGACGCGCCGCTGCACGCGCTCTATCACAGCAAGCGCTACATGGCGCCGCGCGTGCGCACGCTGCTCGACTTCCTGATCGAGCGGTTCGCGCGCGAGGAAGCGGCGCTGGACGACCTGCTGAACGCCTGCCGTTAAGGGCGCGACAACAGCCCCGGGGAAAGCCGCGACGAGGGTCGCACCACCCGGCCGGGACGCGGTGCGGGGAGCGGCGCGCACGCACTGTGGCGTGGCGTCGAAAAGCTATAATGGAAAGCTTTCCCGACGGTTCTCCCGGCCACATGCACGGCGCTGCCGCGCGGCGACCGGCCGCCGTCCCGATTCACCCTTGACGACGCCCCCAGGTCAACCACTGCGAACGGCGAATCCCCATGACCAAGAAAGTTTACGTAAAGACCTTCGGCTGCCAGATGAACGAGTACGACTCGGACAAGATGGTGGACGTGCTCAATGCCGCCGAAGGCCTCGAAAAGACCGATAGCCCGGAAGACGCGGACATCATCCTGTTCAACACCTGCTCGGTGCGCGAAAAGGCGCAGGAAAAGGTGTTCTCCGACCTCGGCCGCGTGCGCGAGCTGAAGGAAGCGAATCCCGCGCTGCTGATCGGCGTCGGCGGCTGCGTCGCGAGCCAGGAAGGCGAATCGATCGTGGCGCGCGCGCCGTACGTCGATCTCGTGTTCGGCCCGCAGACGCTGCACCGCCTGCCGCAGATGATCGACGCGCGCCGCGCGAGCGGCCGCGCGCAGGTCGACATCACGTTCCCGGAAATCGAGAAGTTCGACCACCTGCCGCCCGCGCGCGTCGACGGCCCGAGCGCGTTCGTGTCGATCATGGAAGGCTGCAGCAAGTACTGCAGCTATTGCGTGGTGCCGTACACGCGCGGCGACGAGGTGTCGCGCCCGCTCGACGACGTGCTGACCGAGATCGCCGGCCTCGCCGATCAGGGCGTGCGCGAAGTCACGCTGCTCGGCCAGAACGTGAACGCGTATCGCGGCGCGCTGACGGCCGGCTCACACGAGATCGCCGATTTCGCGACGCTGATCGAATACGTCGCCGATCTCCCCGGCATCGAGCGCATCCGCTACACGACGTCGCACCCGAAGGAATTCACGCAGCGCCTGCTCGACGTGTACGCGAAGGTGCCGAAGCTCGTGAACCACCTGCACCTGCCGGTGCAGCACGGCTCCGACCGCATCCTGATGGCGATGAAGCGCGGCTACACCGTGCTCGAATACAAGTCGGTGATCCGCAAGCTGCGCGCGATCCGCCCCGACCTGTCGCTGTCGACCGACATCATCGTCGGCTTCCCCGGCGAAACCGAAAGCGACTTCGACAAGACGATGGCGCTCGTCGACGAGATGAGCTACGACACGAGCTTCTCGTTCATCTACAGCCCGCGCCCCGGCACGCCGGCCGCGAACCTCGCCGACGACACGCCGCGCGAGGTCAAGCTCAAGCGCCTGCAGCACCTGCAGGCGACGATCGAGGAGAACGTCGCCCGCATCAGCCAGTCGATGGTCGGCAGGGTCGAGCGCATCCTCGTCGAGGGGCCGTCGCGCAAGGACCCGAACGAGCTCGCGGGCCGCACCGAGAACAACCGGGTCGTGAATTTCCCGGCGCCGCTCGCTTCGCACCCGCGCCTGATCGGCCAGATGATCGACGTGAAGATCAATCACGCGTATCCGCACTCGCTGCGCGGCGAGCTCGTGCTCGCCCACGACGATGCGAACGCCACGGCGCACTGACGCCCAACAGGAGCCCGACGCCACTTTGAAAACCGTTCAAGCACTGGAATTCACCGCGCCGCGCGACGACAACGCGCGCCTCGCGAATCTCTGCGGCCCGCTCGACGAGAACCTGCGGCAGATCGAACAGGCACTCGACGTGACGCTGTCGCGACGCGGCCACCGGATCGCGATTCGCGGACGCGGCGCCAGGCTCGCGCTCACCGCGCTCGAGAACTTCTACAACCGCTCGCGCGATCCGCTGTCGGTCGACGACATCCAGCTCGCGCTCGTCGAGGTGCGCCACACGAGCGGCAACGGCCGCCAGGACGCGATCGACGTGCGGTTCCGCGGCGACCCGGACCATCCGTTCGACGAACCGGTCGTGAGTCTCGACGCCGAAGCGCTCGAGGAGGCCGGGCCGAAGCTCTACACGCGGCGCGCCGACCTGCGCGGCCGCACGCCCGCGCAGCGCGAGTACCTGAAGCAGATCCTGTCGCACGACGTGACGTTCGGGATCGGCCCGGCGGGTACCGGCAAGACCTATCTCGCGGTCGCCTGCGCGGTCGACGCGCTCGAGCGCGACCAGGTCAAGCGCATCGTGCTGACGCGCCCGGCCGTCGAGGCGGGCGAGCGCCTCGGCTTCCTGCCCGGCGACCTCGCGCAGAAGGTCGACCCGTACCTGCGCCCGCTGTACGACGCGCTGTACGACCTGCTCGGCTTCGACAAGACCGCGAAGATGTTCGAGCGCCAGATGATCGAGATCGCACCGCTCGCATACATGCGCGGCCGCACGCTGAACCATGCGTTCATCATTCTCGACGAGGCGCAGAACACGACGCCCGAGCAGATGAAGATGTTCCTCACACGGATCGGCTTCGGCTCGAAGGCGGTCGTCACCGGCGACACGAGCCAGGTCGACCTGCCGCGCGGCCAGAAGTGCGGCCTCGTCGAGGCGCAGCAGGTGCTGAGCGGCGTGCGCGGCATCGCGCTCACCCGCTTCACGAGCGCGGACGTCGTGCGCCATCCGCTCGTCGCGCGCATCGTCGAGGCCTACGACGAGTTCCACGCGCAGCACAAGGACGAGTGACGCGCGCGCCGTCGCGGCGTCAAGCGGCCCGGCTGCCCTCCGGCAGGCCGGGCCAACAAGATGGTCAGCCTGACCGAAACAGCCCGATCGGCTTACGCTGATCGGGCTGTTTTTTTCGGGCGCGCGGCCGCGCGCCGCAAATTCGGGCGCGAAAGGCGGTTTGGTGTATCCTCAACGCGTTCCGTTCGCCGCACGCGTCATGAAATCCTCCCGTTCCAGCAAGTCCGCCCGCGCCGAGAAAGCCGCGCCCGAAACGCCCCGCCTGTCGCTGTTCGACGCGAAAGGCAAGGTCAGGACCGTCGACGCGCAAGCGCTGCGGATTGACTTCAGCGACGGCCGCAGCCTGATGTTCGACCTGTCGGGCAGCTCGGGGGACGCCGCCGTCGCGATCGTCGCGCAGCACGCCGATCCTGCGATGCGCGCGACGCTTGCGCTGAGTCCCGAACACTACGACAGCATCACGCTGCACGTCGGCGCCGAAACCGCGCCCGCGGAAATCGGCCACGCGGCCGACGCCGCCCGCGAGCCCGAGCTCGAGCTGGCCGTGCAGTACGGCGACGAAATCACCGCCGCGCAACGCAAGGCGCTGCCCAAGCGCAAGCTGATCGCCGAATGGCTCGCGCCGGCGCTCTTCGCCGATACGCAGCTGACCGTGCGCTTCGTCGGCGACGAAGAAGGCCGCACGCTGAACGACAGCTACCGCCACAAGGATTACGCGACCAACGTGCTGACCTTCGCGTACGACGACGCGCCGGACGGCAAGGTGGTCGGCGATCTCGTGCTGTGCTGCCCGGTCGTCGAAAAGGAGGCACTCGAGCAGGGCAAGCCGCTCGACGCCCACTACGCGCACCTGCTCGTGCACGGCGCGCTGCACGCGCAGGGCTACGACCACGAGACGAGCGACGAGGACGCCGCCGAGATGGAAGCGATCGAAATCGACGTCCTCGCGAAACTGGGTTTCCCGAATCCGTATCAGTAAGCCCGGGCGCGACCGATGCTCGACGCCGCCAAGCTCATGGCCGACTATCCGCCGTCGATCGGCGAAGGGCGGCTGCTGTCGGAGCGGGAACTGGCCGACTCCCTCGCCGCGACGCTGAGCGGCTGGGACGGCCGGCAGGATCTGTGGCTGTTCGGCTATGGCTCGCTGATCTGGAACCCGGGCCTGCCGACCGCCGACGCGGTGCGCGGCAAAGTGCACGGCTATCACCGCGGCCTGTACCTGTGGTCGCGCGTGAACCGTGGCACGCCGGAGCACCCCGGCCTCGTGCTGGCGCTCGACCGCGGCGGCTCCTGCGCCGGCATCGCGTTCCGCCTGGCCGGCCCGACCGCGATGCCGCACCTCGAGACGCTGTGGAAACGCGAAATGCCGATGGGGTCGTACCGGCCGGCCTGGCTGCCGTGCTCGCTCGCGAACGGCGAACGCGTGATGGCACTCGCGTTCGTGATGCGTCGCGACGTGCCGAGCTACACCGGCAAGCTGCCCGATCATGTCGTGAAGGCCGTGTTCGACCGCGCCGAGGGGCGCTACGGCACGACGCTCGACTACGTGAGCCGCACCGTCGACGCGCTGCGCGCGAGCGGCATTCCCGACCGCGCGCTCGAAGCGCTCCTCGCGCGCTGCCGTTGACGCCACCCGGCCGGCACGCGCCGGTATTTTGTCCATGGATGCCCCGCCGCCCTTTTCTGAGATAGGATGGAAACCAAGGGGCCGGCCGGCGAAGCGCCGCACTCGCCCCGCGAGCGGGGCCGCGCGCGCCGCCCGTCCCGGCCGGCACCGCCCGGCTTGACACGGCCGCGCCACGCCCTTGGTGTATCCTTGCCAACTCCGTGACAGCGCGCCCCGATGTAAGCCGGGCGCACCACCATGAACGATTCCTATCCCAGTCGAAAACCGAACGACAAACCGCATGAGAAGCGCTCGCTGCTCGAGCGCCTGACCGACTTCATCTCGCCCGAGCCCGAGTCCCGCGGCGAGCTGCTGGAAATCCTGCAGGACGCCCACGAACGCAACCTGATCGACGCCGATTCGCTATCGATGATCGAGGGCGTGTTCCAGGTCTCCGAGCTGTGCGCCCGCGACATCATGGTCCCCCGCGCGCAGATGGACGCGATCAACATCGCGGACAAGCCGGAGGATTTCATTCCATTCGTCCTCGAAAAGGCGCACTCGCGCTATCCGGTCTACGAAGACAACCGCGACAACGTGATCGGCGTGCTGCTCGCGAAGGATCTGCTGCGCTTTTACGCGGAAGAGGAATTCGACGTGCGCGGGATGCTGCGCCCCGCCGTGTACATCCCGGAATCGAAGCGCCTGAACGTGCTGCTGCACGACTTCCGCGTGAACCGCAACCACCTCGCGATCGTCGTGGACGAATACGGCGGCGTGGCGGGCCTGATCACGATCGAGGACGTGCTCGAGCAGATCGTCGGCGACATCGAGGACGAATACGATTTCGACGAGGAAGCCGGCAACATCATCTCCGCGCCGGACGGCCGCTTCCGCGTGCGCGCGCTGACCGGGATCGAGCAGTTCAACGAGGCGTTCGCGACCGATTTCTCCGACGACGAAGTCGACACGATCGGCGGCCTGATCTCGCACCATTTCGGACGCGTGCCGCATCGCGGCGAAAAGCTGCGACTCGGCAACCTGGTGTTCGAGATCCAGCGCGCGGACGCGCGCCAGATCCACGTGCTGCTGGTGCGCCGCGATCCGCTCGCGGGCCGGCGCACCGAGGCCGCGCACCAGGACTGAGTGCGCCGCCGGCCGTGCGACGCAGGCCGCGCGGCGCTTTTCCCAACCGCTTCGCCACCTTTCGCATCGCATGGCTGAACCGATCCCGTCCCGCCCGGCAGGCGGCCTCCTCGCGCCGCCGCTCGGCCGCACGTTGCCGCGCTGGCATTACCCGGTCGCGCTGCTCGCCGGCGCGGCCCACACGCTCAGCTTCGCGCCGACGCCGCACGGCGGCTGGCTGCAGCTCGCGGTATTCGTCGGGTTTTTCGCGCAGCTGACGCGCACCAACAGCTGGAAAAGCGCCGCGCTCACCGGCGGCGCGTTCGGTTTCGGCAATTTCATCACCGGCATCTGGTGGCTTTACATCAGCATGCACGTGTACGGCGAGATGGCCGCGCCGATCGCCGGCGCCGCGCTCGTGCTGTTCTCGCTGTACCTGTCGCTGTATCCGGCGTTCTCGGCGGGCCTGTGGTCGTTCTGCGCAGGCCATGCGTGGCATCGCCGCGAGCCCGACCCGCGGCCGTTCTCGCCGACCTGGCATGGCGCATTCGCATTCGCTAGCGCATGGGCGCTCGGCGAATGGCTGCGCGGCACCCTCTTCACCGGCTTTCCGTGGCTCGCGAGCGGCTATCCGCAGGTCGACGGGCCGCTCGCCGGCTTCGCCGCGATCGCCGGCGTGTATGGCGTCGGCTGGATGCTGGCGCTGTTCGCCGCGCTCGTCGTCCAGGCGCTCGCCGCCGCCCGTCCGTCTCCCGCGCGCGAAAGCGCCGCCGCCGGCAACCGGCGCGTGCGCGTCGCGGCACCCGCCGGCGTCGCGGCCGCGCTCGTCGCGATCGGCCTCGCGCTGTCGCAGGTCCAGTGGACCGTGCCCGCCAACGCGCCGCTCGATGTCCGGCTGCTGCAGGGCAACGTGAAGCAGGACATCAAGTTCGAGCAGGCGGGTATCGACGCGGCAATCAGGATGTACCAGCAGATGATCGTCGAGAAGCCCGCGGACCTGATCGTCACGCCCGAGACGGCGATCGCCGTGATGATCCAGGATCTGCCCGAACCGTTCGCGCGCGCGGTGCGAACGTTCAGCGACAGCACGGGCTCGGCGGTGCTGTTCGGCGCGGTCGGCGCGTCGGTGACCGACGACGGGCGGTACGTCGACTACACGAACAGCCTGTACGGCGTGACGCCGAACGTGCGCGACATCTACCACTACGACAAGCACCATCTCGTGCCCTTCGGCGAATTCATTCCGTGGGGCTTTCGCTGGTTCGTCAATCTGATGAAGATGCCGCTCGGCGACTTCGCGCGCGGCGCACCGGTGCAGAAGCCGTTCTTCGTGCGCAACCAGCCGGTGATGGCGGACATCTGCTATGAGGACATCTTCGGCGAGGAAATCGCCGCGTCGATCCGCGACAATCCGCAGCCGCCCGGCGTGCTCGTCAACGTGACGAACCTCGCCTGGTTCGGCGACACGATCGCGCTCGACCAGCACCTGCAGATCGCGCGGATGCGCGCGCTCGAGAGCGGCCGGCCGATGCTGCGCGCGACCAACACCGGGATGACGGCCGCGATCGACGCGCGCGGCCGCGTGCTCGGGCAGCTCAAGCCGTTCACGATCGGCTCGCTCGACGTGCGCATCGAAGGCACGAGCGGCTTCACGCCGTACGTGACGAGCGGCAACAACACCGTGCTCGCGGTGACGTTCGTGCTGCTCGCGTTCGGCTTCACGTTCGGGCCGGGACTGCGGCGGCGCAACGGACAGTAAGCGCCGGGCACGCCCGGACGCGGCGGATCGCGACACGTGCGCACGCATCCGCCGCAAGCGCGCGCCGCCCTCTCGTTCGCACGTCGGCGGCTCCCTCCCCCCGTTCCAGCCGCATCCTGCCGCCGATCCGGTAAAATTACGCGTTTCAGCACACTAACAAGCCGCGCCGCCGCGCGAGCCGCACCCCGGGCACCCTGCCCGCGGCGCCGCCCGCAACGGAGCGCCAGCGCCACGAAGGCTCTTCATGCTTACGTTTCAGCAAATCATCCTGACGCTGCAGTCCTACTGGGACAAGCAGGGTTGCGCTCTGCTCCAGCCCATCGACATGGAAGTCGGCGCGGGCACCTCGCACGTCCACACGTTCCTGCGCGCGGTCGGCCCCGAGCCGTGGCGCGCCGCCTACGTGCAGCCGTCGCGCCGCCCGAAGGACGGCCGCTACGGCGAGAACCCGAACCGCCTGCAGCACTACTACCAGTACCAGGTCGTGCTCAAGCCGGCGCCGGAAAACATCCTCGACCTCTATCTCGGCTCGCTCGAAGCGCTCGGCTTCGACCTGAAGCAGAACGACGTCCGTTTCGTCGAGGACGACTGGGAGAACCCGACGCTCGGCGCATGGGGCCTCGGCTGGGAAGTGTGGCTGAACGGCATGGAAGTCACGCAGTTCACGTACTTCCAGCAGGTCGGCGGCCTCGACTGCAAGCCGGTACTCGGCGAAATCACCTACGGTCTCGAGCGTCTCGCGATGTACCTGCAGAAGGTCGAGAACGTCTACGACCTGATCTGGACGGAATGGGAAGAGCAGGGCCCGGAAGGCCCCGAGCTGCGCCGCCTGACCTACGGCGACGTCTACCACCAGAACGAAGTCGAGCAATCGACATACAACTTCGAGCACGCGAACGTCGACCTGCTGTTTACGTTCTTCAACAACTACGAGGCGGAAGCGAAGCGCATGATCGACGCGCAGCTCGCGCTGCCCGCGTACGAGCTGGTGCTGAAGGCCGGCCACACGTTCAACCTGCTCGATGCGCGCGGCGCGATCTCGGTGACCGAGCGTGCGGCGTACATCGGCCGCATCCGCGCGCTGTCGCGCCTCGTCGCGCAGGCGTACTACGACTCGCGTGAAAAGCTCGGCTTCCCGATGCTCGGCAATCCGCCGGGCGTGCCGGGCCTCACCACCGATGCCCAGGATGCCGCCCAGCCGGCCTGGGCGCCGCCGCTCAAAGTCGAACGCAAGATCGATCAGGACTGACGAGATTTCCTCACATCATGACGCACACCCATCCCGCCCCCCTGCTCGTCGAACTGCTGACTGAAGAGCTGCCGCCGAAGGCGCTCGCGCGCCTTGGCGACGCATTCGCCGAAGGCCTCGCGCAACGCCTCGCCGCGCGCGACCTGATCGAAGGCGAGCTCGTCTTCGAACGCTACGCGACCCCGCGCCGTCTCGCCGTCGTCGTCCAGAACGTGCGCACCGTCGCGCCCGAAAAGCAAGTCCGCGAAAAAGTCCTGCCGGTGTCGGTCGCGCTCGACGCGGCCGGCATGCCCACCGCACCGCTCGCGAAGAAGCTCGCGGCGCTCGGCTTCCCGAACCTGTCGATCGCCGATCTCGAGCGCGCGCAGGACGGCAAGGCCGAAGCGTTCTTCGTCAATTACGCCGCAGCCGGCGCGACGCTCGCCGACGGCCTGCAGGCCGCGCTCGACGAGACGCTCGCGAAGCTGCCGATTCCGAAGGTCATGACCTATCAGCGTCCGGACGGCACCGACGTGCAGTTCGTGCGCCCGGTGCATCGCCTGACGGCACTGCACGACGACCGCATCGTGCCGGTCGCCGCGTTCGGCATCGACGCCGGCGACACGACGCTCGGCCATCGCTTCCTGTCCGACGGCCTCGTCGCGATCCCGCACGCGAGCGCATACGCCGACACGCTGCGCGACAAGGGCCGCGTGATCGCTCATTTCGTCGACCGCAAGGAGACGATCCGCACGCAGCTCAACGAATACGCGGAAGGCGATACGGTCGTGATGCCCGAGTCGCTGCTCGACGAAGTGACGTCGCTGGTCGAATGGCCGGTCGTCTATCCGTGCCGCTTCGAGGATGAATTCCTGCAAGTGCCGCAGGAATGCCTGATCCTCACGATGCAGACCAACCAGAAGTATTTCGCGCTGACCGACATCGCCGGCAAGCTGCGCTCGCGCTTCCTGATCGTGTCGAACATCGAGACCAGGACGCCGGTGGAGATCATCGAAGGCAACGAGCGCGTCGTGCGCCCGCGCCTCGCCGACGCGAAGTTCTTCTTCGAGCAGGACAAGAAGAAGCCGCTCGCCGACCGCGTGCCGCTGCTCGCGAACGTCGTCTATCACAACAAGCTCGGCTCGACGCTCGCGCGCGTCGAGCGCGTCGAGACGCTCGCCGGCGAGATCGCGCCCGCGATCGGCGCCGATGCCGCGCTCGCGAAGCGCGCCGCGCGTCTCGCGAAGGCCGACCTGCTGACCGACATGGTCGGCGAGTTCCCCGAGCTGCAGGGCACGATGGGCACGTACTACGCGCGCCACGACGGCGAGCCGGAAGACGTCGCGATCGCCTGCACCGAGCACTACCAGCCGCGCTTCTCGGGCGACGCGCTGCCGGCCGCGCCGGTCAGCACCGCGGTCGCGCTCGCCGACAAGCTCGAGACGATCGTCGGCATCTGGGGCATCGGCCTCGCGCCGACGGGCGAGAAGGACCCGTTCGCGCTGCGCCGCCACGCGCTCGGCGTGCTGCGCCTGCTGCTCGAAAAGCAGTTGCCGCTCGATCTCCTGTCGCTGCTGCGGACCGCGCACGCGCGTTTCTCGGCACTGCCGGACGTCGCGGAATCGACCGATGCGATCTACGGGTTCTTCATGGACCGCCTGCGCGGCCTGCTGCGCGAGCGCGGCTACTCGGCGGGCGAAATCGACGCGGTGCTGAGCCTCAACCCGTCGCGCCTCGACGACGTCGTCGCGCGCCTCGACGCGGTGCGCGAGTTCACGCGCCTCGCCGAAGCGGAAGCGCTCGCGGCCGCGAACAAGCGCATCTCGAACATCCTGAAGAAGTCGGAAAGCGGCTCGAACGGCGCAGTGCAGCCGACGCTGTTCGTCGAAGCCGCCGAGAAGGCGCTGCACGAGCAGCTCGCCGAGGTGACGCCGCGCGTGCAGTCGCAGCTCGAGGCGCGCGCGTACACCGGCGCGCTGTCGGCGCTCGCCGCGCTGCGCGCGCCCGTCGACACGTTCTTCAACGACGTGATGGTCAACGCCGAGGATCCGGCGCTGCGCGCCAACCGGCTCGCGCTGCTGTCCGCGCTGCATCAGCAGATGAACTGCGTCGCGGACATCTCGAAGCTTGCCGCGTAAGGGCCACACGATGCCGATCAGCGCCAGCAAGAAACTTGTCGTCCTCGACCGGGACGGCGTGATCAACGTCGATTCGGAAGCGTTCATCAAGACGCCCGACGAGTGGGTCCCGCTGCCCGGCAGCCTCGAGGCGATCGCACGGCTCAATCACGGCGGGTATCGCGTCGTGGTCGCGACCAACCAGTCGGGCATCGGCCGCGGCCTGTTCGACATGGCGGCGCTGAACGCGATGCATATGAAGATGCATCGCGCGGCGGCGGCGGTCGGCGCGCGCATCGACGCGGTGTTCTTCTGCCCGCACACGGCGGAAGACCACTGCGACTGCCGCAAGCCGAAGCCCGGCATGATGAAGATGATCGCCGAGCGCTTCGAGGTCGATCCCGAGCATACGCCGGTGGTCGGCGATTCGCTGCGCGACCTGCAGGCGGGCCTCGCGCTCGGCTTCCAGCCGCATCTGGTGCTGACCGGCAAGGGCAAGAAGACGCTCGCGGCGGGCGGCCTGCCGCCCGGCACGAAGGTTCACGACGATTTGCGCGCGTTCGCCCTCGATTTCCTCTCTCACGAACACGAGTGATGCGGCCGCCGCGCGCATGCTCCACTACGAACCGGTTACGCCGATGCGCTTTGTCCGCTCCCTGCTGCTGCTGATCTATTTCTTCCTGTACACGGTGCCGTATGCGACCGCGTGCTTCATCGCGTTCCCGTTCCTGCGCCCCGACGCGCGCTACTGGATGGCGGCCGGCTGGTGCAAGTCGACGCTGTTCGCCGTGCGCTGGCTGAACGGCATCCGGTACCGGATCGAAGGCCAGGAGAACCTGCCCGACGGCCCCGCGGTGCTGCTGTCGAAGCACCAGTCCGCGTGGGAGACGATCGCGTTTCCGGCGCTGATGCCGCGCCCGCTGTGCTTCGTGTTCAAGCGCGAGCTGCTTTTCGTGCCGTTCTTCGGCTGGGCGCTCGGCATGCTGCACATGGTCCATATCGACCGCAAGGAAGGCAAGCACGCGTTCGACTCGGTGATCCGACAGGGCAAGAAGCGCCTCGCCGAAGGCGCGTGGGTCATCATGTTTCCGGAAGGCACCCGCACGCCGGTCGGCAAGCAAGGCAAGTACAAGACGGGCGGCGCGCGCTTCGCGATCGAGGCCGGCGCGCCCGTCGTGCCGATCGCGCACAACGCCGGCCGCGTGTGGCCGCGCAATTCGTTCACGAAGTTTCCGGGCGTCGTCACGGTGTCGATCGGCAAGCCGATCGACGTGCAGGGGCTCACGCCCGACCAGCTGAACAAGCGCGTGGAAGCCTGGATCGAGGCCGAAATGCGCCGCATCGATCCGGACGCGTACCCGCAGCAGGACGGCGCCGCACGGCGCAATGCCGCGCGTGTCTGAGTCGCACAGGGTGCATCCGTTGCGCGCACCGAAACGCAGCGAACCGATGACGAGCCGGCCACGTCCGCGGCCCGCCGTCGTGGCGCTCGATCATCGCCAGCTCGACCTGCCCCTGTTCGACGGGCCGGCTGCCGCGCCGTCGACGGCGGCGTCACCGCCCGAGCCCGCGTCGGCAGGCGCACGCGTGCGCACGCTCGCGCTCGACAGCCGGGTGCTCGAATATCGGCTGAAACGCTCCGCGCGCCGCACGATCGGCTTCACGATCGACGGCAGCGGGCTCACGATCACCGCGCCGCGCTGGGTCACGCTCGCCGACATCGAAGCGGCCATCACCGAAAAGCGGCGCTGGATCTTCACGAAGCTCGCGGAGTGGAAGACGCGCGCCGAGCAGCGCGCGCTGCCGCAGATCGACTGGCGCGACGGCGCGCAGATTCCGTATCTCGGCAAATCGGTGACGATCGCGCTGTCGCCCGAAGCCGGCACGGTCGGGTTCGACGCTGACGCTAACACGGCGCGGCTCGCGCTGCCGCTGCCCGCGCACGCGGACGCGCAGCAGATCAAGGATCGGGTGCAAGGCTGGCTGCAGGGCGAGGCGAAGCGCATTTTCGGCGAACGGCTCGCGTTCTATGCGGACAAGCTCGGGGTCACGTATTCGATGTATGCGCTGTCGTCGGCCGCGACGCGCTGGGGCAGTTGCACGAGCGACGGCAAGATCCGCCTGAACTGGCGGCTGATCCACTTCCCGATGTCGATCATCGACTACGTGGTCGCGCACGAGCTGTCGCATCTGCGCGAGATGAATCATAGTCCGCGCTTCTGGCAGACCGTCGAATCGATCTTCCCTGAATTCCGCGAAGCGCGGCATACCCTCAAGCACCATCCGCCCGAGCTGCTGCCGCCGCTCTGAGCGGGCGGCGCAGCAGCGGCCGAGCCGCCCGTCGCGCGGGCACGCGCGATGCGCACCGCGACTGGGTGATCCGGCGTTCAGTGCGCCTTCGTCTGGATGAACTCGATCTTGTAGCCGTCCGGGTCCTCGACAAACGCGATCACGGTCGTACCGTGCTTCATCGGGCCCGCCTCGCGCGTGACCTTGCCGCCTTGCGCCTTGATCCGCTCGCAGGCCTGGTACGCGTCGTCGACTTCCACCGCCAGGTGGCCGAAACCGGTACCCAGATCGTAGGACGCCGTGTCCCAGTTGTGGGTCAGCTCGATCACCGTCCCGCGGCTTTCGTCTTCATAGCCGACGAACGCGAGCGTGAACCGGCCTTCCGGATAATCCTGGCGGCGCAGCACTTTCATGCCAAGCAATTCGGTGTAGAACTTGATCGAGCGGTCGAGATCGCCGACTCGCAGCATCGTGTGCAGCAAACGCATTCCTGTACTCCATGGGGACTTTCCGGAACGGCCAAATGTACCAGAGTCACGGGGATTTCGCCGACGGCGCGGCGGGCGCCAATCGGGTAACATCGTTCCCGATCGTGCCGCCGGGCATCTGTCGATGCCCGTTCGGCCAGCCCCGACGCCCGCGCGCCGAACGCCGCATCGCGCGTGCGCGGCCTTCCGACCACTCGACCGATCCGCCCGTGCGAACCCCTCGATTCGAGCGCGCCGAACGCGCCTTCCGCCTGTCCGTGAATCCTTCCATCCGTCTGCGCGAGGCATGCCGATGAGCACCCTCGCCGCGATGCCGGCGCGGCGCGCGCTCGACGCGCGCGCGGTCGCCCTGATGCTCCTGCTCTGCGCGATCTGGGGCTTCCAGCAGGTCGCGATCAAGAGCACCAATGCCGCGATCCCGCCGATCTTCCAGGCCGGCCTGCGCTCGGCGATCGCCGCGCTGCTCGTGTGGATCTGGACGAGCCTGCGCGGCACGCCGCTGTTTCGCGCCGACGGCACCTTCCCGGCCGGTCTCGCCGCCGGCGCGCTGTTCGCCGGGGAGTTCATCTGCGTATTCTTCGGCCTGACGCTGACGAGCGCGTCGCGCATGGCGATCTTCCTGTACACGGCGCCCTGCTTCACCGCGCTCGGGCTGCACCTGTTCGTGCCCGGCGAACGGATCCAGCGGATGCAATGGTTCGGCGTCGGTCTCGCGTTCGCCGGCATCGCGCTCGCGTTCGCCGACGGCTTCACGCGACCGGTCGCGCCCGGCACGTCGGCGCTCGCCGGGCTGGCCGGCGACGCGCTCGGCATGCTCGGCGGCGCGATGTGGGCAGCCACGACGATCGTCGTGCGCGCAAGCTCGCTCGCCCATGCGAGCCCGAGCAAGACGCTGCTCTATCAGCTTGCGGTGTCGGCCGTCGTGATGCTCGCGCTCGCCGCGCTGCTCGGGCAGGTCACGTTCGCACACGTCACGCCGGTCGCGCTCGCGAGCCTCGCGTACCAGTCGGTGATCGTCGCATTCGTCAGCTATCTGTCGTGGTTCTGGTTGCTGACCCGCTATATCGCGTCGCGGCTGTCCGTGTTCACGTTCCTGTCGCCGCTGTTCGGCGTCGCGTTCGGCGTGCTGCTGCTCGGCGAATCGGTCGGCTGGCGCTTCATGTTCGCAGCGGCGCTCGTGCTGACCGGCATCGGTTTCGTCAACGCGCCTGCGCGCAAGCGCACGTAGCGCACGGTCCGGTCCAGACAAAAAAGGCCGCCCGATCTGCCGGGCGGCCCTGGGTCAGTCCTGCGTCGGCGCGGCAGGCGCGCCCATCCGCGATGCGCCGCTCAGCCGGCCTTGCGCGATGCCGCCAGCGCCTGCGCGACGCCGACGTATTCGGCCACGCTCACGTCTTCCGCACGGCGCGCGAGATCGAAGCCGAGCGCGTCGAAATCGAGGGCCTCGCGATAATCGCCGAGCGTGTTGCGCAGCATCTTGCGGCGCTGCGAGAACGCCGCCGTCACGATTTCGCCCAGCAGCGCCGGATCGACGTCGGGCAACTCGTGCGGCGCGTACGGAATCATCCGCACGATCGCGGAATCGACCTTCGGCGGCGGCTGGAACGACTCCGGCGGCACGTCCATCATCTTGTCCATCACGTAGCGGTACTGCAGCATCACCGACAGCCGGGAAAACGCCTTCGTGCCCGGCTCCGCGACCATCCGCTCGACCACTTCGTTCTGCAGCATGAAATGCTGGTCGACGACCACGTCGGCGAACGTCATCAGGTGAAACAGCAGCGGGCTCGAGATGTTGTACGGCAGGTTGCCGACGATGCGCAGCGACGGCGCGTCGCCCGGCGCGGCGAGCGAGCGGAAGTCGAACGCGAGCGCGTCGCCCGCGTGCAATTCGAGCAACGGCCCGAAGCGCTTCTGCAACCGGGCAATCAGGTCGCGGTCGAGCTCGACCGCGTGGAGGGGGGATTCGGGCGTCGCCAGCCACTCGATCAGCGGCTCGGTCAGCGCGCCGAGGCCCGGGCCGATCTCGACCATGCGCTGCCCGCGCACCGGCCCGATCGTCCTGACGATCGAATCGATCACGCCCTGATCGACGAGGAAGTTCTGCCCGAAGCGCTTGCGCGCGAAATGGCCCTGATGCTGTCTGCTGTTCGACATCGACAATGAAAAACGAAAAACGCGAAAGGTGGAATCAGGCGGCGCGGCGGTGGCGCGCCATCGTGACTGCGGTATCGAGCGCGGCGACCATGCTGCCCGGATCGGCGCGGCCGGTGCCCGCAAGATCGAGCGCCGTGCCGTGATCGACCGACGTGCGGATGATCGGCAAGCCGAGCGTAACGTTGATGCCCTCGCCGAACGTCGCGTACTTGAGCACCGGCAATCCCTGGTCGTGGAACATCGCGAGCACGCAGTCGGCATCGGCGAGATGGCGCGGCTGAAACAGCGTGTCGGCCGGATACGGCCCGCGCGCGTCGATGCCCTGCGCTTGCGCGCGCCCGAGCGCCGGCGCGATCACGTCGATCTCCTCGCGGCCGAGATAGCCGTTCTCGCCGGCATGCGGATTGAGCCCCGTGACGAGGATGCGCGGCGCGGCAAGGCCGAAGTCGCGGCGCAGATCGCGATCGATGATCGCGAGCGTCTCGAGCAGCCCGTCGACGGTCAGCGCCGCCGGCACGTCCCTGAGCGGCAGATGCGTCGTCGCGAGCGCGACGCGCAGCGGCCTCTCGCCGGTACCGGCCAGCATCATCACGACGCGCGGCGTGCCGGTGCGCTCGGCGAGATATTCGGTATGGCCGGTAAACGGCACGCCGGCATCGTTGATCGTGCTCTTTTGCAGCGGCGCGGTGACGATCGCGTCGAATTCGCCCGCCAGCGCGCCGTCGATCGCCGCGTCGAGCAGCGCGAGCACGTATTTGCCGTTTGCGGCGTCCAGCGTGCCCGCCCGGGCGGGCACGGCGAGCGGGCGATCGGCGACGGCGACCTGGCCGGCCGCCACGAGCGCGGCCCAATCGACGCCGACCGCCGCCGCGCGCGCGCCGAGCAGCGCCGCGTCGCCGAGGACGGTGAAGCGCGCGTCGGGCCACCGCCGCGCGGCGTCGCGCAGCGCCTGCGCGGTCAGTTCGGGGCCGACACCGGCCGGCTCACCGGTGGTGATCGCGATGTGCAGCGCGGGCGCGAGCGAGGTCATCGGCAGCTCGCTCAGTTCGCCTGGCTCAGGCCGCCGAACTTGTACTGGACGTACGAAGAATCGCGCAGCTCGCGCAGCCAGTCGGAATACGCTTGCTCCGCCTTGCGCTGGCCGATCGCCTGACGTGCGATTTCCATCTGCTGCTGCACCGAGCCTTCGGCCTCGCGGCGGCTGAGCACCTGGATCAGGTGGTAGCCGTATTCGGTGCGAACCGGGTTGCTGACCTGGTTGTCCTGCAGCCCGTTCATCGCGCGCTCGAATTCCGGCACCGTCTCGCCCGGGCTGATCCAGCCCAGATCGCCGCCCTGCGACGCCGAGCCGTCCTGCGAGTAGGTGCGGGCGAACTTCGCGAAGTCGGCGCCGGCCTCCACCTGCTGGCGGATGTCGATCAGCTGCTGACGCGCCTGGCCTTCGGACTTGCCTTCGCCGACGCGCAGCAGGATGTGGCGCACGTGCGTCTGCATGATCTTCGGCGCCGCGGCCGTCGCGCCCTGGCTCTGGCGGCGGTCGACGAGACGCACGATCTCGAAACCGTCGGGCACGCGGATCAGCGTCGGATTGACCTGGCCCGGACGCAGCTTCGATGCGGCGTCGACGACCTCCGGCGGCAGCGACGCGGGTGCCTTGAAGCCGAGGTCGCCGCCCTTCTTCGCGTCGCTCGCTTCGGAGTTGTCCTTCGCGAGCCGCTCGAAGCTGTCGCCCGACAGCGCCTTTTTCAGCAGCGCGTCGGCCTTCTTCTGCGCGATCTCGATGTCGGTCTGCGGCGCGTTGGTCGCCGCCTTCACGAGAATGTGCTGGAACCGCAGGTCCTGCTGCTGCGATGCGCTCGGCCCGCGCTGGCTCGCGATGTAGCTCGCGACCTCGGCGTCCGACACCGTGATCTTGCTGTCGACCTCGCGCTCGCGCAGCTTCGAGAGCATCAGCTCGGTGCGCGCGTCGTTCTGGAACACGCTCCAGGGCACGCCCTGGGCCACGAGCCGCGTGCGGTACTGATCGAGCGTCATGCCGTTCGCCTGGGCGAGCCGCTGCAGCGTCGACTGCACGGTCGCGTCGTCGATCCGGATGCCGTCATCCTTGGCCTTTTGCACCTGGATTCGCTCGAGCACCATCTGGTTCAGCACCTGGCCGCGCAGCTGGCTCATCGACGGCACCGGCGCATTCTGCTGCTGCAGCCGGCGGACGATGAGGCCCAGGCGCTCATCCAGTTCGCGGCCCGTGATGACGTCGTTGTTGACGACCGCGACGACTTCGTCGGCGAGCTGGGCGCCCGGGGTGCCGAGCGACTGCGCCGCCGCCGGCGTGGCGGCGAGCAGCGCGGCGGATACGGCCAGCGTGGACGCGATTGCCGCGAAGCGAAGGGTTTTCTTCATTGCCACTGATACTCCATTGAAATCGGGCTGATCCGGTGCCGGCGCCGCCTGCTGCCGCTTGCCGCAGGCGCCTGGGCGTTACTCGTAGTTGCTGAAGCGGGACAGCGGCGGCGGCGCGGGCGGCAACGGCGTATAGCCCGGAATCCCGGTGCGGAACGCCGACACGAGGCCGTTGTCGACGCTCGACAGGCCCTTGAGCGTCAGCTGCGCCATGAACCGGGTGGACGAATTCTGCTGCCCGGACGAGTTCACGCCGTTCGCGTAGCGCTGGATACCGACCCCGAGCGCCCAGCAGTCAGCGTCGTATTGTATGCCGAGCAGGCCGTCGACAATCCGGTCGTAGTGCAGGTCGTAGTTGAAGCGGCCGATCGCATACAGGCGGTGGGTCAGCGGCCATTGCGCGGACACCAGGAACTGGTTGATCGGCTGGCCGTCGAGCGTCGTGTTCGAGCGCGTGTATCGGTACGCGACGTTGATCACCTTGCGCAGCTCGGGGCTGTAGCCGAAACCGACGCTCGACTTCACGAGCTGGTTGTTGTCCATGTTGTACTGGAACGCCGTCTCCGACGCGAAGCCGGCGCCCAGCTTGATCGCCGCCCCCACGATCAGGTCCGAATGCTGCGCCTGCGACACGGGCTGCCCCGACGTCAGCGTCGTGCGCTGATCGGTGAAGTAGTACTGCTGCGCGATCATGAAGCGCGCGCGTTCGTCACCCGTCGTCGGATTGATGAAGCGGGTGGTAAGCGCCGCCGTCAGGCGGTTCGCGTCCGCGATCCGGTCGTTGCCGACGTACGTGTTCGGCTGGAACATCTCGGCCATCCCGAAATCGGACTCGGCCGTGTCGAAGAGCGGCGCGTTCGACTGGTTCCGGTATGGCGTATAGACGTAGTACAGGCGCGGCTCGAGCGTCTGGATGAAGTCCTCTCCGAACAGGCGCACCGAGCGGTCGAAGATCAGCCCCGAGTCGAGGCTCACCGTCGGAACCGACTCCGTGAAGCGCTTCGGGACGTTCGGCGTGCCCGTCGATATGTAGCTCAGGTCGTAGGACGCGACGTGATACTGGACCTTCGGCACCACAAAATAGCCGGGGCCGTACACGCCGTAGGCGATGTACGGGTTGAAGACGATCCGGTCGCCTTCGGTCGAGTCGCCGGTCGTGATGCGGAAACGCGAATAGTCCGCTTCCGCGCCGAAGTCGAACCCGCCGACGTTGTATTTCGTGTACTTCACGTTCAGCTGCGGCTCGCGGCTGTAAGGCGCAGTCGACGGCGGCAGCGTCTGCCAGTGCTGGTAGCGGGCAACCACCGACCACGGGCCGTTGCCGTACGTGAGCCCGGCTTCCTGCTGATACAGCATCTGCGTGCCGTTCACGAACTGGTTCGACATCGCCGTCAGGTCTTCCGGATAGGTGTTATCCGAGACCTTGCTGTAATACACGTACCCGCCGAAGCCGTTGCCGAAGTTCTGCTGGTGCTGCCAGTAGATCGCATAACGGTCGCGCTTCGCGAGCGCGTCATGCGGCAGGAATTCGCCCGTGAACGTGCCGGAATAGGTCGGCGACAGGTAGCGGAACGTCGCCTGCGTCTGCACCCCGCGCTTCGAGATGATGCGAGGCGTGATCGTCAGATCCCGGTTCGGCGCGATGTTGAAGTAGTACGGCAGCAACAGTTCGAAGCCGTTGTTCGAGCTCATCGAGAAGGTCGGCGGCAACACGCCGCTGCGCCGTTCGCCGGAAAGCGGGAACATCAGCCACGGGCTCGCCATGATCGGCACGCCCTGGAAGAACACGATGCCGTTGCGGACGGAGCCTTCGTCCGTGCCGGTGTCGAACTCGAAGCGGCTGCCCTTGATGTACCACGCCGGGTTCGTCGCACACTGGCACGCGGTGTAGGTGCCGCCGACGAACACCGAGCGCTCGCTGTCGAGCATGTCGGCGCGCTCGGCGCTGCCCGAGCCGCCCGTCACGTTGAAGTGATACTTCGGGGCGGGCATGTAGCCCTGGCTCGCCTCGGCCTTCAGATGCGCCTCGGGTCCGGCGAACGACGTGTCGCCGTTGACCACCCTGACCTGGCCGTACGCATCGGCCACGTCCGTGTCCTGATCGTAATGAATCGCGTCGGCCTTGATGATCGCGCGGCCGCGGCGAATCTCCGCGGAGCCCTTTGCAGCCAGATCCTGATCGGCCGTGCCGCTCGTGTGATCGGCAATCACGAACGCGGCGGGCTTGCCGCCGCCCTGTTGCGGGTGATCCTCGAGCTGGGGCGCAAGGCGCAGATCCCACGGCGAATCGAGCTGCTGCGGCTGCGCGGCCGTGCCCGTCAGCTGCGCGTGCGAAACCGCCGGCACGAGGCCGGGCACGGCCAGGAGCGCGAGTGCGAGCCGCCGTTTGCGCGGCGCCCCGTTACCGGGGATAACAATCGGGAATAGCGGTTTGGGCGGCATCTATCGTTTGGCGAATCGCCCCTCGTCAACCCTGGCTTTCGCGCGTCGCGGCCCGCGCAATCGAACCGTGACTGCGGCTGTGCGCATACCAGGGGAAGCGATCGGGCGAACGGCGCCGCAGGCGGCGGGCCTGCACCGGCGAGAGCTGACACGGGGCGCGTCAAAAAAGTCGTGGGGTATTATATGGCAAGACGTTCCTCCCTCCGCCGAGTTTCATGACGCCCCCTTCTGCCGATTCCCGCTTCGACGCGCTCTGCGCCTGGCTGCGCCCGCTCGCCGAGCGCCACGCCCTCGATCTCGCCACCCTCGCGCCCGCCTCCGCGGATGCCAGTTTCCGCCGCTACTTCCGCGTCGCGTCGGCAACGAGCCCCGGCGGCTCGCTGATCGCCGTGGACGCCCCGCCGCCCGAGAAGTGCCGCGAATTCGTCCAGGTCGCGCAACTGCTCGCCGATGCGGGCATCCACGCGCCGCAGGTGCTCGCGCACGACTTCGACGCGGGCTTCATGCTCGTGACCGACCTCGGGCGCACGCAATACATCTCGGTGCTCGATGCGGCCGACCCGGCCGCCGCGCGGCCGCTGATGCGCGACGCGCTCGACACGCTGATCCGCTTCCAGCTCGCGTCCGCGCCGGACGTACTGCCGCCGTTCGACGACGCGTTCCTGCGCCGCGAGATGGACCTGCTGCCCGAGTGGTATGTGGGCCGCCACCTCGGCCGGACCTTGACCGACGACATGCGCGGCACGCTCGAGCGCACCTTCGCGCTGCTGATCGCGAGCGCCCGGGCGCAGCCGCAGGGCTTCATGCTGCGCGACTTCATGCCGCGCAACCTGATGGTCGCGCAGCCGAACCCCGGCGTGCTCGATTTCCAGGACGCGGTCTACGGCCCGCTGACCTACGACGTCGTGTCGCTGCTGCGCGACGCGTTCATCAGCTGGGACGAGGAATTCGAGCTCGACTGCTTCGCGTACTACTGGGAAAAGGCGAAGAAGGCCGGCGTGCCCGTCGATCCGGATTTCGGCGAGTTCTACCGCCAGCTCGAATGGATGGGCCTGCAGCGGCACATCAAGATCCTCGGCCTGTTCGCGCGGATCAACTACCGCGACGGCAAGCCGCACTACCTGGCCGACCTGCCGCGCTTCCTGGACTACGCGCGCAAGGTCGCGCTGCGCTACCGGCCGCTCGTGCCGCTCGCGAAACTGCTCGACGATCTCGAAGGCAAGACGGCCGACGTCGGCTACACGTTCTGAAGATGACCGATACCCTGACCACGGCGATGATCTTCGCCGCCGGGCGCGGCGAGCGGATGCGCCCGCTCACCGACACCTGCCCGAAGCCGCTGCTCGAAGCCGGCGGCAAGCCGCTGATCGTCTGGCAGATCGAGCGGCTCGCGCAAGCGGGCATCGAGACGATCGTGATCAACCACGCATGGCTCGGCGCGCAGATCGAGGCCACGCTCGGCGACGGCTCGCGCTGGGGCGTGCGGCTCGCATACTCGGCCGAGGACGAGGCGCTGGAGACCGCTGGCGGCATCGCGCAGGCGCTGCCGCTCCTCGAGCGCGGTGGCGGGCCGGCGGTGTTCGTCGCGGTGAGCGGCGACGTATTCTGCGAATTCGACTACCGCACGCTCGCCGCGCACGCCGCGCAGATGGCCGCATCCGCCGAGCCGGCGATGCACCTCGTGATGGTGCCGAATCCGCCGTTCCATCCGGCCGGCGATTTCGCGCTCGGCGCGAGCGGCGCGCTGTCGCTCGCGGGCGATGTGCGACTCACGTTCGGCAACATCGGGCTCTATGACACGCGGATGTTCCGCGACCTCGCGGCCGGCACGCGGCGCGCGCTGACGCCGTACTACCGCGCGGCGATCGAGGCAGGCCGCGCGACCGGCGAGCGATACGACGGGCCGTGGGAAAACGTCGGCACGCCCGCGCAGCTCGGCGAGCTCGACCTGCGGCTGCGCGGCGCGCGCTGACGGCCGCCGCGAACCCGGCCGGGCCGCGCACCGCGCGGCGCCGGCCTGGCCGTCAGACTTCTTCGGCCGCCTCGCCCGCGGCCGCCGCGCGCTGCTGCTGCAGCGCCCACATCTGCGCGTACAGCCCGTCCGCGCGAATCAGTTCGTCATGCGTGCCGCGCTCGACGATCCGGCCGTGATCCATCACGAGAATCTGCTGCGCGTGCACGACCGTCGATAGACGGTGCGCGATCACGAGCGTCGTGCGATGCCGCGCAATCTGCTCCAGTTCGTGCTGGATCGCGCGCTCGGAGCGCGAATCGAGCGCGGAGGTCGCCTCGTCGAACAGCAGGATCGGCGGGCGCTTCAGCAGCGTGCGCGCGATCGCGACGCGCTGCTTCTCGCCGCCCGACAGCTTGAGCCCGCGCTCGCCGACCGGCGTGTCATACCCCTTCGGCAAGCTCTCGACGAACGTGTGGATGTGCGCGGCGCGCGCGGCAGCGATCACCTCGTCGCGCGACGCGCTCGGCCGTCCGTATGCGATGTTGTAGTAGATCGAGTCGTTGAACAGCACCGTGTCCTGCGGCACGATGCCGATCGACGCGCGCAGCGAGTCCTGCGTGACGTCGCGGATATCCTGCCCGTCGATGCGGATCGCGCCGCCCGCCGCGCGATCGAGATCGTAGAAGCGGAACAGCAGGCGCGACAGCGTCGACTTGCCCGAGCCGCTGTGCCCGACCACCGCGGTCGTGGTGCCCGCCTCGATCGTAAACGTCACGTCATGCAGGATCGGCCGCGACGGCTCGTACGCGAAATTCACGTGCTCGAAGCGCACCTGCGCGCCCGCCACCGCGAGCGGCTGCGCATCGGGCGCGTCGGCCACCTCCTTCGCCGACGACAGCAGGCCGAACATGCGGTCCATGTCGGTGAGGCTCTGCTTCAGCTCGCGATAGACGACGCCGAGGAAATTCAGCGGAATGTACAGCTGCAGCATGAACGTATTGATCAGCACGAGATCGCCGAGCGTGAGCTTGCCCGCGAGCACGCCCTGCGTCGCGCGCCACAGGATCAGCACGAGGCCCGTGCCGATGATCGCCTGCTGGCCGAAATTGAGCAGCGACAGCGAATTCTGCGACCGGATCGCGGCCGTGCGGTAGCGCTTGAGGTTCTCGTCGTAGCGTTGCGCCTCCCAGTCCTCGTTGCCGAAATACTTGACCGTCTCGTAGTTGATCAGCGAGTCGATTGCACGCGAGTTCGCGCGCGAATCGAGCTCGTTCATCGTGCGGCGGAAATGCGTGCGCCACTCCGTCACCTTCACGGTGAACCCGATGTAGACGATCAGCGCGGCGAACGTCACGTACGCGTAGTACGCCTCGTACTTGACGACGAAAAAGCCGAGCACGAGGCCGACCTCGACGAGGGTCGGCAGGATGCTGTAGAGCGAATACGAGATCAGCTGCTGGATGCCGCGCGTGCCGCGCTCGATGTCGCGCGACATGCCGCCCGTCTGCCGTTCGAGATGAAAGCGCAGCGACAGCCCGTGCAGATGCCGGAACACCTGCAGCGCGAGCCGGCGCACCGCGCTTTCGGTGACTTTCGAGAACAGGATTTCGCGCAGCTCGGTGAAGAGCGAGGTCGACAGCCGCACGAGCGCATAGGCGACGACGAGCAGGCCGACGCCGCCCGCGAGCACGATCCCGGCCGACTGCTCGGCGCGGCCGAGCGCGGTCAGCTGCTGGACGGCGGCGAGATGATCGACGATGCGCTTCATCACGACCGGCACGCCGAGGTTCGCGACCTTCGCGCCGATCAGGCAGCACAGCGCGAGCACGACCCGCCCTTTGTAGGTCGTCAGGTAAGGCAGCAGCGAACGGATGGTCTGCCAGTCGTTGCGAGGGCCGGTCTGAACCGGCGCGGGCTCGCCTGAAGCGGGAAATCGGCGCATGGGGGGCGGGGGGGAAGCGTTCGGTCGAGCGGCGCGCGGCACACGGCGGCACAGGGCTCGATCGCACGCTTTCTCGTACAATTTGCGGACGTTGTATTGTCGCAGAAGCCGGTTTGCGCCGCTGCCCGCGGGCTCGCCGGCCGCGCACGCCGACCGCCCCGCCCGATTACAGGATGAAAGCTCCCGCCATGACCGAACCGACCCACGAACTCCCGCAAAAGCAGCCGGCGCTGCGCGTCGTCCCGCAACCGGCGGACGCCAACGTCCACGGCGACGTGTTCGGCGGCTGGATCATGTCCCAGGTCGACATCGCCGGCTCGATTCCGGCGAGCCGCCGCGCGAACGGCCGGGTCGCGACCGTCGCGGTCAATTCGTTCGTGTTCAAGCAGCCGGTGTTCGTCGGGGATCTGCTGAGCTTCTACGCGAGCATCCTCAAGACCGGCCGCACGTCGATCACCGTCGACGTCGAGGTCTACGCGCACCGCATGGGGCTGACGGGCGAAATCGTGAAAGTCACCGAGGCCACGCTCACCTACGTCGCCACCGGCCCGGACCGCCGGCCCCGCCCGCTGCCCGACATCGCCTGACGCGCGGCCGGCGCGCCGCCCGCGTCAGGCGGCAGCGCGCCAATCGAGCCGCCCCGGGCGGCCGCGCGTCAGTGCGCGGCGAGCCCGAACTCCTGCATCGCCGGCACGAAATCGTGATTGAGTTTCGGCTTGCGGGACAGCTTCATCAGCACATAGCGCTGGAATGGCGCCAGCCCGTTCCATTGCGCCAGATCCGGCGCGCTCAATCCCGCGAGCACGCTTTGCTGCACGAGTGCCGCCGGCACCGCGTCGATGCTGCGCCAGGCCGGATGCTCGTCCGGCTGAAACCAGCCCGGCTCGAGATCGGCGTGCGTGCGCAGCATCTCGAACAGCGCATGATCGAAGTTGGGCTCGATCCCGGTGTCGTCATCGGCAGGGAAGCGGGCGAGCAGCTTGCGATCCTCGATCGGCAGCAACTGCCACTGTTCGAGCGAAATCCGCAAGCCGAAGCGGTCGAGGTTGAAGCGCACGATCATCGGGATATAGGTGAAATTTTCCGACGAATCGCGTTCGAAATTGAATAGCAACGGTGCGTCGCTGAGTCCCATGGTCATACCCGAGAAATGACAAGTGCCGGCGCGATTGGCCTGCCTGAGGTATTTTAGATCCTCTACGCGCGAACGGCGGACGCGATCGTCCGCACGCCGCGCTCAACCTACGGGAGTCTCCTTGTGAATCCGACCGATACCGCCGAACCGGACGGCGCGATCGAACTGACCGTGCGTCGGCTGCGCGGCGGCGCGCTCGAGACGGCGCGCGACCACGTCGGCCAGGAATGGCCCGTCGCGCTGGTCTTCAATGGCATTTCGCACGCGGTGATGATGTGCACGCCGCGCGACCTGGAGGCGTTCGCGGTCGGCTTCGCGATTTCGGAAGGCATCGTGTCGCGCGGCAGCGACATCAAGGATATCGAGGTGGTCCTGCACGACGACACACCGCTGCCGCATGCCGAAGTGCATCTGGACGTCGTCCAGCAGGCGTTCGCCGCGCTGAAGGACAAGCGCCGCGCGCTCGCCGGCCGCACCGGCTGCGGCGTATGCGGTATCGAGAGCATCGACCTGCTCGACCTGGCGCCGGAGCGCGTGCCCGATACCGGCTTTCTCGCGCGCCTCGCGCCCGACGCGCTCGCGCGCGCCGCCCGCGAACTGCCGGCTCATCAGGCGCTGACGCAGCTCACCGGCGGCCTGCACGCGGCCGCGTGGTGCGATGCAACAGGCGTGATCCGGATGGCGTTCGAGGACGTCGGCCGCCACAATGCGCTCGACAAACTGATCGGCTCGCTCGTGCTCGCGCGCGCGGACACGACGGACGGCTTCGTATTCCTGTCGAGCCGCGCAAGCTACGAGCTGGTGCGCAAGGCCGCGCGCGTCGGCATCCCGATGGTCGCGACGATCTCCGCGCCGTCGTCCCTCGCGATCGCGATCGCGCAGCAGGCCGGCCTGCGGCTCGTCAGCTTCTGCCGCGAAACCGGCTACGTCGATTACGGCACCGCGTGAGTGCGCTCGGCGGGCGCGGCACCCGCCGGCTCGGGCACCGCGGCCGGCGGCTCCTGCTCGGCGGCCGGCGGGAGCGGCTCGTGCGCCGGCTCGCTCGTCCGGTTGCCGACATAGTCCGTCCACAGCTTGCGGTCGGTGTCGTAGAGCTTGCAGCGGCGGGCCGTGTCGAAGTACCAGCGCCAGCTGAAGCGCTGCACGACGATGCGCCCGGGCAGCATGTCCTCCAGCTTCGACTGCGCGGGCTTGAGCCGGTACAGCGGCACGCTCATGTCGACGTGATGGGCCGTGTGCTCCATGATGTGATGCAGCAGGCCGCCGATGCCGAACCGGAACGTCAGGTGCAGCGTGGTCGACACGAACGGCGCGGCGTTCGACCATTCGGCCCGGTTCGCGTGCCACGCGATGCGCGGATCGGTATGGTGGACATAGATGACGAACCCGATCATCGAGCACCAGAACAGGAACGGCACGAGCACGCCGGTCGCGAGCAGCAGCGCGACGGACTGCTGCGTCGCCGTCGCCACCCAGACGACTGCGGCGATCCACACGGCCGCGAAGCCGGTCACCAGCAGGCAGTCGCGCCGAAACACCGGCCGCGACGCGCCGATATAGGCGCGGGTCGGGAAATACATCCGCAGCCACCAGACCTCGACGAGATAGTAGAGCCCCGGCCCCCAGCCGCTTCGGTAGATGCGATCCAGCAGCCGGCGCGTCGGCGACAGCGCCGCGTATTCCGCCGGCGTATGCGGCGCCCACACGAAATCGAAGCCCTTCAGGTTCGTATAGCCATGGTGCACCACGTTGTGTCCGACTTCCCACAGGCTGTACGGCGTCAGCGACGGCAGGAACGCGATGCGGCCGAGCCAGCGGTTCAGCCGGCGGTCGGGCGTCAGGCTCTGGTGGCACGCATCGTGCCCGATGATGAAGAGCCGCCCCGTGACGAAGCCGGCCGCCATCCCGCAGGCGATCTTGCCGACGATCGACGGGATCAGCAGCGCGCCCGCGAACATCGCGAACAGCAGCAGGTAGTCGAGCACCAGCAGGAGGATCGGGCGCGCGATCTCGCGCACGGCGAACGGCACGAGCCACGAGCGGATGACCTTGCGGTGCGGAATCGGCTCGTCGGCGCGAACCGGTGTCTGGGAATCGTTGTTGCGCATGATGCAGAAAGGCGCACGTACCGCGCGCCCCCGTAAGGAAGCCAGCCGTGCGGCATGCACGGCGCGAATGCGCGAACCGGGTGACCGGCTAGCGCGACATCATGTTCATGCTGACGTTGTGCATCACCCACAGCGTCCCGAAGATCAGGATCAGCGCGGTGAGCACCGTGTAGCTGAACGCCATCACGTTCCAGCGCTGGCTGGACGACGTGTTCATGTGCAGGAAGCACACGAGATGCACGAGGATCTGCGCGAACGCGAGCACCGCGATCGCGATGATCGCCGCCTTCGGCGACAGCACGCCGCCCATCACGAGGCCGAACGACGCGGCCGTCAGCAGCACCGACAGGACGAAACCGACGATGTAGCCGCCGGCCGTGCCGTGTGCGTCATCATGGTGAATGAGTTCCGAATGGGCCATTTAGATCACGCTCGCGAGATAGACGAAGGAGAACACGCAGATCCAGACGATGTCGAGGAAGTGCCAGAACAGGCTCAGGCAGGTGAGGCGCCGGAAGTCGCGCTCCGTCATGCCGGGGCCGCGGGCGATCTGCACGGCGAGCACGATCATCCACAACAGGCCGACGGCCACGTGCAGGCCGTGCGTGCCGACCAGCGCGAAGAACGCCGACAGGAACGCGCTGCGCTGCGGCCCTGCGCCTTCCGCGATCAGGTGCGAGAATTCGCGGAGCTCCATCGCGAGAAACGCCGCGCCGAGCACGAACGTCACTGCGAGCCAGACGAACACCGTGCCGCGCCGGCGGCGCTGCGCGCCGAGCATCGCGAAGCCGTACGTGATGCTGGAGAGCAGCAGCGCGGCGGTCTCGAGCGCGACGCCAGGAATGTCGAACAGCGCCTTCGCGGTCGGGCCGCCTGCAAACTGGTTGCCGAGCACCGCGAACGTCGCGAACAGCGACGCGAAGATCACGCAGTCGGTCATCAGGTACAGCCAGAAGCCGAATACCGAATGCGACGGCGGATGGTGGTGCGCCGCCGGATGGCGGGCGGTGCCCGCGAGAGATTGAGATGACATCAGTTCGCCTCCAGTTCGGCTTCCGGCGACGGCGCACCGGTCCGCGCGCCCGCGCGTTGTTCCTCGATCTTGCGGACGGTATCCGCCGGAATGTAATAGCCTTCGTTGTCCTGTGCGCTGTACAGCACCACCGTCGCGACGATGCCGACGAGCGCGGCGATCGCGAGCCACCAGATGTGCCACACGAGCGCGAAGCCGAGCAGCAGGCTGAACACGCCGACGAAGAGGCCCGCGCTCGTGTTCGACGGCATGTGGATGTCCTGGTACACGACGTTCCTGCCGAGCCCGAGGCCGAGTCCCTTCGCCTTGCGGAAGGCGAGCTCGTCGAGTTCGTGCACGTTCGGGATCACCGCGAAGTTGTAGACCGCCGGCGGCGACGACGTCGCCCATTCGAGCGTGCGGCCGTTCCACGGATCGCCGGTCGCGTCGCGGTATTGCGGCTGGTGACGGTTGCGCCAGCCGACCCACACCGAGGCGACCTGGTGCAGCACCCCGACGGCGACCAGTACCACGCCGAACGCGGCGGCGACCAGCCACGGATGCCATGCCGGGTTGTCATAGTGGTTCAGGCGGCGCGTCATGCCCATGAAGCCGAGCACATACAGCGGCATGAACGCCACGTAGAAGCCGGTGAACCAGCACCAGAACGCGCGCTTGCCGAGCTTCTCGTCGAGCCGGAAGCCGAACACCTTCGGGAACCAGTAATGGACGCCCGCGAAATAGCCGAACACGACGCCGCCGATGATCGTGTTGTGGAAGTGCGCGATCAGGAACAGGCTGTTGTGCAGCACGAAGTCCGCGCCGGGAATCGCCAGCATCACGCCGGTCATCCCGCCGATCGTGAACGTGACCATGAAGCCGATCGTCCACATCACGGGCGCGGTGAACTCGAGCCGGCCGCGGTACATCGTGAACAGCCAGTTGAAGATCTTCACGCCGGTCGGGATCGCGATGATCATCGTCATGATGCCGAAGAACGCGTTCACGTCCGCTCCCGAGCCCATCGTGAAGAAGTGATGCAGCCACACGAGGAACGCCAGCACCATGATCACGCACGACGCGTACACCATCGTCTTGTAGCCGAACAGCGGCTTCTTCGCGAACGTCGCGATCACTTCCGAGTAGATGCCGAACGCGGGCAGCACGAGGATGTACACCTCCGGATGGCCCCATGCCCAGATCAGGTTCAGGTACAGCATCGCGTTGCCGCCGGCATCGTTCGTGAAGAAGTGCATGTCGAGGTAGCGATCGAGGCCGAGCAGCGCGAGCGCGACGGTCAGGATCGGGAACGTCGCCATGATCAGCACGTTCGAGCACAGCGCCGTCCACGTGAACACCGGCATCTTCATCAGCGTCATGCCCGGCGCGCGCATCTTGATGATGGTCACGAAGAAGTTGATCGCGGTGATCAGCGTGCCGACGCCCGAGATCTGCAGCGCCCAGATGTAGTAGTCGACCCCGACGCCCGGGCTGAACTGCAGCTCGGAGAGCGGCGGATACGCGAGCCAGCCGGTCTGCGCGAATTCGCCGACCACGAGCGAGATGTTGATCAGGATCGCGGCGACCGCCGTCATCCAGAAGGACAGCGAGTTCAGGAACGGGTACGCGACGTCGCGCGCGCCGATCTGCAGCGGCACGATCAGGTTGAAGAACGCGACCAGCAGCGCCATCGCCATGAAGAAGATCATGATCACGCCGTGGGCGGTGAACACCTGGTCATAGTGGTGCGGCGGCAGGTAGCCGGGGCCGTTGTATGCGAGCGCGAGCTGCAGCCGCATCATGACCGCGTCCGCGAAGCCGCGCAGCAGCATCAGCACCGCGACGATCAGGTACATCACGCCGATCCTCTTGTGATCGACCGACGTCAGCCATTCGTTCCACAGCCATTTCCACCGGCCGGTGATCGTCAATGCCGCGACAATGCCCAGCACGGCCAGCCCCATCACGGAGCCTGCCCCCATGATGATGGGCTGATCGAACGGGATCGCCGAAAGTGTCAGTTTGCCGAACATGCGTTACCCCTTCGTCGTACAGGCAGCGTCCTTCAGATCGAGGACGTGGCCGTCGTTGTATTTCGCGATGATGTTGTGAAAGAGCTTCGGATCGACCGACGAGAAGTAGCGCACCGGCGCCTTTTCGCTCGGCTGCGCGACCGCGCCGTACGCGGTCATGTCGAGCCGGTCGGACGACGCCTTCACCTTCTGCACCCACGCGTCGAACTGCTCGCGCGGCTCGGCGAGCGTGCGGAACTTCATGTCGGAGAAGCCGCGGCCGCTGTAGTTGGCGGACACCCCCGCGTAATCGCCCGCTTCGTCGGCGATCAGGTGCAGGCGCGTCTGCATGCCGGCCATCGCATAGACCTGGCTGCCGAGCTGCGGGATGAAGAACGAATTCATCACCGAATCCGACGTGATGCGGAAGTTGACCGGCGTGCCGACCGGGATCGCGAGCTGGTTGACCGACGCGATGCCGAGCTCCGGATAGATGAACAACCACTTCCAGTCAAGCGCGACGACCTCGACATCGATCGGTTTCACCGACGATTCGATCGGCCGATACGGGTCGAGCTCGTGCGTGGTCCTCCACGTGAGGATGCCGAGGAACAGGATGATCAGCGTCGGCACCGTCCAGATCACGACTTCGATCGCCGTCGAATGCGACCACTCCGGCGCATAGGTCGCGCTGCGGTTCGACGCGCGATAGCGCCACGCGAAGAACAGCGTCAGCAGGATCACCGGCACGACGACGATCAGCATCGTCCACGTGGCCGTCGCGATCAGCGACTTCTCCGCCACGCCCACCGCGCCCTTGGGATCGAGCACGTGAAGGTCGCTGCATCCGGCCAGTCCCGCCAGTATCGCGATGACGGGGGCCGCCCGCGCACCACCGGTGATTCGTCTGATCATTGTTCGTTTGCCTGAGTGTCGTTGAGAAGGACTGCCGATCGTGCACCGCCAATGTGCAACCCCGTGTCGGCCACGGCTGCGTGCCGCGCGAACTGTACGGAAAGTTGCCGCAGCGCATCTTGACGGCGAACAAACTTTGCCGAGTTGAGCGAAAACTGGCCGGGAGCGGTCGCGACGCCGGCGCATGCGATGGCCGGCAACGGTAGATGGGGCAAGGCAGACAGGCGTTACCCGCTCAACCCGCGGTGCGCGGGCGGCGGCGAAGCCGGAAGGATGTCGGTGATGCACCCGGCCCGCAGCCGGCGCCGCGACTCGCGCCGCCGATACTGCGATGAGGATTGAACGGCGCCAGATCGTGGCGCCGACGCGCGGCACCCGGACGGATGCGGGGAGAAAGGAGCGCTTCGCCGCGCCGGCGTGCGAACGAATCCAGGACGGCGCGGCGCGCGCCGCGTATCAGTCGAATTGACGGAAGTCCGGCTTGCGCTTCTCGAAGAACGCGGTCATCGCCTCGCGGGCTTCCGGCGCGCGCAGCATCGCGCCGAATTGCTGCCCCTCTTCCGCCATCCGGTCGGCGATCGACACGCCGCCCGTGTTCTTCAGCAATGCCTTCGTCACGCGCAGCGACGCGGCCGGCAGCGCCGCGAGCTTCGCCGCCTGCTTCGCCGCGAACGCGTCGAGTTCGGCCGCCGGCAGCACGCGGTTGACGATGCCGATCCGGTGCGCGTCGAGCGCATCGAACGGCTCGCCGAGCAGCAGCTTCTCGGCCGCGACCTGATGCCCCGCGAGACGCGGCAGCAGCAGGCTGGACGCGGCCTCCGGGCACAGCCCGAGCTGCACGAACGGCAGCGAGAACGTCGCCGTGTCGGCTGCGTAGACGAGGTCGCAATGCAGCAGCATCGTCACGCCGACGCCGACCGCGATGCCCGGCACCGCCGCGACGATCGGCTTCGACGCGCTGCTGATCCGCGCGAGAAACTGGAAGACCGGCGCGCTGTCGTCCTTCGGCGGCGCCTTCATGAAATCCTCGAGATCGTTGCCTGAGCTGAAGTTGCCGTCGCTGCCGCGCAGCAGGATCGCGCGAACCGCCTTGTCCTCCTGCGCCTGGCCGAGCGCGTCGGCCATCGTCTGGTACATCGCGGCCGTCAGCGCGTTCTTTTTCGCCGGCCGCGCAATGGTGATCGTCATCACGCCGTCGGCGCGTTCCACCTGGATGTCCGTCACAAGCGTCTCCTTGGCTGTATCCAATCCGAATGAAAAAAACGGTGCGCGAGCTCATGGCCCACGCACCGTCGTCCTGCCGGTTCGCCCCGCTTACAGGCGTTCGATGATGCCCGCGGCGCCCATGCCGGTGCCGACACACATCGTCACCATCCCGTACTTCAGGTTGCGGCGGCGCAGGCCGTGCACGACGGTCGCCGCGCGGATCGCGCCCGTCGCGCCGAGCGGGTGGCCGAGCGCGATCGCGCCGCCGATCGGGTTGACCTTCGCCGGATCGAGGCCGAGGTCGCGGATCACCGCGAGCGACTGCGCGGCGAACGCCTCGTTCAGCTCGATCCAGTCCAGATCATCCTGCTTCAGGCCAGCGGCCTTCAGCGCGGCCGGGATCGCTTCCTTCGGGCCGATGCCCATGATCTCCGGCGGCACGCCGCGCACCGCGAAGCTCACGAAGCGCGCGAGCGGCGTCAGGTTGAACTGCTTGAGCACCTTCTCCGACACGACGAGCAGCGCGCCCGCGCCGTCCGACGTCTGCGAGCTGTTGCCGGCCGTGACCGAGCCCTTGTTCGCGAACACCGCGCGCAGCTTCGCGAGGCCTTCGAGCGACGTGTCCGCGCGCGGGCCTTCGTCGAGCGCGATGGTGCGCGTCTTCACGTCGACTGCGCCGGTCGCGAGATTCGGGAAGCGCTCGGTCAGCGTGTACGCGGCAATCTCGTCGTTGAACTCGCCGGCTTGCTGCGCGGCCAGCGCCTTGCGGTGCGACTCGACCGAGAACGCGTCCTGGTCTTCGCGGCTCACCTTCCACTGCTCGGCGACGCGCTCGGCCGTCAGGCCCATCCCGTACGCGATGCCGACATCCTCGCTGCGATCGAAGATGTGCGGCGACATCGACGGCTTGTTGCCCATCATCGGCACCATGCTCATCGATTCGCAGCCGCCCGCGAGCAGCGCATCCGATTCGCCGACGCGGATGCGGTCGGCCGCCATCGCGAGCGCGGTGATGCCCGACGCGCAGAAGCGGTTGACGGTCACGCCACCGACCGTGTTCGGCAGGCCGGCGAGCAGCGCGCCCATCCGCGCGACGTTCAGGCCCTGCTCGGCTTCCGGAATCGCACAGCCGATGATCGCGTCTTCGATCAGCTTCGTGTCAAAGCCGGGCACCTGCGCAACCGCCGACTTGATCGCGTGGACCAGCAGCTCGTCCGGGCGCGTGTTCTTGAAGACACCGCGCGGGGCTTTGCCGATCGGGGTGCGGCTGGCGGCGACGATGTATGCGTCTTGCAATTGTTTGCTCATTTCAAACTCCAGTCGGGCGGAGCGGGCGCTTCGGCGCCGGCTCCGTCCCATGCAAAGTTGTCCGCTCGCTCAGTTACGCACCGGCTTGCCGGTCTGCAACATGCCCATGATCCGTTCCTGCGTCTTCTGCGTGCCGAGCAGCTCGACGAACGCGCGGCGCTCCAGCGCGAGCAGCCACTGCTCGTCGACGAGGCTGCCGGCTTCGACGTCGCCGCCGCACACGGCTTCGGCGATGCGGCTCGCGATCAGGTAGTCGTGGTCGCTGATGAAGCGGCCGTCACGCATGTTGACGAGCGACGCCTTGATCGTCGCGATCGCCGAGCGCCCCGCGACCGGCACGTCCTTCGCCTTCAGCGGCGCGCGGTAGCCGGCGTCGGCCAGCGCGCGTGCCGCCTTCTTCGCGGTATCGAGCAGCTCGAACACATTGAAGACGATCGTGTCGGACGGCTTCAGGTAGCCCATCGCGCGCGCATCGTGCGCGGACGCCGACACCTTCGCCATCGCCGCGTTCTCGAATGACTTCGTGACGAACTTGAGGATGTCGGTGGTCGCGTTGGCCGCGGCCGCCGCGTCCGCCGCGCGCAGCGCCGCTTCCTTCAGCCCGCCGCCGGCCGGCACGAGGCCGACGCCCACTTCGACGAGGCCGACGTAGCTCTCGACGTGCGCAACGCGCTTCGCGCTGTGCAGCATCAGTTCGCACCCGCCGCCGAGCGCGATGCCCGACACGGCCGCCACGACCGGCACGTTCGCGTACTTGACGCGCAGCATGCCTTCCTGGAACTTCTTCACGAACGGCTCGATGCCCGCCGCGCCGCCCATCATGAAGGCCGGCATCGCCTCTTCGAGGTTCGCGCCCGCCGAGAACGGGCCGCCCGGCGTGCCGAGCTTCAGCGACGTCGGCTGCCAGATCACGACGCCCTTGTATTCCTGCTCCGCGAGCTCGATCGCCTGCACGAGGCCGTCGATCACGCCCGGGCCGATCGTGTTCATCTTCGACTTGAACGACACGATCACGACGTCGTCCTCGCCCGCGCGGTCGTCGACCCATGCGCGCACCGAGTCAGTCTCGAACAGCGTCTTGCCGTAGGTTTTCGGATCGGTGCCCGCTTCGCCCAGGAGCGGCGCGCGGAACACCTGCTTGCGGTAGACCGGCAGGTCCGAGCGCGGCACGAAGCGCTGCGCGGCCGGCGACCACGAGCCTTCGGCCGTGTGCACGCCGCCCATGTCGGCGACCGACCCTTCGAGCACCCATGCGGGCAGCGGCGCGTTCGCGAGTGTCTTGCCGGCGGCGATGTCTTCCTGCACCCATTCGGCGACCTGCTTCCAGCCCGCCGCCTGCCAGCCTTCGAACGGCCCTTCGTTCCAGCCGAAGCCCCAGCGGATCGCGAGATCGACGTCGCGCGCGTTGTCGGCGATCGATTCGAGATGCACGCCGATGTAATGGAACACGTCGCGGAAGATCGACCACAGGAACTGCGCATGCGGATGGTCGGTCTCGCGCAGCAGCTTCAGGCGCTCCGCCGGCGGGCGCTTCAGGATGCGGCCCACCAGCTCGTCGGCCTTCGCGTCCGAGTCGACGTAGGTGCCGGTCTTCGCGTCGAGCACCTTGATCGCCTTGCCTTCCTTCTTGTAGAAGCCGGCGCCCGTCTTCTGGCCGAGCGCGCCCTGCTTCACCAGCCCGGCGAGCACGGCGGGCGTCTCGTAGACCGGGAAGAACGGATCGTCCGCGAGGTTGTCCTGCATCGTCTTGATCACGTGCGCCATCGTGTCGAGGCCGACCACGTCCGCAGTGCGGAACGTCGCCGACTTCGCGCGGCCGAGGCGGCTGCCCGTCAGGTCGTCGACCTCGTCGAAGCGCAGGCCGAACTTCGCGGCCTCGGCGATCACGGCGAGGATCGAGAACACGCCGACGCGGTTCGCGATGAAGTTCGGCGTGTCCTTCGCACGCACGACGCCCTTGCCGACGACGCTCGTCAGGAACGATTCGAGCTGGTCGAGGATCTCGGGGCGCGTGTGCGCGGTCGGGATCAGTTCGACGAGGTGCATGTATCGCGGCGGGTTGAAGAAGTGCACGCCGCAGAAGCGCGCCTTCAGCGCGTCGGAGAAACCGTCCGACAGCGCCGTGATCGACAGGCCCGACGTGTTGGTCGCGAAGATCGCGTTCGGTGCGATGTGCGGCGCGACCTTCTTGTACAGGTCGTGCTTCCAGTCCATCCGTTCGGCGATCGCCTCGATGACGACATCGCACTCGGCGAGCTTCCCGATGTCATCCTCGTAGTTCGCGGCTTCGAGGTATTTCGCGTCGTCCTTCACGCCGAACGGCGCAGGCGACAGCTTCTTCAGGTTCTCGATCGCCTTCAGCGCGATCGCGTTCTTCGGGCCTTCCTTGGCCGGCAGGTCGAACAGCAGCACCGGCACGCGCGCGTTGACGAGATGCGCGGCGATCTGCGCGCCCATCACGCCGGCGCCCAGCACGGCCACCTTGCGAATGATGAAATTGCTCACGGGATGTCTCCGATAGTGCCGGGCGGCGCGAGTCGTGTCGGGCGCCGCACGGCGGAGTGAGTATCAGGAACCGGACCGTCCGGACGGAACGCAGCGCGCTCCGCCCGAAACCGCGTCAGAACAGCGCTTCGTCGACTTCCATCAAGGTCTTCGAGCCGGCGCGCGCGGCACGGATCGTCGCCGCCGTTTCCGGCAGCAGGCGCGCGAAGTAGAAGCGCGCGGTCGCGAGCTTCGACTTGTAGAACGGGTCTCCGGACGCTTCCTTGTCGAGCGCGATGCGCGCCATGCGCGCCCAGAAGTACGAGAACACCAGATGGCCGACGGTGCGCAGGTACGGCACGGCCGCGGCGCCGACTTCGTCCGGGTTCTGCATCGCCTTCATGCCGATTTCCATCGTCAGCTTCTGCACCTTGTCGCCGATGTCGGCGAGCGGGTTGATGAACTCGGACATTTCCGGCTTCACGCCTTCGGCCTCGACGAAGTCGCTGACGAGCTTGCCGAACTTCTTCAGCTTCGCGCCCATGTCGCCGAGCACCTTGCGGCCCAGCAGGTCGAGCGACTGGATCGAGTTCGTGCCTTCGTAGATCATGTTGATCCGCGCGTCGCGCACGTATTGCTCCATGCCCCACTCGGAGATGAAGCCGTGGCCGCCGTAGATCTGCATCGCATGGTTCGTGCACTCGAATGCGTTGTCGGTCAGGAACGCCTTGATGATCGGCGTCAGCAGCGCGACGAGATCGGCCGCTTCCTTGCGCACCGCTTCGTCGCCGTGCGACAGCTCCTTGTCGATCTGCAGCGCGGACCAGTACGTGAACGCACGCGCGCCTTCCGCATAGGCCTTCTGCGTGAGCAGCATGCGGCGCACGTCCGGATGGACGATGATCGGGTCGGCCGGCTTGTCCGGCGCCTTCGGGCCGGTCAGCGAGCGCATCTGCAGGCGCTCCTTCGCGTACGTCAGCGAGTTCTGGTACGCGACTTCGGTGAGGCCGAGGCCCTGCATGCCGACGCCGAGACGCGCGGCGTTCATCATCACGAACATCGCGTTCAGGCCCTTGTTCGGCTCGCCGACCATCCAGCCCTTCGCGTTGTCGAGGTTCATCACGCAGGTCGCGTTGCCGTGGATGCCCATCTTGTGCTCGATCGAGCCGCACTTGACGCCGTTGCGCTCGCCCGGCTCGCCCGACGCGTCCGGAATGAACTTCGGCACGATGAACAGCGAGATCCCCTTCGTGCCCTGCGGCGCGTCCGGCAGGCGCGCGAGCACCAGATGGACGATGTTCGACGCCATGTCGTGCTCGCCGCTCGAGATGAAGATCTTCGTGCCGGTGATCGAGTACGAGCCGTCGCCGCCCGGCTCGGCCTTCGTGCGCAGGATGCCGAGGTCGGTGCCGCAGTGCGGCTCGGTCAGGCACATCGTGCCCGTCCATTCGCCGGACACGAGCTTCGGCAGGTAAGCCTTCTGGAGTTCCGGCGCGCCGTGCGCGTGCAGGCATTCATATGCGCCGTGCGACAGGCCCGGATACATCGTCCAGGACTGGTTCGCCGAGTTCAGCATTTCGTAGAGCGCGTTGTTGACGAACGCGGGCAGCCCCTGGCCGCCGTATTCCGGATCGCAGCCGAGCGCCGGCCAGCCGGCCTCGACGTACTGGCGATACGCCTCCTTGAAGCCCGTCGGGGTCGTCACGACGCCGTCGCCGGCGTACGTGCAGCCTTCCCGGTCGCCGATCTGGTTCAGCGGGAACAGCACCTCGGCGCAGAACTTGCCTGCCTCCTCGAGAACCTGGTTGATCGTGTCGGCGTCGAGGTCAGCATGCCGGGGCATGTGCTTGACTTCGGCTTCGACGTTCAGAAGCTCGTGCAACACGAATTGCATGTCGCGCAGCGGCGCGGCGTACTGTCCCATGACTCTCTCCAAATATGGCAATCGGCTCGAGCTCGCTGCGGGCGGATCATGCCCCGCTAACGGCTCTCGCTCTGATATGAAACGATCGTCTTCTCCAGCGCGGCCCACGTGAGGCGCACCGCATCCGGCGAATGCAGGAAGCGCGCGTCGTGATGCAGGCCGAGCGTGAAGCTGTACAACTCGAAGAGCATCAGGTCCGGATCGGTGTCCACACGCAGATGCTTCTCGTCCATCGCCTGCGAAATGGCGCGCAGCAGCGCGGCGCGCCACGCCGACACGCTCGCGATCAACTGCTCGCGCACCGGGCTGTCCGGCCGGTCGTCGTACTCGACGGCCCCGCTGATGTAGATGCATCCGGTCGTCACCTCCTGGATGCGCTTCTCTATCCAGCGCGCCAGCATCGCCCGCAGGCGCGGCAGGCCGCGCGGCTCGCGCAGGCTCGGAAAGAACACCTCGTTCTCGAAACGATGGTGATACTCGCGGACGACTTCCACCTGCAAATCCTCGCGCGATCCGAAGTGCGCGAACACGCCGCTCTTGCTCATCTGCATCCGCTCGGCCAACAGGCCGATCGTCAGCCCTTCCAGCCCGTCACGGCTGGCGAGGTCCAAAGCAGCTTCAAGGATTGCGGCACGCGTCTGTTCGCCTTTTCGCATAACTATTTCTGTGTAACCGTTCGGGGTGATCGAATAAAATCGAACGGCCGTACTATTATTGAGCGCAGCCGTCCGCGAAACAAGGAAATTATTAGAAACCGGGGTCTAACCGACCGTGTCTAACCGACCGTGTCTGACCGACCGTGCCGCCATTTTGCGCGATCCGGGCGCCGCCGGAACGGGGCGGCGGCTTGCCCCGCGCACGGCTCCGGGGCGCACTAGTCGTAGTTGCCGACCGTCAGCACCTTCATGACGGTGCGGTACGCCGTGTAGGCGAGCCAGTTCAGCGCGCGTTCGGCCAGCGGGCGGACCGCGTACCGCGCCGGGTCGATCTCGCGGCCGTCGTCGAACGCCGCGACGATCGCGTCGCGCAATTCGTTCGTCAGCACGTCGTGCCGCACCAGCACGACATTGGCTTCATTGTTCAGCATCAGGCTCAACGCGTCCAGATTCGACGAGCCGACCGTCGCCCAGTTGTCGTCGATCACGGCCACCTTGCCGTGCAGCATCGTCTTGTCGTATTCGGCGATCCGCACGCCGGCGCGCAGCAGCGCGTGATAGAGGAACGGCACCGCGGTGTCGAGCGCCGCGAACTCCTTGCGACCGATCAGGATACGCACGTCGACGCCGCGCCGGGCCGCGCCCGCCAGCGCGCGGCGCAGCTTGCGCCCCGGCATGAAGTACGGATTCGCGAGCAGGATGCGCTGCCGCGCGCGGCCGATCGCGGCCAGATACGCCTTCTCGATCGCGCGCCGGTTGACGACGTTGTCGCGCGCGACGAACGCCACGCTCGGCGCGGTGACGATCCTGAGCGCGCCCGCCTTGATCCAGCGGTGGCTGCGCATCCAGCGGCGGAAAATGGCGGGGAACGCGTCGGCGCCGTGCAGCTCCGCCGCGTATTGCGCGTAGGGCTTGTGGCCGAAGCGGATGCGATGCCACTGCAGCTCGAACGCGGCGCGCACGTCCGACACGACCGGGCCGGCCATCTCGACGGTGAAATCCCAGCGCGGGAATTCGAGCGTCGTGCCGTTCTGTGCATAGTCGTCGACGATGTTGATGCCGCCGCAATACGCGTACGCGCGGTCGACGACGGCCAGCTTGCGATGCGTGCGGGAAAAGCCGAAATGGCCGAACAGCCAGGGGTTGTAGATGCGCTGCTCGATGCCCGCCGCGGCCCACGCGTCGAACAGCGGCAGGCGCGCGGTGCCGATGCCGTCGGTGATCACGCGCACCCGCACGCCGCGCCGCGCCGCGCGCAGCAGCGCGTCGGACACGCGGCGCCCCGCCGCGTCGTCGCAGAAGATGTAGGTTTCGAGCGCGACCTGCTCGCACGCGGCGTCGATCCGCGCGATCAGCGCGGCGAAGAACGCTTCGCCGCCGTGGCACAGGCGCACGGCGTTGCCCGACGTGAACGCGAGCCGCGACTCGGAGCCCCGCTCCTGCAGGAACATCTGCCGCAACTGAGCGAAGCGCCGGCGCGCGTGTGCGCTCATGCGCGACCGAGAACCGAGCGCGCGGGCAGTTGCAGGATCGCCTCGGCGTTCGACGGCGAGAAGCAGCGCGCGGCCGCTTCGAGGTAGGGCAGCCACGCATACGCGACGTGCTCGCGCGGCGCGAGCGTCACGTCGACGCGGCCCGGCACGCACAGGCCGAACCAGTGCTCGGTGTTGCGCGTGACGCCCGGCGCATAGCGATGCAGGTACTGCGGATAGATGTTGTATTCGATCCGGTGACGCCAGTCGGCGAGCGCACCGGCCGGTATCCCGGGACTGCCGACGACGATGCCCGTCTCTTCGGCGACCTCGCGCGCGGCCGTGACGGCGAGCGGCTCGTCGAGCGCGTCCTTCGAGCCCGTGACCGATTGCCAGAACCCCGGCTGATCGGCGCGCTCGATGACCAGCACGTCGAGCGCCGGCGTATAGATCACGACAAGAACGGATTCGGGGATTTTCGGCGGCTTCGTCATCTTCGTTTCATGCTGCGCGACACCGCGCGACGCGGCGCCGCAGGTGCTGCGACTGTACCGCAAAAAACGAAAAAGGCGCCACGGCGCCTTTTTCGTCACGTGATGCGCGTGTCGCCACGCGCATCATCAAGCAAACCGAAGCATTACGCCTTCGGCTGCTCCGGCTGACGCAAGCGAATGTGCAGCTCGCGCAGCTGGCGCTCGTCGACCGGGCTCGGCGCCTGCGTCAGCAGACACTGCGCGCGCTGGGTCTTCGGGAACGCGATCACGTCGCGGATCGAATCGGCACCGGCCATCATCGTGACGATGCGGTCGAGACCGAACGCGATGCCACCGTGCGGCGGCGCGCCGTACTGCAGCGCGTCCAGCAGGAAGCCGAACTTGAGCTGTGCCTCTTCCGGGCCGATCTTCAGCGCGCGGAACACCTTGCTCTGCACTTCCTCGCGGTGGATACGCACCGAGCCGCCGCCGATTTCCCAGCCGTTCAGCACCATGTCATATGCCTTCGCGAGGCAGCGGCCCGGTTCCGTCTCGAGGTACTCGAGATGCTCGTCCTTCGGGCTGGTGAACGGGTGGTGCGCGGCCACGTAGCGCGCTTCCTCGTCGTCGTATTCGAACATCGGGAAATCGACGACCCACAGCGGCTTCCAGCCCGCTGCGACGAGGCCGTTCGACTTGCCGAATTCCGAGTGACCGATCTTCAGGCGCAGCGCGCCGAGGCTGTCGTTGACGACCTTCGCGCGGTCGGCCGCGAAGAAGATGATGTCGCCGTCTTCCGCGCCGGTGCGCTCGAGGATCGCCGCGATCGACGCGTCATGCAGGTTCTTGACGATCGGGCTTTGCAGGCCGTCGCGGCCCTTTGCCTTCTCGTTGACCTTGATCCACGCGAGGCCCTTCGCGCCGTAGATACGCACGAACTCGGTGTAGCCGTCGATGTCGCCACGCGACAGCTCGCTGCCCTTCGGCACGCGCAGCGCCGCGACACGGCCGTCCTTCGCGTTGGCCGGCGTGCTGAACACCTTGAAGTCGACATCCTTCATCGCGTCGGTCAGCTCGGTGAACTCGAGCTTCACGCGCAGGTCCGGCTTGTCCGAGCCGAAGCGCGCCATCGCTTCCGAGTACGGCATGACCGGGAACGTCGCGTCCAGCTCGACGTCGATCGTCGTCTTGAAGATGTGACGGATCATGTCCTCGAACAGGTCGCGGATTTCCTGCTCGCCGAGGAACGACGTCTCGCAGTCGATCTGCGTGAATTCCGGCTGGCGGTCGGCGCGCAGATCCTCGTCGCGGAAGCACTTGGTGATCTGGTAGTAACGGTCGAAGTTCGCGACCATCAGCAGCTGCTTGAACAGCTGCGGCGACTGCGGCAGCGCGAAGAACTGGCCTGCGTTCACGCGCGACGGCACGAGGTAGTCACGCGCGCCTTCCGGCGTGCTCTTCGTCAGCATCGGCGTTTCGATGTCGATGAAGCCCTGGCCGTCGAGGTACTTGCGTGCCTCGATCGCGACGCGGTAGCGCAGGCGCAGGTTGTGCTGCATCTGCGGACGGCGCAGGTCGAGCACGCGGTGCGTGAGGCGCGTGGTTTCCGACAGGTTGTCGTCGTCGAGCTGGAACGGCGGCGTGACCGACGCGTTCAGCACGTTCAGCTCGTGGCACAGCACTTCGATCTTGCCGCTCTTCAGGCCGGCGTTGACCGTGCCTTCCGGACGGTTGCGCACGAGGCCTTTCACCTGCACGCAGAATTCGTTGCGCACGCCTTCGGCGGTCGCGAACATCTCCGCGCGATCCGGGTCGCAGACCACCTGCACGAGGCCTTCACGATCGCGCAGGTCGATGAAGATCACACCGCCGTGATCGCGGCGGCGCTGCACCCAGCCGCACAGCGACACGGTTTGGCCCAGCAGATGTTCGGTCACGAGACCGCAGTATTCAGTTCGCATCGACATGATGTTTGCTTTCGTTCGGTTTGATCAACAGGCGCCGCAGCGCGGCCCAACGGTCTGTTCACATTAAAGCGGCGGCTCGACGGGACGGCGGGCGGGCGCCGCCGGAGCCGGCGCCGGGGGCGCCACGACACCCATCGAGACGATGTACTTGAGCGCGGCATCGACCGACATGTCGAGTTCGATGACTTCGCTCTTCGGGAGCATCAGGAAGAAGCCGGACGTCGGATTCGGCGTCGTCGGCACGTACACGCTCACGTACTCTTCCGTCAGATGATTGACCACGTCGCCGCCCGGCGTGCCGGTCAGGAACGCGATCGTATACGAGCCGCGGCGCGGATACTCGATCAGGAGCGCCTTGCGGAACGCATTGCCGCTGCTCGACAGCAGCGTGTCCGACACCTGCTTGACGCTCGTGTAGATCGGCCCGACCACCGGGATGTGACGCACGACGACGTTCCACCAGGTGACGAGCTTCTGGCCGATGAAGTTCCGCGTCGCCAGCCCGACGATGAAGATGAATGCGAGCGTCAGCACCGCGCCGATGCCGGGCAGGCGGAAGCCGAAGACCCGCTCCGGCTGCCACGATTCCGGCAGCAGCAGCAGTGTCTGGTCCATCGTCCCGATGATGAGGCCAAGCACCCACAGCGTGATCGCGAGCGGGACGAGAACCAGCAGGCCGGTCAGAAACACCGATTTCAGGGTCGTCTTTTTCATCATCTGCCGTCAAAGTGCCGCGCCGGCGCGCGGTACGGAGTGGGCGCGGCCCCTGCGGGCCGCGCGGCGGTCAACTGCTGCTCGTCGCGGGCTTGGCGGCCGGCGCGGCCGCAGCCGCGGGCGCGGCGCTCGCCGCGCCGTCCGTGCCGGATGCCGCCGGCGCCGCCGGTGCCGCGTCGCCCGATGCGGACGGTGTCGACGTCGACGTTGCGCTGGTGCCGCCCGCGCCGCCGCGGAAATCGGTGACATACCAGCCCGAGCCCTTCAGCTGAAAGCCGGCGGCGGTCACTTGCTTGCGGAACGTGTCCTTCCCGCATTCAGGGCATTGAGACAGCGGCGCGTCGCTCATCTTCTGGAGCACGTCCTTCGCGTAACCGCACGCTTCGCATCGATAGGCGTAGATCGGCATGATATTTTTCCCGCAGAAACTAGAAACGGCTTGCAAAACCTTGAATTATAGCCGAAAGCCCGACGCTGTCCGGCAACGGCGACGACGCGCACCGTGTCAGCGGCGGCGCCACGTGAGCCAGCGCTCGCGCCCCGCGAACACCGGCAGCGATTCCTCGACCGGCAGATCCTCGACCAATTCGAAATACGGTGCGAGCAGCGCGTCGAGTTCCGAACGGTCGATACCGAACGGCGGCCCGGTGCGCGTCGCGCCGGTGAAAAAGTACCCGGCCAGCCAGCCGCCCGCCGGCAGCAGTTCGGCCATGCGCGCCGCGTAGTCTGCGCGCCGGTCGCGCGGCAGCGCGCACAGGAACGCGCGCTCGTATACCCACTGGACGGCGAACGGCGGCACATAGCCGAAAAAGTCCGCCTGCTCGACCACGCCCGCGTGCTCGCCCAGTTGCGCCTGTGCCGCCGCGACCGCCTGCTCGGCAAAGTCGATCGCGCGCACCGGCCACCCGGCCTGCGCGAGCCAAAGCGCCTCGTGCGCGCTGCCGCAGCCCGGCACCAGGACCGGACACTGCGGGTGGCGCGACGCGAACGCGCGGAACTCCGCCGGCGCGCCGGCGAGATCCCACGGCGTCATGCCGCGCTCGAAGCGTTCGTTCCAGAACGACGCATCGCCCGGATCGCGTGTCGAAAAATCTGCGGCGGACGGCGGGGTCGCGCGGGTCGCATCGGTCATCGTGTCGTCTCCTTTCGGTCAGGTGCCGTACGTGATTGCCAGCAGCACCCGCGCGACGAGCGCGCCGACGCCCACGGCAATCCCGAACAGCAGCAACGCCTGCAGCAGCCGGTTGGTGCGCTTCTGCTCGACCAGGATCTGCCGCATCAGGTCCTCGCTCGCGGCGCGCGGTGCGTTGTGGTGCGCCGCCAGCGTGTGATGGATCAGCCGCGGCAGCTGCGGCAAGGTCTTGCTCCATTGCGGCGCCTCGACCTTCAAGCGTTCGAACCAGCCGCGCAGGCCGATCTGCTCGGTCATCCAGCGCTCCAGATACGGCTTCGCGGTCTTCCACAGATCGAGCTCGGGGTCGAGCGAGCGGCCGAGCCCCTCGACGTTCAGCATCGTCTTCTGCAGCAGCACGAGTTGCGGCTGGATTTCGACGTTGAAGCGGCGCGACGTCGAGAACAGCCGCATCAGCACCTGGCCGAGCGAGATGTCCTTCAGCGCACGGTCGAAATACGGCTCGCACACCGCGCGGATCGCGCTTTCCAGCTCCTCGACGCGCGTGTCCGGCGGCACCCAGCCGGACTCCAGGTGCAGCGTCGCGACCCGGTGGTAATCGCGCTTGAAGAACGCGAGGAAGTTCTGCGCGAGATAGTTCTTGTCGAAATCGGACAGCGCGCCGACGATCCCGAAATCGAGCGCGATATAACGGCCGAAGGTATTCGGATCGAGGCTCACCTGGATGTTGCCGGGGTGCATGTCCGCGTGGAAGAAGCCGTCGCGGAACACCTGCGTGAAGAAGATCTCGACGCCTTCGCGCGCGAGCTTCTTGATGTCGACGCCGGCCGCGCGCAGCGTCTCGACCTGGCTGATCGGCACGCCGGACATGCGCTCCATCACGAGCACGTTCGGCGTCGAGTAGTCCCAGAACATCTCCGGCACGAGCAGCAGGTCGAGGCCCGCGAAGTTGCGGCGCAACTGGCTGCCGTTCGCGGCCTCGCGCATCAGGTCGAGCTCGTCGTGCAGGTACTTGTCGAATTCGCCGACCACCTCGCGCGGCTTCAGCCGCCGCCCGTCGGCCCACAGGCGCTCGGTCCAGATCGCGATGTCGCGCATCAGCGCGAGGTCAGAGTCGATCACGGACAGCATGTTCGGGCGCAGCACCTTCACCGCGACCGCCTTGCCCGCATGCACGCCCTGCCTGAGCTTCGCGAAATGCACCTGCGCGATCGACGCGCTCGCGACCGGGTTGCGCTCGAACGCGTCGAACAGCTCGTCGACCGGCGCGCCGAGCGATTTCTCGATGATCGAGATCGCGACCGACGAATCGAACGGCGGCACCTGGTCCTGCAGCTTCGCCAGCTCGTTCGCGAAATCGACCGTCAGCAGGTCGCGCCGCGTCGACAGCACCTGGCCGAACTTCACGAAGATCGGCCCCAGGCTCTCGAGCGCGCGGCGCAGGCGCACCGCCGGCGGATCGGAATAGCGACGGCCGATCGTCGTGATGCGCAACAGGAGCTTCAGCCGCCGGTCGGTAATGCGCGACAGCATGACCTCGTCGAGGCCGAAGCGGATGACCGTGTAGACAATCTTGATGAAACGGAAAATGCGCATGCCCTGCGGCCCTCAATGCGCGCTGCGCGGGCTGCCGCCCGCACGCGCGCCGATACTGTGTTCGAGTCGTTCGATCCGCTTTTCGACGCGCGCCAGCGCATCGCGCGCGCGCACCAGTTCGGTGTCGAAATCGGCGAGCGACGCACGCCGGACGACCTGGGGATTCTCGTCGAGCCAATACTCGGCAAGCGAATCGAGCACGTTGCGTCCGGTCCGGCGCGCGCGTTCGCCCGCATCGCGCGCGAACGTCGCGATCCGGTGCGCGGCCGCATCGCCGATCAGCTTCGCGAGATCCTCTTCCGGCTCCCAGCGCAGATGTTCGGCGAGCTTCGCGATCTGCGTCGCGAACTCCGCGTCGCCGTCGATCTTCACGTGCTTCATCACCGCCGCCTGCCCGCCTTGCAGGAACGCCGCCACGGTATCGCCCGCAAGTGCGATCGACACGTCGAAACGGCCTGCGTCGCCGGCTTCGACCGCGGCGAGATAGCCGTCGGGCTGCACGAGCAGCATCAGCGACACGGGCGGAACGTCGAGCCGGGCAGTCTTGCCCGCGTAGGGAATCAGGCGATCGCGCGCCCAGGATTCGCGCGCGAGCAGGTGATTGACAGCAGCAGCAAAAGGCTTGGCGGCAAAGGTCATCGGGTTAGGAAAGAAAAACCCGCGCAGACAGGACGCCCGCGCGGGTTTCTATTGTAACGTCGGATCAGCCGAGCCCTCTGTCCGAGTGCAAGCCTCGGCGGCAGGCCGGGCCGATTCCGTCAATGCGTGCCGAGCTGCTGGATGCCGGCCAGCAGCCAGCCCTGCCCACCCGACTTCGACAGATTCCAGACTTCCTCGAACGGCGCGGCCGGCGCGCCCGCCGATTCGCGGATCAGGCCGTGGAAGCGCACGCTCGCCGACTGCCCGATGCCGCGATCATCGACCTCCAGCAGCTCTGCGTCGAGCTGCACGACATCGGTCTGGTTCTTCTCGTTGCCGCGCCCGTCGAGGTCGATCTTGATCTCGGCGAACATTTCCGGCGTGGTGAATTCACGGATGTCAGCCATGTTGCCCTGATCCCACGCGGCCTGCAGGCGCACGAAATACACCTTCGCGCTGCGCAGGAACGCCTCGGTGTCGAAACCCGCCGGCACCTGGACCGCTGCTGCGGCGGGCGCCGCAGCCGGCGCGCCGCCGCCGAACACCTGCTGCGCCTCGCTCGCATAGCCGCTGCCCGAACCCGACTGGAACGACGTGCCTTGCTGCGAGTAACCGCCCGGGCCGCCGGCCGACGACGCCGTGCCGCCCGCCGCGTACGCCGGCTCGTTCGAACGGCGGCGGTTCATGATCTTGCGGATCACCCAGATGCCGACCATCGCGAGCAGCGCGATCACGATGACGTTCGCCATCATGCTCGCGAACGCGCCGCCGAGGCCGAAGTGCGACAGCAGCGCCGCGATGCCGAGCCCCGCCGCGAGGCCGGCGATCGGCCCGAGCCAGCGCGAGCGGTTCGGCTGCGCGGCGGGTGCCGCCGCGCCCGGCTGCGCGCGCTGCGCCTGCGACGGCGCGGCCTGCTGCATCGGCTGCTGCGCCGGCGGCGTGGCCTGCCGCTGGGTAATCGACTGCGACTGGCGGCCGACGCTGCGCCCGCCGCCCATCCGCTTGGCCTCTGCATCGAGCGACGCGAACGTGCCGGCCGTCAGCAGGCCGACCATCAGCAGCGTGCCGACCCGTCGCGCCCACGGCTTCGACGGCTCTTTACGGTTGAACAACGAACGAGATTCGGACATCGGCTTCTCCAGATGTAAGACAAATGTATGGACAGAACCCCTCAGTACTTGGTTCCAAGGTGTAAAGCTACCACGCCACCTGACAAATTGTAATATTTGACGGCATCGAGGCCCGCTTGTTCCATCATCGTCTTCAGCGTGTCCTGATCGGGGTGCATGCGGATAGATTCGGCAAGATACTTGTAACTGTCGGCATCTTTCGCGAACTTGTCTCCAAGCCACGGTAATACTTTGAAAGAATACAGGTCGTAGGCTTTTTTCAGCGGCTCCCAGACTTTCGAGAATTCAAGCACCATCACGCGGCCGCCCGGCTTCGCGACGCGGCGCATCTCGGCGAGCGCGGCGTCCTTGTGCGTCATGTTGCGCAGCCCGAACGCGACGGTGACGATATCGAAGTAGTTGTCCGGAAACGGAATCTTCTCGGCATCGCACAACAGCGACGGGGTCACGATGCCCTTGTCGAGCAGGCGGTCGCGGCCGACGCGCAGCATCGACTCGTTGATGTCGGTGTGCCAGACCTCGCCCGTCGGCCCGGCGGCCTTCGCGAACGCCTTCGTCAGGTCGCCGGTGCCGGCCGCGATGTCGAGCACCTTGAAGCCGGGGCGCACGTTCGCCTGCGCGATCGTGAATGCCTTCCATGCGCGGTGCATGCCCGCCGACATCAGGTCGTTCATCAAATCGTAGTTGCTTGCGACCGAATGGAACACGCCCGCCACTTTCTTCGCTTTTTCGGTTTCCTCGATGCTCTCGAAGCCGAAGTGGGTTTTGCTCATCGCGTTGATCCTCAGTAAATGGCAAGACGGCGCCGCAAACCGGCGCCGTCGTTCAGTGGCAGTGGCCGTGCGGCGTGCCCGCCGCCGGCATCGGGGCGTCGCGATCGACGCCCGCCGCCTTCAGTTTGTCGAAATAGTCGCGCCAGAGCGCATCCTGGCGGGTCGCCAGGTCGTACAGCAGATCCCAGGAATAGATGCCGGTCGAGTGACCGTCGGAGAAGGTCGGCTGCAGTGCGTAGTTGCCGACGCCCTCGAGCGCCGTGATCGTCACGTCGCGCTTGCCGGTCTGCAGCGTTTCCTGCCCCGGCCCGTGTCCGCGCACCTCCGCGGACGGCGAATAGACCCGCATCAGCTCGAACGGAATCCGGTAGTTCTCGCCGTTCGGGTACTGCAATTCGAGCACGCGCGACACCGCGTGCACGACGACGCCTGACGGAATCGGCGTCGTGGAAGTCAAACCGCTCATGCCTGCCTCGGATCGGACAATCGTTGAATCTCTTCGCGCACCGCATTGTGCAGCAACGTGGCTTGCGCGGCCCGCGCGCGCAGCAGCGCGTCGGACACGCTGCGCTGGCGCGGCGCCCAGACGGGTTGCGGGAAATGCGCGTCGTTCGAGAAGCGGGGGATCACGTGCCAGTGCATGTGCGGCACCATGTTGCCGAGGCTGGCGAGATTCACCTTGGTCGGCTGCATCACGCGCCGCACCGCGCGCTCGACCGCGACCACCACGTTCATCAGGTGGCTGCGGTCGGCGTCCGAGAGATCCGAGCACTCCGCGACGTGGTCGTGCCAGATCACCCGGCAAAAGCCCGGATAGTCCGATTCGCCCGTCGCGAGGACGACGCGCAGCGCGTCGTCCCGCCAGAGCACCTCGCCACCCTCTTCACGACAAAACACGCATTCCATCGTCGCTCCTTGTGCAGGCACCACCCGTATCAAACCAGCACGCGCTCGATGCCGCCGTCGTTCGCGTGTGCGACGTAATCGGCCATCCAGTTCTCGCCGAGCACCTGGCGCGCGATCTCGACGACGACGTAGTCGGCTTCGATGTTCGCGTCCTCGTTGTAGCGCGACAGGCCCTGCAGGCACGACGGGCAGCTCGTCAGGATCTTCACGTCCGCGCCGCCCGTCGCCGGCGCATCGCCCGCGACGACCGGAATGGCGCGCAGCTTCGCCGCGCCCTTGCGGATTTCCTCTTCCTTGCGGAAGCGCACCTGCGTCGAGATGTCCGGCCGCGTGACCGCGAGCGTGCCCGACTCGCCGCAGCAGCGCTCGCTCTTCTCGATCTTGTAGCCGTCCTTCTCGGAACCCATCAGCTCGTTGACCAGCTTGACCGGGTCCATCGTCTTGATCGGCGTGTGGCACGGGTCGTGGTACATGTAGCGCGTGCCCTTCACGCCATCGAGCTTCATGCCCTTTTCGAGCAGGAACTCGTGGATGTCGATGATCCGGCAGCCCGGGAAGATCTTGTCGAATTCATACCCCGCGAGCTGGTCGTAGCAGGTGCCGCACGATACCACCACCGTCTTGATGTCGAGGTAGTTCAGCGTGTTCGCGACCCGGTGGAACAGCACGCGGTTGTCGGTGACGATCTGCTCGGCCTTGTCGTACTGGCCCGCGCCGCGCTGCGGATAGCCGCAGCACAGGTAGCCCGGCGGCAGCACGGTCTGCACGCCCGCTTCCCACAGCATCGCCTGCGTCGCCAGGCCGACCTGCGAGAACAGGCGCTCGGAGCCGCAGCCCGGGAAGTAGAACACCGCCTCCGAATCGACGCTCGTCGTCTTCGGGTTGCGGATGATCGGCACGATCTTGTTGTCCTCGATGTCGAGCAGCGCGCGCGCCGTCTTCTTCGGCAGGTTGCCCGGCATCTTCTTGTTGACGAAGTGGATCACCTGCTCGACGACGGGCGGCTTGCCGGTCGTCGCGGGCGGATGCTGCGTCTGCTTCGTCGTGACCTTCTTCAACACGTCGTTCGCGAAGCGCTGCGCCTTGTAGCCGAAGCCCATCATCACGCTGCGCGCGGCGTTGATCGTCTGCGGATTCGTCGCGTTCAGGAAGAACATGCCCGCCGCGCTGCCGGGATTGAACTTCTTCTTGCCCATCTTGCGCAACAGGTTGCGCATGTTCATCGTCACGTCGCCGAAGTCGATCTTCACCGGGCACGGCGTCGCGCACTTGTGGCACACCGTGCAGTGGTCGGCCACGTCGTTGAACTCGTCCCAGTGCTTGATCGACACGCCGCGGCGGGTCTGCTCCTCGTACAGGAACGCCTCGACGAGCAGCGACGTCGCGAGGATCTTGTTGCGCGGGCTGTACAGCAGGTTCGCGCGCGGCACGTGGGTCGCGCACACCGGCTTGCACTTGCCGCAGCGCAGGCAGTCCTTCACCGAATCGGCGATCGCGCCGATGTCGGACTGCTGCATGATCAGCGATTCGTAGCCCATCAGGCCGAAGCTCGGCGTATACGCGTTGCGCAGGTCCGCGCCGTCGAGCAGCTTGCCCTTGTTGAAGCGGCCCTGCGGGTCGATGCGCTGCTTGTATGCGCGGAATTCGGCGATCTCGTCGTCGGTCAGGAACTCGAGCTTCGTGATGCCGATGCCGTGCTCGCCGGAAATCACGCCGTCGAGCGAGCGCGCGAGCGTCATGATGCGCGCGACCGCCGCGTGGGCGTCCTGCAGCATCTCGTAGTTGTCGGAGTTGACCGGCAGGTTCGTATGGACGTTGCCGTCGCCCGCGTGCATGTGCAGCGCGACGAACACGCGGCCGCGCAGCACCTGCTTGTGGATCGCCTGCGCCTCGTCGAGGATCGGCTTGAACGCGCCGCCGTTGAAGATCGCGCGCAGCTCGGCGCGGATCTCCTGCTTCCACGAGATCCGCACCGTGCGGTCCTGCGCGACGTGGAACACGTTCACGCCCGGCTGCGCGTCGACGCGGTCCGCGAACTTCTCGGCCAGCGCCTCGTAGCCAAGCTGCACGAGGTAGTGCTGCGCCTCGCGCAACGGCATGTCGAGCCGGTCGCGCACGAATTCCCAGCGCGCGCGCACGCGCTTGAGCAACTCCAGCGCCTGCTGGACGCGGTCCTCGAGCAGCTCCGCGCTCGGGATCTCGCTTGCGTCGTCGGTCTTGCCGAGCGGCAGGTTGCCGGTCCTGAAGAACGCCTCGAGCGCGTCGACGAGCTGCAGCTTGTTCTTCAGCGACAGCTCGATGTTGATCCGCTCGATGCCGTCGGTGTATTCGCCCATCCGGTTGAGCGGAATCACGACGTCCTCGTTGATCTTGAACGCGTTCGTGTGCTTCGCGATCGCGGCCGTGCGGCTGCGGTCGAGCCAGAAGCGCTTGCGCGCCTCCGCGCTCACCGCGACGAAGCCCTCGCCGCTCTTGCCGTTCGCCATGCGCACGACTTCGGACGTCGCGGCGGCCACCGCATCGGCGTCGTCGCCGACGATGTCGCCGATCAGCACCATCTTCGGGAACGCGTTGCGCTTGCTCTTGGTCGCGTAGCCGACCGCGCGCAGGTAGCGCTCGTCGAGGTGCTCGAGGCCCGCGAGGATCGCGCCGCCCTTCTTCGACGTCTCGAACAGGTAATCCTTGATCTCGACGATGCTCGGGATCGCCTCGCGCGCCTGGCCGAAGAATTCGAGGCAGACGGTGCGCGTGTGCGCGGGCATCTTGTGCAGCACCCAGCGCGCCGACGTGATCAGCCCGTCGCAGCCTTCCTTCTGCACGCCCGGCAGGCCGGCGAGGAATTTGTCGGTGACGTCCTTGCCGAGGCCTTCCTTGCGGAAACGGCGCCCTTCGATGTCGAGCGTCTCGCTGCGCAGCAGCTTCTCGCCGGGCGCGCTCGCGCCGTCGAACCACTTCAGTTCGAAGCGGGCGACAGGAATGTCGTGGATCTTGCCCTGGTTGTGCTCCAGACGGGTGACTTCGAGCCAGTTGCCGTCCGGGTCGACCATCCGCCACCAGGCCAGGTTGTCGAGCGCGGTGCCCCACAGCACGGCTTTCTTGCCGCCCGCGTTCATCGCGACGTTGCCACCGATGCACGACGCGTCGAGCGAGGTCGGATCGACCGCGAACACGTAGCCGGCCGCTTCGGCCGCCTCGGTCACGCGGCGCGTGACGACGCCCGCGCCGGAGAAGATCGTCGGCACCTTGTGCGCGACGCCCGGCAGCTCGGTCAGCTCGACCGCGCCCAGTTGCTCGAGCTTCTCGGTGTTGATGACGGCCGAGAACGGCGTGAGCGGCACCGCGCCGCCCGTGTAGCCGGTGCCGCCCCCGCGCGGGATCACGGTCAGGCCCAGCTCGAAGCAGGCCTTCACGAGGCCGGCGATCTCGGCCTCGGTGTCCGGCGTCAGCACGACGAACGGGTACTCGACCCGCCAGTCGGTCGCGTCGGTCACGTGCGACACGCGCGACAGCCCGTCGAAGCGGATGTTGTCCTTCTGCGTGCAGCGGCCGAGCGCCTTCGTCGCGCGGCGGCGCAATTCCGCCATCTGGTCGAATTCCTGCGCGAACGCGTCGACTGCGCGATGCGCGGCGTCCGCGAGCATCTGCACGCGGGCCGCGCGTTCGCGGGCGGCGTCGTCCTGATTCGCGGACAGGTCGGCGCGGCGGCGCTTCTCGATCTCGGTCAGGCGGTGATTCAGCGCCTCGATCAGCAGCACGCGGCGCTTCGGGTTGTCGAGCAGGTCGTCCTGCAGGTACGGGTTGCGGCGCACGACCCAGATGTCGCCCAGCACTTCGTACAGCATCCGGGCCGAGCGGCCGGTGCGACGCTCGGCGCGCAGCTCGTCGAGCACGGCCCAGGCTTCCTCGCCCAGCAGGCGGATCACGATCTCGCGATCAGAGAACGAGGTGTAGTTGTACGGAATCTCGCGCAGGCGGGGCGCGGGGTCGGCGGCGACAACAGCAGCCGCGCCGTGCGGATCGAAAACTTGTGGTGCGTTCATGTTCGGACGACTCGGAGGGCCGCTCGCCGCTAACAAGGGGCGGTCGGTCAAGCGCATGGGCGCAATCTTGGGGAAATCTGTTCTCTTACCAGGCGCGCGACTGCTTCGCATGGGGCCGCAGCAAGCGCTGAAGCGCTGCTCCGGATCGACGCGCCCTGGCGGCGCTCGGAGCCATCAGCACGATCGCGCACAGCGCGCGTGCCGCTCCGCCGCTGGACTGGCGGCGCGCGGCGACGGCTTCAAATGGACGATCCGAGGGTGCCTTTGCATCTTCCGATCCTTGATTCAAAACGGAATTCTAACCCATGATCGGGCATCGCGTGGGGCGTAGAATCGGCCGCACGGGGCCGCCCGGCACCCCGCCGCGCCGCGCCGGGCAAGGTTTTCGCCGCCCGCTGGCCGTCCGGACGGTCGGTAACCAGCCGGTTAAGCGCGAAAAATCGGGGGCCGGAGTGTTTTTGCGCAGCCGCAACGCGGGGGCGACGCGCGCGCGAATGCCGGGAAATCGGCTGCGAGGCGGGCCCAGGCGCTATCATTGATCTTTTACGTCTGCATCCGCACTGCACGCGAGCGTCCATGGCCTCCCACGATTATCTGAAGAAAATCCTCACCGCACGCGTCTACGACGTCGCGATCGAGACAGAACTCGAATCCGCCCGGAACCTGTCGGCCCGGCTGCGCAACCCCGTCTACCTGAAGCGCGAGGACAACCAGCCGGTGTTCTCGTTCAAGCTGCGCGGCGCATACAACAAGATGGCGCACATTCCGGCCAACGCGCTCGGGCGCGGCGTCATCACCGCGTCGGCGGGCAACCACGCGCAGGGCGTCGCGTTCTCCGCGGCCCGCCTCGGCGTGAAGGCGGTGATCGTCGTACCGGTCACGACTCCGCAGGTGAAGGTGGACGCGGTGCGCACGCACGGCGGCCCGACCGTCGAGGTGATCCAGGCGGGCGAATCGTACAGCGACGCGTACGCGCACGCGGTCAAGGTGCAGGAAGAGCGCGGCCTCACGTTCGTCCATCCGTTCGACGATCCGTACGTGATCGCGGGCCAGGGCACGGTCGCGATGGAGATCCTGCGCCAGCACCAGGGGCCGATCCACGCGATCTTCGTGCCGATCGGCGGCGGCGGGCTCGCGGCCGGGGTCGCCGCGTACGTGAAGGCGGTGCGCCCGGAGATCAAGGTAATCGGCGTGCAGACCGAGGATTCGTGCGCGATGGCGCAGTCGCTCAAGGCCGGCAAACGCGTCGAGCTGAGCGAGGTCGGCCTGTTCTCGGACGGCACCGCGGTGAAGCTCGTCGGCGAGGAGACCTTCCGGCTGTGCAGCGAATATCTCGACGACGTCGTGACGGTCGACACCGACGCGCTGTGCGCCGCGATCAAGGACGTGTTCCAGGACACCCGCAGCGTGCTCGAGCCGGCCGGCTCGCTCGCGGTCGCGGGCGCGAAGCGCTATGCGGAGCGTGAAGGGATCGAGAACCAGACCCTCATCGCGATCACGTCGGGCGCGAACATGAATTTCGACCGGATGCGCTTCGTCGCCGAACGCGCCGAGGTCGGCGAGGCGCGCGAGGCGGTGTTCGCGGTGACGATCCCCGAGGAGCGCGGCAGCTTCAAGCGCTTCTGCTCGCTCGTCGGCGACCGCAACGTCACCGAGTTCAACTACCGGATCGCCGATGCGCAGTCGGCGCACATCTTCGTCGGCGTGCAGATCAAGCGGCGCGGCGAATCGGCGGAAATCGCCGCGAATTTCGACGCGCACGGCTTCACGGCCGTCGATCTGACGGGCGACGAGCTGTCGAAGCAGCACATCCGCTACATGGTGGGCGGCCGCTCGCCGCTCGCGCTCGACGAGCGCCTGTTCCGTTTCGAATTCCCCGAGCGGCCGGGCGCGCTGATGAAGTTCCTGTCGTCGATGGCGCCGAACTGGAACATCAGCCTGTTCCATTACCGCAACCAGGGCGCGGACTACAGCTCGATTCTCGTCGGCCTGCAAGTGCCGCAGGCCGAGCATGCCGAATTCGACCGATTCCTCGCGGCGCTCGGCTACCCGTTCTGGGAAGAGAGCGGCAATCCGGCCTATCGTCTTTTCCTGTCGTAACCTGACGCATCATGCAACCCGAACACTCCCCGCTCGGCAAGGCGACCGTCTACGCATCGCAGTATGACGCGTCGCTGCTGTTTCCGATCCCGCGCGCGAGCGCGCGCGAGCAGATCGGCATCACCGCGCCGCTGCCGTTTTTCGGCACCGATATCTGGAACGCCTACGAACTGTCGTGGCTGAATGCGCGCGGCAAGCCGCAGGTGGCGGTCGCGACGTTCTACGTGCCGGCCGATTCGCCGAACATCGTCGAATCGAAATCGTTCAAGCTCTATCTCGGCTCGTTCGCGCAGACCCGCATCGAGTCGCTCGACGCAGTGCGCGACGCGCTCAAGCGCGACGTGTCGGCCGCCTGCGGCGCGAGCGTCTCCGTGCAGCTCGTCGGGCCGCACGATTTCGCGAAGCTGCAGATGGACGAGCTCGACGGACTGTCGCTCGACCGCCTCGATCTCGATACCGACATCTACGAGCCCGATCCGTCGCTGCTGACCGCGGCGCTCGACGAAGCGCCGGTCGAGGAGACGCTCGTGTCCGACCTGCTGAGGTCAAACTGCCCCGTCACCGGGCAACCGGACTGGGGCAGCGTGCAGATCCGCTACGTCGGCCCGCAGATCGATCACGCGGGCCTGCTGCGCTACCTGATCTCGTATCGCAACCACACCGGCTTTCACGAGCAATGCGTCGAGCGGATCTTCATCGACATCCTGCGCGCGTGCAAGCCGGTGAAGCTCGCGGTGTACGCGCGCTATACGCGGCGCGGCGGGCTCGACATCAACCCGTTCCGCACCAACTACAACCAGCCGATGCCGGATAACGCGCGTACTGCGCGGCAGTGAGCGGCATGCGATGACAGGCGGCTCTCGCGAGCCGCCTCTCCGCGCCGGCAGGCCCGAACGACACAGCCCGACCGGCGCGAGCCGATCGGGCTGTGTCGCTGTGCGATGCGGGTAAACGCCGCGTTACTTCGCCGGCGCCTTGTAAGCGATGCAATCGACCTCGACCTTGCAGTCGATCACCATGCTCGACTGCACGCACGCGCGCGCCGGCGGATGCTCGCCGAAGTACGAGACGAACACCTTGTTGAACGACGCGAAATCGCGCGCGTCGTCGAGCCACACGCCGCAACGCACGACGTGCTCAAGGCCGTAGCCGGCTTCCTTCAGGATCGCGATCACGTTCTCGATCGTCTGCTTCGACTGCGTGACGATCCCGCCTTCGACCACTTCGCCGTTCACCATCGGCGTCTGGCCCGACACGTACAGCCAGCCGTCGGCTTCGACCGCACGCGCGAACGGCATCACCTGGCCGCCCGTCCCCTTCGCTTCGCCTACGCCATATCGCTTCATCGATTCACTCCTGTGTCGACCAGGGTTGGCGCTCGAGCGCTCACCCAGGTCCCATGCAACGCTCGGTTGCGGATGCGCGCGCCGGTCGCGGCGCGCACGAAGATCGGTTGTCTGCGCCGGCCCCGTCAGAACGCAGCCGCGTCGCTCACAGGCACCCGCGCACCGCGCGCGACGAAGCCGCCCGCGCGCGCGCCGGTCGGCTGGCCGTCGCGACAGGTCAGCACGCCGTTGACCCACACCGCGTCGATCCCGTGCGCGGGTTGCTGCGGCCGGTCGAACGTCGCGGCATCGATCACCCGATCGGGATCGAACAGCACGAGATCCGCGTGATAGCCGACGTGAACTTCACCACGCCGCGCAAGGCCGAAACGCCGTGCGGTCAGCGACGTCATCTTGCGGATCGCCTCCTCGAGCGACAGCAGGCCGGTCTCGCGCGCGTAATGCCCGAGCACGCGCGGAAACGCGCCCCACAGGCGCGGATGCGGCAGCGGATCGTTCGGCAGCCCGTCGGAGCCGACCATCGTCGCCGGATGCGACAGGATCCGGCGCACGTCGTCCTCCGACATGTTGTGGTACACCGCGCCCGCCGGCTGCAGCCGCTTCGCCGCCTCCTGTTCGGACACGTCCCACTCGGCCGCGATCGCCTTGAGCAGCTTGCCCGCCGCTTCCGGATGCGGCTCCGACCACGTGATCGTGATGTCGATGTCGCCCGTCACCTGCTTCAGGTCGAGCGTCGACGCGCTGCGGCTGTACGGATAGCAGTCGCAGCCGACCGGCTGGTAACGCCGCGCGCCTTCGAGCGATGCGAGCACCTCGGCACTGCGCCCCCAGTTCGACGGGCCCGCGCATTTCAGGTGCGAGATCACGACCGGTACCTGCGCGTGACGGCCGACCCGGTACGCCTCGTCCATCGCGTCGAGGATCGCGTCGAACTCGGTGCGCATATGGGTCGTATACAGCGCGCCCGCCTTTGCGAGCGGCTCGGCGAGCGCCATCACTTCCTCGGCCGGCGCAGCGAACGCGGCGCCGTACGCAAGCCCCGTCGACAGCCCGAGCGCGCCGTGCGCGAGCGCCTCCTCGAGCTGCGCGCGCATCGCGGCGATTTCCGCACCGGTCGCCGCGCGGTCGAGACGGTCCATCTGGTTGTTGCGCAGCGCGGTATGACCGACCAGCGCGGCGACGTTGACGGCCGGCTGCGCCGCGTTCACGGCCGCGACGTAATCGGCGAAGGCCGGATACAGGAACGCGCCCCGGTCGCCGAGCAGGTTCATCGGGTCGGGCGGCTCGCCCGCAAGCGTCACCGGTGATGCGCTGATCCCGCAGTTGCCGACGATCACCGTCGTCACGCCCTGCGTGATCTTCGGCAACATCTGCGGCGAGCGGATCACGTGCGTGTCGTCGTGCGTGTGGACGTCGATGAAGCCCGGCGCGAGCGCGCGGCCGCTTGCATCGACGACGTCCTCTGCCAGCCAGTTCGACAGGTTGCCGATCGCCGCGATCGCGCCGTTGCGGATCGCGACGTCGCGCACGGCGGGCGGCGCGCCCGTGCCGTCGTAGAGCTGCGCGCCGACGATCAGCGTATCGGCGGCTTCGGGGTGCGAATGCATGTCAGTCTCCTCAGTCTCCTACCGGTTGACGGTCTCCGCCGCCGCGGTGTGCATCGAGCGCGTGCTTGATGCGGCGCAGCGATTCACGGCACGTGTCGCCGAGCCGCAGCGCGACCTCGGTGACGAGCACATCCAGCGCCATCATCATCGCGTAGCGCGACGTCGACGGCTTGAAAATGAAATCGGTCTCGAACGCGACGACCGGAACCAGGTGATCGGCAAGCTGCGCGAGCGGCGACGCCGGCGCGGTCAGCGCGATCACCTTCGCACCGTAGCGCTTCGCGAGGCTGCAGCTTTCGATCAGCTCTGGCACACACCCGCTCACCGACAGCGCGACGACGACGTGCTCGCGCGACACCGTCGCCGCGACCATGCGCTGCAGCACGCTGTCCTGGTAGCTCGCGACCGGCCGGCCGAAGCGCACGAGACGGAAGCGCAGCTCGTCCGCCAGCGCGGTCGAGCCACCGCCCTGGCCGTACACGTAGATCATCTTCGCGCCGGCGAGCAGGTCGGCGGCCGCGGTAAACGACGTCTGGCGCAGCAGCTGATGGTTGTGGGCGAGCGCGACCTGGATATCGTCGTAGACGAGCGACGCCGGGCTCGCATCGCCCGCTTCCGCGCCGCCCGCCGGCGCCAGGAAGCGCTGGCCGACGGCGGCGGCCTGCGCGACGAGCAGCTTCAGCTCGCGCACGTCGCGGCAGCCGACCGCCTTCGCGAAACGCGTGACGGTCGCGACGCTGACCTCGGCGTCGCGCGCGAGCTCGCCGATGCTCGCGTGCGCGGCGCGCGCCAGATCGGCCAGGATGAACGCGGCGACCTTGCGCTCGGCATCGCGCAACTCGGGCGCGCATTCGGCGATCCGCGCGACGATGTCGACGACCGGTTGAGCGACCGGCTGGGCGGCGGGCGGAAAGGCTGGCATATTCATCTTCGGGAAGGGGTGCGGCAATCGTTGCAACGCACCATGTTACTAAATAACATCACCGCGCCGATGCTACTTTCTGTACTATCTGCGTGTCAACGCCGGCTAAATATATATCAATGATGGAGCGAGATGACATGAAAGTTACAAACTATCAGGACGCAAAAATCGATCCGCTCGGCAAGGGCCTCGGTAATCTGCCGAGCGCCAGCGTGCCGCTCGAACAGGCGGGGCGCCTCGAATGGAACCTGCTCGCCGAGGACGTCAGCCTGCCGGCCGCGGTGCTGTACGAGGACCGTATCGAGCACAACCTGAAGTGGATGCAGGCGTTCGTCGCCCAGTACGGCGTGAAGTTCGCGCCGCACGGCAAGACGACGATGGCGCCGCAGCTGTTCCGCCGCCAGCTCGACGCGGGCGCGTGGGGCATCACGCTCGCGACCGCGCACCAGGCGCAGGCCGCGTATCACGGCGGGGTGCGGCGCGTGCTGCTCGCCAACCAGCTGGTCGGCCGCCACAACATGACGATGATCGCCCAGTTGCTGAGCGATCCGGAATTCGAGTTCTTCTGTCTCGTCGATTCGGTCGACGGCGTCGATCAGCTCGGCCGCTTCTTCGGCGATGCGAACAAGCCGCTCAACGTGCTGCTCGAACTGGGCGTGCCGGGCGGCCGCACCGGCGTGCGCGACGCCGCGCAGCGCGACGCGGTGCTCGACGCGATCGCCCGCTATCCGGACACGCTGCGGCTCGCCGGCATCGAGCTCTACGAAGGTGTGCTGAAGGAGGAAGGCGAGATCCGCGCGTTCCTGAAGCAGGCGGTCGCGCTGACCCGCGAGCTGGCCGCCGCCGGCCGCTTCGCGCGCACGCCGCCGATCCTGTCCGGCGCGGGCTCGGCGTGGTACGACGTCGTCGCGGAGGAATTCTCGAAAGCATCGGACGCGGGCTTCGCGGAAGTGGTGCTGCGCCCCGGCTGCTACCTGACGCACGACGTCGGCATCTACAGGCAGGCGCAGACCGACGTGTTCGCGCGCAACCCGATCGCGCGCAAGATGGGCGAAGGGCTGCTGCCGGCGCTGCAGCTGTGGGCTTACGTGCAGTCGGTGCCGGAGCCGGATCGCGCGATCGTCGCGCTCGGCAAGCGCGACTCGGCGTTCGACGCCGGCCTGCCCGAGCCCGCCCGCCACTTCCGTCCGGGCCGCGACACCGCGCCGCGCGAGGTCGCCGCGAGCGAAGGCTGGGCCGTGACCGGCATGATGGACCAGCACGCGTATCTGCGGATTCCGCCGGGCGCGGACGTGAAGGTCGGCGACATGATCGCATTCGACATCTCGCATCCGTGCCTGACCTTCGACAAGTGGCGCCAGCTGCTCGTGCTCGATCCGCAATACCGCGTCAAGGAAGTGGTCGAAACCTTCTTCTGACGGCACACGCCGGCCGCCCCGTCCCGGGCGCGGCCGGCACACGGGATCCGGCACGCCGGAGTACACTGCGCTTTTGTCCCGCACGCCCCCTTACAGGAGAAAGCCGTGGCCGTGAAGAAGATCCTGCTGCTGACAGGCGATTTCGCCGAAGACTACGAAACGATGGTGCCGTTCCAGGCACTGCTGGCCGTCGGCCACCAGGTCGATGCAGTGTGCCCCGGCAAGCGCGCGGGCGACAGGATCAAGACGGCGATCCACGATTTCGAGGGCGACCAGACCTATACCGAGAAGCCCGGCCACCAGTTCACGCTGAATGCGGCATTCGACGACGTCGATGCGGCGCAGTACGACGCGCTCGCGATCGCGGGCGGCCGTGCGCCCGAATACCTGCGCCTCGATCCGAAGGTGATCGCGCTGGTGCGCGCGTTCGTCGAAGCGGGCAAGCCGGTCGCGGCGATCTGCCATGCGGCGCAGCTGCTCGCCGCCGCCGACGTGATCCGCGGCAAGCGCATCTCGGCCTATCCGGCCTGCGCGCCCGAAGTGCGCCTCGCCGGCGGCGAATACGCGGACATTCCGGTCGACGCCGCGATCACCGACGCGCCGTTCGTCACCGCGCCCGCCTGGCCCGCGCATCCGGCCTGGCTCGCGCAGTTCCTGGCACTGCTCGGCACCCGCATCACGCTCTGACGCAACGCGCGCGGGCGGGCGGCACACGCCCGCCCCGTCAGCGCGACGCGGGCGGCGTGCCGGCTTCGGCGATGCGCGCCTCGAGCATCGCGAGCGCGCCCGACAGCGCGTTCAGCGCATCGTCGGGAATCGCCGCCATCGTCTCGTGCAGGAACGCGTTGCGGCGCGGCAGGCTCGCGTCGAACGCCGCGCGCCCGTCCGCGGTCAGCCTTACGTTCGTCACGCGATTGTCGCGCGCGTCGGATTCGCGCTCGACCCAGCCGAGCGCCTCGAGCGCCTTCAACTGGCGCGTCAGCGCGCCCGGGTCGATCCGCAGGATCTCGACGAGCCGTTTTTGCGACGAGCTGCCGTCGAGCGAGTTCAATGCGACCATGATGCGCCAGCGCGGCATCGGCTGGCCAACGTGCGTCTCGAACGCCGACATGAATGCCCGGTAAGTCCGTCCGAATTGCTGCAAGATCGCGACGCGGTCCTGTTCTTCCATGCGCTGACTTCGTTTCCCTGGTTTCGATCAATCTGCCGCGACGCCCGGCTCGACCGCGCGCCGCAACCTGACGGGCGGCACCCGGCGGCAGTGCCATACCGCGTACACGGCCACGACGGCGGCCACCGCGATACCGAGATGGATCGCTCCGACGAGCGATTCCCGGGCCGTCTCCAACAATAGCGCGCCATTATGCCCTGCGCGCGTCAGCTCCCCGACGAGGCCGCCCTGTGCCGCGCGGTCGATCAGGATCTGCGGATCGGCGAGCCGCGCCTGCCATTGCGTCGCGTGGTCGGCGGCGAGCGCCGTGCGCACGCCGCCCGCGTACATCTGGTTGACGAGCGTGCCGGTGAGCGCGGTGCCAAGCATCCCGCCGACCATCCGCAGCGACTGCAGCAGCGCGGTGGCGATGCCCAGATGCTGGCGCCCGGCCATCTGCTGCGCGAACACGGTGAGGTTCGGCAGCACGAAGCCGAGGCCGACGCCACCCGCGACCATCAGCGTCATCAGCATCCACGCAGGCGTCGCATGCGTCGACACGACGACGCCGATGCAGGTGAACGCGAACAGCGCGAAGCCGACCTGCAGCATCGCGTTCGGATGCCGGATGCGGGTCACGACGCGCCCGTTCATGATGCTGCCGATCGTGATGAACACGACGAGCGGCGTGATGACGAGGCCTGCGTCCTTCGGCGACATGCCGAAACCGCCCTGGAACAGCAGCGGCGCATAGAACAGCAGCGAGAACATCGAAAACCCGCCGAGAATCGCGAGCGTGAACAGCGCGGCCAGCGCGCGGTTGCCGAACATGTCGAACGGCAGGATCGGCTGCGCCGCGCGCCGCTCCCACCACCACAGCGTGCCGCCCGCGGCGAGCGCGACGACAAGCAGCAGCGTCGGCCAGCTGGCGATGCCGTGCTTCGGGAGCCATTCGACGAACAGCTGCAGCGCGCCGAGCGACAGCGCGATCAACACCGCGCCCGGCCAGTCGAGCCGCATCTTCGTGTCGTGCTCGACATGCCGCAGGTGCGGCAGATAGCGGTAGACGAAGAACAGCGACAGCAGGCCGACCGGCAGGTTCACGTAGAAGACCGAGCGCCAGCCGTAATACTGGGTCAGCACGCCGCCGAGCGACGGGCCGACCGCGTTTGCGATGCCGAACGCGGAACTCATCAGCACCTGCCAGCGCAGTCTCACCACCGAATCGGGGAACAGGTCGGGAACGCACGCGAACGCGGTGCCGACCAGCATCCCGCCGCCGATCCCCTGCAGGCCGCGCGCCAGCACGAGAGACAACATGTCGTTCGCCATCCCGCACAGCACCGACGCGCCCGTGAAAACGACGATCGACACGACGACGAACGGTTTGCGCCCGTAATAGTCGCCGAGCCGCCCGAAGATCGGCACGGTGATCACCGAGCTCAGCAGGTATGAAGTCGCGACCCACGCGTACAGGTCGAACCCCTTCAGCTCCCCGACGATCGTCGGCAATGCGGTGCCGACGACGGTCTGGTCGAGCGCGACGAGCATCGTCACGAACGAGATGCCGATCATTGCAAGCAGCGATTCGCGGAACGGCAGCACTTGCCCGCTCGAATGGTGGGCGGCGGTATGGACGGCCATGTTTGTAGGCGCAACTTTTGACGTGTCAATTAATGGCGAATTCTATCACGCTCGCGGTAAGCTGGCAGGCAGGCGGCACCCTGGCCGAAGCTGCAAGGAACAGAGATGGAACCGATTTCAATCCGCGCGGCGGCGCTGTCGACCGATGACCTGAACGCGCTGCGGCGCGCGAAACACGTGCTCGAGAGCCCGTCGCTGACGTTGAAGCTGACGAGCCTGCTCGGCGCGCCGGTCGAGAAGATGATCGGCAAGCTGCCGGATGTCGCGACCGGCAAGATCAACGATGCGACCCAGCTGGCGCTGCGGAAATGTCTGGGCATTGCGCTGCGCACGCTCGGCAAGCCGGCCGCCGACGGCACCGGCACGCGCGAGCGACGGAGCAGCCTGCTGCACAAGCTCGCGGTCGCGACGACCGGCGCGGCCGGCGGCGCGTTCGGCTTCGTCGCGCTGCCGGTGGAGCTGCCGGTCACGACGACGCTGATTTTCCGCTCGGTCTGCGACATCGCGCGCAGCGAAGGCGAGGACCTGTCGTCGGTGGACGCGCAACTGCAATGCCTCGCCGTGCTCGGCATGGGCGGCAACCCGGACAGGAAGGAGGAGGAAGCCGATCTCGGCTACTTCATGCTGCGCGGCGCGCTCGCGCAGGCGATCTCGAAGGCGTCGTCGGACCTCTCGTCGAAAGGGGTCGCCGCGCACGGCTCGGCCGCGGTGCTGCGGCTGGTGCAGACCGTCGCGTCGCGCTTTTCGGTACAGGTGACCGAGCAGATGGCGGCCAAGTCGATTCCGGCGATCGGCGCGGTGCTGGGCGCGACCGTCAACACCCTTTTCATCGATCACTTCCAGCAGATGGCGCGCGGCCACTTCACCGTGCGCCGGCTGGAACGCAAGTATGGCTCGCCGGCGGTCAGGGCCGCCTATCAGGCAATCGACACCTCGCCCGCGCACTGAACCGCGCGCTCGACCGCGACGCGGCGCAGGAATGCGGCCGCCCGGTCGAGCGCCTGCCGCGATTCCGGCACCATCGGCGCATACAGCTGCCACACGTGCGGCATGTCGGGCCAGATCTCCATGTCGACCTGCACGTTCGCGGCCTTCGCCTTCTCGGCGACGCGGCGCGAATCGTCGAGCAGCACCTCGGTGCTGCCGACCTGGATGAACAGCGGCGGCAGGCCGGTGAAATCCGCGTAGAGCGGCGATGCATACGGATGCGTGCCCGGCGTGTCGCCGAGATACAGCTTCGCCGCCTTGCCGAGCGCCGCGCCGGCGAACATCGGATCGATGCCGTCGTGTGCGCGCAGCGTCTCGCCGGTCGCCGCGAGATCGGTCCACGGCGAGAACAGGATCGCGCCGGCCGGCAACGGTTCGCCGCGATCGCGCAACGCGACGAGCGTCGCGAGTGCGAGCCCGCCGCCCGCCGAATCGCCGCCGAGCACGATCGACTCCGGCGGCGTGCCCGCGTCGAGCAGCCGGCGATAGGCAGCCAGTGCGTCGTCGAGCGCGGCCGGAAAGCGGCTTTCCGGCGCGAGGCGATAGTCGAGCGAGAACGAGCGCACGCCTGCGCGCTTCGTCAGGCCAAAGACGATCGGCCGATGGGTTTTGGTCGAGCAGAAATAATAGCCGCCGCCGTGGAAGTACAGCAGCATGCGTCCGTGCGCGCGCGCGGCGGATGGATGCGCATGTTCGAGCCATTCGCCGCGCAGCGGCGCGTCGCCCGCACCGTAGCATTCGCGCAGGCGGAAGCCGGACGGCGCGCGGTACGGCACCCGCATCCGCCACTCGGTGAAGCGTCGCGCACGGACGGGGTCGATCACCGCACGCAGGGTTTCGGGCCGGAACTGCCGGCGCAGCAGCCAGCAGGCGAACTTGCTTTGCCAACTCATCGGACGCACTCCTTATCGAAGATGTGTCGATAGTACGTGCGATCGCGCCGGCGCCGCTCGACGGGAGCCTCTATATCAAACGCCGCGGCTCAGCCCGCGGGCAGCACCTGGCCGCGGATCTCGCCGGACGGATGGGCCTTCGTATGGATGTTGAAATACCACTTGCCGCCCATCAGTTCGGTTACCTGCCCGTCGGTCAGCGCCTTTTCCCCCTTGATCGGGCTCGCCAGCGCGTCCTTCGGAACCGGCACCTGCGCGCCCGCGTTCTGCCCGACAGGCGCCGGGCCGTGGAAATGCGCGGCGGTCGCCGGGCCGCTCAGGTCCCGGTACGTGACCGTCCATTGCAGCGTGTGGGTCGCGGTGTCGAACGTCGCGTCGACGGCGCCCGAACCCTTGCTGGTGGTCGGCGGCACTTCGCTCGACGGCTGCAGACTGGCGGTCATGCGAATCGTCTCGGCGAAAGCGCTGCCCGTGGACAGTACGCCGGCGAGCAACGCGACCGGCAAGAAACGCAGCTTCAGCATGCAATCTCCTCATACGTCGTTGGGCGCCGCCTCGCGGCGGCGGTATCGCCATGTTAGTCGATCCGCCGCCGATTCGGCGGCGCGCCGGCCATCCTGACAAGCTGTCAGCCTGACGTTGCCGAGAACATACCTTTGCAGCCGGACGCATGAATCCGCGCCACGCATTTCGCTACACTACGCGTCACACAGTTGCTTGTTTCCTTCGTTCGAAGGAGTCTGCGAGTATTCACGCGGCCGGTTGGCCGCGTTTTTTTTGCGTGCGCGCCGCGGCGTTCAAGTCAGGCCGATGCGTCGCGCGTAGCAGATCACGTCGAAATCATCTTCGAGCCCCAGCTTGCGCATCGCGCTGCGCTTCTGCGCGCTGACGGTCCTGACGCTGCGCCCGGACCGCTCGGCGATCTCGCTGACCGCGAGCCCCGACGCGTAGCGGCGAAACACCTCCCACTCGCACGGGCTCAATGCGGCGGCGCGGGCCATCGGCAGCGCGTCAATTTCCGCCGCCGCCCGTTGCGCGCGCGGCGACAGGAAGCGGCGCCCCGCCACGGCCGCGTCGATCGCGGCGGTCAGCGTGCCGGCGGCATCGCGCTTGTCGACGATCGCCGACACCCCGAGCTGCAACAACCCCGCCAGCGGGCGCCCCTGATCCAGCATCGTCAGGACGACGACCCGCGGACGCCGCGACGACGTCAACAAGCGCTGCAGCCACGGCACCGCATTGCTTTCGCCATTCACGCCCGGCATGCCGATGTCCGTCACCAGCACATCGCATGCGTCGCGCGCGAGCGCCCGTTCAAGCGACGCCACGTCCGAGGCCCGCGCGACGACGCGATAGCGCGCCACCTCCGCCAACAAAGCGTCGACGCCCATCAGAATCACCTGATGATCGTCGGCCACGACAATCCGCACAGTGTCGGCCATCGGTACTGCTCCCCTTTTGTTCTGCTGTCATGTCAGGTCTCGCGCGCCCCGCTCTGCATCGGATCCGGCGCGCGGCCTCGTTGAATCGCAGCGGCACGCCGGGCATGCCGGCGTGCCGCTGTCAGGGTCTGCTCGCATGCCGAACGCACATGCGACGGCCCCCCTTACGTCTCGCTCCCGCGCGGGACGCTGGAGATCATTCCGCTCGTCAGCGCGAAGCGATAGACGTCCGCATCGCTGCTCAGGTTGAGCTTGCGCATGGCGCGGCACTTCTGCGCGCTGATCGTCTTCACGCTTCGCTCGGTCTGCCGCGCGATATCGCTGATCGCATGGCCGGATGCGTACAACCGCAACACTTCGAACTCGCGCCGCGTCAGCCGCGCGCGCCATTGCTCGGCGGGCGAGCCCGGCAGGCCTTCGTACAGCGCGTCGCGGATGCGCGGCCCGAGATAGCGCTCCCGCGCATGGGCGGCAACGAGCGCGACGTGGATCAGCTCGACACGGTCGCGCTTGCTGATCACCGCGACGGCACCGCGTGCCAGCGCCGCGTTCAGTACCTGCGCATCCACGCTCACCGTCAGCACGACGATGGCGGCGTCGGGCCGGCTCGCGCGCACCTCTGCGAGCGCGTCGAGCCCCTGGGCCGCACCGCTGCCCGCCATCTCGAAACCCATCAGGAGCACGTCGAATGACGCATGCCCGCTCACGTCGAGCAATTCGGCGATCGACGCCGCGCAGCCGGCCAGCGCGACGTCGGGCAGGGAATCGATCACGCGCTCGAGCGCCATCAGCACCAGCGGATGATCGTCGGCGATCATCACTCGGATCGGAATCGGCCGTGGCACGGCGGCCGGCCACTCAATGGAAAGGGTTTGCATCTCGCACGACGATGGAACGTGTAAAGGATTGGCGAAAGCCGCCAGCGTCGCCGATTTCGGCCGCCACTCATATACGAATTTGCCTAAAAATCCGGCCGCTACGTCGCCGCATGCATCAGTCGAGCCCCTGCGCGTGGACGAAAACGAGCAGGCCGGGATCGCTGCTGACGCCGAGCTTGGCCATCGCATCGCGTTTCTGGCGGCTGACCGTCCTCACGTCCCGCCCGAGCCGCCGGGCGATCTCGACGACCGACAGGCCGTCGACGAACAGCGACAGCACTTCGGACTCGCGCGGCGAAAGCCGCTGCGACGGCCACGGCCCGCACGGCGCCGACGCAGCCGCGCCGCCCGCGAGCGCCTTGCCCGCATAGACGCGCCCGCTCGCGACCTCGCGCACCGCTGGCACCAGCACATCCATCGACTCGGCCTTGCCGACGATGCCCTTCACGCCTTCGCGCATCAGCGTGTGCAGCACCGCCGCATTCGTCGCGCTCGTCAGGATCACGATGCGCAATTCCGGCCACTCGCGCAGCAGGCGGCGCACCAGCGGCAAACCGTCACCGAGCGCGCCGGACTCGTCCGGCATCGAGAGATCGCAGATCAGCACATCGCAACGCGTCACGCGCAGCAAATCGACGAGCGACGCGCCGTTGTCCGCCTGCCCGACCAGCTCCAGGTCGCCTGATTGCTTCAATATCGCTTCGATGCCAAGCAGAACGAACGGATGATCGTCTGCTGCAATCACCTTGATTTTCATGCCTCCCCCATTGAACGGCTTCCGCTCGAAAGCGCGATTCCGTGCAATTTAAATGCCTGGGGTCAAACTTTGTAATAGGATCTTTCCGAAAGACGGCTCGACACCGACCCTTTCACGCGTAAAAATGGCGCTGCCCCCCATTCGGAGAACGCACGAACCGTGCCGGAACACCGTTCGACATCCCACCCGCTCCTCCCATCCGGTCCGCGCTCGCCTGCTCGCGTCAGGCCGATGCTGAGCGGCCTCGCGGCGCTCGCCGCGCTCGGCGCCGCGCCCGCGTCGGCGCAGGAATTCGCGCTGTTCGGGGGCATGCTGGAAGGCGGCGGCGACCACACCTATTCATGGGCGATCGATTACCAGGAAGGGTTGAGCGAGCATACGGCGCTCGGCTTCACCTGGTACAACGAGGGGCACATTCCGAACCATCACCGCGACGGCCAGGCCGTCCAGTTCTGGGGACGCTGGCCGCTCGAGCACCGCCGCTTCGTGCTGTCGGCAGGCGCGGGGCCATACCGCTACTTCGACACCACCGCGGCCACGAACGGCAGCGGCTATTCGAACTCGCACGGCTGGGGCGTGCTGATGAGCGTGCGCGCCGCGTATTACACGTCAAGCCGCTGGGTCACGCAGCTGCAGCTGAATCGCACGCAGATCTTCAGCGGGCCGAACACGACGTCGCTGATGTTCGGCGTCGGCTACCAGCTCGACGCACCCGACACGCCCGGCCCGCGCGACACGCCGCAGCCCCGCACCGGCAAGGTCACGCAAAACGAACTGACCGCGATGCTCGGGGAGACAATCCTCAACAGCCGCTCGTCGCCGTCGGCGCTGGGCGGCAGCCTCGAATACCGGCGCGGCCTCCTGCGCCACGTCGACTGGACGGCCACGTGGATGTACGAAGGCTCGAAGCAGTCGATCCGCCGCAACGGCGTCGCGTCGCAGCTCTGGCTCACGCGCGCGTTCCTCGACGACAAGGTCACGCTGGCGGCGGGCGCGGGCGCCTACCTGACGGTCAACCAGCGTAATTTCCGCGACAAGCCCGGCCCCGGCGACGGCGGCATCTCGGGCATCGTGTCGATCTCGGCCAGCTACCGCCTGTCGGATCGCTGGCTCACGCGCGTGACCTGGAACCGGGTCGTCACGCGTTACGACCGCGACACCGACGTGATCCAGGCCGGCATCGGCTATCGCTTCTGAGTCTGCGGGTTCGGCACCGCCCGGTGCCGGCTACAGCTGATCGTCGACCGGCAGCACGATGAACAGGCCGGTCAGCAGGTTGCGGAGCAGCCCTGCATGCGGATCGACCGAGTAGGTGCACGGCACACCGTCGTCGTTCCCTTCCCAGACCAGCCCGGATGCGCCGCCGTTCGTGCCGCGCGCCAGGGGCGGCGCAAGCCGCACGCGGTAGCTGTCGTCCGGATGAGTCACCTGCTCGAAGATTGCCGCCACTTCCTGCGCGAGCGCCGGACTGTGAATGACCAGCGCCAGCTCGGTGTTCAGGTGCACGGAGCGCGGATCGAGGTTCATCGAGCCGATCACGAGGATCTTCCGGTCGATCACGTATGCCTTCGCATGCAGGCTGGCCCGCGAACGCGACCCGAACAGGCGCGGCCGCGGCTGCCGCGGCTGTGCCTTGAATTCGTACAGTTCGACGCCGCGCCGCAGCAGCGGCTCGCGATACGGACTGTAGCCGGCCTGCACGGCGATCGCGTCGGTGGCCGCCAGCGAGTTCGTCAGGATCGCCACCCGCACGCCGCGCCGCGTCATGGCGCCCAGCACCTCGACACCCGCGTCGTGCGGCACGAAATACGGCGAGAACGCCAGGAATTCCTCGTGCGCGCCGCGGGTCAGCTCGGCGAGCCGGTGCATCGGCGGGCTCACGTACCCGTCGTCGGGCCGCGAGACCTTGTCGGGCAGGTCGGCCTTGAACTCGGCCGGCGCCCACACGAGCCCGAGCTCGCCGCGCACGATCTGCTCCGCGAGCGGCGTCGCGTTCAGCGGCTTCGCGTCGTACGGGTCCGCATACTTGCGCCAGTGCTCGCGCAACGCGTTGCGCATCGCGTCGAGCTCGCCCGGATCGAACGCGCGGCGATTCAGCGCCCGCAGCGGATAACTGCTGCCGCTTGCCCAGTAAGCGTCGAAGCTCCCGGAAATATCGCGCGTCACGGGGCCGGCCGCGAGCACGTCGAGATCGCGGAACTGCAGCGTCGGGCTTGCGCTGAAATACTCGTCACCGAGGTTGCGGCCGCCGACGATCGTCAGCTGGTTGTCGGCGATCATCGCCTTGTTGTGCATCCGCCGCGTGAAGCCGTCGATCCGTGTGAAGAAATCGGTCGTGCGCCGCAGGACATCCTCCTGCGACGCGCCGAACGGATTGAACACGCGGATCTCGATGTTGGGATGCGCGCCCAGCGCGGCCATCACGCGGCCGATGTCGCGGAAATTCAGGTCGTCGACCAGCATCCGCACGCGCACGCCCCGGTCGGCCGCATACAGCGCAGCGCCGAGCAGCATCTTGCCCGTCGTGTCCTCGGCGGCGATGTAGTACTGCATGTCGAGCGTCTTCGTCGCCGCTCGGGCGAGCGCGATCCGCATCTGCAGCGCCTCGGTGCCGCTTGCCAGCACGCGGAAGCCGGACTGGCCCGGATGCGCGGCGCCCGGCGCCGCCAGCGCGTCCCGCAGCGGCGTCGCGACGCTTGCCGCCAGCGCATGGGAAACGGGGCGATCGAGCGTGGTCGCGGGCGGGTGCGTCGCGCACGCGTCCAGCAGCAGCAGCAGCGCGTACAGCGCCAGCAGCCGCAGCGCCGAGCCGCATGCGGCATGCCACGGCCGGCCGACCGGCACGAACCGGATGAATGACGGTTGCACGTGGCTTCCTCGACAGGCAATCAGGACTGCCGCGCGCGTCGCGGTGCGGCGGACAGGCATCGATCGATTCTATGTGGCGCCGGACAAGCCGGTCAATCGCGCGGGCGCGCCGCCGAGGGTCGCGCCGGCACGGCATCGCGGCGCAGCGGCCGGCGATCGCGTATCGGCGCACGGGCCCGGCCCGGCGCCGCCCGCCGAGCATGCGCGCGAGCGCCCCGGCAGGCGGCCCGCGCGGCACGCTGGTCCGACCAATCTCACGCTTCTTCGCCGCGCCGCTCGACGTGGCTGCGCACGAAATCGATATGGGTCTGCATCGCCGTGCGCGCCTCCTCCGGGCGCCGTGCGCAAATCGCATCGCAGACGGTGCGATGCTGCATCAGCAGCTGATCCGACGCGCCGGCGTCCTGTTCGCGCATCCCGGTGCCGTTGATCGTGATGTGCTCCCGCAGCATGCCGATCACGCTCGTATGCAGGTGCAGGAACATCGTGTTGTGCGACGCGAGCGCGATCGCGTCGTGCAGCTTCGCGTCGGCACCGGCTTCGGCGGCCTTGTCGTCGACGGCGCGCGCGTGCTCCAGTTCGCGCAGCAGCGCGCGGATGCGCCTGCGGTCGTTCGCATCGGCGCGCAGCGCCGCGAAATAGGCGGTCGCGCCCTCCAGCACGCGCCGGAATTCGAGGATGTCGTCGCGCAGCGCCGGGTGGTCGGCCACCAGCTGGCCCCACGGCGACGCGATGCCGGCGCGCAGCTGATCCGTCACGAACACGCCCGCGCCGCGCCGGCTCTGCAGCAGGCCGCGCGCGGCGAGCCGCTGGATCGCCTCGCGGATCGTATTGCGGGCGACGCCGTATTGCTCCGCGAGCACCCGCTCGGCCGGCAGCCGCGCGCCCGCCGGCCACGAGCCGTCGAGCAGCGACGTCTCGATCTTGCGCATCACCACCTCGGTCCGGCCACGGGCCGTCATGCCTGCCATCGCTGGGGTCTCCTGAATACGCGACGCGTCGATTGGCCCAACCAATTTGAGCTGCCGGGCCATCGCGGGAATTATGCGCGAAAACGGCGTCCCGCGTGTTGGGGGCTCCGCCGACTCACGGAGCGAGACATGAAGGAAAGGCAATACCCGGCCGAGGCGCCCGCGCAGGTCTACCTGTTCGCGACCTGCCTCGTCGACCTGTTCGTCCCCGAGGCCGGACTCGACGCCGTCAGGCTGCTGGAACGCGAAGGACTGACGGTCCACTACCCGCGCGGCCAGAGCTGCTGCGGCCAGCCCGCATACAGCAGCGGCAACCCCGGGCAGGCCCGTCGTGTTGCCGCCGCCCAGCTCGACCTGTTCGACAAGCCGTGGCCGGTGATCGTGCCGTCCGGCTCGTGCGCCGGCATGATGCGGCACCATTGGCCCGCGCTGTTCGCCGACGATCCCGACAACGGCCCGAAGGCGCGCGCGATCGCCGAACGGGTCTATGAACTCAGCGAATTCCTCATACATGTGCTGAAGATGCGGTTCGACGCCGCGCCCGCTTCCGCGCAGCCCGAGGAACGGGTCGTGCTGCACACGTCGTGCGCGGCCCGCCGCGAAATGGGCACGCGTGCGCACGGCGTCGCGCTCGTCGACGCGCTGCCCGGCGTGACCCGCGTCGAACACGAACGTGAATCCGAATGCTGCGGCTTCGGTGGCACGTTTTCGCTGAAACACCCCGACATCTCCGGCGCGATGGTGCGCGACAAGGTCGCCTCGGCCTGCGCGACCGGCTGCGACCGGCTCGTCTCAGCCGATTGCGGCTGCCTGCTGAACATCGGCCACGCAGCGGCGAAGGCCGGCGCGCCGCTGCCGGTCGAGCATCTCGCCAGCTTCCTGTGGCGCCGCACCGCCGGCGCGGCACCACGCGACGGAGAAACCCGATGAGCGCGCGCGACGCCATCCTCGCACGGCTGCGCGCCACCGCGCCGCGCGATGCCGCCGTCGATCCGCGCGCGCTCGACGAGCGGATCGACCACCACTACGCCGCGCGCCGCGACGCGACGCCGGCCGATCCGGCCACGCTCGTGCAGTCGATGCAGGCCGCGCTGGCCGCGTCGCATGCCGAGGTCTGGTGCGCGGACGCCGCGTCCTGGCCCGCGCAACTGGCCGGGCGGCTCGCCGGCGCCGGCGTGCGCCGCCTGCTGCTCGACCCGGCCCGCCCCGAGGCCGCCACCCTCGCCCGCGCGCTGCCACCCGCCGTCGACACACTGTCGTTCGCGCAGCCGATCGACGCGTGGAAGCACGAGCTGTTCGACACCGTCGACGCCGGCTTCACCGTCGCGCGCTCGGGCATCGCGGCGACCGGCACGCTGGTGCTCGCGCCCGATGCCGGCACGCCGCGCACCGTGTCGCTCGTGCCGCCGCTGCACGTCGCGCTGGTGCACGCGCACACGCTGCACGCCGACCTGCACGCGGCGGTGCACGCCGAGCAGTGGCAGGCCGGCATGCCGACCAACCTGGTGCTGGTTTCCGGCCCGTCCAAGACCTCCGACATCCAGCAGACGCTGGCCTACGGCGCGCACGGCCCGCGCCGCCTGTGGGTGGTGATCGTCACGGCCGACGCACAGGGCCCGCAACGATGAGCGACCACACCCTGCATTTCGTCCCACCCGCCGACTTCAAGACCCGCGCACGCGCCGCGCTCGACGATCCGAAACTGCGCCGGAGCTTTCGCGGCGCGATGGATTTCCTGCAAGGCAAGCGCGCGATCCAGTTCCCCGACGGCGACGAACTGGAGCAACTGCGCGACCTCGGCGAAGCGGTGCGCCAGCATGCGCTCGCGCGGCTGCCGGAACTGCTCGAACAGCTCGAGGCGAAGCTCACCGCCGCCGGCGTGCACGTGCACTGGGCCGCGAACGCCGACGACGCGAACCGGATCGTGCTCGACATCGCGCAGGCCAGACAGGCCCGCAGCATCATCAAGGGCAAGTCGATGGCGAGCGAGGAAATCGAGCTGAACCATTACCTCGGCGAACGCGGAATCGACTGCATCGAGTCCGACATGGGCGAGTACATCGTCCAGCTCGCCGGCGAAAAACCGTCACACATCGTGATGCCCGCGATCCACAAGACGCGCGGCGACATCGCCGAGCTGTTCGAGCGGCACATCCCCGACGCACGCTACACCGAGGACGTCGACGAACTGATCCAGACGGGGCGGCGCGCGCTGCGCCGCGCGTTCGCCGACGCGGACATCGGCCTGTCGGGCGTCAACTTCGCCGCCGCCGACACCGGCACGCTGTGGCTCGTCGAGAACGAGGGCAACGGCCGCCTGTCGACGACCGTGCCCGACACGCACATCGCGATCATGGGCATCGAGAAGGTCGTCGCGAAACTCGAGCACATCGTGCCGCTGTCGAGCCTGCTGACCCGCTCAGCCACCGGCCAGGCGATCACCACCTATTTCAACCTGATTTCCGGCCCGCGCCGCGCGGGCGAGCGCGACGGCCCGCGCGACGTGCATCTGGTGCTGCTCGACAACGGCCGCACGCAGGCCTATTCGGACGAGCAGCTGCGCGCGACGCTGCAATGCATCCGTTGCGGCGCCTGCATGAACCACTGCCCGGTCTACACGCGGATCGGCGGCCACGCGTACGGCACGACCTACCCCGGCCCGATCGGCAAGATCATCTCGCCGCACCTGCTCGGCCTCGACGCGACCGCCGACCTGCCGAGCGCATCGACGCTGTGCGGCGCATGCGGCGAAGTCTGCCCGGTGCGGATTCCGATCCCGCAATTGCTGATCCGGCTGCGCACCGAGGCGAACCGCAAGCCCGACGAAGCCGTCGCGCATCCGCTGCGCGGCCAGGGCGCGAACTACACCCGTCAGGAAGACCTCGCGTGGCGCTTCTGGAGCGGCGCGTTCGCGCATCCGCGCGCGTACCGCGCGTTTCGCTGGGCCGCCACCCGGCTGCATGCGCTCGCGCCGGCCAGCCAGATGGGCTGGACCAGGCACCGCACGCCGCTCGAACCCGCGCCGCGCAGCCTCTCGGACCTGCTGCGCGCGCGCGGCCAGCCTGAATAGAAAAGACAGACAAGACGATTTCGACCTGTACCCATACCCATATCTGGAGGAGACAACCATGCAGGCCTGGCATCAGATCTACATTCCGCTCGGCAGCCTCGGGCTGTCGGCGCTCGTCGCCGCGATCCCGGTGATTTTCTTTTTCATCGCGCTGGCCGGTTTGCGGATGAAGGGACACGTGGCCGCCGCGATCACGCTGCTGCTGTCGCTCGGCGTCGCAATCTTCGCTTACCGGATGCCGGTGCCGCAGGCGCTCGCGGCCGCCGGCTACGGCTTCGCGTACGGCATCTGGCCGATCGCGTGGATCATCGTCGCGGCGGTGTTCCTCTACAAGATCGTCGTCAAGACCGGTCAGTTCGACGTGATCCGCGCGTCGGTGCTGTCGATCACCGACGACCAGCGGCTGCAGATGCTGCTGATCGGCTTCTCGTTCGGCGCGTTCCTCGAAGGCGCGGCGGGCTTCGGCGCACCGGTGGCGATCACCGCGGCGCTGCTCGTCGGGCTGGGCTTCCGGCCGCTCCATGCGGCCGGGCTGTGCCTGATCGCGAACACCGCGCCCGTCGCGTTCGGCGCGATGGGCATTCCGATCATCGTCGCCGGGCAGGTGACGGGCATCGATGCGTTCCACATCGGCGCGATGGCCGGCCGCCAGTTGCCGCTGCTGTCGCTCGCGGTGCCGTTCTGGCTGGTGTTCATGATGGACGGCCTGCGCGGCGTGCGCCAGACCTGGCCGGCGGCGCTCGTCGCGGGCGGCAGCTTCGCGCTCACCCAATACTTCACGTCGAACCACATCGGGCCGGAACTGCCGGACATCACGTCGTCGCTCGTGAGCCTCGTGTCGCTCGCCGCGTTCCTGAAGGTGTGGCAACCGCGCGGCGCCGCGCAAGCGGCAGCCGGCACGGTCGCGTCGGGCGGCGCAGCCGCGCTCGCGGGCTTCGGCGGCGCGGCGGGCGGCGGCACGGCACCGGCGAGCCGGCAGGCATCGCCGTACACGTTCGCGCAGACGCTGCGCGCGTGGTCGCCGTTCCTGCTGCTGACGGTGATCGTCACGGTCTGGAGCCTCGCGCCGTTCAAGGCGCTGTTCGCCGCGCACGGCCCGCTCGCGGCGACCGTGCTCAAGTTCAAGGTGCCGGCGCTCGACCAGCTCGTGATCAAGACCGCGCCGATCGTCGCGACGCCGAAGGCATACGAGGCCGTGCTCAAGATCGACCTGATCTCGGCCGTCGGCAGCGCGATCCTCGTGACCGCGCTCGTGTCGATGGTGCTGCTGCGGATGAAGCCGCGCGACGCGCTCGTCACGTTCGGCGAGACGCTCAAGGAACTGACGCGCCCGATCCTGTCGATCGGCCTCGTGCTCGCGTTCGCGTTCGTCGCGAACTACTCGGGCATGTCGTCGACGCTCGCGCTGCTGCTCGCGGGCACCGGCGCCGCGTTCCCGTTCTTCTCGCCGTTCCTCGGCTGGCTCGGGGTATTCCTGACCGGCTCGGACACGTCGTCGAACGCGCTGTTCTGCTCGCTGCAGCAGACGACGGCCCACCAGCTCGGGCTGTCGGACACGCTGCTCGTCGCCGCGAACACGACGGGCGGCGTCACCGCGAAGATGATCTCGCCGCAATCGATCGCGGTCGCCTGCGCGGCGACCGGCCTCGTCGGCAAGGAGTCGGAGCTGTTCCGCTTCACGGTCAGGCACAGCCTGCTGTTCGCGGCGATCGTCGGCGCGATCACGCTCGCGCAGGCGTATCTCGTGCCGGGGATGGTGCCGTAAGCGGCCCCGAAACGAACGGGCACGGCATCGCGCGCGTCGATGCCGTGCCCGGCCGGACTGGCGGATCGCCAGGCCGCCGGAAAGCCGGTCAGCTGCCGTTGGCGATCCGGCTCTCGATTGCGACATGCGTGGCGAGTCGCGATCCCGCACGCGCATCCGCGACGGCGCTATTGCGCCATCTGCAGATCCGCGATCACCGCCGCGAGAAAACGCGCCGCCTCGCCGCCCGTGACCACGCGGTGGTCGAACGTCAGGCTGAGCGGCAGGATCCGGTGCACGGCCGGCACGCCGTCGGCCGGCACGACCGCGTCGTGGATGCGGCCCGCGCCGAGGATCGCGACGGTCGGCGGCACGACCACCGGCGCCGCATACTTGCCGGCGATCATGCCGAAGTTCGACAGCGTGATCGTGTTGCCGCGCATTTCCTCCGGCGGAATCGTGCGCGCGCGGATGTCCGCGCGCATCCGCTCGAGGCCGCCGCGCAAGTCGGCCGCGTCGCGATGCGCGACGTCACGAAGCACCGGCACGAAGAGGCCGTCCGGCAGGTCGACCGCGATGCCGAGATCGATTTTGCCGACGACGTGACGCCGCCCCGTATGCCCCTCGTACCACGCGTTGAGCCCGGGCTCGACGCGGCATCCGGCGACCAGCGCGCGGATCAGCCGGATCGTCACGTCGGTGCGCGCGGGCCACGCGTGGATGTCGGCGTCGTCGATCACCGTCGCCGCCGCGACTTCGCTCTGCGCGCGCGCCATGTTCTGCGCCATCGCGCGCCGCACGCCGCGCAGCACTTCGGCCGGCCCGACCTCGGCGAGCACCTTGGCGACCCGCTGCACGTCCGCCGCCGTAATGACGCCGTCCGCGCCCGACGGCGTCACCATCGCCAGATCGACGTCGAGCTTGCGCGCGAGCGCGCGCACCGCCGGCATCGCCTTGATCGCGCCCGCGCCGCCGGCTCCCGCGCCGAGCGCGGACGGCGCTTCCTGCACGACCCGCGCGCCGACCTCGACCTTGCCGACCACGGTTCCGGCATCGCTGTCGTCGCCCGCGCCCTCGAATGCGACCAGCGGCGCGCCGAGGTGCACGATGTCGCCCGGCTGGCCGAACAGTTTCTCGATGCGGCCCGACTGCGGCGACGGAATGTCGACGATCGCCTTCGCGGTCTCGACCGACAGCAGCGGCCGGTCGGCCTCGATCGCGTCGCCCGCGTTGACGTGCCATTCGATGATTTCCGCTTCCTGCAGGCCTTCTCCGAGGTCGGGCAATTTGAAGATCTTCATGGCTTCACGACGCCTCCAGCGTCTTCCTGACCGCGCCGACGATGCGCGCCACGCTCGGCAGGTACTGGTTTTCGAGTCTGAACAGCGGCACCACCACGTCATAGCCGGTGACGCGCTGCACCGGCGCGAGCAGCGTGTAGAGCCCGCGCTCCGCGATGGTCGCGGCGATTTCCGCGCCGAGGCCCGCCGTGCGCGGCGCCTCGTGAACGATCACGCAGCGCCCGGTCTTCGCGACCGACGCGAGGATGGTGTCCATGTCGAGCGGCTTGAGCGTCGCCACGTCGATCACCTCGGCCATCACGCCTTCGTTGGCGAGCAGGTCGGCCGCCGCCTGCGCCTCCTGCAGCGCCGCGCCCCAGCTCACCAGCGTGACGTCGGTGCCGTCGCGCACCGTGAAGCAGCTGTCGAGCGGCAGCGCCTCGCCGTCGTCCTCAACCGCTTGCCGGAACAGCCGGTACAGGCGCGTGGGCTCGAGGAAGATCACCGGGTCCGGATCGCGGATCGCGGCCAGCAACAGGCCATACGCGCGCGCCGGCGACGACGGCATCACGACGCGCAGCCCCGGGATGTGCGCAAACAGCGCCTCCGGGCTTTCGGAGTGATGCTCGGGCGCATGAATGCCGCCGCCGCACGGCGAGCGGATCACGAGCGGACACGACAGCCGGCCGCGGGTCCGGTGGCGCAGGCGCGACGCGTGGTTGAGGACGTGATCGAGCGTCGGATAGATGAACCCGGTGAACTGGATCTCCGCGACCGGCCTGAGCCCCATCGCGGCCATGCCGATCGCGGCGCCGGCGATCGCGGTCTCCGCGAGCGGCGTGTCGATCACCCGCTCCGCGCCGAAGCGCGACTGCAGATCGACGGTCGCGCGGAACACCCCGCCGTTGACGCCGATGTCCTCGCCGAGCAGCACGACGGCCGGATCGTTCGCGAGCGCGTACGCAAGCGCGCGATTGACCGCCTCGACCAGATTCAGATCAGCCATGATGATTCCCCGCGGCCGGCGCGAACGCGAGCGCCATGTCGAGCTGTTCGCGCATCGCGCGCGGCAGGCTCGCATACAGGTGATCGAACATCGCCGACGTGTCGGGCGGCGCGATCGCCAGATAGTCGGCGACGGCCGCTTCGACCTGCGCATAGCAGGCCTTGCCGAGTTCCGCGTCCTGCGCCTTGTCCCAGACGTTCATCCGCATCAGGTACTTGCGCAGCCGCACCAGCGGCTCGCATTCCCACGCGCGGTTGACGGCATCGGCGTCGCGATAGCGGGTCGCGTCGTCGGCCGTCGTGTGGTCGCCGAGCCGGTAGCTGAGCGCCTCGACGAGCGTCGGGCCGCCGCCGCGGCGCGCCTTGTCGAGCGCTTCCGCCAGCACCTGATGCACCGCGACCACGTCGTTGCCGTCGACCTGCCGCCCTTCGATGCCCGCCGCGATCGCCTTCTGCGCGAGCGTCTGCGCGGCGGTCTGGTGCGCGCGCGGCACCGAGATCGCCCACTGGTTGTCGTTGACGACGAGCACGAGCGGCGCCTGCCAGACGCCGGCCATGTTCATCGCTTCGTAGAAGTCGCCCTTGGAAGTGCCGCCGTCGCCGAGGATCGTCACCGCGACGCGCGGTTCGCGGCGCAACATGAACGCATAGGCCGCGCCGGCCGCATGGCACACCTGCGTGCCGATCGGCACGCAGTTCGGAAAATCGTGACGCGCCGCCTGAAAATCGCTGCCGCGTTCGTCGCCGCCCCAGTACAGCAGGCTTTCCGTCATCGTGACGCCGCGCAGCAATTGCGCGGCATGGTCGCGATACGACGGGAACAGCGCGTCTTCGGCGCGCATCGCGCTCGCGATGCCCACGCCGATCGCCTCCTGCCCGACCGACGACGCGAACGTACCGAGCTTGCCGGTGCGCTGCAGCGCAACGGCCTTCGAGTCGAACGCGCGCGTCAGCACCATCGCGCGATAGAGCGGCAGGAGCGCCGACGCATCCTGCGCGAACGCGGGCAACGGCTGAACCGGCTCGCCGTCGGGGTCCAGGTACTGCGTGTAGTCGACATGGAATTGCGCGACCGTGCTCATGACACGCCTCTGCTCGGTATCGAAATACAGGCAGCACGCCGAACGGTGCGGACGCGGCGCGCGCGGCATCGACGCGACACGGGCGCCCCCTCTTCCGGCCCTTTGACCATAGTTCAACCTTAGTCAGTCCGCGGGTGAAAGCAAGTCGGGTCTGTACGCACGCGGCCGGCGCGCCTGCGTTGCGGTGCCGCGGCGCACGATCGCCGCTTCGCGTCGCGCCACGCGAGCGGCAAGCGCTCGAGGCCTTTCCGCGGGCGCCGATTTCGCCCGCGTGATCACCGCGACAGGAATGCCGGACTGGCCGGCGGTGTGCAGGAAAGCGCGATCGCGCCGTCACCCGCTTCGACGGCGAAGGCCCGGCGTCACCGGGCGGCGACCGCATGTGCGAAAGCGCGGTGATGCGATGCCGTTACGGCAGCCGGCCGATGATCGTGCCGACGTCGCTCTTCGTGAACGCGCGCAGGGTCTGCGTGCGGATGTTGCCCGATGCGCCAAGCGCGAAGCCGAACGCCATCAGGTTCTGCTCGCTCGGCGCGTCGACGATCGCGACAATGTCGAACGCGCCCAGCGTCCAGTAGACCTCCCTCATCTCGCAGCCGAACCCCTTGGCCATTTCCGCAACCTGGTCGGCCCGTTGCACGGTGTTCTTGATGCCGCGGATGCCCTGATCCGTGAAGTTCGACAGCACCACATAAGTCGCCATGACGATTTCCCCTACGATCCAGACGTTTCGGGATACGAACGCGCAAGCGATGCCGGGAACGCGGATGCGTCCGTGCAACCGGAACCGTCTTGCGCGTAGATTGATTCTAGGCAATGGAATCGCACGCAACGGGCGGTTTGGACGAGTGTCGTCGCCGCATTGCAGCAACGGCTCAGCTCGGTGCGGATGCGGATGCGGATGCGGGTGCGGATGC
>NZ_JGVW01000081.1 GCF_000687455.2 Burkholderia sp. lig30
GTTCGCAATGTCGACACCCGTGTTGTCCGACTTCACACCGACCTTCACGTTCGCGTCCACCACGCGCTTGACCGCCACCAGCACCTTCATTTGCGTCCTCCTTCACCTCGATCAATGGATCACACGCAATCGCGCGCTCACTCGGCTACCGTGACGGCAACCTTGCCGAACTGCTCGCCGGACGCGAGCCGGTCCAGCGCCGCATGAACCTCGCCCAACGAAAACCGCGAGTCGATCACCGGGCGGAGCCGGTGCCGTGCCACGAACGTCAACAGATCCCGGTACTCGTCGAAATTGCCGAGCGTCGAACCGAAGATCTGCAGCTGACGAATAAAGATGCGGCGCAGATCCGCGGACGGCTGGTCGCCGGTCGTCGCGCCGCATGTCACGATGCGTCCGCCGCGCGTCAACGACTTCAGCGCGCTCGGCCAGACCGCTTGCCCCACGTTCTCGATCACGACGTCGACGCCGCGGCCGCCCGTGATGGCCATCACCTCCCGGACGACATCCTGCGTCGCGCCGTTGATGCCGTGGTCCGCCCCCATCGCCACTGCGCGCTGCAGCTTCGCATCGTCCCGGGACGTGACGATGGCCCGGCTCCCAGCCAGCTTCGCGAGCTGCAACGCGGCGAGCGACACGCCACCGCCGATCCCGAAGATCAGCACGGTTTCCCACGGCTGGAGGCGGGCCTTCGTAAACACCATTCGCCATGCCGTCAGATGGTTCACGCCCAATGCCGCCGCTTCCGCGAAATCGAGCGGCTCCGGCATCGGAAACACGTTCGCCGCCGGCACGCAGACGTATTCGGCCAGCGTGCCGTCGCGGTGCTCGCCAAGGTAGCGGATCGACGTGCACAGCACGATATCGCCCTGCTGGCAGAACTCGCACCGCCCACAGCCGACACCGGGATGCACGACGACGCGTTGACCGACGGACAGCAAGGTTTCCGACGCATCGACTTCCTCGACGATGCCCGCGCCGTCGAGACCCATGATCTGCGGCAGGCGGTGCGTGATGCCCGCGCCGCTGTCGCGCATGTAGAGGTCGACGCGGTTGAGTGTGGCGGCCCGCATGCGGACCAGCACGTCGCCCGGCGCGCGGAGCGGCCGGGGCCGCTCGCCGACCTCGACCACCTCGTTCCCGCCGTGGCCGGTGATGAATGCTGCTTTCATGCCGCTCTCCCCTCGAGCCTGTTCACACTGACAACGATCTTGCGCCGGCCACGTCAGTCAATCGCGCATCAGCTCGCGTCCGATGATGATCTGCTGGATCTGCGTCGTGCCTTCGTAAAGACGCAGCAATCGCACGTCGCGATAGAACCGCTCGACCTTCGTCTCGTTCATGTAGCCCGCGCCGCCATGCACCTGCACGCCCCGGTCCGCGACGCGGCCGGCCATCTCGGTGCAGAACATCTTCGCGCACGACGCGCGCATGCTGACGTCCGGATCGCTCTGGCCCGCCGGCTTGCCGTCGTAGCGCAGCGCGCAGTCCTGAACCATCGACCAGCCGGCGTACAGCTCCGCCTGGCTGTCGGCGAGCATGGCCTGCACGAGCTGGAAGTCGCCGATGCGCTGGCCGAACTGCCGCCGCGTCCGCGCGTACTCGACCGACTCGTTCAGTACCCGCTGCGCGACGCCGCACGACAGCGCCGCGACATGCAGGCGCCCGCGATCCAGCACCTTCATTGCAGTCTTGAACCCCTGACCCGGCACGCCGCCGATGATGTTCTCCGCCGGCACCCGGACGTTGTCGAGCATGACGTCGCAGGTCTTGGTGCCGCGCTGCCCCATCTTCTTGTCGGGCTTGCCGAGGCTGATGCCGGGCAGGTCGGTCGGCACGATGAACGACGAGATCCCGCCCGCCCCCGGGCCGCCGGTGCGCGCCATCAAGGTCAGCGCACCGGCACGCGGCGCGTTCGTGATGAATCGCTTCGTGCCGTTCAGCACGTAGACGCCGCCGTCGCTGCCCGGCGCATGCTCGGCGCGGGTACGGATCGCGGCCGCGTCGGAGCCCGCGTCGGGTTCAGTCAGCGCGAACGACATGATCAGCTCGCCGCTCGCGACGCGCGGCAGGATCTCGCGCTTCTGCGCGTCGGTGCCGTCCATCAGGATGCCCTGCGAACCGATGCCGACGTTGGTGCCGAACACCGAGCGAAACGCCAGCGCGGTCTGCCCCAGCTCGTAGGCCACCGCGCATTCCTGCGCCATCGACAGGCCGATGCCGCCATATTCTTCGGGAATCGACAGGCCGAACAGGCCCATCTCCTTCATGTCTTCGACGATGCCGGCAGGCACGTCGTCGTCCGCTTCGACCTGATCCTCGGCGGGAACCAGTCGGTCGTCGATGAAGCGCCGGACCGACGCCAGCAGCAGTTCGAAAGACGCGTGATCGAGGGCCATTTGGATGCTCCAGTGTGTTGCTTCTGTGGTTCGGGTGTCCGGCGCTCAGCGGTGCGTAAACGCCGGCTTGCGCTTCTCGAGGAACGCCTTCATTCCTTCCGGCGCGTCCTCGCTCGCAAAGCGCGCATGCAACTGCCGCCTTTCGAACAGGATTCCCTCGCTGAGCGAACTTTCGTACGCACGGTTGACCGACTCCTTGATCGCCTGCAGCGCCGGCAGCGAGTAGCCGGCGATCGTCGTCGCCAGCGCGATGCTCGCGTCGCGCAGTGCGTGCGCCGGCACCACGCGCGACACGAGCCCGCTGCGCTCCGCCTCCGCCGCGTCCATCGTGCGTCCGCTCAGGCACATGTCCATCGCCTTGGCCTTGCCGATCGCGCGCGGCAGGCGCTGCGTGCCGCCCGCGCCGGGCAGCATCGCCAGCGTGATTTCCGGCAGGCCGAACCGCGCATCGTCGGCCGCGATCACGATGTCGCACGCAAGCGCAAGCTCGCAGCCGCCGCCGAGCGCGATGCCGGCCACCGCCGCGATCACCGGCTTGCGGACGCGGCGAATGGTCTCCCAGTTGCGCGTGATGAAATCGCTGCGGTACACGTCCATGTAGCGCCAGTCCACCATCGCGGCGATGTCCGCACCGGCCGCGAACGCCTTCGCGTTGCCGGCGATGACGATCGCACCGATCCCGTCGTCGCCGTCGAAACGCAGCAGCGCGTCGCCGAGCGCGTCCATCAACGCGTCGTTGAGCGCGTTCATCTGTTTCGGCCGGTTCAGCGTCACGATCCCGACCCGGCCGGCGGTTTCGACGATGATCGGTTGCTCATCCATGATGTTTCGTTATCCTGTTCGTTTGGCGCATACGCTCATCGCGTGTTCGAGAGTCCGCCGCCACGTTGCGGCCGGCAGCCTCGCGCGCCGGGTTCAGTTCGACGGCCCGGCTTCGCGCAACGCGTCGCGCAGCCTGAATTTCTGGATCTTCCCGGCCGGCGTCACCGGCAGCGCGTCCACCAGCCACAGCCGTTCCGGGATGTACTGCATCGCGACGTGATGCGACTTCAGGAATTCGACGATGTCCGGCAACGCGAGATACTCGCCCGGCCGAAGCGCGACCACCGCGCACGCCCGCTCGCCGAGGCGGTCGTCCGGATAGGCGACGAGCGCGACGCCCGCGATCGCCGGATGGCGATACAGCAGCGCTTCGATCTCGACCACCGGGATGTTTTCGCCGCCCCGGATGATGACGTCCTTGCTGCGCCCGCTGATGCGGATATAGCCGTGCGCGTCGACCGACGCGAGATCGCCGGTGTCGAACCAGCCATCGGCGTCGGTCGCGTTGAGATGCGCGCGATGCAGATAGCCGCCGAACCCGGAGCAGGAACGCGTCATCAGCCGGCCGACCGATCCGGGCGGCAGCGACGCGTCGTCGTCGCCGACGATGCGCACCTCGACGCCCGGAAGCGGGTGGCCGTCCGTTGTGAACGCGCGCTCGTCATCGTCGTCGAGCCCCGTCAGCGTGACGGCGCCCAGCTCGGTCATCCCCCACGCCGACACGATCTTCGCGCCGAGCGCCGCGCGCGCCTGCTCGACGAGCGGCCCCGGAATCGGCGCGCCCGCGCAGAGGAACGTGCGCAGCGACGGCACGGTGCGCCCCGTCTCCTTCACGGCCGCCGCCAGATCGGTCAGGAACACGGTCGACGCCATCGTGAAGGTCACGCCCTCGCCGCGGATCAGGTCCAGCGCGGCACCGGGTTGCCAGATGTCCTGAAGCACCGCGGTCGCACGCAGCATGACGGGCATCATCAAGCCGTACATGAAGCCCGTCTGGTGCGCCATCGGCGACGCCATCAGCACCACGTCGCCGTCGTCCAGGCGCATCGCCTGCGCATATGGAACGATGTTCGACATCAGCGTGTTGGCGGTATGCATGACGCCCTTCGGCTCCCCCGTCGTGCCCGACGTGTAGAGCAGCTGCGTGACGTCGTCGGGCCCGGGGCGGTGCCGCGTCAGGATTGCGTGCGCGTCGGGCGCCTGCTCCCACGGCGGGCCGGACAGCAGCGCCTCGAAGCTGTTTGCGCCCGGCTGCCCGTCGGCCTCGCCGCCCACCACCACGACGTGCGCGAGCGCCGGCAGGCTGCCCTTCAGGCCGTTCAGCATCGCTTCATAGTCGAAGCCGCGAAACCGCTTCGGCACGATCGCGACCTTGCTGCGGCTGTGATTCAGCATGAACGACAGCTCGCGCTCGCGGAAGATCGGCATCAGCGGGTTCATCACCGCGCCGATGCGCGAACAGGCGAGATACGTCAGCGTGAACTCCCACCAGTTGGGCAACTGCGCGGACACCACGTCGTTGCGGCCGACGCCGAGACGGGCCAGCCCCACGGCGATGCGGTCGGCCATCGCCGCCATCTCGCGATACGTGAAGCGCGTCATCGAGCCGTCCTCGACGCGCAGCGCACTGAGCGCGATCCGGTCCGGGCACGCGACCACGCATGCGTCGAGCGCGTCGTTGATGGTGCGGTCCTGCCACCAGCCCCGCGCGATGCTCTGCGCGCGTCGCGGCGGGATCAGCACGGCGTCGAACTCCATATCCTGTCTCCAGTTCATTTGGCGCATGGTTTGCCGCGCGCTCAGGCGGGCACCGCGTCGCGTCCGGCATTCGCGCGCGCGATGATCGTCTTCATGATCTGGGCCGTGCCGTCGCCGATCTGGAAGCCGAGCACGTCGCGCAGGCGCTGCTCCATCGGCCCGCGGTCGTAGCCGCCGTGACCGAACGACAGCAGGCACTGGTGCACCACGTCATACGCGAGCTTCGGCCCCCACCACTTGCACATCGCGGCCTCCGCCGTGTGCGGCAGCCCGCGGTCCTTCAGCCACAGCGTCTGCAGGCACAGCAGACGCGCGGCGGTCACCTGCGTCGCGTATTCGGCGAGCGGATGCGAGACGCCCTGGAACGCGGCAAGCGGCTTGCCGAACGCCTCGCGCTGCGCGACGTACTCCCAGGTCTCGTCGAGGCTGACCTGCGCCACCGCGAGCACCTGCAGGCCGATCAGCGCGCGGGAGAAGTCGAAGCCCTGCATCACCTGCACGAAGCCCTTGCCCTCGTCGCCCAGCAGGTGGTCGGCGGGCACGCGCACGTTCTCGAAGAAAATCGAGCCGCGGCCGATCGCGCGCTGCCCATGACAGTCGAAGCGGTTGCGCGTGATGCCCGGCAAGTCCATCGGCACCAGGATCGCGGACACGCCCCGCGCGCCCTGCTCGACCGTTCCGGTGCGCGCGAACACCACCGCGGCGTCCGCCTGGTCGGCGGCGGAGATCGAGGTTTTTTCGCCATTGAGCACGTAATGGTCGCCGACGCGCTCCATCCTCAGGCGCAGGTTCGCCGCGTCCGAGCCGCCACGCGGCTCCGTCAGCGCGATCGCGAACAATGCGTCGCCGCGCGTCAGCCGCTCGAGCCACGGCTTCGCGATCTCGGGGGCCGCATGGTGAGCCAGGATCTGCCCGTTCAGCGACGCCAGCAGATTGATATAGGACAGGCTCAGGTCGGCGCGCGCGATCTCCTCGTGGATCACGCCGGCCGCCAGGCAGCCCAGCCCCTGCCCGCCATATTGCTCGGGCAGTTCCGGCGCGATGAAGCCCATCTGCCCCATCTCGCGCATCAGGTCGCGATCGAGCACGCGGGTACGGTCGCGCTCCAGGAAGCCGGGGGCGACGCGCCCCTGCGCAAAGCGTCGCGCGTGCTCGCCGAGCACGACGAGGTCTTCATCAAGATAGGGGTTCATGATCTCTCCTGGACGGTGGCAGGCCCGGCCGCGCCGTGCGGGCGCGGTCCGGTCCTGCGGACGGCGGCGTTGCCGGTGTTATTTCGCGTACTTGCGGAACTCGGGCTTGCGCTTTTCCTGGAAGGCCCGCACGCCTTCGCGCGACTCTTCCGTGTCGTAGTAGAGCTTGAGCGCGTACATACCCATGCCCGCGATGCCGGACTGATGCGCGGTGTCCATGTTGAACGAGCGCTTCGCGATCGCGATGGCGGTCGGGCTCTTCTCCATGATCTCGTCGCACCACTTCTGCACTTCCGCGTCGAGCTGGTCGTGCGGGACCACGGCGTTGACGAGCCCCATCGCGAGCGCTTCCGCCGCCGGGTAGCGGCGGCACATGTACCAGATCTCGCGCGCCTTCTTCTCGCCGACGACGCGCGCCAGAAATGCGGTGCCATAACCCGGATCGACCGAGCCGACCTTCGGGCCGACCTGCCCGAACACCGCCTTTTCCGATGCGATCGTGAAGTCGCAGATGGTGCAGAGCACGTTGCCGCCGCCGACGGCATAGCCCTGCACGCGCGCGATCACCGGCTTCGGCACGTCGCGGATCGCGTTGTGCAGTTCCTCCATCGGCAGCCCGATCGTGCCGCGGCCGTCGTACTGCCCTTCGTGCGCCGACTGGTCGCCGCCGGTGCAGAACGCGCGATCGCCGGCGCCCGCCAGCACGATCGCGCCGATCTCGCGGTCGTAGCCCGCGCGGTTGATCGCGTGGATCAGCTCGTCGCAGGTACGGCCGCGAAAGGCGTTCATCTTGTCCGGGCGGTTGATCGTGATCCACGCCGCGCCGTTGCGCACTTCATAGAGGATGTCTTCGTAGTTCATGAACGTTCCTTGATGAGTGAATTCAACCGGCCATCGTCAGGCCGCCGGACACGCTGAGCACCTGCCCGGTGACAAACGCCGCGTCGTCGCTGGCGAAGAACACCACCGCGCCCGGCAGGTCGTCGGGCTGGCCGATGCGCCCGAGCGGGATCGAGCGCTGGAACGCTTCCATCAGCTTCTCGGGGTTGCCCGCGCCTTCCCTGTATTCGGCGAACAGCGCGGTGTCGGTCGGCCCCGGGCACACGACGTTGACGGTGATGCCGTGGCGCGCGTGTTCGCGGGCAATCGTCTTGGAGAACGACACCAGCCCGCCCTTGCAGGCCGCATAGACCGCCTCGCCCGACGAACCGACGCGCGCCGCGTCCGATGCGATATTGACGATCCGCCCGGCCTTGCGCTCGACCATGCCCGGGAGCACCGCGTGGTGCAGATGCAGCGCGCCGGTCAGGTTGATCGCGATCAGGCGCTCCCACTGGGCGGGCTCGGTTTTCGTGAACGGCTTGAACACGTCCCAGCCGGCGTTGTTCACCAGCACGTCGATCGGCCCGAGCGCCGCCTCGACCGCCGCGACGGCGACGTCGACGTCTTCCCGCTTCGTGATGTCGCAGCGGATCGCCTCGGCCACGCCGCCCGCCGCGCGGATCTCGTCGCGCACCTTGTCGGCGGCGCCGAGCGAGAGATCCAGCACGGCGACGCGCGCGCCTTCCCGCGCAAAGCGGCGGCACGTCGCGCCGCCGATGCCGCCACCACCGCCGGTCACGACGACCGTCTTGCCTTCAAGTCTTCCCATCATGCTGCTCCGTCTGTTGTGAGAGGTACCATTGGCGTGCCTGAGCCAACCGCGCTTGCCGCACTAAATGCGTCAACATGTTGGTATACTATGTTCGACGCATCCCGATAACAAGTCCCGCAACACTAGGAGTATCCCTTGGTCAAGGCTACTGAAAAGCATGCTTCTTCAGCGAAGCTCGAGCTCGCGAACCGACTGTTCTTCCGCCTCTACCAATGCGCCAACATGTTGCACAAAACAGGAACGCGAGCGGTCGAAGACGAGGGTCTGACCACCCAGCAATGGGCGGTGCTCGGCGCGCTGTCGCGCGACGAAGCGGCACACGGGATGGGGGTGGGCGATCTGGCGCGGTATCTGATGGTGAGCCGGCAGAATCTGTCGGGGCTGCTCAGCCGGATGGAGCGCGACGGCCACATCACGACCGAGCCCGACGGCAAGGATCGCCGCGCGCGGCTCGTCAAGATGAGCGAATCGGGCCGCACGCTGTGGATTCAGCAGGCCACGCCCAAGATTCATCGGTATTACGAAACGGTACTCGAAGACTTTTCCGTCGACGACGTCACGCACACGCTGCATTACCTGCTCAAGCTGCTCGACAACATGAAGCAGCTGGACGACGCGAATCGCGCGCGAAACGAGGAGGAGTAGCACCGGCCGCCTCGCGGCCCGGCGGATCGGCGGCGGCACGCCGCGCGCGCTTCGGCCCGCGCGTCAGACCTGTTCGGAATCCGCGGCGACGATGCAATTCCTGCCGGCCCGCTTCGCCGCATACAGCGCGGCGTCCGCCGACCGGATGAATTCGTCGAGGGTGCGCGGGTCTGCGCGCCGGCTCGACGCGAACCCGACACTGATGCTGAAAGGCGGCAGGCCGCAAAACGCATCGTCCTGGCGATCGTCCTCGACGCCCCGCCGGATCGCTTCGGCGACCTTCAACGCACCCGCTTCGCCGGTATCGGGCAGCACCACCACGAATTCCTCGCCGCCGTATCGTGCCGCCATGTCGCCGGCACGGCGCGTATGCCTGACGATGCACGCCGCCAGCCGTTTCAGCGCGCGGTCGCCCTGCGCGTGACCGTAACGGTCGTTGTATTCCTTGAAGTGGTCCGCATCGATGAAGAGGATCGACAACGTGCCCTTGGTATGTTGCAGCCGCCGCCATTCGCGGTTGAGCGCCTCGTCCAGCGCGCGGCGATTGTTCAGGCCCGTCAGCGGATCGGTTTGCGACAGTTCGAGCAGGTGGTCCTGCGCCATGACCCGGTCCCGCAGCGCATAGGCCAGCAGCCAGACGACCCCGGAGAACGCGATGCTGACCAGCATCGCGCACACGCCCACGACGAACGCCAGCGAGCGCCATGAGGCCAGCACGTCGCGCTTCGCGGGCGCGACGACGGCGATCAGCGGCGTGCCCGGAATGCGCTCGAACGTATAGAGGCGCAGCACGCCGTCGATCGGCGAATACGTCTCGTAGAAGCCGGAATCGTGGTTCGCCATGCGCGGAAAGGTCGGCGAATGTCCGAACGAGCGCGATTCGTCCCCCGGAAGCCTCGGATTGCGCGCGACGAGCGTTCCGTCGACGCGGACGATCGCCGTCACGCCGTGCGGCCCCACGTCCAGCTTCGACAGCATCTGCCGGAAATACACGATATCGATCGCGACCAGCGCCACGCCCTCGAACGAGCCGTCCTGCCGGCTGATCCGCCGGCTCAGGGCGATCGACTCCGCGCCGTTTCGCACACGCGAACGATACGGCCGGGACACGTACAGTCCGACGTCGGCGGCCTGGCGATGCACGAAAAAGTAATCCCTGTCGCTGAAGTCCGTCGCGGACGACACGCCATGGCCGCCGGCGACGATATGCGCGTGCGCGTCCATCACGCCCATGCCGGTGACGTACTGGGTCGCCTCCATCTGCTCGAACGCCAACGCGTGCCGGATGGCCGGATCGAGATGTCCGACGCCGCGCGCCCTGATGCTGCCAATCAACGTCATCAGCGAATGATCAGACGATTCGATCGTCCGCGCGATGTTGTTGACGAGAATCGCGGTGATGTTCCGCGAGGTGTCGTGCGCATGCTCGATCGCCTCATCGCGCGCGGCGAGCAGCGTCGCCAGACTGATCGACAGCACGCCAAGCGCCATCAACGTTCCGAGCGTGCCGACGATTCGGGGATGGCGTCCCGCAAGAACGGCGAGACGGCTGATGGAGATACGCACAGTCGCTATGTCGGTTCCGTCGGCAGACTCGTCTGGGGCAGCGCCACGCATCGCCGACGGTGATCAGCGAAACAGGGCCAGATTGTCACTGCCCATCAGCCGTTAAAGGAGCCGGATCGCTCCCGTGTGCCTCGGGGTTGGCAAGTTGGTCACAGTCGGCGACTCTACCACGGCCATCTTTCAAAAACGTCCGATGCGGCGGCCGGGACGCCGCCGGGTGACGCGTCGCCCGAGGCTCACGTCGTCGCGCGCGACACGTGAGCCCCCTGCATACGCCGTGGATGCGCGCTGGCGCGCATTCAGAACGCGTAGTTGATCGACACATACGTGACGAGCGGATCGAGCCCGATCTTCGCGACGCTCGTCACACTCGCGCCGTTGGGCATCCTGGTCGTCAGTTTGGCCTTGGTGCCGAACGGCAGGTACGAGATCGACAGCCCCGCCGACCAGTGCTTGTCGAAGTTGTAGTTCATGCCCGCGTTGAAGACCGGAGACCACGCGCTGTCGATACGGGCGCTCGTCGGCATGCCGGCGGTGGCTCCGTTGGACAGCTGCATGCTCAGCGCCTGCTGAAAGGCGGGATTCACGTGCCCGCCCGTGAACCAGATGTAGCTCACGCCCAGGCCGAGGTACGGCCGCCATGTCGACTCCGCCCGCCCGAAGTAATACTTGAAGACCAGCGCCGGGCTCCACTGCCGGACGTCCCCGAGCGGATTGATCGACGCAGACGCGAGCGCGCCTTTGCCGTAGAACCGGAATCGCGGCGGAATGCCGGCCACCGTCTCCACCGCGAGGTTGTCGGTGAAGAAGTGCGTAACCGTGATACCGAGCGTGTCGGCGTTGTCGACGCGGGTTCCCGTATTCGGAATGCCATGCCCGCCGACCTCGAGCGGATCGCTCGAATCCTGAGGCGCGATACGCATCCACCCTCCCCCGACGACGGTGGTGCCGGCCGATTGGGCATGTGCGGCCGAACCCGAAAGCAATGCGGCGGCGACGGCTACGCAAGCGGCTTCTTTCATGACGAATTGTCTCCAGTATTTAGATTAGTTATGCGAATTGATAAGGATGGATCGCTTTCCTTGCGACCATGAACATGAGAACCGTTGAATTCGTGTCGCGTGCCGCTCGATGACCGCCGCGGCACGCCCCGGCCAGTCAGTCGACGCTGCGGAGCTCGCGCCGCAGGATCTTGCCGACCGTCGATTTCGGCAGCGCTTCGACGAGGCGGACGATCCGTGGCACCTTGTACCCGGCCATGCCGGCGCGGCAATGCGCGACGAGCGCTTCCGCGTTCACGTCGGCGCCGGGCGCCGCGACCACGAACAGCTTGACCGCCTCGCCGGTCTTCTCGTCCGGCACGCCGATGCACGCGCACTCGGCGACGCCGGGGAACGCGGCCGCGACCGCTTCCACTTCGTTCGGGTACACGTTGAAGCCCGAGACGATGATCATCTCCTTCTTGCGGTCGACGATCTTCAGGAAGCCCCTGTCGTCGAACACGCCGACGTCGCCGGTACGGAGATAGCCGTCGGCAGTGAACACCGTCGCGTTGGCCTCCGGCTGCCGCCAGTAGCCGCGCATCACCTGCGGCCCCTTCACGCAGATTTCGCCGGGCAGGCCGATACCGACCTCCCGGTCCGCGTCATCGAGCAGCTTGACGTCCGTGGACGGCAACGGCATGCCGGTCGTGCCGTTGAATTCGCTGACAATCAGCGGGTTGAACGACACCACGGGCGAGGTTTCCGACAGGCCGTATCCCTCGCGGATGAAACTGCCGGTGGCTTTGCGCCACCGTTCGGAGACGACGTCGATCACCGCCGCGCCGCCGCCGACGCTCAGTTTCAGTCTCGACCAGTCCACCTCGGCGAGGCGCGCATGCGCAGTCAGCCCGGCGTACAGCGTATTGACGCCGATGAAGATCGTCGGCCGCGCGGCCTTCAGCACGTCGATGAACGCGTCGGTGTCGCGCGGATTGGCCACGAGCCAGTTTTCCGCGCCGACGGAAAAATACGCGAGGGCGTTCACGGTCAACGCGAAGATGTGATAAAGCGGGATCGCGGTCACGATCACTTCTTCGCCCGGCTGCATCGCGGCGGCCATGAAGGACTTGAACTGCTCGACGTTGGCGACGAGATTGCGATGCGACAGCGCGGCCCCCTTCGACAGCCCCGTCGTCCCGCCGGTGTACTGCAGCAGAAGCAGGTCGTCGCCGCTCACGTCCACGGGGTCGAGCGCGAGCGTCGCGCCTCCGGCGAGCGCGGCCGGCAGCGCAATCGCATCGGCGAACGCGGGATCGACCGCGGGGCCGGGAATCGCGACCGGCCCGCCGTCGCCGGGGCCGGCCGTGATGACCGTGCGGATGCGGGTCTTGCCAATCACCTGCGCGAGCGTGGGCGTGGAGCCGTCGTATACCAGGATGACTTCGACACCGGCGTCATCGAGCTGATGCTCGAGTTCCCGCGCGGTGTACAGCGGATTGACGTTGACCTGGATCGCGCCGATCTTGCTGATCGCGATGAGCGCGATCGGAAACGACAGCAGGTTGGGCAGCATGACGGCCACGCGGTCGCCCTTTTTGACGCCGGCCACTTTCTGCAGATAAGCGGCCAATGCCGTCGACAGGCGATCGACGTCCGCATAGGTCAGGGTCTGGCCGAACGCGCGGAACGCCGGCCGCGTCGCGAACCGGCGCATGGCATCGTCCAGCAGCGCGGTGACGGAAGGATGGCGATCGGCGTCGATCTCGGCGGGGATCGATCCATAAGACGAGAGCCAGTGTCTGTTGCTCATTCGAAATTCCATAGTCGGTCGACGCAAACGGATCGCGCGCGCCGTTTCCCCAGCGGCGGCAATCCTCCCGTCCGGCTTCGACCGAATCGCAGCAATCCGTCTCGAACCGACCCATGCGTCTCCCCCAACGGGGTATTTGATTCGGCATCCGCGCGAACGCGGGATGCCCCTTGTGTCACGCACTATGGCGTGTCGTCCGCAGTTTGCAAATGATCGGCGCGGCCGAAATGATGATCGCGGAGGACATACCGCGTGTCCCGACCCTCGAACCACGCGCCGCCCGGCTGCCGGCGCATCGTGCCACGCACGCCTTGGGATGCCTGACGAATGCGAACCCTGTGGCAAGTCGGCCCGTTTGAGCGCAGAATTCGACGCTCGGAATGGGTATCTCTTCAGACACAGAATCCTGTCATGCACCGGACCTCCCTCGCGAACCCGACGGCACCGGCCGTTCAACGTGACCGATCGGCGGACGCTCCGTCCCCCGTCGCGTTTCAGGAAAAGCGCTTCTCGCCGGCCAAGCTGGCCGCACTGGTCGACGTGGCGTCCGACGCCGGCGTGGACGCGTGCGCGGTGCTGGCCGGCACGGATCTCGATCGGGGCGCGCTTGCCGACCCGCTCACGCAGACGTCGTCGCTGCAGTTCCTGACCGCCGCGCGCAACGCGGTTCGCCTGTGCGGCATCCCGGATCTGGGCGTGCGGGTCGGGCAGCGGCTGCGCGTATCGAGCTACGGGCTGTACGGCTACGCGATGCTGTGCTCGGAGTCGATGGGGCGCGCATTCGACACGGCGGTCAAATACCACCCGCTCGTCAACGGCGTGCTCGGCATCCGCTGGGTCGAACAGGAAAACGAAGCGATGTGGGTGCTTCCCGCACCGGACGCCCTCCTGCTGCCCGACGTGGACGACGCGCTGTATCGCTTCCTGATCGACCAGCAGTTCGTCGTGCACGCGACCATCATCAAGGACGTGATGGGAACGTGGTGCGTGCCCGCCCGCGCGTCGTTCACCCAGCCGGAGCCGCCGCACGCCGCCGCGCTGTCCGAGGCGCTGGAATGCCCGCTCGCGTTCGATCAGCCGCAGAATTTCCTCAGCTATCCGGCCGCGTGGCTGTCGCGCGCGCCGCAACTGGCCAACCCCCTCACCGCCGCGCAGGTCTCGATGCAGTGCGCGGAACTGCTCGAGCAGTTCCGCTGGCAGGCGGGCATCACGCGCCGCGTGTATCGCGAACTGACCCGCACGCCGGGGCGGTTCCCGGACATCGACGGGATCGCAGAGAGCCTGTGCATGACGTCACGCACGCTGCGCCGCAAGCTCGAAGCCGAGGGGACCTCGTACAGCGAACTGCTGACGAGCGTGCGCAAGGCGCTCGCGATCGACTACCTGAACTCGACCGCGCTCAGCACCGAGGACATCGCGCTCACGCTGGGCTTCAGCGACGTGGTGAGCTTTCGGCATGCGTTCAAGCGCTGGACCGGCAAGACCCCGAACGAGGTCCGGCGCAATCGCGCCGTTGCGGAGCGGGAACATGGCTGATCACGTCCGGTACCGGCAAGTCGACGAGATTCCCGGCCTGGTGCTGGGTGCCGCACGCTTCTCGGAATTCAGTTTCGATCGTCATTTCCACCTCGACTACCACATCGGCCTCGTCACCGAAGGCGTTCAGCGTCAGCGCTTCAACGGCAAGACGGTACGGGTCGGGCCGGGCTGTGTCTCGCTGATGCCGCCCGGCGAGATCCATGATGGCGTTGCCGATGGCGGCGACGAATACGCGCTCAGGACGTTCCGGCTTTCGCCGGCGCTTCTGAGCGGCGCGGCGCAGGAGATCGGCGGCGGGCACCGCGAGCTGGAGCTGGCCGGCACGATGCTCGAAGATCCCGCGCTTGCCGGCCATCTCCTGCGCCTGCACGACGCCATGCAACGCAGCGACGGCGCCGCCTCGCTCGACGTGCAGTCGGAGTGGCTGACGCTGCTGGCGTTCCTGTTCACACAGTCCCGCGCGCTCGTTCCGGAGGAAATCAAAGGCGCGCTGTCGCCGGTGCAATGGCAGCGCGTCAGGGAATACTGCTTCGCCCACCTCGGCGACAAGATCACGCTGGACGAACTGGCCGCGTTGTGCGGCCTGGGCCGGTTTCGGTTCCTGAAGCAATTCAAGCAGACCATCGGGATGACGCCGCACGCGTGGCTGGTGCGCCTGCGCCTCGAGCGGGCCTGCGAACTCCTGTCGCGAAACGCGCAGACGATCGCCGACGTCGCGCAACGCGTGGGGTTCTACGACCAAAGCCACTTCAATCGCGCGTTCCGGCAGGCGTTTGGCGTCGCGCCGTCGAATTATTAGACGAGATTGGACGAGCCGCGTGCGGGCCATGCCGCCGACGCGGCTGCCCCGATCAATTTTTTACAATCGCGGCGGAAACGGTCGAAATAGGATGTGCCGGTCGGGGGATACGGTGTTCCCCAGCACATTGAGGATACGACTGTGAATCGCGATTCGAAATCCGGCTCCGGAGCGCCGGCTCTGGGCTTTACAAGCGACAACATCTGGGGCGCGTCGCCGGAAGTGCTCGACGCCATTGCGGCCGGCAATGCCGGTCAGGCCAATCCGTACGGCGGGGACGACCTGACCGCGCGCGTCGCGCGCAAGCTCGGCGACGTGTTCGAGCGCGAAGTCGACGTGTTCCTCGTGCCGACCGGCACGGCGGCCAACGCGCTGTGCCTGAGCACGATGACCCCGCCGTGGGGCAGCGTGTTCTGCCATCCGGCCAGCCACGTCAACAACGACGAGTGCGGCGCGCCCGAGTTCTTCACCAACGGCGCCAAACTGGTCACGATCGACGGGCCGTCCGCGAAGATCGACGTCGATGCGCTTCGCGCCGCGACACGCGTCAAGGTCGGCGACGTGCATGCGACGCAACCGTCGTGCGTCAGCATCACGCAGGCGACCGAAGTGGGCAGCGTCTACACGCGGGCGGAAATCGAGGCGATCGGAGAAGTCTGCAAGGCATCGTCGGTGCGGCTTCACATGGACGGCTCGCGCTTCGCCAACGCGCTGGTCTCGCTCGATTGCTCTCCCGCGGAAATGACCTGGAAGGCGGGCGTCGATGCGCTTTCCTTCGGCGCGACCAAGAACGGCGTGCTCGCGGCGGAGGCGATCGTGCTGTTCGATGCGTCGCTCGCGGCCGAGATGGGCTATCGCCGCAAGCGCGCCGGCCACCTGTTTTCGAAGATGCGCTTCCTGTCGGCCCAGATCGACGCGTACCTGAACGACGACCTGTGGCTGCGCAACGCACGCCAGGCCAACGACATGGCGCAGCGCCTGACGCGCGGGTTCGCGCAGTCGGGTTGCGTCGAGGTACTGGGCGAGACGCAGGCGAACATCGTGTTTTGCCGACTGCCTGCGCGGGTCATCCGGGGCCTGCTCGACGCGGGGTTCGCGTTCTACCACGACCGCTGGGCGCCGAACGTGGCCCGCTTCGTCACGTCATTCGCGACGGAGGCCGGGGACGTCGACAACCTGCTCGCGCATGTGCGGCGCATTGCCGACGAGATGACGGGGGAGAAAGGTCAGGTGTGAGCGCGCGGCGACCTGGACGATCGATGACGAACCGCACACCCGACCCTCGCGACGCTTACTGGCTCGCGGCGCCTGCGGCGTTGACCTTCTTCTGCGCGTCCTGCAGGTTCTGCGGATAGTTCGGATCGTTCGCCGCGGGCTTGTAGCCGGCATCCTCGAGACGCTTCAGTTCAGCGGCATTCTTTGCCCGCGCGGCCTTGCGCTCGGCCTTGTGCTGCGCGCGGGCTTGCGCGCGCGCCTGTTTCTTCGCCGCCTTGGCGGCCGCCTTGGTCTCCGACGCAGACGGCGCACTTGCTTCCGTCTGCGCGAAGGCCGGAGAAATCGCGCCAATCAGAAACGCAGCCGAAACCGTAACGAGAGTCAATTTGCTCACGGAAGATCGCATTGCTTACCCTTTTTTGGTTGATTTGCCAACGCACACAGTATCCGGGAAATCCCGACGTCATCCCCGCCGCGCCTTGCGACGACAGGGGGACAGGTCGATCATAAACCGATTCCGTGGCAGCTTGTAAGCCTGTTTCAGCGCGCCGCACTCACGCCCCTCCGCGACTGCCCCAAAGCCGTCGCCGCGCCACCGCCGCAGGGCAGGTTCCGCATATCCGTTAAAATTGCCGGACGCGCGATCTTCTGTCGCCGCCTGATCCATCATCCGCCCCGACGAAACATCAAACCAACGGCCGCGTCGCATCCGGGCATCCGCCCGGATGGCACGCGCCGTGCCCGCGCAACATCCGCGCCTTCGCTCGACGCAGCGACGGCGCGCAACAGAATCCAGCTGGAGAATGACCGTGTTTACTTGCAGAAACCAGAGCTGCGGCACGCAGTGGGAAACGTCCGACGTCGTCATCAAGGACGAGGGACAGGGCCTGCTGTTCCGCTGCCCGCTGTGCGGCGCGCGCAACTATGTCGAGCGCTTCGACGCCGACGACGGCACGATCGTCTACGAACAGATCGAAGGCCGTCCGTACCTCTAACCCGCCACCACGACATGACCAGCCAACCGATCGCCACGCGCTTCAGCGAGCTTCCGCTCACGCCCGCCACGCTCGCCAATCTCACGCAACTCGGCTATGTCGAGATGACGCCGATCCAGGCGGCGAGCCTGCCCGTCACGCTCGCCGGCCACGACCTGATCGCGCAGGCGAAGACCGGGAGCGGCAAGACCGCCGCGTTCTCGCTCCCGCTGCTCGCGCGCCTCGACACGCGCCGCTTCGACGTGCAGGCAATGGTCCTGTGCCCGACGCGCGAACTCGCCGACCAAGTCACGCAGGAAATCCGCCGCCTCGCGCGCGGCGAGGAGAACGTCAAGGTGCTGACGCTGTGCGGCGGCACGCCGATGCGTCCTCAATCGGCGAGCCTCGAGCACGGCGCGCACATCGTCGTCGGCACGCCGGGGCGCATCATGGACCATCTGGAGCGCGGCAGCCTCGCGCTCGGCGCGCTGAATACGCTCGTGCTCGACGAGGCGGACCGGATGCTCGACATGGGCTTCTTCGACGACATCGCGACCGTCGTGCGTCAATGCCCGAAAGAGCGCCAGACGCTGCTGTTTTCCGCGACGTACCCGGACGGCATCGAGAAGCTGTGCCAGCGCATCCTGTCGAATCCGAAGGAAGTGAAGCTCGAGGAGCGCCACGACGACAGCAAGATTCGCCAGCGCTTCTACGAAGTCACCGAGGACGAGCGGCTGCACGCCGTCGGCATGCTGCTGAATCACTATCGGCCGGTGAGCACGCTGGCGTTCTGCAACACCAAGCAGCAGTGCCGCGACCTGCTCGACGTGTTGCGCGCGCAGGGCTTTCATGCGCTCGCGCTGCACGGCGAGCTGGATCAGCGCGAACGCGACCAGGTGCTGATCCAGTTCGCGAACCGCAGCTGTTCCGTGCTCGTCGCCACCGACGTCGCCGCACGCGGCCTCGACATCGCGCAACTCGAAGCGGTGATCAACGTCGACGTGACGCCCGATCCGGAGGTGCACGTGCACCGCATCGGCCGCACCGGCCGCGCGGATCAGGATGGCTGGGCGCTGAGCCTCGCGAGCATGAACGAGATGGGGCGCGTCGGCGCCATCGAGCAGGCGCAGAAGCGCGACGTCGAATGGCACCCGCTGGCCGAACTGAAGGCCGAAAGCAACGCACCGTTGCTGCCGCCGATGGAGACGTTGCAGATTCTCGGCGGGCGCAAGGAGAAGATCCGTCCCGGCGACGTGCTCGGCGCGCTGACCGGTGAAGCGGGCTTCAACGGCGCGCAGATCGGCAAGATCAACGTGACCGAATTCTCGACATACGTGGCGGTCGAGCGCAGCGTCGCGCGCGACGCGCTGCGCAAGCTCAGCGCCGGCAAGGTGAAGGGCAAGAAGGTGAAGGTCCGGTTGATGGACGAGTGAGTTGACGCGCGCGGGGTGACGCGCTGGGGTTCGCCGTGGCCCGATGAAGCTTCACTCATCGGGCCACGGCGGTTTTCGGGGAGGGCCGTTGCGTTGGGCAAGAACGTCCTGGATCGAGCGCGATGAAGATCGTCATCGTCGCGCTGGCTGCCATCGCAGCACCATGCGTTGTGTCGCTGTACGGCCGCTTCCGTTGGCGCGCAGGCACGCGAAACCTGCGGGCGCGCCTTGACGCGGCACGCGCTGCCGTCGTCCCCGGAACCGTCGATTTCCGCGAACTCGACGGGCTACCGGCCCCGGTGCAGCGGTATTTCCGGATCGTGCTCAAGGACGGCCAGCGCATGGTGGCCGGCGTGCGCGTCCAGCATCGCGGCACCTTCAATGCCGGCGGGGAAAAGGCGCGATGGAAATCATTCGCCTCCGACCAGCGGGTGATCGCGCATCGCCCCGGTTTCGATTGGGACGGCCGGATCGCCATGGCGCCCGGCGTGAGCATTCGGGTGCACGACGCTTACATCGCGGGCGAAGGCATCTTGCGCGCCGCCATTCTCGGCGCGATTCCCGTGGCCGACTTGCGTGGCGGAGGCGATATCGCCGAGGGCGAGCTCATGCGCTTTCTGGCCGAAGCCGTCTGGTATCCCACTGCGTTGCTCCCCAGTCAGGGGGTCCGCTGGAAACCCTGCGACGCAAATTCCGCATGGGCGACGGTGAGCGACGGCGCGAACACCGCCACCCTGCTGTTTCGCTTTGACCTGCAAGGATTGATCGAGGCCGTTCAGGCCGACGCGCGTGGGCGCACGGTCGGCCGCCGGATTGTCCCGACGCCGTGGCACGGACGCGTGTGGAATTACCAGGAGCGCGCGGGCATGCTGGTGCCGCTCGACGGCGAGGCGGCGTGGCTGCTGTCCGAAGGCGCAATGCCGTACTGGCGAGGGCATATCGCTGCGGTGGCGTACGAATTCGCTGCGTGAAGCGGGGACGGCATGCCGGGTGTCGGATTCCCTGGAGTGCGTCCTTGCACGATTGACCTGCCGCCCTCACCGTGCGAGATCGCACAACACGCCCGAATCGATTCAAGGCCACGTGAAGCGGACACCCCGCCCAGGCGCTAAAATCCGCCGCCTGGGCATCAACGGCGAGCGAGCGTCTTGACGGAATTCGAGCAGGGTTTCATCCTCACCCGCCACTGGCGGGACACCGCGACCGGCATCGAAATCGAGTTCTGGCTGACAACCGAACGCGGTCCGCGCCGCGTGCGCTTGCGTCCGCAGGAAGCGGTCGCGTTCGTGCCGGCCGAACAGCAGGAATTGGCCGAGCGCGTGCTGGCGGGCGAACGCGATGCCGAGCTGCGCCCGCTCGCGCTGCGCGACTTCCGTCAGCGCCCCGTGACCGGCCTGTATTGCCGGCGGTATCGCCATTTGACCGGGCTGCAGAAGCGCCTGACCGCGGCAGGCGTCGACGTCTACGAATCCGACGTGCTGCCGCCCGACCGATACATGATGGAGCGGTTCATCACGGCGGCGGTGCGGTTTCGCGGCGAGTCGGCGGGCGATGGCGTCCTGTCCGACGGAGAGCTGAAGGCCGAGACGGACTATCGTCCCGCGTTGCGATGCGTGTCGCTCGACATCGAGACCAGCGCGCGCGGCGAGCTTTATTCGATCGCGCTGGAAGGATGCGGGCAGCGCCAGGTCTTCATGCTCGGCCCGGAAAACGGCGACGCCCGCGATCTCGACTTCCGGCTCGACTATTGCGACAGCCGGCCCGCGCTGCTCGCCGGGCTGAACGACTGGTTCGAGCAACACGACCCGGACGCGATCATCGGCTGGAACCTGATCCAGTTCGACCTGCGCGTGCTGCACGCGCATGCCGAGCAGTATCGGGTGCCGCTGCGGCTCGGACGCGGCGGCAGCGTGCTCGACTGGCGCGCGCACGGCCAGCAGCCCGACCATTTCTTCGCCGCGGCGGCCGGTCGCCTCATCATCGACGGCATCGACGCGTTGAGATCGGCCACCTGGAGCTTCCCGTCGTTCAGCCTCGAATACGTCGCGCGGTCGCTGCTCGGCGAAGGCAAGGCGATCGACAACCCGTACCAGCGCATGGAAGAAATCCAGCGCCGGTTCGACCACGACAAGCCCGCGCTCGCGCGTTACAACCTGAAGGACTGCGAGCTGGTCACGCGCATCTTCGAAAAGGCGGACCTGCTGTCGTTCATGCTCGAACGCGCGGCCGTCACCGGTCTGGCGGCCGACCGCACGGGCGGATCGGTCGCGGCCTTCACGCATCTCTACATGCCGAGAATGCACCGGCTTGGCTACGTCGCGCCGAACCTCGGCGACGTAACCGGGCAAACGAGTCCCGGCGGCTTCGTGATGGATTCGCGGCCGGGCCTGTACGACTCGGTGCTCGTGCTCGACTACAAGAGCCTGTATCCGTCGATCATCCGCACGTTCCTGATCGATCCCGTCGGGTTGATCGAGGGCCTCGGCCATCCGGACGACGCAGAATCGGTGCCCGGATTTCTCGGCGCGCGCTTCTCCCGCACACGTCACTGCCTGCCGGACATCGTGCGGCACGTCTGGGAAGGCCGCGAGCAGGCGAAACGCAAGCGCAACGCGCCGCTGTCGCAGGCGCTGAAGATCATCATGAACGCGTTCTACGGGGTGCTCGGCTCGACCGGGTGCCGTTTCTTCGATCCGAGGCTCGCATCGTCGATCACGATGCGCGGCCACGAGATCATGCACCGGACGCGCGAGCTCATCGAATCGCAGGGGTACGAGGTCATTTATGGCGATACCGATTCGACGTTCGTGTGGCTGAAGCAGCCGCATTCCGACGATGACGCCGCATGCACCGGCCGCGCGATCGTCGATCATGTGAATCGCTGGTGGAAGACGCACCTGCATGATCGCTTCGGGCTGGAGAGCGCGCTCGAGCTGCAGTACGAGCGGCACTACCGGCGATTCCTGATGCCGACCATACGGGGCGCGGAGGAAGGCAGCAAGAAGCGGTATGCGGGCCTCGCGGTCATGCAGGACGGTAGCGAGGATGTCGTGTTCAAGGGGCTGGAGACGGTACGGACCGACTGGACACCGCTCGCCCAGCAGTTCCAGCGGGAACTTTACCGGCTGGTTTTCAAGCGGGAGCCGTATCAGGGCTTCATCCGCGAGTATGTTCGCAAGACGCTTGCGGGGGAATTCGACGAGCTGCTCGTGTACCGGAAGCGCGTGCGCCGGCCGCTGAGCGAATATCAGCGCAATGTTCCGCCGCATGTCCGCGCGGCGCGTACTGCGGATGCGTTCAATCTCGAACGCGGGCGTCCTCTCCAGTATCAGCGCGGCGGATGGATCAGCTATGTGATGACGACCGCGGGCCCGGAGCCGCTTGAAACCCTGCGGTCGCCGATCGACCATGCGTTTTATCTGAGCCGGCAGCTTCAGCCGGTGGCGGATGCGATCCTGACGTTTCTAAGCGATGACTTCGAATCGGTGATTTCGGGGCAGGGGCGGTTGTTTGCGGGTTAGTCGGGACGGTCACCAGAGTCCAATTTCGGCAGCGGCTGAAAGCCTGCGTCCCGGCGCCAATCGACCGCAACTCTGAAACAACTCAAAAAGCTTTGTATCCTTGCGCCATTCAACTGCCTCGTCCTTGTCCAGATAGAGCTCTTGCTCGATCTTTGCGGCCCAGTCAGCAACGTTACTTGTTTCGCTTGCTGCAGCTTCGAGGACCTTGAGCCGACGGACAACGAGCGCAGTACCATTGTCCTCTGCCGACCAGATCGCTTCGTCTGCTCCCCATTGCAACCATCGCATCATGTCCGGCCAACGGAGCGTGAGCGCGATCCAGCGGGCATACTGCTCAAGCGAAGGTGCACGCCAGAAAGGATCGACACGCCGCCGCTCGTTCCGCAGAGCCAGGTAGAGCCGTGCCAGATTGACCATCCGCTTAATCTCACGAGGATTGCCCGCGCTATAGTGCCCGAGTTCGCGGATGATGCGTCCGACATCTTTACTGTCGCCTGGGGGAAAAGCAGTTGCATTTAGATCAGGCTGTTGCGCAACACTGCTGCCGGTACCTGCAGGATCATCAGGGCCACTGGTGCCTTCGCCGACCGGAAGCGGGCCGTCTGGCGTCACTACCGTGACGCTGGATGAGACAGACGGGTCGACGGATTTAAAACTGGTCGCTGCACCCAGCGATTTAAGAAACTCACCAATATTCCGCTGAGGCGGGATCGTGAATGGCAATTGGACGAACTTGTCCATGAAGCGCCAGCCAAGCGGCACGCCGCGCTCGTAACTGGGCAACCTTTCGCGGATTTCCCCGTGGGCCTTTTCGAGCGCCGCGGCGATCATCTGCGGATCCATGCCGATCACGAACATGCACCGGTAAGTGTCACTCGCCAGGAGCATGTTTATGCCCTCCACCACACTTGCGATCTTAGTGGGAGAGCAGCGGTCGAGATCGTCGATGAAGATCACGATCGGTGTAAACGTGTCAGCGCTTTCCTTCGGCGCTGCGGCCAGCACCCGTCTCAGATCGGCATGTATCTGGTGAATCGCCCCGACCGACTGTGCATAGTCCGGTACGGTGAGGTATGGCGCCAAACTAAGTTCGGCCGGTTCGGCGTGAGTATTCTCACGGGTGGACCAATAGCGCAACGCGAGATAAGCCGAGAGAAGAACGGGGCCGATAATGCCCCCCCAATACCCCATCTTGCTGATGTTCGTGGCGAGCGGGCTAAGGTCCGGGAAAACGGTTTTGGCCGCCCCCAGGCCGAACAGCGAAAGAATGGCGCCGACACCCACCACAAGCGCGTGCTTGCCATGCTCCCACCAGATGGAAAGCACGCGGTCGTAAATCTTTCGGCGCACAACGCCATCATCGATCCGGGCGAGGTGCAGGCGGAGGAGAAAGGCCTCACGCTGCACAATCGGGAGCCGGTCGCTGATCTGCGATACGATCGCGTCGACCAATCCTGCCCAGACCTGCTCGCAAGATTCGTATTTCCAGGCATTGAACCAAATCGTTAACAGCCCTTCTCGACGAGACGAGTCTGTCGCAGGCCCCTCATTCTTGGATGCAGTCGTCGTATAGGCGTCGTGCCAAAAGTCGGGGCCAATGTCCTTCTTTTTCTCAAGAAACTTCAGAACCGAGCCGAGGCTGAGCGCCCCGGCTACAGCCTGCCCGACCTTGGGGCGATGAGCATTGCGGACATCCTCCGGGTCGAGACGCTCCCGGATCATCTGCATCAGCGACGACTTGCCCGCACCCCAGGGTGCCTGCACACTGACACTAAGCGGAGCAGGCGTGCATGGATTGGCAAGGAACGACGCGATCGCATCTGCGTAGGTCGCGTAACCGAGGCGGTCCTCGTTCGACGCGGCATCGTTGTGCAAGCTCATCAGAACCTGCCCGGTCAGCACGTCCTCATACGCTTCGAGGAGCGTGTCTGGGTCGATATCCATCAGGCCCAGATAGTCCACATAGATGCCTCGGCTTTCGAGCAGTGCACGGACGAGATCATCGACAATGAACTGCTTGCGGCCGGATTTTCTGGCGCGCTCCGCTGCACGGTCCAGGATGGCGCTGGCGTGGAGCGTGGCCCGTATGAAATGGCCGCCCTCAATCTTTTCGGGAACGCGCCAATCCCGCTTGAAAAGCTGCTTCCACGCCGTTTCGTAGCGGTCACCGGCCAGCTCATGAATCGCGGCGCCGAAGGCCCCGGCTGCACGGTCACGGCCGAGGCGCGCGAAGGCATCGGTTTGCGCGGCATCCGCAAGCGCGAACAACAACAATTCAGTGGTAAGCGCGGGCTCATTCTTCGACCATCCGAGCGCGTGTGCAACTGAGAGCACCGCCCCGGCGGCAAGTGAAGGACTCCACTTGTCCTGCGACTCCGAAGCTGCGTCCGGCAGCGACGACGATGGAACTAGTCCCTCGATAGCCGCGACCAGGGCATCGAAGCCATTGGTTTCCGGTCCGGGCGTCGAAATCGTGACCGAGGTCTCTGGTCGGTTGGCCCAGCCGTTCCGGATCAGCACCTCAAGCATGATCCGGAAGCTCTCGACCAAAGGCAGCCGCCCGGTTCCGGTGCCCATCAAAGGCATCCAGAATGTGCGCAGCGACTGCAGCCGACTATCGCGCAGACATTTCTCGAAATTGTGTTCGAGCAGATGCAAAGCCGGCCCGTCACCAACCGTCACAACGTAGCAGAGCAGGGTTCGTCCGGCTGGCGTGATGAAGTACCCGTCCTTCAGATCCTTTTCGGCTGGCAGGCTCTTTCGATCGAGGCCGAAATATTTGAGCACGTTTTGATTGAGTCTGCCGGGCGATCCATGTGCATCGATCGAAAGGAATGCAGCGTCGCCTTCGGGCGTGGCGAGCGATGCCACCACGATGGTTTCGCCAAGCCTCGTGTCGATTCTGTCGCGCATATCCATGCCGGCCCCTGATCCAGATTTATCCCGTAGTGCAGGTCGCAAACCATTTATCCACTGCGTTAAACGCAATGCCGCATTTGGTTTGTGTGAAGAATTGTCGGCGATTTGGAAGGGTATGTCGATTGACTAAAACCGACTGCGGATTCAACCGGTCGATGTTCCCGCGGTCCGCGACCGGCTCAAACCGACCCACAACCGCCATTTTGGCGAGCGCGGAGTCGATGGCAGCTTTCAAAGTTAAGACGGCCGTTCGCTCGGTCACGTTTATGCCCGCTTTCAGGACCGACTATGGCCATGTGCCACGTTACTGATGGCTATTCCAGTGCAACTCGCGCCCCCGGTTCGGCCAGTCTCATTATTCCAGTATCTCCACTCTCGCGAGACGCGTCCGAGTCTCACTAATTCCGTTTCCTTGCACCACCACTGTCGAGTGACAGCTTTCGTGAAAACGGCAACCTTGATTTCGCAGGAGTTTTTCACTAACTGGAGCATCGACGTCCGGGATCAAGTGACAGCATTGACGACAAAACCTGACATCTCAGCCACAAAACCCGAAAAAATTGAGCGCCCCAAGTCCGTTCAGCAGGGCTTTGCGGCGCACAGGAATCGGTATCAAGACATCAGTTCGTACTCGCGCCAGGCGGCAATCGGACGAAGAAAAGGAACGGGTGCTCGCCGCGATCGACCAGAAAATTGCCGGGGGCTTACAGCTGTTCCAGTGTACGTCGCTGCGGGTCAACTTTGTAGCGCCCAAGCGGTGAAAGTTCATCAGGCTTGATATGAAGCACCCTAAATTTGCTGGCGTCTTTGCCGCGCTTCTTTAGCTGATCGAGTGCCGCCGCCTCGGCCTCAGCCTGGGTGGCATGAGGACCCTTGTGCAGCGAGATCTCGTGATGGACGTGAGCGATGTGGCCGCTGTGCGCATCATAAACTATGCAGACCAGATGTGCAGTTGGTTTGAGTTTGCCGCCCGTGTTCAACATGTCTAGTTCCTCCCGAAAATTAATCAAACAGGAATACCGTCAACAGGGCTGTTGCAGCCTGACTACCTCCAACATCAAGCTCCGCAGTAACCACAGTCATCTGGTCGGCGTCCACAGCCGGCGGGTAACCAAAGTTAGGGTCATAGCTAAAATCGGTGGGCTGGTTGGGTCCGTCTGGGACGGGACGGGTTTCAAAGTGGGTGATCCCGATGCCGGTATAGCCGCCACCATCGGCGAAGCTCAGTGCCGTCTGCGCGAAAGCATATTGTGGATCGAAGCGGATAGTGTGGCTGGTAGAGTTTCCATTGCCGCCGGAATCCCACGCCCACATCCAGTTGTAATAATAGCTATTAATACTCATGATTTTTCCTTCCTTTTATGAGTGAAACGGGGCGGGTGAATTGAAATTCCTTCCGCACGTGGTAGGCGTTCGCATCGTAGGCGTCTGCCCGATACTGTTCGATCAGCTGCTCGGCAACCTGCTTACGGTCTTCGCCTTCTGTAAATCGCTTAATCCGGTCACCCAAACTGAATGCATTGATCAGTGTCTCCCTAGTGCTTTCCGAACTTGACGCTGCTAGGAAGCCATTGGTCGCGCGGCGTCCTCCTTCGCTCCCGGCGGCTGCCGACATGGGGGCGCATCTGATAAGCCAGCCGGCCTTCAGCAGTGATCTGGTTCCAGCCGCCTCCGAAAGCAACGTCGAAGGCCCCAATATATCCGCCCGCCAGAAGGGCAGGAACCGGCTTTTGAAGACGTTCGCCGTGATCGAACCTCGCACTTCCTGCATTGCGAAATGCTTCAAACCACGCCGGATAGACAAAATCTGAAACCGCCACGCCGTTGATGTCATAGCCGAACTGGTCTGCTTCACAGGCATCGCATACTTCATAGGCGTAAAGCACACCCGCCGTAGCGCTCGGCTGCACGAACACCGTCAAGTTGATTTCGGGGTCAGCTAGCATCTCGAGCAATTCGTGACTTGCGGTCACGGTCCACTTGGCATTGTTTTGAATGTCAGTCCCCGCAAACACCTTCCCAAGTGGGAGACCTTCGTTCGTGACATCGTGGTAGCCGAGCGCCCCGGCCTGATCCGAATTGTCGAGGATCGTGAGCCACCACGAACCGCCGGCAGGCGCGGCCCCCGTTGGTATGAAAGTGAGGTCCGCATCGATTCCCCAGGCAGGCGCGAAGTCTCTATGTACCTGGGTTTGCAGGGCGGGTACGGCAGCCTGGACTTGGGCGTCAGTCAATACCGTGCTTGCGTTGATAATCGAAACGCTGGTAGTAGCCATGTCACTCTCCTTTCTTGCGATCTTTGCGTTCAAACCACGTTAAAGGATTCAAAATTTTCGACGGAAACCTTTGCTCTTGGAAGCTACTTTGCCCCGCTGGAGATTCTGTCCACCATCGCCTTAACCGCTTTCATCTGGTTGCCCATCCTGGTCGCATAGTTCACGTCGTCATACGCAAACCAGTCCCAGCAACCTTGGGGATTGCTCTGACTCTCGGGATCGCCATCGCCGACGTAAATTTGCGGGTAAAGCACAATGATGCTATTCGTGTCGGCCCACTGGTTGTAGCCGGTGTTCTTGACGTACGTAGTTCCAAAAGGCGTCATCCCGGAAGAATAGTTGGGATATTGCTTGCAGCCATGGAAGACCACATGCAGTCTGCATACCTGACCGTTTGCACAGTTGGCCGGTACGTAAATCCAGCCAGTGTTTGCCATGCTGTGCTGATGGGGGTTGGCAATGAATTCGCTCTGGTCAAATTCAACAAAGCGTTGCTCGGCCAGAGGTCCCGTGCTTTTGGGGTTCAGCGGGCCGTAGATCCACTTCAGTAATTCCCCCGCTGCATCAAAGTGGCAGTTGTTGATGAACGGATCTCCTTTGAAGTTGCAGACATTTCCAAAAAAATCTGTCGGCATCGCATGTTCCGCAGGCATAGTCTTGACGTAGTTGATGTTCGGCGAGCTGACGAAGTGCTTATAGTAGGTCTGCAGATCATTCATCACAGACTGCTTGACTACAGAGTCCGTAGTACCCGAGAACATCCAGATCTTCTGGTTGGTCAGATTGGACGTTGGGTCGATCACCTGCTTGCGCGCATTCTGATCTGTGATCTGGATGAGTGTTGAGACGTCTGTTGGCATCAGGGCGAACATACAGGCTATCTCGGCAGTGGGCAGACTTCCCTGCGCGCAACTGTAAGGCCCACCGGCTATGATCCCCGCGCCCTTCAGAATCGATGAAAAGGCAACGTCGAATTGAACTGCCATGAATCCGCCCGCAGAGAGGCCGGACACCGAGGTCTGATGAATATCGACGTTGAATGCTGGAAGTCTGGCAACTTGGGCATTCAATGGCCCCAGGTGGAAGAAAGCCGCGAGCAACGCGACTGCGCATAGCGCCTTGCCCAGGACAGTGCGATAGAACATTGGCCTGCTCCTTGAACTAACGTGCTCAGGGCGGTATGGTTCCCGCCCGGCACAACACGTAAACGTGTCACGCGGAACCGTCAATAGCTGTCGCTATCGGATCGTTCCGGTCCTCATCGCGCCGGTATGTGGCAGTGTGCCGAATAGGGAATGCAAGCTGCAGAGTTTTCTTTTAAATTGGATGAATGATTGGATTCATCGTTGCAATAAGCTTAGTAACTACATTTGGCCGATACAGTTAGCGTTTTCCCGAGCGCGCAGCTAGTGTCTTTAGGCATCGAATTTGCCGGCGGATTTTTCGCCGATTTGACACACTGCTAGTGTATTGGCGCTGACGCGATTCACTTTGGCGCAATGAAACAACATTCAATCGATGCTCGAATCATATAGAGGGTTGGCTTGGATTTCCTGAATATCTGAATCTTCGAATATTACGATTACCCGCATCGGCAGATTACAAGCTTCGCTTCGGCAACGGTTGCAACGCCGACGCCCAATCGTCAGTCGGCGCTGCATGGACATGGGAATTCCCCATCGGTCACGCAGTTGAGCATACGGTCGTGTACCGGCTTTTGACCCGTTATGGTGATCGAGTCGTTCAGGCCCGCTGAATCGGCGGCCTTCGGCTTTCTCACGGTACCCTGGAGCGCTTTAACGAAAGGATATTCTGCGCAAACTGGAGCAGCCTCCATCATTCGATGGAGAGAGTCGCGACGCGTCAGTTGTCATTACCGCGGACGATCGTCATATGCCTGACGAGCCGAACGCGGTCTATTGCGCACAACGTTGATCGCTGCAAGCCTGTTGTCAGAATGCACGCCAGAGGATAGCCGGGCACCCGCGCTTGTGCCAATTCCCGGTCGGACCACAACAGGACACGGCGCAGACGTGGCGAGCGTCCCATTTGCGGGGCGGAACAGGCAATTGAGTGACCTTTCTGACGTATTGGCGCAAGGCTGCAGTTGGCCGCGTGCCGCCCGACGCGACGGCAAGGAGCCGATCGCCTCCCGCCATCTGGCATCACCTGTGGGACATTCCGACTGTTATGACCAGCCGGTTTCACGACCTTCAGTCGTCTTGGATCGGTCAGCACGCTGTGGAGGGCCGTGGCGGGCGTGTGGGAACGGAAACCCCTGCATAATATGCACATGCAAGCCCAAAACCTTGAACGCCTTGTCACCGTCACCATGCCCTTCGGCAAATACAAGGGCCGACTCATCGCCGACCTACCCGGGAATTACCTTAACTGGCTGGCCCGCGAAGGGTTTCCGAAGGGCGAACTCGGCCGTCTGCTCGCGCTGATGCACGAGATGGACCATAACGGCCTGAAGGGCCTGCTCGAGCCGCTGCGCCAACGCGGATAGCACCAGACGGAGGTTGATCGTAACCTCTGCGCAGCGTTGACCGCGCCCCGCCTGTCTCATGAGCTCCCCCGCCACCCCCGAGGCGCACGTTCGGCAAACCAGATTGCGACCGACATTACCGCGATGCCCGTCAGTTGCAGGCTGCTCAAATGCTGGCCGAAGAAGATCCGGTCGACAAGGATCGCAACCGCCGGATACACGAACTGGAACAACGCGATGCGGCCCGTGTTCAGGCGCGCCATGCCGCTGTACATCAACGTGTAGGCCAGACCGGTGTGAATGATGCCGAGCCCGGCAAGCCACAGCCACGAGGCGCCCAACGCGGGCCAGCCGTGCTGCACCGGCCAGATCCACAGTGTCAGCGTGCCGATCGCGCATTGCCACCAGGCGAGGATGCCCGCAGGCAAGTCGCGCAGACGCCTCGCGATGATCGTGACACATGCCATGCAGAACGCGCCTATGAGACACAACGCGACACCGAGCCAGTAACCTTGCCGACCGTCGCCGCTTGCCGGGTGCTCGGCGATTCCCGTCGCCAGCACGAGGCCGAACATCGCCACCGAGACCGCGCCAATGCGCCGCCTGCCGATCGATTCCTTCAGGCACAGGGCGCCCAGGACCAGCACCCACATCGGCTGAACGTGAAACAGCACGATTGCGACCCCTGCCGACATCCGCTCGATGGCGGTGAAGAACAAGCCCCAGCTCAACACCATCAAGGAGCCGGCGGCCAGCACCCAGGGGCCGGTCGTTCGCGCAAGCCGCAGAGATCGCGTCTGGCGACGCCATGTCACCCAGAGGGTCAGGCCGACCAGGCCAAGTGCGCAGCGAAACCACGTCGCCGTCAACGGATCGGCGTGGGCTTCGCTCACAAAGATGCCGATGGTGCCGAGCAGCGCGCAGCCGAGAACAAATGGCCATACGCCAGTCGACGGGTGGGTCGACGCGAAGCCGGAGGCCGCGCCGCGGATGTGCTGGTTCGTATTCATGCACCCAGTGTGTACCGCCGCCAATCGAACGAAAAGCGCATAATTCGAAGGTGATCCATTCGAATTTCGAAAGTTGGTGAAAGCCATGAAAAACCGCGATATGCAGACAGACTGGCTAAGATGCTTCGTCGCCGTGGTCGATGCCGGTTCGCTGTCGAGCGCCGCAGGCGAAGTGCATCGCTCACAGTCCGCAGTGAGCATGCAGCTCAAGAAGCTGGAAAGCGCACTGGGTCTACGGCTCATCGAGCGCGGCTCACGCACGCTCGAACTCACTGATGACGGCCAGACGCTGCTCGGTTATGCGCGTCGCATTCTCGACCTGCATGCGGAAGCGCAGATTGCGCTACAGGGCGAGCAACTCACCGGACGCGTGCGGCTCGGCGTGCCCGACGACTACGCCGAGAAATACCTGACGCCGGTGCTCAAACGGTTCGCGCCGCGGCATAGCGGTGTCGAAATCGAGCTGATCTGCGAGCAATCGACGTCTCTCATCCCGCGCGTGGCGAACGGCGAGCTGGACATCGCGCTGGTGTCGCGCGATCACGCGCGGCGCGGCACGTTGCTGTTCCACGAACCGATGGTCTGGGTCGGCGCCGCGCAATTCGAGCTGTGGCGACGCGATCCGATGCCGATCGCCGTATACGAAAGTACGAGTCTCGCGCGACGCAGTGCGATCCATTCGCTGGCGCAGCAAGGGCGTCGATACAAAGTGGTCTACAACAGTTCCAGCCTTGCCGGGCAGATCGCGGCGGTCGAGAGCGGGCTGGCCGTCGCGGCGCTGACGCAATGCAGCGCCCCCGGACATCTGCAGATTCTTGGCCGCGACGAGGGTTTGGGCCCGCTCGAACCGATGGAGGTCGCGGTTTACAGAAGCCGCGATTCGCGCGGCTCGAAAGCCGTCGATACCCTGTACGGCTTGCTGGTCAAGACACTGCGCCAGTCAGCGCCTGCCCTTGCATAACACGCACATGCAAGCCCAGGACCTTGAACGCCTTGTCACCGTCACCATGCCCTTCGGCAAATACAAGGGCCGACTCATCGCCGGCCTGCCCGGGAATTACCTCAACTGGCTGGCCCGCGAAGGGTTTCCGCGGGGCGAGCTCGGTCGTCTGCTCGCGCTGATGCACGAGATGGACCATAACGGCCTGAGGGGCCTGCTCGAGCCGCTGTGCCAACGCGGATAGCGCCAGTCAGGCGCCATCGGTACAGTGCGCCACGCCCCCCCGAAAAGCCGAGGGAGCCTCAAATCATATACCCGTCAGGTATCGATTTCATATCGAATCGGTGTTGGACTGGCCATTTCCCGATCGTTACCATCCAAGAAACAGATTGCAATCCAAAATGAAATAATGCAACACGGAGACACCCCCTGACCATATCCCTCACAAACCGAAACGTAGGGTCTATATCTCAACCGACAGGCCCAGACCTTGTCGCGCATGAAGCCCCACCTCCGGTTCATCCACGTTTTCCAAAGAAAGAAGCTTCCTTTCAAACTGCCTGACCAACGGGCCAAGCACTGAAAGAATGTAAGAAAAATCAATCCAATCGTACTTATTGGTTAGTCATACATAGAAATCATAAATATTCATATTTCACCCTGGAGACTGTATGAGATTGCACCATCTCGTTGGCGGAGCCTTGCTCGGATTCGCGACGACCAGCTTTGCACAAAGCAGCGTGTCGCTGTACGGCATTATTGATTCGGGCGTGGAATACATTTCACATGCCAATGCTGCTGGAAAGAGTGTCGTGCGTATGCCCTCCATCACGGGCGAACTGCCGTCGCGTTGGGGGATTCGCGGATCGGAGGATCTCGGCGGCGGCTATAAAGCCCTTTTTGTCCTCGAGAACGGCTTCAATGTCGCCAATGGCACGATGGGACAAGGTGGCCGTCTCTTCGGTCGTCAAAGCTGGGTCGGTATCGAAAGTCCATACGGCACCTTGTCGTTCGGTCGCCAGTACACCATGACCTATCTTGCAGTGCTCGACGCCGACTTGCTCGGCCCGAACATTTACGGCTTGCCTTCGCTCGATGCATATATCCCGAACGGTCGAGCTGACAATTCGGTGGCGTGGCGCAGCAAGTTTGGTGGATTGACGGTAGGTGCAATGTACTCGTTCGGTCGGGATTCGGCAGGCACCGGTAATTCGCCGGGTCAAGGCACGTGTGCCGGCCAGACGCCCGGCGACATGACTGAGTGCCGCCTTTGGTCGGCGATGCTCAAATACGATTCGACATGGTTCGGGGCAGCCGCATCCTATGAAGAACAAAGAGGCGGAGGCAGTAGCGCGGCCGCGAATTTCTTCGATGGTGTTAAACCTGTGACGCTTACCGCCAACGGTGACAAGGATGATCGCGCCCAGGTCAATGGCTATGTGAGCGCCTATGGCGTGAAGCTCGGCGGTGGCTGGATCGGGCGTTGGGTCGACACCGATTCGTCGGGCGGGCCAAACCTGCACTCCAATCTTTTTTATCTCACCGCAAATTACTACGTCACGCCGGTTGTCTCCGTTGATGGCGGGGTTTACCACATCACCGTATCAGGCCAGGATGCTCGTGCAACTTTGGGTGTCCTGCGCGGAACCTACTTCCTTTCGAAGCAGACCGCCGTCTACCTTCAGGGCGCGTACCTCGCGAACAGCGCGCACGCTGCATTTACGATCAGCGCAGGCGGCGGGGGCACGACACCCGCTCCTGGACAAGGTCAAGTCGGCGTGATGGCTGGCGTTCGCCATATGTTCTGATCGACCTGCCTCGGGGATGCCTATGCCTCCCCGAGGCACGTTCTTCCCTTTGCTGGCCCAGGCCCGGATAAAGGTCAAAGCCAACAGTCGGCTCTTATATCCCCCCCAAAAAACTTGCGCGCCCCCCTTACCTAGCCACCCGCTTATCGTTATAATTTTTATAACAACGAACCTGAGAGAACTCGCTGGAGTTGGAGTGGAACGCGTCGTCCGGGCCGACCGGTTGGCTACAGCACGCCAGCCGGTTGGTCGTGTTCCCGGTCCGGGGCTCGCATGCCATCCACGCTTACTAGACGTTACGCCCCCGTCGGAAAAGAGGAAATCGGGTATGGCACGGAGCATGACCCGCTCGCACCTGAGATAGATGAGCAGGCCCCGTCCACGCCAGACGCGCAAAGTGATCCTCGCGCCCATGCCGGGATCTCATATAGCAGTGTGGCGCGCCATTGCCGATATCCACCCAAAATTTCGAGGCAAAAATTGAGATTTTTATCCGGACTGGTTGGAATCCTCTTTTTCCTGTATATCACCTACTATCTCTTCAGTACCGTATTGAGTGCAGCAGGCACACTATGCCTGATTGGCGCCGCCACGCTGTTTTTCCTGAAAAAGCGTGGCCGATTTATCTCCAGCACGAAGGTACAGATTGCATTGTTAGTGTTTGGTGTGATCCTGCTTCCCGCCGGCATAAAACATCGACTGAATCTTGAGAATATTGAGGCCCAGCAATCTGCTAAAAATTCAAAACTCAATCAAGAAAAATCGGCCGCACTGGATTCATTGATCAAGTCACGCTGCGGAGACTACCCTTACGTACCGAATGAAATTCGAAACATCGGTCACGCCGTACAGGACTACAACAACTCCGTGGGCGCCTATACCAATTCTGCAGATCGACTTGATGACGCACTTGAAAAACGAAAGCAGGAATATAGCAAGTGCGAAGATCGGGTGCGAAGCGAAAACAATTAAGATCGCCGAGGCCATTCAGGGCCGCAACTCCCTGACGCAGGGCTAACGAGTAACGCCCTCCATCGCCAGGGCGCGAAATGACGAATACTGCGATCGAGTTATTGGGTGACGCGACAGTGGAACGCTCGCGTCACCGCCTGCTTGCCGATCGATGAAGTCGCAAAACCAACTCGCCACGAGCGCGCCCCTTGCGCCATCGCCTGCCGACAGCAGCGTGCCCGGTTACCTCAGCTGATTGTCATACGCGTGATTTAATGCCAACCGGATGCGGAACATGCCATTCGTAAGGTGCGAACGGCTGGGGTGTTTCGGCAACAGGACAAGCATCCCCTTGAGGATATACAGCACGATCAGCGTGCCGGCCAGATCGCCCGCAAACATCATGAAGAACCCCTCGCCGAGGTTGTGCGTCTCCCCTCGCAGCGCAAACCAGATATGGTGCAACAGCGGATTCGCAATCGAATAAGCGACGGCCAATACAAGAAGCCGCTTCGGCGTGAGGTTCGTCAATGACGCGCGCAGGCTGTAGTGCTCCAGCGCAAGCCTGTAGACCAGGTAAGGCGCCAGCGAACCAAAGATCGCGCCCGCGATTGCGCGCAGCGGGTCGTGCGGAAACCAATAGAAAAAATCCACCAGCAGACCGGCAACCAGCAGGCCAATGAACCCGTCCACCCCCACCAGCAATGTGCTCAGAAGCCGGACGCCGGACGGAAGAAAAATCCAGTTGATGCCTCGTACAAACGACGTATCCGTGAAAACCACCTGATTGATCCAAAGCGACACCACAAACGCAATCACGGTGCCGGTGATCGACCAGAAATGTAACCGTAAGCTAGACATTGCGGTAAACTGCCCATGCAAGATTATTATTGAGCGAATCATAGCGCGCCCGCGTGTCACAACGCGACGCACTGCCTCGACAGCGCAAGCAATGACACGTCCCGCTGACATCTATCTACGATTTCTGCAACTGGCCGAGGCGCTGCGTGGTTTGCCGGCGCTGCCGACGCTAGACCCGCTCGAGGAACGGATTCTCGAATTCGTGGCACGCGTGTCGCAAACCGAAGAGCGACTGTCAGTCCGGGACATGATGGCCCAAAGCGAACTCGGCTCGCCCGCCACGCTTCACGCCCGCATCACTTCGATGCGCAACAAGGGATGGTTGCGGCTCACCGATACCGAGGATGCGCGTCGCAAGCAGATCGAACTGACACCTGCGGCCTTGCGCCATTTCGACAAGCTCGCCGAGGCCTTCGCCAAAGCCGCAAAAGGCACTTGACCACCCTGCATTCGGGCACCGAGGCGGCGATCCACTCATACACGCTGTCGCAACGCTTCTGCTGCGCGCAACGATGCAATCACCAGGCCGATCAAGGCGGCCACTCGCGTCATCAGTCGGTGTTGAATCTCCGCCACTGCATCGGAGACATTTCATACCGTCCCCTGAACGCTCGACTGAACGCCGCTTCGGACGTGTATCCGACCCGATTCGCAATATCGGAGATCGGGGCGCGGCTGTACCGCAACAACTCTGCAGCCCGATCCAGACGCCAGGTCGTGAGATAGCTCAGCGGTGCCTGGCCCACGACACGCTGGAATCGATCCGCGAAAGCCGAGCGGGACAGATTCGACAACTCGGCCAGGTCACTGACGGTCCATGCCCGGCCGGGATGGGCATGAATGGCGGACATCGCAGGGTTGATACGATCATCGATCGCACCGGATAGCCAACCATGGCCGGTCGCGCCCTCCGTCGCCCAAGTGCGCAGCAACTGGACAAAGATGACGTCGAGCAATCGGGAAATCATCGCGGCGGCACCCGCGCGCGGATTCAATGCCTCGTCGAGAATGAAATGGCAGCTCAGCTCCAACCATTCGAAGGGCCGCTCTCGCAAGCCCTTCAGGACCAGCACGGGTGGAAGCACGGACAGCAGGCGTTGTGACAACACGCCGTCGAAACCGAAATCCCCGCATAGCCAGGTGATATCCCCATGCCCGATCGTCAGGCGCTCCCGGTCGTAGTACTGTGGCGCGAGATCTGCGAGGAGGCTTGCGGGACGGCCCGGCCGGTCCGATATCACGTGGCCGTGACCATGCATCAACATGACCAGGTCGCCTTGCGATGCGTGGTATCGCTCTTCAAGCCCCTCTACTTCGATCGCCACACTGCCGCTTCTGATGATGTGCAAACGGTACTTTCCGGCCGGAAAGCGCAATCCGAAAGGCGCCGATGCCGCGCACGTGAAGACCGTGTTGCCACGGATGCGGATCAACTCCAGCACATCCGAAAATGCATCTCGCTTGAAGGCGAAGGGATCGACTCCGTCGTCCAGCCCGGTCGGCGTTTCAGCAAAGAATTCCGGCTTTTTGGCCATGTCGCGTACTGGAATGGTCTCTATGATGGACGCATCATTGACCCAGAGCGGCCCCGAAGTCAAAGACTATTCTTCTGGTGCACGGCGCCCGCATCAACAGTGGCGAGCATGGGTCGGGCGGCTCCCGAAAATCTCGAAGAGCCACGGGCACGGTTTTCTCGACATGACACTCATGGGAGCAGGCATATGCAGTCAGAAGCGCGTACCGACACGGTCGTACTCATCCACGGTCTCTGGATGACCCCCTTGTCGTGGGAGCATTGGGTCGCCCGTTACGAACGGCGCGGGATGCGGGTGATTGCCCCCGGGTACCCGGGGATCGGGCCGGGTACAGCCGGCGTCGAGGCGCTCCGGCGGGATCCGACGCCCCTGGCGAATCTGGGCGTGCGCGAAGTCTTCGATCACCTGGCCGGGGTCGTCACCGCACTCGACACGAAACCGATCATCATGGGGCATTCGTTCGGCGGTGCCTTCGTTCAGCTCCTCCTCGACGCCGGCCTCGGCGCGGCCGGCGTGTCCATCAACGGTGCTGCGGTGAAGGGGGTGTGGGCGCTTCCATTCAGCGAGATCAAGGCAACGCTCCCGGTCCTGCGCAACCCGGCCAACCTGCGCCGCGCCGTGCCGATCGCCGAGAAGGATTTTCACTACGCGTTCACGAACAACTTGAGCGTCGCGGAATCGAAGGCTGTCTACGATCGTTACGCCGTCCCCGTGTCGGGGCGAATGCTGTTCCAGGGGGGACTCGCGAACCTCACCCCGAACGCCGCGACGACCTGCAACTTTGCCAACGACGATCGCGCACCGCTGCTCTTTATCGCCGGCGGCAACGACCACATCCTGCCGCCGGCCGTGCAGCGCGAGAATTTCGAGAAGAACGCTACGCGCTCGCGGGCGATTACGGCGTACAGGCCGTTCGCAGGCCGCAGCCACTACACCTGCGGCGAAAAGGGCTGGGAGGAGGTCGCGGACTTCGCGCTTGACTGGGCGCTCGCGCCTGCAGCGGGAAACCTCGACAAAAGCTGACACACCTGCATCGCGGAGACAAGCAGGCAGACTGACCATTCATTCAAGCCGATGCCGAAATTTATTTCGGCGCGGTCGCTCGCGGAGATCAAACGGCTCCGCCGGGCAGCGTGCCGCGACGTGCGAGGAACCGGTCGAGTTGCCCCGCGAACTCCTTGCTGTCCCGCACACTATAGGGCGCCGGCCCGCCCGTATCGATGCCCGTACTGCGCAGTTGATCCAGCATCGCACGCATCGCGAGGCGTTCCTCGATATTCTCGCGGCTAAACCAGCTTCCGCGCGGGTCAAGCGCATGGGCGCCCTTGTCGAGGACAGCGGCGGCAAGGGGTATGTCCGCGGTAATCACGAGGTCGCCGGACGTCACCAGCTCGACGATGCGGGCATCGGCGGCATCGAAACCCGCCGGCACTTGAAGCGCCTTGATAAAGGGAGAAGGCGGTGTGCGCAAATACTGGTTCGCGACCAGGATCACGTGCACTTCGACACGACGCGCAGCCCGAAACAACATGTCCTTGATCACGACGGGACACGCGTCTGCATCAACCAGCACTTGCATGGCGGCATTTCCAATACACAGAAGGGGCGATCATATATCAGTGTCGGCGCTCATCCCGGCAAAGCGCGGAATGAGGCCCCGCCTACAACGTCTCGATCGCGAGTGCAATGCCCTGCCCTCCGCCGATACAAAGCGTAACGATGCCGCGCTTCAGGCCATCGCGCCGCATCGAGTAAATCAGACGCGTCGCAAGCACGGCTCCGGTTGCGCCGATCGGATGGCCATGCGCAATGGCGCCCCCTTCGACGTTGACGACATCCTCCGCGAGCCCGAGCTCCCGAATGACCGCGATCGGCACCGCAGCGAATGCTTCGTTGATTTCCACACGGTCGACGTCGGACAACTTCCACCCGGCGCGATTCAGCGCGATCCGGACCGCCGGAACCGGCCCAAGGCCGAACATGCCGGGTTTCACCGCCGCCACACCGTAAGCAACCAGACGGGCCGCCGGTGCGATGCCATGCGCATCGGCGAACCGGCGCGACGCCATCAGCATCGCGGCCGCACCGCTGTTGAGTCCCGGCGCATTGCCGGCCGTGATCGTCCCGTCTGCGCGGAAACCAGGATCGGCCCGCCATAGGCCATCGATCACGCAGCGGTCATGTCGAACAATTCCGCCCGCAACGCCTTGGCTCGCGCACTCCCGAACCTGGACTCGAACTCCGCTTGCGCGGCCAGCCATGCCTGCCGCGCACGCTCAAGCGTTTTCACACCGGCCTTTGTCAGGCTGAACACGTACGTACGCGCATCGTGCACCGACGTTTCGGTATCGACGAGCCCGTCACGCTGCAATGGCTTGAGCGCCCTGAGAAGCGACGTGCGCTCCATCACCATTGCCTCGGTGAGCTCGACCATCGTGGTGTGCGGGTGTCGAGCGATGTGTGCCAGGATCGTGAATTGCGCCGGCGTGACCCCGGCCTCGCTCAGATGCCGGTCGTACAACTGCGTGACGTAGCGCGCCGCCTGGCGCAGCGCGAAACAATTGCAATCGGCGTAGGAAACAGTCGTGCTCATGTCAAAAACTCTACATGGTGCGTATGCACAAATGCAAGTACATTTTTGTGGCGCCGCCGGAGCGGCGAGGTATCGGGCCGCGGTCTCGTTCTCGCGGTCGCGGTAATACGCGGCTCGTTCCGTCATCACCTGCTGGCGGACGTCTGCGAAGCCGAGTCGGGATCGACCGTCCAGCCGCCACCGAGCGACCGATACAACGCGACGGCAGCAAGCGCGTGATCTCGCTTCGCCTGATTCAGGGATTCGTCATCGTGCAGATAGCTCTCCTGCGCAGTCAGCACATCGAGAAAGCTCGATGCGCCGCCCTTGTAGAGTTCGTTCGACAACCGGAGTGCGTCGCCGGAAGCATGCAGCGCCGTACCGAGCCGATCCACCGCGCTCGATGAACTGACGAGATCGCTGCGGGTGTCCTCGATCTCCTTCAACGCGTTCAGCATCGCCTGGTTCAAGTTGAGCTGCGACTCCCGCATCTTGCTTTCGCTCTTCGCGATATCCGCACTGATGCGGCCGCCATTGAAGATCGGGCTGGTCACGCCGAGCGCCGCGCTGAACAGGTTGTTCGTCAGCGTCGGCATCCCCAGGAAGGAAGCCGCCATCAGGCCGTCCGTCAGATTGATCGAGAACTTCGGATACCGTTCTGCCTTCGCCGCACCGACTTCCGCCGCGCGTTGCTGGACGCCGGCGTACGCGACACGAATGTCCGGCCGGCGCAGCAGCGCTTCGGACGGCAGCATGCGGGGCGCCGACGTATGCGGCACGGGGATGTCAGCGCTACCCAGCGTCAGCGCATCGACGCTTTCCGGCGTGCGGCCGGTGTAGACCGCAATCAGGCTGAGCTGGTGCTGGATTCTCGATTGCACCGGCGGGATGCGGGCCTGCAGATCGCTCAACTGGTTTTGTGCCCGCGCGACATCCAGCTTCGTCGACAGCCCGTATCGCATTCTTTCGCTGGTCAGCCGAAGCGTGCGCTCGCGAATCCGCTCGTTATCCTCGAGAATGCGCAAATCTGCTTGCGCCCAGCGCAGCTCGACATAGGCATCGGCGGTATCGGCCGCCACTGCCAGTCGCAACGCATTCAGCGATTCCTGCGTGCCCTTCGCCTGCGCCTTCGCTGCAAGCAGCGCAAGGCGCTCTCCGCCGAATACGTCCGGATTCCAGCTCGCGGACAAGCCGAATCCGGCCTGCCGCACATACCCGGCGGGCGGCGGCACATTGATGCGGGAATGGCTTGCCGTCCCGTTGGCGTCCAGCTCCGGCATCAGCGCGGCGCGGCGAATCCGGGTCTCGGACTCGGCCTGCCTGACCCGCTCGGCCGAAGCCTGCACGTCGAGGTTCTGGTCGAGCACCGACGCAATCAGTGCATGCATCACCGGATCGCCGAATTGCTTCCACCACGTGTCCGCATCGGCAGCGTCCTGCGGCACGTCGACGGCGTAGGAAGCGGGCGCAACCCCGGAAACCTGCTGTTGCAGGTCCGGATGGCTTGCGGGCTGCACCGCGCATGCCGCAAGCGCCAGGCCGGCGGCAATCGCAATAAGCGTCGATTTCATCGTGTCTACCTCAATGAGCGTCGGGCGGCGGCGCCGCACCATCAATTGGACGAGCGAGCAGCGCGCATGCAATCGCGACGACGAAGCAGCACGCAACCGCAAAGAACGTGTCGGAGAAAGTCAGCGTCAACGCTTCGCGCATCGCGAGATTGTGCAGGGACGCCAGCCCCGCTTCGCGGGCCGCCAGAACATCGCCCGCAACGGCTTGCAGATGTGACGACGTGCCCGACAGCAACGCTTCGATGACGGGGCGCCCCTCCGTCACATGCTCGTTCAGGCGCAGGTAATGCAGGTTCAGCCTGTCGTTCAGCATGGTGTTGCAGACGGCCACGCCGATCGCGCCGCCGAGATTTCGCATCAGATTGAACAAGCCGCTGGCCGACTTCAGACGAGACGGCGGCAACGAACCCAGCGCAAGCGTCACGATCGGCGGAATGCAGAATTGCTGCCCGATGCCGCGCAAGATCTGCGGAAGCAGCAGCTCCTTCCAGCCCCAGTCGCTCGTCAACGGCACATACAGGTAGCAGCCGAGGCCAAACGTCACCAGCCCGAACAGGTTCAGCCAGCGCAGATCGATACGCTGCGCGAGCCTCGAATAGACCGTCAGCGCGACAAGTTGCGCGCAGCCCACCGAAAGCAGTGCAATGCCGATCTGCAGCGAATTGAAGCCGCGCACCCGCCCGAGGAACACCGGCGTCAGGAACACCGTACAGAAGATGCCGATGCCCGTGATGAACGACAACACCGAGCCGATTGCAAAATTCCGGATGTTCATCGCACGGAGATCGACAATCGGCTCACGCGCGGTGAACGCGTGCACGAGGAACAGGAAGCCGCAGATCGCCATGATCCAGACGCACACGAGGATCGTGGTGTCGCCGAGCCAGTTCTTGCGGGGCCCTTCTTCCAGCACGTATTCGAGGCAACCCAGAAAACCCGACATCAGCAGGATGCCGAGGTAGTCCCCCTTCTTCAGCAGACTGATGTCTGCCGTATCGATGCGAACGAACTTCGGCACCAGAACCGTCACTGCCAAACCAGGAACGAGATTCAGGTAAAAGAGCCAATGCCACGACCATTGGTCGGTAATCCAGCCGCCGACCACGGGACCGATGGCAGGCGCGAGCGAAGCCAGTGCGCCGATCGTGGTCGATGCGATCACGCGTTGCTTGCCCGGGAACAGCACGAATGCCGTCGTGAACACCGTCGGGATCATCGCCGCACCCAGCGCGCCCTGAAGCGCGCGAAAGATGATCTCCGAGTTCATGTCCCACGCAATCCCGCAGAGCATGCTGGTCATCGTGAAGCCCAGCGCCGAACCGGCAAACAGCCAGCGCGTGGAGAACACGCGCGTCAGCCAGCCGGACATCGGGATCACGATGATTTCGGCGATGAGATAGGCGGTCTGAATCCACGACAGCTCATCCTGGCTCGCGGACAGCCCTCCGCCGATATCCTTCAGCGACGACGCCACGATCTGGATGTCGAGCGTCGCCATGAAGAACCCGACGCACATCAGCCCGAATGCGAAAATCTTCTGCGCGTTCGGCATGTCCGCCGGATTGCCCGAAGCATGTGATGTCATGATCGCATCTCCATTTTCAATCAGTCGTTGCGTTGACGCGCATGGTCAAGATGGACGTCAACGACGGCGGACAGGCCCGGGCGAAGATACGTTGCCGAATCCCCGGGCACGTCGAGGACGATGCGCACCGGGACGCGCTGGACGATCTTCGTGAAGTTGCCGGTGGCATTCTCGGGCGGGAGCACGCTGAAGGTCGCGCCGGTGGCGGGCGCGATGCTGTGGACCGTCCCGCGGATCGTGCCGGCATGCGCATCGAGCGTGACTTCTGCCGGATCGCCGTCGTGCATCTTCTTCAACTGGTCTTCCTTGAAGTTCGCATCGACCCAGAGGCCATTCGCGGGAACGACCGTGAGCATCGACACGCCCGCGCTGGCCAGCAGGCCGACCCGGGCAGTGCGATTGCCGACATATCCGTCGACCGGGGAGCGGATCGTCGTGTACTCGACGTTGAGTTCGGCGTAACGCTGTTCCGCCTGAGCCTTCGCGACACCGGCCTCGGCATCGACGATCTGGGCGTCGAGAACCGTCAATTGCCGCTTCGATGCGAGCAATGAAGCGTTGCTGCCATCGACCCCGGCCTTCGCCTTGGCGAACGATGCATCCGCCTGCTCGACGAGCTGGTTCGAGACCGCATCGTCCTTGACGAGTTGACGGTAGCGGGCCTTGTCCGCGCTCGTGCGAACCAGCTCGGCATGAGCCGAATCGACGCCTGCCGATTGCTGATCGATGATCGCAAGCTGGAGCTGCCGCTTCGCCTTGAGTTCGTTCAGCGATGCTTCCGCACCATTGACCGCCGCGACGGCCTGCGCGAGCTTCGCGGCATAATCGCGGGCATCGAGCCGGATCAGAACCTGGTTCGCTTTGACGAACTGGTTGTCCTTGACCAGAACCTGGTCAACGAAGCCGGTTACCTTCGGGGAGATCACGGTAACGTCCCCGCCGACGTATGCATCGTCGGTCGATTGCACCCAGCGCCCGATCGCAAACCAGTAAGTGCCGGCGACACAGATCACGACAACGACGCCGATGACGGCAAGCAGCATCCACGGAATGTTCCGGACGCGGGGCTTGAGCGCCATGTCGGCCGCGGTGGGGTTTTGAACGGGTGTCGTACTCATGGCATATATGTGCGTATGCACTCCTATAGCGTGACGAAATCGCTACGACACTCGCAGCGTGCGGGTTGGAAAATTTCCGGCGGCGGAACCCGGGAGCGGGTTGCCTGGCGTTTACCGATGCACGAATCATATATGTGCATATGCACTTCTTCAACAGCACGAGTCGACAAGAAATTGTTGCAACTTCAGCATGCGTCACGAGCCGGGCGGGTTGGTTCTGCTGCAGCAACGCGGCCCGCAATGATGTGAGGAATGGCACGAACGACCGAATGCTCGATGCCGCCCCGGGAACATCGATGTCCGGGAAGGCGACGTGACAGATCTTGCCGGCGACGACGAGGAGCCGATCGCATAAGCCGGCTCCTCCGGAGAAAGGACGGACATTGTTCGCGTTGAGAAAACACAGTTGAAGCGGGCCAAAGATTTATCGAACCGGCAGCAAAGACCAGAATTCGTGCATTGCTCCTGTGATCCTCCATTTTCACCATTGCCTTCGCGACGAGCCGGCTTACCGCCCGTTCGAAGTGCTTTTATCAACATCCTTCCAAATAGGGAACGCTAATCATGAAACTCAGCGGAAACACCGTGTTCATCACCGGCGGTACGTCGGGCATCGGCCGTGCACTGGCGGAAGCCTTTCACAAGCGCGGCAACAAGGTTATCGTCGCGGGCCGGCGCAAGGCGCTGCTCGATGACATCGCGAACGCAAATCCCGGCATCGACACCGTCGAACTCGATATCGGCGACGCAGCGCAGATTCGCGAAGTCGCCGCGCAATTGATCGAACGCTATCCGGCCCTGAACGTCGTGATCAATAACGCGGGCATCATGCCGTTCGACGACGCCGGCGGCCCGCTCGACGACGCTCAGGCCGTGCGTCTCGTCAACACGAACCTGCTCGGCCCCGTACGCGTGAGCGCCGCGTTCGTCGAGCACCTGAAACGGCAGCCCGATTCAACCATCATCAACAACAGTTCGGCGCTCGCGTACGTGCCGCTCGCGGCGACCGCGCTGTATTCGGCCACCAAGGCGGCGATCCACTCGTACACGCTGTCGCAACGCTTCGTGCTGCGCGATACGAGCGTGCGGGTGCTCGAAATCGCGCCGCCCTGGGTCGACACCGATCTGATCCACAAGAGCGGCGACCCGCGCGCGATGCCGCTCGACGCGTTCATCGCCGAAACGATGACGCTACTGGAAACCGCGACGACCGAAGTCGTCGTCGACGCGGCCAAACCGCTGCGCGACAACGCGGGACCCAACGAGCATGCGTTCGTCGACCAGTTCAACCAGTTCATCGCCGACAACCCGATTCCCGTCGCATGAGGGTCGTGCGCGCGGCGGTGTTTCCGCTGCGCGCAACGATGCAATCACAAAGCCGGTCAAAGCAACGCTCGAATACCGGCACATAATGGGCATCCGGGGTTGCTTCAGCGATTAGCCTGCCGCGATCCGGCTCGAGCCGCGAGAATTGCCAGCGCCGCGCCCGTGGCAAGCAGCGCCGCGCTCATGCCGAACGTCGCTCGATAGCCACGCCAGTCGAACAACGCGCCACCGACGATCGCGCCTGCCGTAATCGCAAGTTGAACAACCGCCACCATGAGCCCGCCGCCGGCTTCTGCGTCCTGCGGTAGCGTTCTCGCCAACCACGTCCACCAGCCAACCGGCGCTGCGGTTGCAACCAGCCCCCAGACACCCAGCAGGACAGCCGTCGCCATCACGGAACTACCGCACGAAACGAGTGCGATGGCGATCACCGCCATCAGTGCGGGAATAACGATCAACGTTCGGTCAATGCCGCCTTTCAAGATTGTCCCGATCAAGGTCGTCCCGACGAACCCGGCCACACCAATGACGAGAAGAATGGTGGACAGCATGGACGCGCCAACATGGGTGACCGATTCGAGAAAGGGCCGTAAATACGTGAACAACGTGAACTGGCCCATGAAAAGCAGGCTGACTGCGGCCATGCCCAAAGCGACGGGAGCGCGGGTCAGCAGCTTGAAGGCGTTGCCGGCGCCGGATTCGCCTCCAACCTTCATCGGGGGAAGGCTGAACAGCTTCCAGACGAAGGCAATGGCCGCTACCGGAACGACGCCGAAGAATGCCCACCGCCAGCCGATGATGGCGCCGAGAAAGCTGCCCAGCGGGGCCGCCACCACCGTCGCCAACGCATTGCCTCCGTTCACGATGGCCAACGCGCGCGGAACGTGATGATCCGGCACGAGCCGCATCGCCGTCGCCGCCGACATCGACCAGAAGCCGCCAATGGCAACACCGATCAGTGCTCGACCGGCCATGAAGGCCACATAGTTCGGGGCAAAGGCCACGACCGTTCCTGAAACGATCATCAGCAGCGTAAGCGACAGCAGCAACACCTTGCGGTCGAGCCTTCCGGCGAGCGATGCAACGAAGAGACTTGTGAGCAGGGCAAATGCACCGGAAACGGACATGGCCTGCCCTGCCTGCCCCTCGCTGATGTGCAGATCGGCCGCGATGGGTGTCAGCAAGCTGACCGGCATGAACTCGGAAGCGACCAGGGCGAACGCACCCAGCGACATCGCGAGCACCGCGCCCCATGCCGCCGCACTGCCGAGGTGTTCCACGCTGCCGGAGGCGATATTGGATTGCATAGTCTTCTGCAAGTGATTCTCTGTGTATTTCCGGCGGTCCGGACCAACACGGCCCCGTGTTCGCAGGGCCTCCTGTCGTGACCGCTCGTCGTGGGCTTATTTCAGGTTGGCGCGGAAGAACACCGTCAATTTGTCGAACGGGATGAGATTGACGCGGTCGTAGAGATCCACGTGCCCCGCCCCCGGCACGATGACGAGTTCCTTGGGCTGGCCAGCGAGCTTGTAGGCCTCTTCGCTGAACTCCCGGGAGTGCGCCTCGGAACCCGTGATGAACAGCATGGGCCGAGGGGAAATCGTCTCGATGTCGTTGAACGGATAGAAGTTCAGGAACTTGACGTTGCTGGTGAGCGTCGGGTGCGTCGTGAGCTGCGGCGATGAGCCTTTGGGCGTGAACTCGCCCCGGGGTGTACGGTAGAAATCGAAAAACTCCCGCTGAATGGGATCCGTGTCGTTCTTCAACTCATGCACCGTCCCACTGGTGTATTCCGTCTTGCCGCCGGTGAACTCCACATAGCGCTGCTCGGCCGCTGCCGCGATGGCCTGCTTGCGCTGCTCGACCGTTTGCGAATGCCGCAACCCGTTTCGGTTGGCCGCACCCATGTCATACATGCTGACTGTCGCGATGGCTTTCATGCGCGGATCGATCTTGGCCGCGCTGATGACGAAGCTGCCGCTGCCGCAGATCCCGAGAACGCCAATGCGCTCCCGATCAACGAAAGGCCGGGTGCCCAGGAAATCCACCGCGGCACTGAAATCCTCGGCATAGATGTCGGGCGAAACGGCGTTGCGCGGCTGGCCTTCGCTCTCGCCCCAGAACGACAAATCGAGGGAGAGTGTGACGAACCCTTGCTCGGCCAGCTTTTGCGCATACAGATTCGCGCTTTGCTCTTTGACCGCGCCCATGGGGTGGCCGACGATGATCGCGGGCTTCCTGGCATCCGGGTTCGGGTCGTTGGGCACGAAAAGATTCCCGGCAACGCTCATTTGATATTGATTCTTGAACGTCACCTTCTGCGGGGCCACCTTGTCGCTTTGATAAAAGTTGTTTGCACCGTTGGACATATCCGCCCCTATTGCCGTGAATGAACTGATCAGCAGCCCAAGCAGCGTGACGAGTCTTTTCATGGAACCTTCCGTTGTCTGCGTGTCGCGGAACCGCCGAGCTGGCGTTGTCGCTGACGAATCGATGCTGACGTCGCCTGGCGCCTTCGCCTGCGACGGACGAATTGCAACGACCTGTCCGCATGAGCGGCTCTTGTCGCCCCTCGGTCGGCGTCACACGGTCGGAGCGACGAGGATCTGCTCCGGTCCGGTTCGCCGTGGCTTGACGCCATTCTTGCGAAAACGGATAAGCTTGATAAGCTAATAAATTCTTATATGCGTTAGAAGTCAGCCTAATAAATGCCCGCCGGGAGCTACCGTGCCACGACACAATCTCAATGACCTTCTTGCTTTCGTGACGGTGGCGCAAGAAGCCAGCTTTACCCGCGCTGCGGCTCGATTGGGCGTGACCCAATCCGCGCTGAGTCAGACGGTGTCTGGTCTCGAAGCGCGGCTCAAGATCAGGCTGCTCACGCGAACCACGCGCAGTGTTTCGCCTACGGCCGCCGGCGAGCGCCTGGTCCAAACGATTGGTCATCGCTTCGCCGAAATCGAAGCCGAGCTCGATGCGCTGACCGAGTTGCGCGACAAACCGGCCGGAAGCGTGCGCATCACTTGTGGCGACCACGTCATCAAGACAACCTTGCTGCCGAAGCTGCTGCCGCTGCTGCGTGAGTACCCCGACATCAAACTCGAGTTCGACATCAACTACGGATTCAGGGATATCGTTGCGGACCGTTTTGACGCGGGCGTGCGCTTTGGCGAAACCATCGACAAGGACATGATCGCCGTACCGATCGGCCCCGAACTTCGCATGGCGGCAGTCGCGTCGCCGTCTTACTTTTCCGGGAATCCGATGCCGAAAACGCCACGGGACCTGGTGAACCACCGCTGCATCAACATCCGCTTTCCGACATACGGCGGACTGGATGTCTGGGAGTTCGAACGGCGCGGTCGCAAATTGCGGATTCGCGTTGATGGACAGCTGGTGTTCAATACGACCACACACGTTGCTGATGCTGCGGTCGGTGGCCTGGGTATCGCGTATCTTCCGGAAGAAGAATTTTCCCCACACATCGAAGCAGGACGCCTGCTACGCGTTCTTGAAGATTGGTGCCCCTCGTTTTCGGGCTATCACCTGTATTACCCGAGTCGCAGGCAACCGTCGCCAGCGTTCTCGCTTGTTGTAGACACGCTGCGTGCAGGCGGTACACGGAGATCGGATCGCCGGTAGATGCATCCGGGGCAATCACTCGTTGCCGGCCCGGGCCGGTCAAGTTCGGATAGCAACTTTGGCGGCCCGCCGAATGGCCGCTTCGTGGCCGAAAGGCGAACTTTGTGCGAAGACGTCGGAGCCGCTTGCAAACGCGGGCAGCCAAGGCAACTTTACGCCCGCCCCATGGCAACCCCGTCACTCGAGCGCCTCTCCGGCCACACGCCAATGATGCAGCACCCTCCGTCTTATCGGGTCAGCGTCGAATCCAAAAGCTACACTGAAACCTGCGCCTGCTTTCCGGCGGTCCGGCATCGCCCCAGGATTGATCACGGAAATGCGCGATCGAAACGCAAAAGAATTCGTGCAGCCAGCCTTGCAATCCGCCGGATCGCTGCCTACGCTTACCTCACAAAAACCAAAACATCCATCATTTCTCTTGGGCTGGTTGCGCATCGTTGGCGGCCGGACACGATCCGGCTCCGAGCAACGGTGTGCGTACATTGAAGGCACGCTTCTTGATGTGCCACCGTCGCCCGTCATCGTGCGACGGACAGAGCCTCTCCACGCGGCGTCCCGAATCGAAATCGATCCGGTCCGACTCAAGCGCGCGCCGCATTCGTTCAACGGAAATTTCCGGGGATGGCGCTCTCGCGCCGAGAACGGATGCGTGCCGGATACCCGCCTGGTTCGAATCGCCTGGCTTCGCCGGTGCTATCCATTTTGAAAAACGTGTCGAAATGGGGAGTATCCATGAACCGGAACCTCGCACTTGCAAGGCACGCCACCGTTGCGCTCTTGCTTTGCGCATCTCTGGCGACGTTGTCCGCCCCGGCATCTGCCGGCGGATGGCCGCCGATTCTCAATCCGAATCCGGCGGTCCAGCCGCCCAAATGGGATTGGCAACTGGCGTCGCCGGTCGTGATCAATCCCGATCCGACCATCCAGATCTATGACATCGACATGTTCGACAACGAACAGAGCGGGATGGTGCAGAAGATGCACGCGAAGGGATACAAGGTGATCTGCTATATCGACGTGGGCTCCTGGGAGAACTGGCGGGACGACGCGTCGCAGTTCCCGTCCAGCATTCTCGGCAACACCTACTCCGGTTTCCCTGACGAACGGTGGCTCGACGTTCGCGACGTGAATCCGGCGAAATCGCAAACTGGCCTCGCGCTCGCGCGTATTCTCAACGCACGTTTCGATCGTGCCAGGAACATGGGATGCGATGCGATCGAACCGGACAACGTCGACGGCTACGATACGACCGCGCACGACCCGACCGGCTTTCCGCTCGCCTATGCCGACCAGATCTATTTCAATCTTTGGGTGGCAAGCGCGGCGCATACGCGCGGGATGCTGGTCGCGCTCAAGAACGATACCGGTCAGGCGCAGGACAGCCAGATCTACAACGCATTCGACTTCGTCGTGAGCGAGCAGTGCTTTCAATACGGCGAATGCGGATACTTCTCGAAATTCCTGGCGTTGAACAAGCCGGTGTTCGAAGCCGAGTACAGTCTCGCGGTGACTTCGTTTTGCCCGAAGGCGAAGACAAGCAGGATCAGCGCGATCAAAAAGCGCTCGTCGCTCAATTCGTCGCGACAGGATTGCAGTGCGTACTACCCTTGAGCGTGTTGTCGCCCCGCATGCGGCAGCGCGCTGTTGCGCGGGAGAATGCTTGCGCGTCGCGTTGTGAGGAAGCATTTGTCACGCAACTGGCCGGCTGAGGCATCGAATCGCTTCGGCCGGCCCCGAATGGGCGTGCCGGCAGTCATGCGATGCGTTCCATGCCTTCGACTCGCGTGGTGATGGTACCGATCGCGATCGACCTGCCGGCCTTCGCGCGCACAACAGCAGTCACGACCCCGGAGTCACTGGCGCAACCCAAACGCGCTATGCCACAGCGCGCTGAAAAAATCGGCATGCACGCGGCCGTCGCTCTTTCGGGCATCATCCTTCGGCGGAGGCGCCGCTGCCGATTGCGACATCTCGTCCGGCTGTCGGGCGTCCTGAGTCGATGCCGCCTGCGCCGCGCCCTCATCCTGCTGCGGCATCGGCTCGTCATTCTGCGCATCCCGGGATGCGTCCGGCTGACGCGACACATGCAGCGCGACGACACTGCCGGCAATGCGCTCGGCGACCTGCTCGTCGCAATCGCGGCCAAGCAACACGCCGAACACGACATCGCGGTTGTGCCCCGCCTCGGCGAAGCGCATCGCCAACGCGACGAACCGCGCATATTCCGCTTCGCGCGCTGCCTGCCGACGCTCTTCTTCTTCACGAAGGCGCGCGTGACGGAGCATTTCCTCGGCATAGACGGTGTCATAGACGCGGCGCTGCGCCGGGTCCGAGAGAATTGCGTAAGCCTCCTTGATCTCCTGAAACCGCGCATGCGCGGACGCTTCGAACCCGACGTTGCGGTCGGGATGCGCCTTCATCGCGGCCTTCCGGTAGCCGCGCTTGATCTCTTCGTCGGTGGCGTCCTCACGCACACCAAGCAATTCATACAAGGTCATCATCGTGCGTCGGGTGAAGGTCGGATTGCGTCGATCGTAGCATGCCGCCGGGGCACCAACGTGCAGCGGACGGCGATATTGGCGGTCGCTTCCAACCGGCCCGCGAATTGCATCGCGCCCCCTGCATATGCCGCGAGTGTCCTCCACCTCGAACCTTGTTGCGATGCCCGCTTCGGCGCGCCACGCGTGCGCATTCGAAACGGCCACCGCAGCACGCTGGCGATTACAACGGGAACGCCACTTCCGCCCAGAAACGATCGCCTTGCGGGCGATTCCTGACCGCGAACTCGTGTTCGTACTTGAGAATGAAGCCGGCGCCCGGGCCCCATTCATAACGGAACTGCGGGCCGATACTGGCGGCCTGCCCGCGGAAGCCGCCGCCGGGAACGCTCTGGCCATTTACCGTGTCATCGGTGAACTGCTTGAGGTAGTAACCTTGCACGCCGAGCTGAACCTTTTTCGTCACGTCGTACCCGACGAGCCAGTCAATGCTCGAGAGATCGCCGGAGTGATAGTGCGTCTCCTTATTCGGCGCATGGAACTCGGTTTGCAGGTTCGCCGACATTTCCCATCGCGGGCTCGGAAACCACGTGATGCCGACGCTCGGCTGCACCGTCCAGTAATTGACCCCGGTATTGACCATCCGGTTGGCCTGATAGCTGCCGGTCGGCGCGCTGAACTCGGGCGAGAAAAAGATGAAGAACGTATGCGACGGGTTCTTGTAGCTGAGAATCAACGGTTGCAGCAGCGTATCGCCTATCGCGGTGCGATTGCCCGACGCGCCCTCCGCATTCAGATGGGTATGGAACAGCGATCCGACGATACCGCTCGACCACGAAAACGGGCCCCAGCCAGCCCATGTGTGCACGATTCGCGGCGCAGTCACTTCCGCCGCGATGTGAAAGCCCGGAATGATGCTCTGACCGTTATTGCCGACGAACTTGTTCGCTACATAGAGTTCCGTGTAGTTGTAGAACTCGGTCGCGCCGACCGGCGGCATGACGCCGTCCAGTTCCGTGCTGACGCCGACGGGGTAGGTGGTCTGGCCGTTTTCGGTTGCGCCTGCGGGCAGGCAGAGAGAGAGCAGAAGCGCAGACAGGGTCAACAGGCGCGGGGATTTTTTCATTTCATGTCCCGATATTGATATTTATTAAAATATTTGTGTTTGAATAAACAAAGGCGATTCAAAAATATATAATCGTCACGCACGAGCCTGAAAACCAGATGGATTGCCGTGTCCGCCTGAACGGTATTTCGCGATCCTTGAATAACGCGTATACGGCATCACGCTGGCGATTCGCGCGCAGTCGGCGCCATGAGGCATGCTTCATGCCGGCATCCGATATTCCCGACTCGAAAGAGGCGCCATTTCTGGTGATGCGCGTAGATTGATTCGCAGCGTCAGCGACAGGCAAGGCTGGCCGACTGGCGGACCTTCACGCATCTGCGTCGATCTTCACGTCGCTAGGGACGAGATCGTTCGCGCGCCAGCGCCAGCCTCACGGGAGGGCCGGCGAAACAGGCAGGTTCCAGGAAGAACTTCAGCGGCAGAGCACTGGCGGTCGCCTCAGGCGTACGGGCATTCACGGTGCGTGCGTTTTCCCGCCACACGGGCGCGGTTCGCCCGGATCGCTCGCCATGCGGCACGGATCGGCGCCATTGGCGTGTCTCTTCGGCACCCGCTCGCGGGCCGGCCGGCGGATCAGGTCGACGGGTGCATGTGGGGTCGCGGCATCGCGCGAGTCGGCCGCGCGTCGCGATCGATCGCTTTTTCAGGCATGGCGTGTCTCCTCCAGAGAGGTTTCCGTTATTGGAAGCAGGCGGCATCCTCGTCGTCTGCGGGCACGCTGTAAAATAGTTTGTTTGTCTCAGTCAAGACGTTTCAGCGATAAAGACGAACATGCCGGCCAGTAAATTTCGAAGCCCGTGCCGCTTTATCGCCGTCGCCGGCGAATGCATTCGGCTCTGGTCAGGAGAACGGACATGAAAATAAATTCCGACGACTTTCGGGTTCGCGAAGGCGTTGCGGTCGAACTCGACAAGTGGCCGACATGCGTCACCCCGGTCTACAAATCGAAGGATCAGTATCGCGCGATGCTGGCCGGCCACATCAAGCAACTGAGCGCGCTGCAAAGCGTGCTCTATGCGGACAATCGCTACGCGGTGCTGTTCATTTTCCAGGCGATGGATGCGGCGGGAAAAGACGGTGTGATCAAGCACGTCATGTCGGGCGTCAACCCGCAGGGATGCCAGGTGTTCAGTTTCAAGCACCCTAGCGCGGAGGAGCTTCAGCACGATTTCCTTTGGCGTACCACTCGCGACCTTCCCGAGCGCGGCCGGATCGGAATCTTCAACCGCTCCTATTACGAAGAAGTGCTGATCCTTCGCGTGCATCCGGAGATCCTTCGCGGCGAAGGCTTGTCGCGCGAGGCCGGCTCCGGCGCGGCGATATGGCAGAACCGCTACCGTTCGATCAACGACCTCGAGAGTCACCTGCATCGCAACGACACGCGCATCGTCAAGTTCTTCCTGCACCTCTCGAAGGAGGAGCAGCGCAAGCGCTTTCTCGCACGCATCGACGAACCCGAAAAGAACTGGAAATTCAGTGCTGCGGACATCGAAGAGCGGAAATTCTGGGCGCAATACATGACCGCCTACGAGCAGTGTCTCAGTGCGACCAGCACCGAATCCGCCCCGTGGTACGTCGTGCCCGCGGATGACAAGGAGAACGCCCGGCTCATCGTTTCGCAGGTCATCCTGGACACGCTCGAGAGCCTGGACCTGCAGTATCCCGAGACAACCGCGGCGCGGCGAAAGGAGTTGTCCGGGATTCGGGCACAGCTCGCCGAAGAGGAAGCCCGGTAGTCAGGGGCCGCACACCCACACACTGAATATCGAAGGGGCGACGCGGCCCCCATCGCACACCGCGCAGAGAAAGTCGCCCTTCCGGTTTGCGAGCCGCTCCCTTGCCGCCGATATCGGCCATCCCGCATGGCTGGCTTTCGCACGGCATCCTGATCTCGTCCGGGTCACTTCGCTGCTTCGGCGATAACGGCGGCAAGACGTTGCGCGGCCGCTTTCATCTGCGTGTCGCTGAATCCCCCAAAGCCGAGAATCAGTCCAGGGCGGCCGGTTCCCGGCGCAAACGTCGGCGATACGGCACGCACGGCGACGCCAGCCTGTGCGGCCAGCTCGACCACTTTTCGATCGTCCATGCGTTGCGCCAGCCAAAGGACGAGGTGCATGCCCTGGTCGCCCGGCTCCACCCATGCCAGCTCCCGGGGAAGCAACGCATCGAGTGTCTCGATCAGCCTGGCGCGATGATCGGCGTACACATGGCGGACTTTGCGAATGTGGCGCTCCAGATGGCCCTCCGCCATGAACGCCGCGAGCACATGCTGGTCGGCGTTCGGCGGATGACGGTCCATCAGCACGCGCGCGCCGCAGAAAGCATCGACCAGATCCTCGGGGACGATCAGGTAGCCGAGCCGCAGCGACGGAAACAGGATCTTGCTGAACGTGCCGAGATAAATCACCCGATCCGGGTCGAGTCCCTGAAGCGACGGAAACGGATAGCCCTGGTATCGGAGCTCGCTGTCGTAGTCGTCCTCGACGACCCACGCGTGGCTGGCACGCGCCCATGCGAGCAACGCATTGCGCCGCGCCATGCTCATCGGCATGCCCAACGGATACTGATGCGACGGCGTGACGAACGCGGCACGCGCGTGCGGCGCCATCCGGATCCCTGCGTCGACATCGATGCCTTCCGCATCGACCGGCACGCGAACCATCGTATCGCGATGGCCCGTACTCTCGAGTATCGCCGTCACGCCACGATAGGCGGGATTCTCCACCCATGCCTGGTCGCGCGAACCCAGCAACACCTGACACGCGAGAAAGAGCCCCTGCTGCGTCCCGCTGGTCACGATGACCTGACCGGCTTCGCAACGCACCGAGCGCGACCGGCGCACGTAGCCGGCGATTGCCTCGCGCAGCGGCAACGCGCCGAGCGGATCGGCATAACCGGCCGGCGCGCCGGGACCCTTCGCGCGCAGACGGTTGCCGAGCCGCCGCCAGATGTCGGACGGCGCCGTCAGGCCGACAGGAACGGAAACCGCGAATGGCACCGGCGGAAGCGGCCTGAACTCCTGCGCGATCCGCGCGAACGCCGTCGCGGGCTCAGGCAAGCCGGGCCGGGCGACACGCCGGCGGGTTGCGCGCGTTTCCGTTGCCGGCTGCGGCTGCGGCTGCGGCTGCGGCTGCGGCTCGGCGAGCGCTTGCGCGACGCGCGTGCCGGCGCCGGCCTTCGACTCCAGAAAGCCCTCGGCGATCAACTGCTCGTAGGCCTCGATCACCGTGCCGCGCGCGACCTGCAGCGACGCCGCCAGCAAGCGCGTCGACGGCAGCGCATCGCCCGGCGCGATCGTCCCGTTGCGTACCGCTTCCCGCAACGCCTGCGCCACCTGGCGGCTCAGGTGGCCGGCCGTGCGATCCAATGTTCCGATCGACGGGATTTCCGCGATCCGGGCTGTTCTCGCCATGATTCCGGCTCAATCAAAATTTCACAAACTGGCTCTGTAGAATAAACCAGTTCTCCACCACAATGGGCCCGCAGGCAATTCGAACCGGCGCCCTTCGGCACCTCCGCAAGCGAGTGGAATCGACATGTACGTACCCGCCCATTTCAATGAACCCAGCCTCGACATGCTGCACGCGCGCATCGCGCAACATCCGTTCGGCACGCTGATTACGCATGGCAAGAGCGGGCTGGACGCCAACCACCTTCCGTTTGAGCTGGAAGCCGAAGATGGCGGGTTGGGCGTGCTGCGCGCGCACGTGGCACGCGCCAATCCGGTCTGGCAGGACATCGCGGACGGCGACGAAGTGCTCGTGGTCTTTCACGCGGGAGACGCGTACATCTCCCCGAGCTGGTATCCGAGCAAGCACGAGTCCCACAAGCAGGTGCCGACCTGGAATTACATCGTCGTCCACGCCTACGGACGCGTCACCGTTCGTGACGACGAGCGCTACGTGCGCGGCGTGGTCGGCCGGCTGACCCGCACGCACGAGGCGTCGCAACCGCAGCCGTGGAAGATGGCCGACGCACCGAAGGATTACCTCGATGCGATGCTGAAATCGATCGTCGGCTTGCAGATCGACATCACGCGATTGACGGGCAAGAACAAGCTGAGCCAGAACAAGGAGACGCGGGATATTCGCGGCGCCGGCGAAGCACTCAATGCGCGCGAGAACTTCCGGATAGGCAACGCAATGCTCGCTCACGCCGCCGGGAAGCCGGAATAGGACGACTCGCCCCGGGAACGCGCCCGGCAGAATAAAATATCTTCAACGGACGCTCCATGTACGCCTCCACGTTCATTTTCAAAGCCGGTCAGTACGACGACGAATTCCATCGCCTCGACCGGCGGATCGCCGAAGTGGCACGCGCCATTCCCGGGTACCTCGGCGAGGAGACCTGGGAAAATGCCGCCGCAGGATTGATCCAGAACGTCTACTTCTGGGAGTCGGAAGAGGCGCTGCTGAAGCTGATCAGTCATCCGGCTCACGTCGAAGCGAAGTCGAAGCAAGCCCGTTGGCTCGACGGCTACCGCGTCGTCATTGCGAAGGTCATCCGGGAGTATGGGGATGGCAGGCTTGTGAACCCGACGGAAGATCAACCTGCGTAATCGAGTCCGCGCCGGCTTGTGTTCACGGTGCCGTTGAGGCGAGCGCGCTGATGTGAACCTGGCCGCGTACGCGTACCAGCCGGGTTTCGATCCCGATATCGCCGGGTTCCATCCGCGGTTCTCCCGATCCGGCGCTGAAATCGCATCAATGCGGGTTCACGGCACCTTTGCGTTCGCGCCACCACGAACCATACTGATACGCACACGCAGAGCAGATTCCGGAGGACTGGCATGCCGACCTACCAATACCGCTGCGAAAAGTGCGGCAAGACGTTCGAGAGCGTCGAGCATCTCGCCGAACACGAATCCGCGCATCCGCGTTGTCCCGATTGCGGAAGCGAACAGGTTCAACACGTACCTACATCATTCGTCCCCAAGACTTCAAGGAAGAGTTGAGCCATTCCGTCATGGCGCACATCTTCTTCGCTGCATCGATTCAACGACATATCGCGACGCCGGAGCGCGAGATCGACGCGCGCACGCTCGGTGAAGCGCTAGACGCCATCTTCACCGCGCAACCCCGACTGCGCGGCTACCTCCTTGACGATCAGGGCTCGCTGCGACGACATCTCACCGTGTTCGTAGACGGGCGGCCGGTGCGCGACCGGCAGCATCTTTCCGATGCGCTCGGCGAGGAAAGCCGGGTTTATGTCGTACCGGCACTGTCAGGCGGATAAAGGACGCCATCCGTACTGGATTTGTACGGGATCAGCGTGCAACGCATGGGGCCTGAGCAAGCGCTGAAGCGCCAACTTCGATCGACATCCGATCGACAGGAGACACGCCACATGAACGATCGATTGCTCGTCGCAACCCGCAAGGGACTATTCGTTCTGCAAGCCGACGGCGACGGCGGCTGGACGCTCGATGAGCCGTATTTCATCGGCGAGCCAGTGAGCATGGTGCTGCCCGATCCGCGCGACGGATCGCTGTATGCCGCGCTCAATCTGGGCCACTTCGGCGTGAAGTTGCATCGCCGGCGCGCGGGCATGACGGCGTGGGAAGAGTGCGCGGTCCCCGTTTACCCACCGCAGCCCGCCGACGACGCGCGTACCGGCGATGGCGCGAACGCGAACGCGAACGCGGACACGGACACGGACACGAGTGCGGGTGCGGGCGCGGGTGCGGGTGCGAATGCCGACAACCCGGGCGCCACCGCCCCCACCCCGCCGTCTCCTCCGTGGACACTTCAGCAAATCTGGTCGCTCGAAACCGGCGGCCCGGACGAGCCGGGCGTCTTGTGGGCCGGCACGATTCCCGGCGGCCTGTTCCGTTCCGGCGACGGCGGCGACACATGGGTGCTCAACCGTGCGCTGTGGGATCGCCCGGAACGGCGCGAATGGTTCGGAGGCGGCTACGACGCGCCGGGCATCCATTCCGTGATGGTCGATCCGCGCGACAGCCGGCACGTGACGATCGGCGTGTCGAGCGGCGGCGTCTGGCAAACCGCCGACGGCGGCACGACCTGGCGCCTGAGTTCCGACGGCATGGAGGCCGACTACATGCCGCCGGAGCGGCGCGGCGATGCCAACGTGCAGGACCCGCACCGCGTCGTGCAATGCGCGGCCAACCCGGACATGCTGTGGACGCAGCATCACTGCGCGATCTTCCGCTCGACCGACGGCGCGGCGCACTGGCAGCGGATCGAAGCGCAGCCGTCGAGCTTCGGCTTCGCGGTTGCCGTGCACCCGCGCGAGCCGGACACCGCGTGGTTCGTGCCCGCCGTGAAAGACCAGTGCCGGATCCCGGTGGACGGCCGGTTCGTCGTCACGCGCACACGCGACGGCGGCCGCACGTTCGAGCGCTTCTCGAACGGATTGCCGCCCGCGCCGGCGTATGACCTCGTGTATCGGCACGGGCTCGCTATCGACGACTCCGGCACGCGCCTCGCGATGGGGTCAACCACCGGCGCGCTCTGGACCTCCGGCGACGGCGGCGAGAACTGGCATCTGGTTTCAGCGCATTTGCCGCCTGTTTATTGCGTGCGGTTTGGATAGCCGGCGCCGGCGCGACGGCGCCGCGCCTCTCCGGCGTCGATCACACGCGATGCGCGCCTCGATCGACGCCGCGCCGTCCGATCAGGCCAGCCCGCCGTTCGCACGCAGCACCTGGCTATTCACCCACGCGCCGTCAGGCCCCGCGAGGAACGCCACCGCGCTCGCGATGTCCTCCGGCTGCCCAAGGCGCTCCAGGGGCGGCATCTTCGAGAATTGCGCAATCTGTTCGTCTGTCTTGCCGCTCAGGAACAGGTCCGTCGCCACCGGACCCGGCGCCACGCAATTCACCGTGATGCGGCGGCCGCGCAACTCCTTCGCGAACACGCGCGTGAACGCCTCGACTGCCGCCTTGGTGCCGTTGTAGATCGCATAGCCGGGCAGGTTCAGCGCGAGTGTGGTGCTCGACAGGTTGACGATCCGTCCGCCGTCGTTCAGCCGCGCCGCCGCCTCGCGCAGCGTGTTGAACACCCCGCCGACGTTGATCGCAAAAGTTTGCTCGAACACGTCGTCGGTCGTGTCGGCAAGCGGCGCGATCGTCAGGATTCCGGCGTTGTTGATCAACACGTCGACCTTGCCGAGCGTCTGCTCGACCGTATCGAACAGGCGGCGCACGTCACCAGCCTTCGACACGTCGCCTTGCACGGCGATCGCATTGCCGCCGTCCCCGATCAGTTCCGCGACGAGCGCGTCGGCCGCGTCCGAGCCTGATGCGTAGTTGACCGCAACCGCAAAGCCGTCGCGCGCGAGACGGCGCGCTATCGTCATGCCGATGCCGCGGGAGGCGCCCGTCACGAGGGCAATGCCGGAATGGTTGTCTGCGTTCATTGAAATCTCCTGATCGGTGGGAAGCTGACCAGGATGATGATCGATGTTCTATCTGAGATAATTAGTGGCGTTTTCGCATTACTATTCCATTTGCTTTAATTATCGAATCGCCGATACCGTCATGGACCGTTTTCAGGAAATGCAGGCGTTCGTCCGGATCGCCGAGCGCGGCAGCTTCTCGCAAGCCGCCGACGACCTCAACATCCCGCGCGCGACGATCACGAACCTGATCAAGCGCCTCGAACTGCGTCTGGGCACCCGGCTGCTCGAGCGCACCACGCGCCAGGTCCGTCTGACCCACGACGGCGACGCGCACTATCATCGATGCGTCCGCCTGCTGGCCGACGTCGAGGAGGCGGAGGGCGCGTTTCGCGACGCGCGGCCCAAGGGCCTGCTGGTCGTGAACCTCCAGGGCACGCTCGCGCGACACTTCGTGATGCCGGCGCTCCCCGGATTCCTGAGCCGCTATCCGGATCTGCGGCTGCACGTCGGCGAAGACGACCGGCTGGTCGATCTCGTGCGCGAGGGGATCGACTGCGTGCTGCGCGCCGGCACGCTGCGCGACTCGTCGCTGATCGGCCGCCAGATCGCGTCGATGGAGCAAGTCACCGTCGCGAGTCCGGGCTATCTCGCGCGGTTCGGCGAACCCGCCAATCTCGACGAGCTTGCGCGGCATTTCGCGGTGAACTACGTGTCGAGCGCCACTGGAAAAGCGATCCCGCTCACGTTCGGGGTCGACGGGCAGGACGTCGACGTCCGGGTCGATTCGACGATTTCCGTGACCGGCGCCGATTTGTATACCGGCGCGGCCGTCGCCGGCGCGGGGCTGATCCAGGTGCCGCGCTACCGGATAGCGGACGAACTCGCCGCCGCCCGGCTGCGGGTCGTCCTGCCGGCGTTCCCGCCACCGCCGATGCCCGTGTCGGTGCTGTACCTGCATAACCGCCAGCTGTCGCCGCGCGTGCGGATCTTTACCCAGTGGCTGGAGGCGTTATTCCGGGACGTGCCGTATCAGGCGCGCGGACGTTGAGACGGTGGTTGCGTCGAACCCGGCAGCAGACTCGCCTTGGGCAAGGCAAAACTCGCAAGCAGCGCGACCGCGCATGCCCCGATGACGTAGTAGGCTGGCGCCGTCAACGAGCCGGTCTCGCGAACCAGCATGGTGGCGAGCAACGGAGCAAAGCCGCTGAACATGACCACCGAGATGTTGTACGCAAGGGCGATTCCACTGAACCGGACCTGCACGGGAAATTGATCGGCGAGCACGGAGGCCCACGTACCGCTTGCCAGTGAGAAAACCACGGCGGCGAGAACGAACAAGACGACCGGATCGACGGTGTGATTCACGAGCGCCCAATAAAACGGATAGCTCAGCGCAACCAGCAGTGCCGCCGACACGCGCAACAGATATCGGCGCGCAATCCTGTCTCCGAGCCAGCCCGCAGCGAGCAGGCCGAACGAGCTGACGATCAGATAGGCATTCTGGGCGATTGCCGCCGTCCGCGGTACATAGTGCAGCTGCTGGACCAGATAGGCGGGCATGTGACCGTAGAGAATGCCGTTCACGCCGGCCATCACGGCGATCGTGAGCGCTCCCGCCACGACCGCTTTGCCGTGATGCTGCAGCGTCTCGCGAAATGGCTGCTTGACGACCGCGCCATGCATTTCCTTGAACTCGGGCGATTCGTCCAGATTGCGGCGCATCCAGTAGGACACGAGCCCGCATGCCCCGCCGAACAGGAACGCGATCCGCCAGCCATATGCCGCCGCGTCGGCACTGGAGAGGTAGCTCTGAATGCCGAGATTGACGAATGTGGCAAGCAGGACGCCCACGTTGACCGCACAGATGATGATGCCTGCGGCCAGCCCCGCACGATGCGGCGCCGCTTCCACGGCGTAGGTGATCGCACCCGGCATTTCTCCGCCGACGCAGAAGCCTTGCAGCATCCGCAACAGGATCAGCAGGATTGAAGCCGTGATGCCCAAGCTCTGGAAATTCGGCAGCAAACCCAGACAGAGGGTGGCCGTGGTGACCACGACGATCGAGCCCAGGAAGACCGGACGCCGGCCGTAACGGTCCCCCCAGCTACTGAGGACGATGCCGCCGAGCGGCCGGATGACGTAGCCGATGGCCAGCACGGAGAACGCGGCCAGCATGCTGATCAACGACGAGGCGTTCGGAAAGAACTGGGCCGCGATCTGATGGGCGAAGAAGCCGTAGACGATAAAGTCGTAAAACTCCAGCGAACCGCCCAGGCTCGCGATGAGAATCATCTTCCACTGCGCCCGCGACAAGCCCGGCGAGTGCACATGACCAGCGGCACCGACCGTGGGGTGAGATATTTCCATGAGGTCTCCAAAGATTGTTGGCTTCTTCGTCCAAAAGGTGTGCGTGGTCGACGCGTATCGGCGCTTCATGGCCTATTGCGCGCCGAGCCACTTACGCGCTCGCCGTTTGCAGCGCGGGGAATGCGTGTTCGAGCAGGCGGTGCAACGATGCGGTGTCGTGTGCGACGCCATACACGTAGCGGTCGGGGCGGATCAGCACTGCTGCGGCACCCGTTGACGCCAGCCACGCATTCACGGCTGCCCCGTCGCTGACGATGTGGACGCCCGCCTGTGTGGCGCGACCGGCGATGTCGTCGCATCCGGCGAGCAACTCTGGTGACACAAGGAGTGCGAATCGATATCCGACGACGTCATCCATCAAGCGTCCGTCCGCCAGGCGGGGCTGGGGGGCGACCTGTCCAACCAGGGCCGACGACGAATCGTCGAGACAGGCGCCCGGGCCCAGCTTCGGTTGCGGCGTGACGAAGTTGCGAATCGCGGCGCTCATTTCGCTGTCGCGGCTGTTCGCGGCGTCAGGATTGGTCGTCTGAATCACCGAACCGAGTTGCACGGCGGTTTCGATAAATTCGCGCACATGAGGCGAACGTTCCGATTCGTAGGTGTCGAGCAGACGATCAGGCGCATCGCCACGAATCACGGCGCCAAGCTTCCATGCGAGATTCGATGCGTCGCGAACCCCGGCAGCCATTCCCTGGCCCATGAAGGGCGGCGTCTGATGCGCGGCATCTCCGGCAAGCAGCAGCCGGCCGCGGCGCCAGCCGTTGGCCACGACCGAGTGGAACGTGTAGATCGCGGAACGCTCGAGTCGTGCATCGGCCGGCGAAATCCAGCGGGCCAGCTTGTCCCACAGCCATTCGGGGGACGCGAGCTTCGTCGCATCGTCGCCCGGCATCACCATGATTTCCCAACGGCGGCGATTTCCCGGCCCACGGGTGTATGTCGTCGGGCGCGCCGGATCACAATATTGAATGGAGAAGTCACCGAGGTCCGGCCGCGGGGCGTCGAGCAATACATCGACGACGACCCAGCGCTCGTGCGATTTCAGATCCGTGAGCTCGGTGCCCATGAACCGTCGCGCAATCGAGCGTGCACCATCGCAGCCGACGACGTAGCGGGCGGTGGCATGGCCGAGCTTGCCGCAGCGGGTGTCTTCGAAGCGAAGCCGGACGCCATCGCTCGTTTCGTCGAGCGCAAACACTTCATGACGCAGCCGTACGTCCACGTTGGCTTGCAGCGCCAGGCGATCGCGCAACGCGTTCTCGAGATCGGGCTGATGAAACTTGTAGCTCGCGCACCAGCCGTGCGGGCCGATACACGTGGGGCGTGCCCAGTCGATGAGCAGCTTGCCCGCTGCGTTCACGAACTTCATGCCGGGACCGACGAACAGGTTCGGAAGCAGCGCGTCCGCGATACCGATGCCCTGAAACACCCGCATGCATTCGCCGTCGAAGTGCACCGCGCGGGGCAACGCGAAAATATCCTGGTCGCGCTCCAGCACGAGTACCCGCAAGCCCTCGATCGCCAACAGGTTCGCCAGCGTCGCACCGGTGGGGCCGAGGCCGATGATGGCGACATCGTAGTCGCACGCGTGCATCGAAATGGTTTTGTCTGACATGTCTACGTCCGCCTGATGAGACGCCGGACGCGCGAAGCGCGCGTCCGGCAACGATCGTTACGCTTCGTCGGCAACCGGATTGGAGAGGACACCGATCCGGTCGACTTCCACTTCGACCCGGTCGCCGGGCTTCATGAACAGCGGCGGATTGCGCTTTGCGCCGACGCCGCCCGGCGTGCCGGTGACGATCACGTCGCCGGGCGAGAGCGGCGTGAAGGTCGACAGATAGGCGATCTGCCTGGCGATGCCGTGAATCAGCATCTGCGTGGTCGCGCTTTGCACTTCCTGCCCGTTCAGGCGAGTGACGAGCGTCATCAGCGCGTTCGGCTCGATCTCGTCACTCGTCACCATCCACGGCCCGAATGCGCCGGTGCGATAAAAATTCTTGCCCGGCCCCCACTGAGACGTGTGGCGCTGCCAGTCGCGCACGGAGCCGTCGTTGTAGCAGGCATACCCGGCGATGTGATTCCACGCGTCGGCCTCGGCGATGCGCCGTCCACCGCGCCCGATGATCACGGCGATTTCACCCTCGTAGTCGAACTGCACGGACTCGGGCGGGCGCAGCATCGGCTGTCCGTGGCCCACTTGCGAAGCCGGGAGCCGCATGAAGATGACCGGCTGCTCGGTGGTTTCGCGATTGGTCTCCTTGACGTGTTCCGCGTAGTTGAGCCCCACGCAAAAAATCTGCCCGGGATTCGGAATCACCGGCAGCAGCGTCACCTCCGACAGCGGGTAGTCACCCTGACCGCCCTGGGCCGCCTGGACGGCCTCGCCGAATGCGTCGGCGGCAATCAGCGCCTTCAGGTCGGCATAACGGCCGCCGAGGCGCTTGCCGAGATCGACGACGCTGTTGCCCTGAACGACGCCGAACGAGGGGCCTTGATGGGTAGAAAAGCTGACGAGTTTCATTGATGCTCCAAGTAGATAAAAACGCTGCCAGACCAACGCCACCGACCTCATAAAAGTCGTGCGTTTATCGTATTTTGAGAATACGCTATGTTTAATGACTGAAACAACGTGTTTTTAGTCAGGGTTTATCACTACCGGAGACGAGCATGGAAGGTATGAAGAAGGCGCGACGCGGCCTGTCCCTGAGTCACATGGGCTTTTACGTGGGCGATCTGGCGCGGGAGGAAGACTTCTATTCGCGGGTGATGGAGTTCACCGTGACGGATCGCGGCGCGCTGCAGACGCCGCAAGGCGAAGTGCGGCTGGTGTTCCTGAGCCGCGATCCTGCAGTTCATCATCAGGTCGTGCTCGCGAGCGGTCGCCCCGAGCATCTGGCGTTCAATCCAATCAACCAGATTTCGTTCGAAGCGGACAGTCTCGCCACGCTCAGGCAGTTTCACGCGCGCTTTGTGTCGGAAGGCCTGGAAGAGATCCGCCCCGTCACGCACGGCAACGCGATTTCGATCTACGCGCGCGATCCCGAGGGCAACCGCCTGGAGCTCTTCATCGACACCCCCTGGTACGTCGATCAACCGATGCGGGTGCCCGTGGACTTCGACCTGCCCGACGTGGAACTGATGGCTGCTGTTGAACGCCATGCGCGCGCACTGCCGGGATTCAGGCCGCGCAGCGATTGGGAAGCCGAGATGGCCGTGCGTATGGGCGTTGCGTAAGCATGTGGCTTGCCCGGTTGGCCACCCATCGGGCAAGCACAAACCCGGTGCCCTGCGCGAAACAGGCTGACAACCGCGCGGACGACCGTTTGCCGTGAGCGGCGACGGGGCGGGCGGAGAGCGCGTTGGTTATGGCTATAATCCGCTCACATACAAGGAGCTCAGCGCCTAGATGTCGAGCATCACCAGACTCTTATCCATACTCGAACTGTTTTCGGAGGCAAAGCCGTTCCTGTCCGCCGATGACGTTGCCGCCGAACTCGGTTGTTCGGCCCCGACGGCTTATCGCTACGTGCGCGAGCTCGTGGATGCCGGTTTGCTCGTACGGTTTACCGGCGGAGAGTATGGCCTCGGTCCTCGCATCATCAAGCTTGATTACCACCTGCGCGCGTCGGACCCGCTGCTTGCGGTCGGCCAGCCGATCATGCGTGAGTTGAGCGAGCATTCCGGCTTCGATGTCGTGATGTCGCGCTGGTATGGAAACGAGCTTGTCGACACGCATCGGGAAACACACGATGCGGCGCTGGACCTCCGATACGGCCGGGGCCGGCCCAGGCCGCTGTTTCTCGGGGCCGCTCCCAAGGCGATCCTGTCCACCTTCCCGAAAGCCAAGCTCGCGACACTGTTCGAACAGTACCCGGAGGACATCGCACAAAGCGGCCTCGGGACGACGCTCGAAGCATTCCGGGCTTCGCTGCTCAAGATTCGGCGCGCGGGTTTTTATCTGTCGAGAGACGAACTGGAACTCGGCGTTTCGGCGCTGGCGTCGTCGCTGTTTACCGACGACTCCGGTGAAGCGGTCGGATCGCTTGCGTTGATCATCCCGACCCAACGACTCGAGTTCGTCAATCTGGAACGTCTGGTCGAATCGCTGCGGGAAGCGGCGGCGCGAACGTCACAGCGCACGCGGGCGGTCATCGAGAGCCGGGGGACGGCGACAGCGGCGGCATCGCACGCCGTATCGCCGGCAAAACGGTCGGCATAGTTCAGCACTGCTTGCAATCCGCGCGTGGTCGGTGTAATTCGATCGCGCTCGAAGACTCACGATCGTTGTCGCTTCATCTCGCATTGGCTATCGCCCAATTCCTCCCGGAAGCGTCTGTAACCGACGGCCGTCGAACCACGCATCCGCCACAAATTCATACGCCAGACTTGTTTCAAACGGGACGGTTTTCCGGGCCAGGGTCACCCGTCTCAGAGAAGGTGTCCTCGGGCACGGGAACGCTCAGAAAAATCGTCGTCGGGAATCTTGCCCGTCTACGTCGGGGCCTCAGTCCGCCATCGTTACGGAGCGACCCATGCCCCCCACGGTCGTTCCTGTTCCTTCCGCGGTTGTTCCGAGGCTGCCCGACTCTATTTCGTTTCCGCTCACGCATCACGCCTGCCGGCATGTTAACGCTTAGTTAAGCAAGTTTCGGCAGAATAGCCCGCGTCCAGATGCGAGTCCCACCGCGACTTCGCACTCGTGCCGCGTCCCGTCAGGAGCCTGAACTTGCAAACCCCTTACGCCGCTTGTCGTGCGTCACTGCGTGCCCTCGCGCCGATGTGCGTGCTCTTCATTGCAAGCTGTGCCTGGTACCACCCCGAACCACTGTCGGCCCAGGATACGTCGACATCAGCGCGCTCACTCGAGCGGATTCGGATTGACCCGGCGACGATGCCGCTGCCGGAACTGGCCGCACATCGCTTCGATCCGTCCGACGGACTCGATATCGAGGAAGTCGCGATGCTGGCCGTCGCGAACAATCCCGATCTGAAACTGGCTCGTGATGATCTCGGCATCGCTCGCGCACAGGCATTTTCGGCAGGTCTGCTGCCCGATCCGCAACTGAGCGTCTCAAGTGACTATCCCGGCGCTGCGGGTTTCTCTCGCGCGTTCAATTACGGCCTGAGCATGGACGTGATGGCGATCGTCACGCGCGCCGCCAACAAGAAGTCGGCCGATGCGACGGTCGCCAAAACCGATCTTGGCCTGCTGTGGCAGGAATGGCAGGTCGTCGCGCAGGCGAAACAACTGTTCCTGAAGACTCGCCTCCAGGACGAAACATTGCCGTTGCTGGAGCAACAGCGCGACCTGACGCGCACGCGTTATGAACGGATGGCCGAAGCACGACGTGAGGGCAACCTGACCGAAGATACTTTGACAGCCTCGCTCACTTCGTACAACGACGCCCGCAAGCAATACACGGACGCCGAGCGCGCGGCGGAGCAGACCCATCACGATCTCAACGCGCTGCTCGGGCTCGCCCCCGATGTGCACCTGCAGCTCACGGGTGACGACGACGCAACGCCGGTGGCCGATGCGACTATCGACGAGGCCGTCGCGTCGTTGCCGAAACGGCGCCCCGACCTGCTCGCGCTGCAGGCGGGCTATCAAGCACAGGAGCAGAAATATCGCGCAGCGATCCTTAGCCAGTTTCCGAGCCTGTCGGTCGGATTCGTCCGCGCACGCGATACGTCGGAGATCTACACCAGCGGCTTCCAGATCAATCTGAGCCTGCCGATCTTCAACCGCAATCAGGGCAACGTCGCAATCGAAAAAGCCACGCGCCAGCGGCTGCGCGACGAATACCAGAATCGACTGAACCAGGCGTACGCGGACGTGATGCACATGCGCGCGGACAGCGCGATTCTCGCCAGTCAGCTCGAACAAGCCCAAGCCGCGCTGCCCGGAGTCGACGGCGACGCGCGGCATGCCGCGCAAGCGTATGCCGATCACAATCTCACGATCGGCCCGTACACCGACGCGCAGACCGCAGCGCTTTCGAAGCGCGTTGATGTCGCGACGCTGCGCGAATCGCTCGCCGAACAGCGCGTCGGTCTGCAGGCGCTGCTCGGCAGCACGATTCCCGACGCCTTCTCCTCCGATCGGACTTTCACCGAAACCCATGCGAAATAACCGATTTTCCATACAGGTCCGGCGTGTTGCGGCATGCGGTGCCGCCACCTTCGTTGCTGCCGCGGCCGGCTGGAACCTGCCCGCACATGCCGACGACACGCCTGATGCCGCGGTCGCCACGGTCCAGACCGCGCATGTCCAGCGCGACACGATTGCGCAGCCGGTGCGGGCGTACGGTATCGTCGCGGCCTCCGCGTCGAACGTGATGACGGTGAACCTGCCGTACATCGCGCGGATCGCGCAGATACGCGTGCAACAGGGGCAAGCCGTCAAGCGCGGCACGCCGCTTGCCGTCGTTCAGGCCGACCCGGCCGCAGTCATCGCCGCCAGCCAGGCGAGAAGCGCGCTGACGCTCGCGCATGACGAACTCGGCCGCACACAATCGCTATATGACAAGGGCCTCGCCACTCAATCGCAGCTTGCCGCCGCGAAGAAGGCATTGCTGGATGCGCAGCAGACGCTCGACGCACAGGCCCAGATGGGAATTGCCGCGGGCAGCAGGACAATCGTCGCGCCGGTCGACGCAGTCGTGCTCCAGTTGTCCGTTGCGCAGGGCGATCAGGTGCAGGCTGGCACCGCGATCATGCAGTTGGCCGCTGCGGCGAGCGGCAAGGACGCACGCGCAAACGTGATGCTCGGCATCGAACCGGCGGATGCCGCCACCGTTCATGTCGGCGACGTCGTCACGCTGCACGGCCTGTCCACCGCGCTTGCGAAGGCCGCGGTGGCGGGCCGCGTGGTCATGGTCGGCGCGTCGGTCGATGCGCAAAGCCAGCTCGTCAATGTCGGCGCGAACGTGCCGGTCGGCCAGACCTCGTTCATCCCGGGCACGCGCGTCCGTGCCGATATCGCGACGCTCACGGGCGAGCACTGGGTCGTTCCGCGCTCGGCGGTATTGAGGGACGAAAAGGGTGAATACGTGTTTCAGATCACGCCAGATCGCAAGGCGCGCCGTGTCACCGTGCTCACGAAGGTCGAGGACGGCAACCGCTACGGCGTCGACGGCATGCTCGACGGCGCGCTGCCGCTCGTCGTCAGCGGCAACTATGAATTGAAGGACGGCATGACCGTGCATATCGTCGGGAGCATCGCACGATGAATTTCGGCCAGTGGATGCAGAGGCACCGGCGGTCTCTGCTGTTCGTGATCGTGCTCGCCGCGCTTGCCGGCGCGCTGACGGCATTCCGTCTGCCGATCTCGCTGTTTCCGAACGTCGCGTTTCCGCGCGCCGTCGTCTCGCTCGACGCCGGCGATCGCCCCGCCGAGCAGATGGCAACACTGGTCACGATGCCCGTCGAGGAAGCACTGCGCCGGGTGCCGAACGTACGTGACGTGCAGTCGACGACGAGCCGCGGGTCCGCCCAGATTTCGATCAACTTCGACTGGGGCACCGACATGGCGCAGGCCACGCTGCAGGCGCAGTCGGCAATCAGCGAGATTCTCGCGACACTGCCGCAAGGCACGTCGATGCAAGTGCGGCGGATGGACCCGACCGTGTTCCCGGTGCTCGCGTACAGCCTGACGTCGAAACAGCAGTCGCCGTCGGCATTGCGCGATCTCGCGCAGTTTCAGATGCGGCCACTGCTGTCGTCGGTGGCAGGCGTCGCGCGCGTCGACGTGATGGGCGGCGCGCAGGACGAATTCGAAGTGGCGATCGATCCTGCGCGCCTTGCCGCGTACAAACTGTCGCTCGCCGATGTGTCGAAATCGATCGGCGCGAGCAATGTACTGATGGCAACCGGCCGCATCGAAGATCATTACAAGCTATACCTCGTGATCGCGGATACGACAATCACGCAGATCGACCAGTTGAAGAATGTCGTTGTATCGGCAACCGGCGCGACGCAGATCCGCCTCGGCGATATTGCATCGGTCCGCCAGGGCGTGACACCGCAATGGATGCGCGTGACGGCCGACGGCCAGGATGCGGTGCTGATCAATATATTCCAGCAACCGGGCGCGAACAGCGTCGCCATGGCGAAGGAGGTCCGGGCGAAACTCGCGGCGTTCCAGCATCAGATGCCGCCGGGCGTGCATCTGTCCAACTGGTACGATCAGAGCGAACTCGTGATTGCGTCGGCAGGCAGCGTGCGTGACGCGATCCTGATCGGCGTCCTGCTCGCCGCGTTCACGCTGTTCGCGTTCCTGCGCAACTGGAAGATCACCGCGATCGCGGTAGCGGTCGTGCCGGTCGTCATGGCCGCCGCCATCCTGCTGCTCGACGTGTTCGGCATGGGCTTCAACATCATGACGCTGGGCGGGATGGCGGCAGCAGTCGGCCTCGTGATCGACGATGCGATCGTGATGATCGAGCACATCATGCGGCGGATGCGCGAGGCCGGCGCTCAGGCATTCCACGGCCGCGTGATGAGCGCGGCGCTCGAATTTACGCGCCCCCTGGCAGGCTCGTCGGCCGCTACGCTGATCATCTTCGTGCCGCTCGCATTTCTGTCCGGCGTGACAGGTGCGTTCTTCAAGGCGCTGTCGGTGACGATGGCAAGCGCCCTCTTCATATCATTTCTCGTCACGTGGCTCGCGGTGCCGATCCTGTGCGACCGCTGGCTGAAGGCGAAGGACGCCGAGGAGCACACCGAGTCGCGCTTCGCGCAATGGATGAACCAGCGCTACGCATATTTGATCGAGCACGTGACCGCACGGCCGCCGCTCGTGCTGATCGGACTGATCCCGCTCGTCATGGTCGCGGCGCTCGCATTCACCCGCGTCGGAAGCGGCTTCATGCCGACGATGGACGAAGGCGGCTTCGTACTGGATTACCACACTGCACCGGGCACGTCGATCACCGAGACCGACCGGCTGATGCAACAGATCGAGGCGATCATCCGCGCGAATCCGAACGTCGCCACCTATTCGCGCCGCACGGGCGCCGGCCTCGGCGGCGACCTGAACGAGCCGAACAAGGGCGACTTTTTCGTGCGGCTGAAGTCGGACAATCGCGAGCCGATCGCGTCCGTGATGGAAGAGATCCGCTCGAAGATCGAGACGCAAGTGCCGGGCGCCAGCATCGAGCTGGCACAACTGATGGAGGACCTGATCGGCGATCTGACCGCGGTGCCGCAACCGGTGCAGATCAAGATCTATTCGGACGATCAGGACACGCTCGACACGACTGCGCAACGGGTCGCGGCGCGAATCGGCAAGATCCCCGGCATCGTGGACGTCGACAACGGCATCAATCCGGCCGGCGACGCGCTCGAACTGCGCATCCGGCCCGAAGCCGCCGCGGCGGAAGGCATGGACCCGCAGTCGATCGCGCAGGCGGTGTCCGACATGGTCGAAGGCAGCGTCGCGACGCAGTTCCAGACGGGGCCGAAGACAGTCGGCGTGCGCGTGCGCGTCGCAAATGCAATGAAGCTGACCGATACGCAACTCGGGCAATTGGAAATCCGCGCACCGGATGGTCATCTGTTTGCGTTGAGCCGCGTTGCGGACCGCGTGCCAGTGACCGGCCAGCCGGAGATCAGCCGGGACAACCTGAAGCGGATGGTCGCGGTGACCGCGCGCATCGACGGCCGCGACCTCGGTTCGACGATTGCCGACGTGCAGAAGGCGCTCGGCGAATCCAGTCTGCTGCCTGCCGGCGTCTACTACGAGCTGGGTGGCCTGTACCAGCAACAGCAGATCGCATTCAAGGGACTGGTGACGGTGTTCGGCGCGGCGGTCGCGCTCGTGTTCGGCCTGCTTCTGTTCCTGTACGAGCGTTTTCGTGTCGCGCTTGCCGTGATGACGATGCCGCTATTCGCGGCGGGCGCGGTATTCATCGGACTGTGGGTGACCGGCATCGAGCTGAACATCTCGGCGATGATGGGCATGACGATGATCATCGGGATCGTGACCGAGGTCGCGATCTTCTACGTATCGGAACTGCAAGGCCTCGTGCTGGACGAAGGCGTTCCGCTCCAGCAGGCGCTGATCAAAGCGGGGCGAAACCGGCTGCGCCCGATCGCGATGACGACGATCGCCGCGATTCTCGCACTGCTGCCGCTCGCATTCGCATTGGGGCAGGGTTCCGCGATGCAGCAGCCGTTGGCGGTCGCGATCATTTCGGGGTTGATCGTGCAATTGCCGCTGGTGCTGCTCGTACTGCCCGTGCTGCTGCAACTGTTGATGAGAAAGACCAAGTGATCCCGGCGGCCGGAAGATACGCAAATGTCCCGCTCACCCTTGCGCATTTCGATCAAACTGATCGACGCAGCGAAGGGACCGATCCGTGATCGTGATCACGAGAATTAGAGCGGGAGACTGAAAGCGATCCACTGGTGTTGCCCAAACCAGCTCCGCGTCGACGAACGCTTGCATCAGCTCCGGAAGCAGACGTCGGCGCAACCGCGGGACTGGTTCGCCGGACGCTGGCAATTCGCGCTCACAACGCTATTGCACGGGGCCGGGCAGGCTCCGGGGAGGCGGCGGTGGGGTGTGGGCGCTTGGCTGCCCAAGCTGCGGCGCAGCGACCATATGGCCATAAATCGGCACACGGTGCCCCCGCGCATACATGCACTGCACGTAGGCCATATCGTAGCGGCGCTGCACGCCATGACCCGCGTATTGCGCGTTGCCGGCGCCCACGGCGGCGCCGGTTAGCAGCCCTACCCCCGCCCCCACCGCGGCGCCAGAGCCCCCGTTGAAGGCTGCGCCGGCCGCCGCGCCCACCGCGGTGCCGACCGCCGCGCTGCCTACCGCGCTTTGCGTGCTCGCCTGCGCCGCACTGACCCCGCCAACCTGGCCGAGCGCATACTGGCGACAGCCAGCGTCATCGGCCCGAAACTGCTCGAAGCTCTTGCCGGTTCCGGGCAGCGCCATCACATCGGGACCGGTCGGCATGGCCGTGCAGGCGGCAAGCGCCAATGTGACCAGGGAAAAAAAGGATGGAGAAGCAAAGGCTTGCATGATCGCACCTGTTCTTCGGCAGTCAGTCTTTGGCCGGCGGCTGTGCCGGGACTTTGAGCCAGCCCCCCGGGCACGCCTGGACATAAGGGTAATACCCTTCGGGCTGCCCGCAGCGATACCAGTAATCCTGCTGCGCCACGTCGTCGGCCTGCTCGATATACTCGGGCGGAGAGGTAGGCACTGCCGCTACTTCGGGCGGAAAGTAGGCGGGGTAGCCGAACGGATAGGGATAGCCGAAGGCAAAACCCGAGCCAATGAAGACCCTCGTGTGGGAATGATGGAAGCCACGATGGCCCCCGTGGAAATGAGGATGATCGGCCAGCGCCGCACCGCTCCCCATGATTGCGGCCAGCACCAGTGCCAGCCGGCACAAGGTTCGCCCGTTCATGATTGCTTTCCTGCCCCAAAACATGCCCGCCCCGCACTTGAGCCGGGCTGTTTCTATTGAATACCAAACTGGAACGGGGCGCAGGGGGTACGCACACGGTGAAACGAGGTGTTACTGCTGTTACTTCCAGGACGTGCCGGCAAGCGGATGTAATCTTTCCCAAAGACTTCCCGGCGAGCCGCCGCCGTGTCGGCACGCCCCGACTGCACGCGATCGCCACGTAAGTAGTCGTCCTTATCACCGTCGACTGGATCCGCGTCAACAGACTTGAGGTCCAATCCGTCATGGCGTAGCGGGCGTGTCTGGCGCAACCGCGTCGGCTCAGCGCTCGCGAGGTCCAGCACGGCCTCTCAAGAGCGAGAGGGCGGCTCCACGTTGCGGGCACGGCGCCGAGCCAGCACACTCAGCGATTCGTCCAACGCCTGCGCGTCAACGCCGCGTGTGATGAATACGATGCGGGTGCAGCGGTCCGCTCCGGGCCAAGCCGGGAGCAATTGCGGTGGCTGAAACAGGTGCTGCACACCATGAATCACCACCGGTTGTTCCGGGTGTTCGGCCAAATGCACGATGCCTTTGACGCGCAGCACATCCTTGCCGCGCATCGCGATCACGGTGTCCAGCCAATTGGCAAAGCCTTCGCTGGGCAGCGGGTCGTCGCGCATGATGACTTCAGACGACCAACACCACGACGGCCAACATTGGTTCGCATACCTACGAGCCTGGATTAAGTGTGCCGGTGGGCGTCGTCTCGTCCATTCTGGCGGAATGGGCGACCACCAAGCAGAACGCGCCGCGCAACCAGCATACGATTCGCCATACGGCGTCGATTGCCTATGACTACTCCCTGTCAAAGCGCACCGACGTGTACGCGGTGTATTCATACGACAAGCTGATATAGAATCCGTCCGGCAGCACATACGGTATCGGCATCCGCCACTTCTTTTGATCCCGTAACGACGATCCCGTCGCGAAAGCGACGGGCACCCGACGCGACGATGCCGGTCATCACCGGCTGGTACACGTTCTGCCCGCAGGACGATTCGGGCGCCAGCCCCAGGCTGCTCGACCTGCTGTACGACATCGGGCAGCACGCGGGCAAGGTCGCGTTCTTTGATGTCCAGGTTCAGGTCGACTGCGTCATGGGGACCACGTCCGACCCGTCTGCGCCTATTGCACGGACGGCGGAAGAACACTCGCTGATCTACCGTTTCGGCCCCGAAAGCGCGAGCCGGACCACCGTCGACGGCGGACGGGACAGTGCGAATCTGAACAGGTTTCTCCCCGAGAACGGGGCGTCAGTCAGCGTGCTTGACGACAGGGACGGGCGCAATGCCCTGACCCGTCTCGCCATCAATTCAGAAGGGGTCGACGACGAACTGTATGGACCGTATCTGATCAAGGCGAGAGGGGAAGACGCAAGCCTGAGTCTGGAACTGAGCGCACCCACACTCGACACTGCCATGCAGGCCGCTGCCTCGGCCATCGCCCAGCAGCGCCGCGCCGCGCATGAAAAGGACCCACCTCCCCGTGGGCTTCCTCAGCCCATTTCACTCAGCGCGGCCGACCTGCGCCGGTTCCATGACCTCGCCGTGTCGTCTGCAGCGCCGACTGCGTCCACCGTCCCGCCGCCAAACGCACTGCCACCGCTGAACGCCAGGTCGCTCAGCGAGCTGCCGCCCCTTCCTCCGCCTCCGCCTCCGCCGATACCGCGCCCAGCCCCCCGGCCAAGCGCCGCGGCAGGCACACAGTGAACTGACAGAACCCTGGCGGAGCGATGGGCACCGTTCAATTCTGTTCGCAGCCTTGGAAAGCTCAGGGTTTGTAAATTATCCATTTGAGTGATGGCATTGGTCCTACGGAAATCGGTATTGAGCGGTAGTGAAACAACAGCCACATGCACTCTACTGTCCAGTAGAAGGGCCAGTGATGTCCAATATCACGGGGTAAGCGGCCTTTGAATGGGTGCTTACGAGAAGCCTGGACGTCCGCTTCGGGTCGACAACGGCCTCCGACTTGACCATCAACTCGGTGTTCGTGAATGCGATTTTGGTGGACTCGTTGCCGATCCGGTTAATCACGTCCATCGAAATCCGCAGCACGTGAGCGCGCCTCCAACGCCGCAGGGCGTGCGCTATTACTTCTATGAGAACCTCACCCACCGGTGAGTATTGATCATACTCGCTGACCAGGGTCCGCGGTGCCCCTCCCGCCCGGTTGGCATGCCCCTTGATAGTGAGCGATCACTTACATCCTAGTCGACAAGTTATGCGGACATCTCGACAAACGAAGATTGCGCATATATTTCGTATCTAACAAATATAATCGACGTTTTCTCATAAATTAAGCAATTCAATCGCCGATCATCAAAAAATCCGTCTTTTATTCAAAGACAACATATTGAGAATCTGGACAACTTTTCCGAGACCCAACATCTGAATGAGCGGGTTTGCCATTCCCCCCGGTCCCGTACCGGCAACCGTCAATCAAACTGTACCGGTACTGTACCGTCAACCATCGCTACACTGCCTCCATCCCCCGCATCGACACATGGAGAGCGACACGATGGACTTCATCACCCTGAGCGCCCTGCCCGCCGGCATGCTGTTCGCGCTCGTCACCTCGATCACCCCCGGCCCGAACAACACCATGCTGCTCGCGTCGGGCGTGAATTTCGGTTTCCGCCGCACGATGCCGCACATGGTTGGCATCAGCACCGGCGTCGCGATCATGATGCTGGCGGTGGGGTTTGGTCTTGGCGAGGCATTCACGCGCTTCCCGGCGTGCTACAACGCGCTCGAGATCGCGAGCGTCGCCTATCTGCTGTATCTCGCCTGGAAGATCGGTACTTCCGGAGGGTTGAACACCGTCAATGGAAAGTCTCGTCCGATGACGTTCGTCGAGGCCACGCTGTTCCAGTGGGTCAACCCGAAGGCGTGGATCATGGTGCTGACCGCGGCGACGACAATTCAGTTGTCCGCCAGCTATGGCGCCAACGCAATCGGCATGGCTATCGTGTTCATTTGTGTTGGCTTTCCGAGCATCAGCCTGTGGGCCGCATTCGGACAAGGCATGCGCGGCTTCCTGTCGAATCCGCGCAGGCTGCGCGCGTTCAACGTGACGATGGCGTTGCTGCTCGTGCTGTCGCTCTATCCACTCATCGCGAAACTGGTAGCAGCCTGACTGGACGCCGCCCGACTCGCGCCGATGACGCCTTGATGCCGCAGAGTGACTGGAGCAGCCCACTTCCCTGGGCGTATCCTCGACGACGCGCTCTCATTGCGGCGCGACTTGAAGCCGCGAAGGGAAGCGCTCGTCAAACTCCTGGACAGCAATGTCGCCAAGGCGCGAGCAGGCCTCCGCCGGTAATGCGACGCTGAGCTCCTCGCACCGGCAGGCTATGCCGGCAAAGCGGAGCACCCGCATCCGAACTTCCCTGGGCTCTGCGTAGGCCGAAACGTGTTTTGGCGGTAGTTCCATGCGTACGCGGCGCCACACCTCATGGCGAAGCATTGCGCCGCTCACATCGCGACGCACCAATGTCGTCCCGGTCAGTTGCCTGTGCAGGTGGCGAGCGTGCAGCGCAAGCGCCAACGCCACCATCATCACGATGTACATTACGCTGCTCCTTGGCGATACTGCACGTTGGCCACAAGCAGAACAACAACCATGAGCGGCGCTGGCGCATTGCCATCGACGAAGCGTTACCGCGTCACGGAACGCTCCGAACCACGCACTCACGGGTGTACTCGGCTTTGCGCCGCCCGCAACTTAAAGCGCGCGGATATTCGCTGCCTGCTTGCCCTTGGGGCCTTGCTTGACCTCATAGCTGACGCGCTGGCTCTCTTGCAACGACTTGAATCCCGTGGCCTGAATTTCGGAAAAGTGCGCGAACACATCCTCACCGCCGTCGTCCGGCGTAATGAACCCAAAGCCCTTGGCGTCGTTAAACCACTTCACAATACCGGTCGTCATAAATAATTCAGAAAAAGTAACCGCAGATTTGTCATTTCAAGAAGGCACGAGGCGACGCTTCAACGAACGGTATTGCAAACGCATCGCGCATCGACACTATTGCCGCCTCGGATTGCGGGCGTCAACAAAAAAATAAATCTATTTCAGCTATTCAAGAACACCAAGAAACAAGTCGTTCTAAGTTAAAACCCCATTATCGCCACGCTGGTTTCCACAGCACATGATGGATTTCGAATTCCGCAGTGCCTCGCCCAGCGGCCGAACGTCAATCAGTTCCCCTTGTGATGCGTGCTGCATTGCCATGGCAAGCGCCTCTTGCAACCCGGGTGGGTCAATCAGATCATCCTGCGTGCCATCATGGTGCGGATCTCCCCGATCGCCCTTGCGGGATTCAATCCTTTTGGGCAAACATCGGTGCAGTTCAGAATCGTCCGGCATCGGAACAGGCGGTACGGATCATGGAGGTTGTCCAGTCGCGCGGCCGTTCCCTCGTCGCGGGAGTCCACCAGAAAGCGACAGGCCTGCAACAGTCCGGCCGGACCGACGTACTTGTCGGGATTCCACCAGTACGACGGACATGCGCTGGAGCAGCACGCACACAGGATGCATTCGTACAGGCCGTCGAGTTGATCACGTTGCTGCGGCGACTGGAGTCGCTCGCGCTCGGGAGGCGGCGTTTCGTTGATCAGGTAGGGCTTGATAGAGTGGTATTGCTTGAAAAACGCCGTCATGTCGACGATCAGATCACGTACGACCGGGAGGCCGGGTAACGGTCGCAGCACAGTATGAACGGGAAGATCGTTGAGGTTGGTCACGCAAGCGAGGCCGTTCTTGCCATTAATGTTCATGGCGTCCGAGCCACATACCCCCTCGCGACAGGAACGCCGGAAGCTGAGCGTTTCGTCCAGCGCCTTGAGGCGAATGAGCACATCCAATAGCATTCTTCCGGCCGACGTGACATCAATCGTGAAGACTTGCATGTAAGGTTTGGCGTCTTTGTCCGGATCGTATCGATATATCTCGAACGTTCTTGTATCACTCACGGCGTCTCTCCAATTTCATCGAAGATTGGGCGACGAAATCCAATGGGTAGCGATCGCTTTCGACTCGACCCGCCCCGCATCACGGCACACCACTAACAGACATCCACTCCGGAGCGGATGCTTGCATGGATCCTCCTGGCGTCGTGCCCCCTTGCATTCGTCGTGCGCACGATGGGCCTCGAACTGCAAATGCTGATGTCAAGCGGACCGCACAGTCCGCCGTCGACGTGACGTGTCTCGTGCGGGCTTTCGTTCGACCGCTCGCGCGATGCCCGGCGTACATCGCATGCCACTTAACAATATATATCACGACATGATATTTTTAACGAAATGCAGCGTTCGGGTTTCCACGGTCAGGCGGCGCACAACAGCCACCGGGCTGTTTTTCATGCTGCTGATCCTGTCCCTGTATCCGCTCGTCGCGCACCTGTTGCCGCGGTGATCCGGCGCAACACCCGCGATCCCGCCCGTTGAGATTCGCCGCCCGCAGGCGTAGGCTTGAATTCAGGGCGGGCAAAACCGGGTGGCCGGTCGAGCCGCTATTGTCGGGAGAAAGCCGATGAGGCCAATGCTGAGGATGGGCGAGCACATCGAAGGGATGCACTGGGTCGCCGAGTATTACCAGGACACCCACGACATCCGGGTACTGCGCGAAGACATCGAGATCGGCACGTATTGCGCGCCGCCGACCCTGTTCGGCGAGGAGGAGGACATGGGTGCCCCCAATCTCGCCGATCATCGCAGCCGCGATGCTGCGCTTCTCGCGTATCTGCGCCAGTTCGTCAAACACCACGACGCGGAAGAATAGCGGCGCGCACGCTACCGCATCGTCGATCCCCGAATCCGGCGGACATGCGCCGAGGGGCGCGCGCGTATCCAATTAACCGGCGCATCGCGCCCCGCGCGCCGATGCGCGCCGGTCGCCATCGCTGCCACGCCTGAGCGCGGCAGCGCAAACCGGCTGGCGAGGCTGGCCGCTCAGTGTCCGAGCGGCTCCGCGTCGCCCGGCTGCTGCTGCGTGACCCCATGCGGCCGCGCGGCCTGCTTGATCAGCAGCGCGACGCAAGACAGCACGCCAGCCACCGCAATCGTCGCGAACACGCCCGCGAACGTGAAATGGCGCCGCGTCAGTTCGGCGACGAGAAACGAACCCGCAATGCCGCCGAAGCGCCCGACGCCGAGCATCCACGCGACCCCGGTGCCACGCCCCTGGGTCGGATAGAACGCCGCCGCGAGCGCGGGCATCGACGACTGCGCGGTGTTCATCAGCACGCCGGCGACGAACACGACCAGCACGAGCAGCCCGACGTTGCCGACCGCCTGCCCGATCGCGTACACGCTGACGGCCGTCAGCGCATAGCACAGCGCGATCACGCGGTTCGCGTTGAAACGGTCCATCAGCATGCCGCACAGCACGGCGCCGACGCCGCCCAGCGGGAACAGCGCCGAGATCAGCGTCGCGCTCTTCGGCGTCAGGCCGGCATCCTTCAGCAGGATCGGCATCCAGTTGATCGACGCGTAGAAGATCACGAGGCCCATGAAGTAAGCGACCCACAGCATCACGGAGCCGACGAGGTACGACCGCGACAGCACGACGCCGAGGCCCTTTCCGCCCGTCTGCGGCGCGGTCTCCGTCATCACGAACGAGCCGGCGTTCATCGCTTCGCTTGAGATGCGCGACAGCGTCGCGCGAATCCGGTCGACGGGCTGGCCGCTGGCGACCATGAAGCGCACCGATTCCGGCATCTTGACGAGCAGCAGCACGCCGAGCACCAGCGGCGTCGCGCCGCCGAGCATCAGCACGCTGCGCCAGCCGAAATGCGGAATCATCCATGCGGCGAGGAAGCCGCCGAACGCCGCGCCGAGCGGAAAGCCGCAGAACATCAGGTTGATCAGGGTCGCGCGGCGCCGGTCGGGACAGAATTCGCCCATCATCGTGACGGCGTTCGGCATCGCGGCGCCCAGGCCGACGCCGGTGACGAAGCGCAGGACCGTGAGCTGCCCGAGGCTCGACGAGAACGCGGACGCGAAACAGGCCACGCCGAACAGGAACACCGAGCCGAGCAGCAGCACGCGCCGCCCGAGGCGATCGGAAAGCGGACCCGACACGAGCGCGCCGCACGCGAGGCCGAACAGCGCGGCGCTCAATACGGGCGCGAGATCAGGCTTGGTCAGGTGCCATTCGGTGAGCAGCGACGGTGCGATGAAGCCGATCGCCGCCGTGTCGAAGCCGTCCAGCAGGACGATCACGAAACACAGAAAGAAGATGAGCCACTGGAAGCCGCCGAATGGCTGCGTATTGATGAAGGTCTGTACGTTGACGACCGGGGTGCGATTCATTGCTTGTCTCCTGTCTTTTTTTGCATCGTGGGCGATGCGCCGCGCGCCGATTCACTGCCGGCGCGTCGGTTGTCGGAGGCGCGCGGAAACGCGCCTCGCCTGGGTCCGGCCCGAATGTCAGCCGGCCTCGTCCTGCTCCTGGAAAATCCTGTCGGCGAGGTGGAACGCCGAGTTCGCCGCCGGCACGCCGCAATAGATCGCGGTCTGCAGCAGCACTTCCTTGATCTCGTCGCGCGTCACGCCGTTGTTGCGCGCAGCGCGCAGATGCAGCGCGAGTTCCTCGCCGCGGTTGAGCGCCACCATCATCGCGATCGTCAGCATGCTGCGCGTATGGCGCGGCAAGCCCTCACGCGTCCAGATCTCGCCCCACGCGTAGCGCGTGATCAGGTTCTGGAATTCCTCGTTCACCTCGGTGCGGTGCTCGAGCGAACGGTCGACGTGCGCGTCGCCGAGCACCGCGCGGCGCACCTTCATGCCCGCGTCGTAACGTTGCTGGTCATCCATCGTGCGCACTCCTCAGGCGGTCAGGAAATCGAGCAGCGCGCGGTTGAAGCCATCCGTGCACTCGATGTTCGAAATGTGCGCGGCGTCGAATTCGACGTGACGCGCGCCCGGAATCGCGGCCGCCAGCGCGCGGCCCTGGTCGGGCGGCGTCGACATGTCGTGCTCGCCCGTCACGACGAGCACCGGCAGCGCGATCGACTTCACTTCTTCGCGCAGGTCGGCGGCGTTCAGTGCATCGCAGTTCGCCGCATAGCCGTCCTTGTCGATGTGCAGGAACGTGTCGCGGATCAGGTCGTGCAGGCGCGGCTCGCGCTCGACGAACGCGGCCGTGAACCAGCGCGGCAGCACCGCGTCGGCGAGCGCGGCCATCCCTTCGGCCCGCGCCTTCGCGGCGCGCGGCGCCCACACTTCCGGCGTGCCGATCTTCGCGGCGGTGTTCGAGAGCACGACGCGCGCCATCCGCGACGGGTAGCGCGCGGCGAGCGCCGCACCGGTCAGCCCGCCCATCGAAATCCCGCAGAAGTGCGCGCGCGCAATGCCGACGTGATCCATCAGGCCGATCACGTCGCCCGCGAGCTGCTCGATCGTGTACGAGCCGGCCGGCGCGTCGGAATGGCCGTGGCCGCGCGTGTCGTAGCGCAGGATGTTGAAGTGCTGCGAGAACGAACGGATCTGCGGCGCCCACATCGACAGATCGGCGCCGAGCGAATTCGAAAAGACGAGCCACGGCGCGTCGTCGCGCGAAGCGCGGTCGATCCGGTAGTGCAGTTTCACGCCGTTGACAGTAGCGAAAGGCATCAGAATTCTCCTGGGTTCTGGTTCTGGCTCGCGTAGGCCGCGAGCACGGCATCGACATAGGCATGCGCCTCGCCGACGTAATGTGCGGGGTTGAGCAAATGCGCGAGCGCGTCGCGCGACAGGTGAGCGGCGACCGCCGGATCGGCCGCGAGCACGTCGAACAGCGTCGCGCCGCTGCGCACGGCTTCCTTCGACGCGTGCTCGACGACGTGATGCGCGTCGAGCCGGCCGATCTTGTCGCCGAGCGCGAGCATCACGGCTTCGCCGAGGATCAGGCCGCGAGTCAGGTCGAGATTGGCCGCGAGCCGCTCGGTGTTCACGTCGAGGCCGGCGGCGATCTGTGCGATCTGCGCGAGCGCGCCGCCCGTCAGCCGCGCGAGATCGGGCAGCGCATCCCATTCGGCCTGCCAGCCGCCGAGCGCGCGCTCGTGTTCCTGCACCATCCCGGCGAACACCGTCGCGACGAGGCCGGGCGCGCGCACGGCCGCCGTCAGCACGGCCGCGCAGCCGACCGGGTTGCGCTTGTGCGGCATCGTCGACGAGCCGCCCTTGCCCGCTGCGGCGGGCTCGCCCAGTTCGCCGACTTCGGTCTGCATCTGCAGCGACACGTCGCGCGCGATCTTGCCGAGCGTGCCGGTCAGCATGCCGAAGCATGCGGCCGCTTCGGCTATGCGGTCGCGCTGCGTGTGCCACGGCACGGCCGGCAGCGCGAGCCGCAGATCGGCGGCGAGCGCGGCCGTCACGCCGGACGCGTGTTCGCGCAGGCTCGCGAGCGTGCCGGCCGCGCCGCCGAACTGCAGCACCAGCGCGCGCGCGCGCAATTCGGCGAAGCGCGCGCGATGACGCAGCAGCGCATCGAGCCACTGCGCGAACTTCAGGCCGAGCGTGATCGGCAGCGCCTGTTGCAGCCAGGTGCGCCCGATCGCCGGCGTCGCGCGATGAGCGCGGGCAAGGCCGGCCAGCGACGCGCAGGCGGCGTCGAGCAGCGGCTCGAGCACGTCGAGCGTGTCGCGCAGTTGCAGCACGGTCGCGGTGTCGATGATGTCCTGGCTCGTCGCGCCCCAATGCACGAATTTCGCGGCTTCGGGATCGTCCTGCTTCACGCGCGCGGTCAGTTGCCTGACGAGCGGAATCGCCAGATTGCCGCCGAGCGCGGCGTCGCGCGCGAGCGCTTCGGCGTCGAGCTGGCCGGCGTCGCACGCGCGTTCGATCGCGGCGACCGCGGCGGCCGGGATCACCTGCTGCGCGGCGAGCGCGCGCGCGAGCGCCGCCTCGACGTCGAGCATGCGCTGGATCGTCGCGCGAGGCGACCAGATCCGGTTGAGCGGCTCGGTGCCGCAGATGAGGGAGGTCAGGCGGGCGCTGTCTTCGAGCATGGCATCAGGAATGGAGACGGGGTGCGCTTATTGTCCAACGAAGCGCACCGGCATGCGCGGCGCGCATGCCGGCGTCCGGTTCAGGCCGCGGCCTTTTGCGTCGCGTCGATCAGCGGCACGCCGGTCAGCTTCTCCAGCTCGTCGAACGACAGGTCCGTGAAGATCTCGCTCACCGCGAGGCCGTCGCGGGTGACGTCGAGCACCGCCAGATCCGTGTAGATGCGGCTCACGCAGTTCACGCCGGTCACCGGATACGAGCATTGCGCGACGATCTTGCTTTCGCCCTGCTTCGTCAGGTGTTCCATCATCACGAACACCTGCTTCGCGCCGATCGCGAGGTCCATCGCGCCGCCGACAGCCGGAATCGCGTCCGGCGCGCCGGTGTGCCAGTTCGCCAGATCGCCGCCGGCCGATACCTGGAACGCGCCCAGCACGCAGTAATCCAGATGGCCGCCGCGCATCATCGCGAACGAATCGGCGTGGTGGAAATACGCGCCGCCCGTCAGCAGCGTCACGTGCTGCTTGCCGGCGTTGATCAGTTCGTCGTCTTCCAGGCCGGGCGCCGGGGCCGGGCCCATGCCGAGCAGGCCGTTCTCGCTGTGCAGGAAGATCTCCTTGCTCGGATCGAGGTGGTTCGCCACCAGCGTCGGCACGCCGATGCCGAGGTTCACATACGCGCCTTCGGGAATATCCTGCGCGACGCGCTTGGCCATTTCATCGCGGGTCAATCGTTTCATCTGTGTTCTCCTGTCCGGGCGCTCAGGCTGCCTGGTTTGCGGCGCGCTCGGCGGCCAGTTCGGCCGCATGCGCGGCTTGCGGCACTTCGACGATGCGCTGCACGAAGATGCCCGGCGTCACGATGTGTTCCGGATCCAGGCCGCCGAGCGGCACGACTTCCGACACCTGCACGATCGCCACTTTCGCGGCGCTCGCCATGATCGGCCCGAAGTTGCGCGCGGTCTTGCGATAGACGAGGTTGCCCCAGCGGTCGCCCTTGTACGCCTTCACCAGCGCGAAATCGGCGTGGATCGGGGTCTCGAACACATACGGCTTGCCGTCGATCACGCGGGTTTCCTTGCCTTCGGCGAGCTTCGTGCCGTAGCCGGTCGGCGTGAAGAAGCCGCCGATCCCGGCGCCCGCCGCGCGGATGCGCTCGGCCAGGTTGCCTTGCGGCACGAGTTCCAGCTCGATCTCGCCCGCGCGGTACAGCGCGTCGAACACCTGCGAATCGCTCTGGCGCGGGAACGAGCAGATGATCTTGCGCACCTGCTTCGCCTTCAGCAGCGCCGCGAGACCGGTCTCGCCATTGCCCGCGTTGTTGTTGACGATCGTGAGGTCGCGCGCGCCCTGCGCGATCAGCGCGTCGATCAGCTCCGACGGCATGCCGGCCGTGCCGAAGCCGCCGATCATGATCGTCGCGCCATCGTGAACGTCGGCCACCGCCGATTGAAGCGAATCGAAAATCTTGTTGACCATGTCTCTTCCTGATACGAACCCGCGGCCCGATGCGCGGCATGTCGATGGGACACGCGCAGCCCGCGTGCCGCGCCGGATCTGTGTCGAGCCCCGGCATTTGTTCGCTATTCGAACCCAGATTCGATTAGCGAACGATGCGAGGATCATAGAATCGCGCCAAGCGCGTTGTCAAGGCGGGATGTCTCGGGGGCGGGGACGGGAGCGGCGCGTCAGGCGCGGGCCGCCGCGGCACGCACACGCGGCAAAAGCGTGAAACAATGCCCCCGAACCGCGCCGCGATGAGCGGCCGCACTCGATGGAGCGAATACATGGGCAAGAAATCCTCGCCGCCGGACCACGGCGCATCCCGGCCGAGCCGCAAAGAGGCCGAAGAAGCCGTGCGCGTGCTGCTGCGCTGGGCGGGTGACAATCCCGAACGCGAAGGGCTCGTCGACACCCCGGCGCGCGTCGTGCGTGCGTATGAAGAGTTCTTCTCGGGTTACGGGATCGAGCCGCGCGACATCCTCGCGCGCACGTTCAGCGAAGTCGACGGCTACGACGAAATGATCGTGCTGAAGGACATCCGGTTCGAGAGCTACTGCGAGCACCACATGGTGCCGATCATCGGGCGCGCGCACGTCGCCTATCTGCCGAACCACCGCGTCGTCGGCATCTCGAAGCTCGCGCGGCTCGTCGACGCGTTCGCGAAGCGCCTGCAGATCCAGGAAAAGATGACGGTGCAGATCGCCGACGCGCTGTTCGACGTGCTGCAGCCGAAAGGCGTCGGCGTGATCCTCGAGGCGGCGCACCAGTGCATCTCGACGCGCGGCATCCACAAGCCTGGCGTCGAGATGGTGACGTCGCGGATGCTCGGCACGTTCCGCACCGATCCGTCGACGCGGCGCGAATTCCTGTCGATCGTCGCCAACCCGTCCTCTGTGAACCTGACGAATACGTAAATGCAGTCAACGAAGCAAACGGCCGGCGCGCCGGTGGTGCTCGTGACCGGTGCGGCCCGCCGCGCCGGACGCGCGTTCGCCGAGCATTTCGCCGCGCACGGCTATCGCACCGCGATTCACTTCGACCGTTCGGCCGACGCCGCACACGCGGCGGCCCGCGCGATCGCCGAGCGCGGACCGGACTCGGTCGCGCTGCAGGCCGACCTGTCCGACGCCACGCAGATCGACGCGCTGATCGAGGCCGTCTATGCGCGCTTCGGCCGCCTCGACGTGCTGGTCAACAACGCGTCGGTGTTCTGGCAGGATCACTTCCCCGGCTTCGACCTGGCCGCGCTCGACACCGCATGGGCGGTGAATTGCCGCGCGCCGATCCTGCTCGCGCGCGCGTTCTACGAGCGGGCGCGGGACGCGGGCGCGCAGGGTGTCGTCGTCAATGTGGTCGACCAGAAGATCAAGGAAAACTTCCACCGCGACCATTTCAGCTACACGGTCGCGAAGGCCGCGCTCGGCAACCTGACGCAGATGCTCGCGATGTCGGCCGCGCCGGTGCTGCGCGTCAACGCAGTGTTCCCCGGCCTGATGCTGCCGAGCGACGACCAGACCGACGCCGATTTCGAGCACGCGAGCCACGCGTCGACGCCGCTCGCGCGCGTGGCCGGCCCGGACGACGTCGCCCAGGCGATCCTGCTGCTGACGGGGCCGGCGTACAACGGCGTGGATTTCGTCGTCGATGCGGGGCAGAACCTGATCCGCGTCGATCAGGACGTGCTCTACAAGCACCGTTCGCCCGCCGGCAAGCATTGATGTACGGCGTGCGGCGCGCGCGGGCCGCACGCCGCGCCGTCACGGCTTCTCGGATCGATCGCCTTCGCGGATCTTGCCCTGCGCGACGCTGGTGCCGGGCGGCACGCTGTGCGTGAGCCAGACGTTGCCGCCGATCACCGAGCCGCGGCCGATCGTCACCCGGCCGAGAATCGTCGCGCCCGCGTAGATCACCACGTCGTCCTCGACGATCGGATGCCGCGCGTTGCCCTTGACGAGCGTGCCGTCGCCATCGGACGGGAAACTCTTCGCGCCGAGCGTGACCGCCTGATAGACGCGCACGCGCTCGCCGATGATCGCGGTTTCGCCGATCACGACACCGGTGCCGTGGTCGATGAAGAAGCTCGGCCCGATCTGCGCGCCGGGGTGGATGTCGATGCCGGTTGCCGAATGGGCGATTTCATTGATGAAGCGCGCGAGCAGCGGCACGCCGAGGCGGTTCAGCGCATGCGCGAGACGGTGATGCATCATCGCGAGCACGCCGGGATAGCAGAGCAGGATTTCCGTAATGTGCTGCGCGGCCGGATCGCCCGCATACGCGGCCTGGATGTCGCTGACCAGCAGCGCGCGAATGGCCGGCAGCTGCTCGCCGAATTCGCGCGCGATGTCGAACGCGCGCGCTTCGAGCTCGGCGGGCGGCGTATCGACGTATTCGGGCAGGAACGGCAGCGCGCGGCGGATCTGCTCGGACAGGATCCGCAACGTGCTTTCGAGCGTATGGCCGACGTAGTAGTCGACGCTTTCGTCGGTCAGGTCGGGGGCGCCGTAGTGCGTCGGGAACATCGACGCGCGCAGCCCGGTGACGATCTTGCAGATCGCGTCGCGCGACGGCAGCTCGCGAATGCCGCGCGGATGGCGCGTGCGGTGCAGTTCCTCGCGCGATTCGCGCAATCCGGCAACGATCTGTTCAAGGCCCCAGTTTCGGGCAGACGATTTCGACATATGCAAATGCACGCAGCCGCGCACGCATGCGCGGCCGCGAATAAAAAGTGACGGGTTTCGCAAGATTACCGCGTTTTCCGGCGGGAAGCCCAGCGATCGCGGGCGGCGACGGCGGGCGCCGTCGCGCGAGGTCAGACCGTGATGCTGCTCGCGTCGATCCAGCGCACCGCCCAGTCGCGGGCATGCGCGATCGCGGCGCCTTCCTCGTTGAATTGCAGCTCGGAGGGAAAGAAGCGGTTCGCCACCAGTTCGCCGTCGCTCGATCGCGAGATCACGACATAGGGCTTGAACGAGCCGTCGCTGGCGCGCGCCGGCGCACAGTTCAGCAGATAACCGCGGTGCGTGAAGGCAGTCGTTGATTGCATGAGTCCGCTCACCTCAAGTCCCTTGCTTTATTGTTCACTACACGTCCGTCAGGGTGCTGCGGCGCCCTGGGCGGGCGAAAGCGGTCTCCCTGCATGTCCCCTTGCACCGCTTCGTCGGAAAGAATCATACTCTGTGAATAACGCCACTTCCAGGCGAAATAAAATCCGACAAAAGGGCTCGCGTCGAGCGGCTGCGGCGGCCGCCCGCCTGCCATTTCCCGTCGCGTCCGGAGCGGGTCTTGCTTCGATCCGGAAGGGTTCGCCGCATGGAGATTGCGATGGAATCGTCTGATCAAATGCGCTCGCCGCATCCGCGCAGCGCCGAGCTATGCAACGACGACACGCACGACAGCACCGTGGACACCGACGGCAAGAACCACGAGGCAGCGCGTCTCGCCCGGGGGACGGGAATTTCGCCGGATCAGGTCACGACGAGCAACGCGTCGCTCGTCAATGCGGTGCCCGAGGCGTCGGACGGCCTCGCCGGGTTCGACAGCCGGCCAGGCGGCAATCATCCGGCGCTGGCATTGCGGGAAGGGTACGAGGTGATCGAAAAGGGATTCGACGCACCGCCGCCCGTTGCCGAAGACACCATCGGGCCCGTGCACCGGATGCGCGGGCGCGAACACTGGCCGGGGCATGCCCGGCGTCCGGAACGGATCATCGAATTGACGACCGTGCGGCGCTAACGGCCGCCTCCGGGGCGCATGACCCGCAGCGCGGGCCCGCAGCACTGATCGGCGGCGCATGCTCGACGCGCGCGCCGCCCGTTTCAGGCTTGCGGCGCGCGATGACGAACCACGGCCCGAGGCCGCACCGAGGCGGTGCGGCCCCGGGCTTCCCGCCTGCGTGGCTTTGCCGCGCTGCAAATTCTTCAGCATTCGTTTAATCTGCGTCGCAGCAGCATGCTGTGCAACTGGCCATCCGGCCGATTCACTTCCCCCCGCACCTCGGAGACACTATGTACAAGCGAATTCTGGTTGCCGTCGACGGCAGCGCCACTTCCCGCCACGCGTTCGACGCCGCGCTCGCGCTCGCGCAAACGCACGGCGCCGAGCTGCAGCCGTACTACGTCGTCGAAGATGCCGCGATCTATTACACCGTGCCGGGCTACGATCCGACCGTGCTGCGCGACCAGCTGCTCGAGCAGGGCAAGGAACTGGCGAAGGAATTCAGCCAGCGGATGCAGACCACCGGCGTGAAGGGCGAGGTGAAGCTCGCCGAGGCAACGTCGCTCACCGACGTCTCGGCGCTGATCCTCGACGGCGCGAAGGCGTTCAACGCCGATCTGCTCGTGCTCGGCACGCATGGCCGCCGCGGCGTCCGCCGCCTCGTACTCGGCAGCATTGCCGAACAATGCGTGCGTCACGCGGCGCTACCGGTGCTGCTGATTCCGGCCGCCGCCCACGCGCCTGGTCAGGAAGGCTGAGCACCGCCCGCAGGACCACGGCGGCGCGATGACCCGCCGCAAGTTTCGCGTGCGACGGATCGCGACGTTTTGTCGCCCGACAGCACCAGCTTGCGGTGGGACAATCATCCCGTCGATTCCAATGCCGGAGTAAAAGAATCATGCTAACGCCCGTCGCCGTCCGCCCCACCGTCGCCCCCCCGATCAGCAACTGGGCGCCCCGACAGGCAGCGCACTGCTCGTCGTGCGCGATGCGGCACCTGTGCATGCCGCAAGGCCTCGCGCCCGAAGCGCTCACCCGGCTCGAAACGGTCATCTGCGCCGCGCGCGCGGTCAAGCGCGGCGAAGCGCTGTTCCGCGAAGGCGACACGTTCGACAATCTCTATGCGGTGCGCTCCGGCTCGCTCAAGACGGTCGCCACCCGCCACGACGGCCGCGAGCAAGTGACCGGCCTGCATCTCGCCGGCGAAGCGCTCGGCCTCGACGGCATTTGCGACGACACCCACCCGCGCACCGCGATCGCGCTGGAAGACAGTTCGGTCTGCGTGATTCCGTACAGCGCGCTCAAGACGCTCTGCTCGGAAGCCGGCACGATGCAGCTGCGCATGCACAAGCTGATGAGCGAGCAGATCGTGCGCGAGACGTCGCAGACCATGCTGCTCGGCTCGCTGAATGCCGAGGAGCGCGTGGCGGCGTTCCTGCTCGACGTTTCGACGCGCTACATGAAGCGCGGCTATTCGCCGAACGAATTCAACCTGCGGATGACGCGCGAGGACATCGGCAGCTACCTCGGCATGACGCTCGAAACGGTCAGCCGCACGCTGTCGAAGTTCCAGAAGCGCGCGCTGATCGAAATGCAGGGCCGGATGGTCCGCATCGTCGATTTCGACGGCCTGCACCTCGTCTGACGCGCCGCCCCGGCGCGCGCGTCAATCGAGAAACAGCGCGGCGCGCGCCTTGAGCGCCGCGCTGAAATCGTCGAGCCAGCCGATCGACAGGCGCCAGCTCTGCCAGTACAGCTCGATGTCGACGGTGCGTCCCGCCGACATGTCCACCAGTTCCCCTGCCGCCAATTGGCGCTCGACCATCCGGTCCGGGCACATCCCCCATCCGAGCCCCGTCTCGCACGCGCGCAGATACCCCGCCACGTGCGGAATCCAGTGCTGCGGCGGATCGAGATCCGCGCGCGTCACGCGCCGGATGAAACGCGCCTGCAATCCGTCCTTCGCATTGAACATCACGCATGGCGCGCGGCGTAATGCGTCGCGATTGATCCCCGCGCCAAAGTAGCGCGCATAAAACCCCGGCGAGCACACCGCGCGGTAGCGGATGCGGCCGAGCCGGGTCGACCGGCACCCCTGGATCGGTTCCGCCTGCGCGGTCACCGCGCCCTGCACGCTGCCGTCGCGAATCCGCTCCGCCGTGTAGTCCTGGTCGTCGATCACCAGATCGAGCAGCGTCTCGCGTTCCGCGCAGAACGGCCCGACCGCATCGATGAACCAGGTCGCCACGCTGTCGTCGTTGACGGCGACGCGCAGCGTCGGCCACGCCGCGGCCAGCGCGCCGGGCAGCGCCGGCATCCGGCCGGACAGTTCCGCCTCGAGCAGCTGCACGCGCTCGGTGTGGCGGCACAGCAGCGCGCCCGAGGTCGTCGCGACGCACGGTTGCCCGCGCTTCACCAGCACGCTGCCGACCCGCTCCTCGAGCAGCTTCACGCGCTGCGAGACCGCGGACGGCGTGACGTTCAGCTCCTTGGCGGCCCGCTCGAACGAGCCGTGGCGAATGACGGCCGCAAGGGCGTCGAGCAGCGCATAGTCGAGCATTAGATTTCCTTAATCTGCATTAGGTGATTTAGCTTCTCTTACTTCCGCGCACCCCGCAGACTAGCGCCACACGGTTCTTCCGTCCACTTTCGGCTTCCATCATGAACTGGCTCGCTTTCTCACACGGCGCGGCGCTGTGCGCGTCCCTCATCGTCACCATCGGCTCGCAGAACGCATTCGTGCTGCGACAAGGCATCATGCGTTCGCACGTCGGCAAGATCGTGCTGCTCTGCACGCTGTCCGACATCCTGCTGATCGGCGCGGGCGTCGGCGGCGCATCGGCGCTCGTCGAGCGTTATCCGGCCTTCGTGCATGCGGTGCTGTATCTCGGTCTGGCCTATCTCGCGTGGTTCGGCATCAGCGCGTTGCGGCGCGCGTTCACGCCCGGGCACGCGACGCTCGACGTGCGTGGCGACACCGCCGCGCCGCCACCGCAAAGCGGTCTGGCGGTCGTGATGATGACGCTCGCGTTTACGTGGCTCAATCCGCACGTCTATCTCGACACGTTCCTGCTGATCGGCACCGCGGGCGCCCGCGAGCCGGAGGGCGCACGATTCGCGTTCGCGGTCGGCGCGATGGCGGTCAGCGTGGTGTGGTTCATCGGGCTGGGTTATGGCGCGCGCCTGCTGGCGCCGTGGTTTCGCCGGGCGATGGCATGGCGCGTGCTGGACGGTGCGATCGGAAGCATGGTGCTGTTGCTCGCGGCCGTGCAGTTCCGGTGATCGTCAGAAGGGGCCGGCCGCATCGGCCTGTCTACGGCAGGGGCAAGAGGCGATAAAATTCGCGCAACGCGGCGCGACCCGGCGCTTGAAAGGACGCCCGTTCCGTCCGGTCGCCGCGCGCCGCCCAGGTTCGTCCCGGTTCGGCGCGCCATGGGCGGGCGTGCCCACCGCGGAAACCCCGTTCGCGATGCCTTTCTCTACGGTCTGCAATGGAGTATATCGATAGCTTACGAATCTTCTGCTCGGTCGTCGAAGCGCGCAGCTTCACGCGCGCGGCAGATGTCCTCGGCCTGTCCGCGCCGGTGGTGTCGCGTGCCATCGCCGGGCTCGAGAAGCGGCTCGGCATCCGCCTGTTCAATCGCACGACGCGCCAGATCTCGTTGACGGAGGCCGCCGAGCAGTTCTACGACGGCTGCGTGCGCGTGCTTGCCGATCTCGACGCGCTCGAGGAAGGCGCGTCGATGCTGGCGCGCGAGCCGACAGGCGTGCTGCGCGTGATCGCGCACGCAACGGCGTCGATGAGCCGCCTCACGCCGCTTGTCGCGAGTTTCAAGCGCAAGCATCCGAAGATCGACATCGACGTGACGCTCGCCGAGCGTCCGGTCGATCTCGTCGCCGAGGGCTATGATGTCGGCCTGCTGCTGCCTTTCATGCTGACTTCCGACACCGTCGTCACGCGGCAGGTCGAACACATTCCATTTACGATCGTCGCGTCGCCCGATTACCTGAAACAGCACCCCGCGCCACGCCACCCTTCCGACCTCGCGTCGCACGTGTTCGTCGCGATATCGCCGTCGATCCGCAAGGCCGAACTGACGTTTCGCGTCGGCCACGAGGATGTAACGGTGCCGTTTCGCTTCGAGATTGCGTCGAACAACGCCGCATTCAACGTGAGCATGGTGCAACGGGGGTTCGGCATCGGCTGCCTGCCCAGTCTGCTGGTGCAGGACGATCTGGCGTCCGGACGGCTCGTGCGCGTGCTCGAATCGTTCAAGCTCGTCGGCGCCGCGACCGAGCTGCGTCTCGCCTACAGTTCACGCACCCTGCTTCCGGCGAAGGTACGGGCATTCATCGACCACACCGTGGCGTTCTTCGAGGCGCTGCCGAACAATTCACCGTCCGCATGACGGCGCCCCCTCCTTTACGTCGTCCGGGCGCGTGTGCCGCGCCCGGACCGATTCTTGTCGGCGCTGTTTTTAATTGATGCCATTGCCGACATTGATCGGACATTTCCGCGCCACTAGTCTGTGCGCTTGTCCGAAGACGACGACGATAGCGTTGTCCTGAAGCGAGCTGCCCACCCGGGCACGCAGTTCTGCGAACTCCGTACGTTGCGAGCCGGCGTGACGCTCACGCGGCGCCGCATGCTCCGCGCGCTCGAGGTGAAAGACGACCTCACGATGCTCGCGCGCTCGCACACCCAAGCCACTGCTGCAGCGGACGCCGGTCGCAACCCGGGCCAAGGCCGCGCGCGCGGCTGGCGTCCGGCGCCACGCCGGGCGCGGCCACGCCACCGGAACAACGGTGCGGCCGGCCGAGGACACAAGGCAGGACATTCCCCGAGGCACCGCCGGACACCTTTCGGGCCGCGCTGGACGCGTGCTCTTGCACGCTTCTTTCCCGCTGAAGCCGGTCCGCCGAAAGATCCGCAACAACGGGGCTCGAAACCGGCGGCGCTGCGTACGCGCAGTGCGGTGTCGGCCAATGGCCGATTAGACAAACAAGTCATGGAGAGAAGCAACATGAATTCAGCCAACGCCGAGCACCGCGCTTCCGGAGCGGCGACATGATCGCCGTTCCGGCCAACGCACGCGCGGGCAAGTGCCGCGCAGCGGTGACGCTTGCCGCCACGGCATGCGCGCTCACGCTCGCCGGCTGCGCGAACTACATTGGCATCAAGAGCGACAAGCAGATCGCCCCGGCATCGCAATTCGCCGCCTCGCAGAGCCTGCCCGCCGAAGGCGGCCCGTGGCCGTCGCTCGACTGGGCCGGCCAGTTCGGCGATCCGCAGCTGCCCGCGCTGATCGGCGAGGCACTCGACGGCAGCCCGACGATC
>NZ_JGVW01000082.1 GCF_000687455.2 Burkholderia sp. lig30
CGGCCGCGCGCGCGGCCGTCTCACGGTGCTGGGGCTCGGCCCCGGCGGCGCCGAGTGGCTGACGCCCGCCGCGCGCGCGGCGCTCGCCGACGCCACCGACATCCTCGGCTATACGACCTACGTGCAGATGGCCGGCCCGTTCCGGGCCGACCAGCGCGTGCACGGCACCGACAACCGCGAGGAAATGCAGCGCGCGCGCCATGCGTTCGAGCTGGCGGCCGACGGGCGCCGCGTCGCGGTCGTGTCGTCCGGCGACCCCGGCGTGTTCGCGATGGCCGCGGCGGTGCTCGAAGCGCTCGACGACGCGCGCGATCCGCGCTGGGGCGCCGTCGAGCTGCGCGTCGAGCCGGGCGTGTCGGCCGCGCTCGCGACGGCCGCGCAGGCCGGCGCGCCGCTCGGCCACGATTTCTGCATGATTTCGCTGTCCGACAACCTGAAGCCGTGGGACGTGATCGAGATGCGCCTGCGGCACGCGGCCGAGGCGGATCTGGTGATGGCGTTCTACAACCCGATCTCTCGCGCGCGGCCGTGGCAGCTCGACCGCGCGCTCGACGCGGTGCGCGCGCATCGCTCGCCCGACACGGTCGTCGTGCTCGGCCGCGACATCGGCCGGCCCGGCGCAACGCTCGTCAGCACGACGCTCGGCGCGCTGCGCGCGGAGCAGGTCGACATGCGCACGATGGTGATCATTGGCTCGTCGACGACGCGGCGGTTCAACGTCGGCAGCGGGCGCGAATGGGTGTATACGCCGCGCTGGTACAAGTAACCGCGCCGGGCGGCAGGCGGCCATGCCGCCTGCCGCCCGGGCTCGAGCCGCCGCCCGCGATTCGGCTGACAAAACTGGCGTAACCTGCGCCTGCGTGACCTGCGCGACTGGCGTGACCTGAGCGGTCGGCACGGCTGGCGCGTTGCCGGTCGCATCGTTATGCTTGCCCCCCCAAACCCAACCTACCCCATCCACCGGAGCATTCATGAAACGCATCCTGTTGTGCGCGCTTGCGCTGCTGACGACCGCGAGCATCGCGCACGCGCAGACCCAGACCTACCAGTTCGGCGAAGGACAGGCGCAACCGCAAAGCACGCACTTGGCGCACCGCGCACCGAAGCACGCCCACGCGGCCCATTCGCGTCGCAAGCACGCAGCGCACAAGCATGCGGTGCACCGCACGCATCGCAAGCATCACGCCGCACCGGCACGCAAGCGCACCTGAGGCCGGTTCACGCCAATAGCGGGCTGCGCCGCCCCCCTAATCCTGCACCAGCTCGCCGGGCGTCAGCCATTGCGCGCCCCACGCGGCGGCAAGGCGCTCGCCGCGGCCGAGCGGCACGGCCGAGTCGTCGAAATCGACGAACACCACATGATCGGCCGCAGCCGGCCGCACCGGCGTCTCGAGCGAGCAGCCGTCGGACAGCACCCACAGCCACCGCTGCCGCGCAGGCTCGCGGCGCGCGGCGCAGGCGAGCAACTGCGCGGCGGCGTCAATGCCGTCCGCGAGCGGCGTGCCGCCGCCGCCCTCGACGGGCGCGAGCCAGCGCTCGTTCCACCAGCGCGGCACCGCCGGCCCGAAGCGGCGCTGCGCGCCCGCGCCGCCAAAGCAGATCAACGCGGTTTCGGCGCGTGCGCGCGCCGCGCGGTCGAAGCATGCGGCGATCAAGCCCTTCGCGAGCGCGAGTTGCCCCGACGCCATCATCGACGCCGAACAGTCCAGCACGAAGCAATGCAGCGCCGCAGGCGTCCCCGCGCGCTTCCGAAAGCGCAGATGGTGCGGCTGAAGCGCATCGGCACGCCTCGCCGCGAGCGTCGCCGCCCACGCGATCGCCGCGCCGGCACGCGCGACGCCCGCCGCCCGCCCGCTTTCGCCCTGTTGCCACCGGGGGCCGCGAATCGTCTTCGCGGCGGCGCTCGCCCGGTGGCTCAGCGTTTTTTTAGCGGCAGCGGCACCACGCCCTTCACGGCCTGCATGCCGGCCGGCTCAGGCGGCAGGTAGCCCCAGTCGCCTTGCGCGTCCACGTCGTCCGCGTCGTCCGCGTCGTCCGTGCGCGGTTCGCCGCCGGGCGGCGCCGCGCGCCCGTCCGGCTCGCCCTGCTGCGGCGAGCGATCGTGCGCGCCTCGATCCGGCGCAACTGCCGGCGGCGTCGCATGCGCGGTGCGCCGATGCCGCAACACCGCCTCGGCCACCCGCTCGACATGCGCGACCGTCACCGCATCCGCGCCGTCGAGCGCGGCCAGCGCGCGCGCCGCGCGCAGCATCACGAGATCGGCGCGCAAACCGTCGACCGCCGCCTCGATGCACAGCGCGCTGACCCGCGCATGCACCGCGTCGTCGAGCGACAGCGCCGCCAACCGCTCGCGCGCCGCGCGGATTTGCGCGGCCAGCGCCTGCTGCGCCGCCATCTGCGCCGCCCGGAACGCGCCAGGATCGGCGTCGAACGCGAGGCGGGCCTTCACGATCTGCAGCCGCTGCGCCGGATCGAAGCAATTCTGCAGCTCGACCATCAGCCCGAACCGGTCGAGCAGCTGCGGACGCAATTCGCCCTCTTCCGGATTCATCGTCCCGACCAGCACGAAGCGCGCGTCATGCGCGTGCGACACGCCATCGCGCTCGACGATGTTGACGCCGCTCGCGGCGACGTCCAGCAGCGTATCGACGAGCCCGTCGGCGAGCAGGTTGACCTCGTCGACGTACAGCACGCCTTCGTGCGCGCGCGCGATCAGGCCGGGACGAAAGCGCACGCCGTGGTCGGCGAGCGCATGCGCGAGATCGAGCGTGCCCGTCACCTGCTCGTCGCTTGCCGACAGCGGCAGCGTCACGAACCGCCCGTGCGGCAGCAGCTCCGCGAGCGCGCGCGCGGCGGTCGACTTCGCGGTGCCGCGCGGCCCGCTCACGAGCACGCCGCCGAGCGCCGGATCGATCGCGACGAGCAGCAGCGCCTGTTGCAGCGCGGCCTGGCCGACCAGCGCGGTAAAGGGAAACACCGCGCCGACGCGGCCGTTCGCTTGAGTCGTGCCGGCGTCGTTCATCGCCGTCCTCCTTCCTGATGCTGTTCGCTCGCGAGCCAGATCGCCTCGATCCGTTCGCGGTAATCGCCCGGCTGCTGCCACAGCCCGCGCTGCATCGCCTCGACGAAGCGTTCGCAGATGCCCTGCAGCGCGCGCGGATTGTGCCGGTCGAGAAACGCGCGCGTATCGTCGTCGAACAGATACGCGTCGGCGACGAGCGCATATTGATGATCGGACAGCACGCGCGCGGTCGCGTCGTAGCCGTACAGGTAATCGACCGTCGCGGCCATTTCCGCCGCGCCCTTGTAGCCGTGCCGCTTCACGCCGTCGATCCATTTCGGGTTGACGACGCGCGAGCGGATCACCCGCGAAATCTCCTCGCGCAGCGTGCGCATCTGCGGCGCGGCCGGGTTCGCATGATCGCCGTGGTACAGGCTCGGCTGCCGCCCGGACAGATGCCGCACCGCCGCCGCCATGCCGCCCTGGAACTGGTAGTAATCGTTCGAATCGAGGATGTCGTGCTCGCGGCTGTCCTGGTTCTGCACGACCGCGTCGATCGACGCGAGCCGCTGGCCGAACGCGTCGTGCGCCGCGTCGCCCGCGCTGTTCTGCGCGTACGCATGGCCGCCCCAGCGCTGGTAGGCGCCGGCCAGATCCGCATCGGTCTGCCACTGCCGCGCGTCGATCATCTCCTGCAGCCCGGCACCGTAACTGCCGGGCCGCGCGCCGAACACGCGCCAGCCGGCGCGCCGCCGCGCCTCGTCGGGCGCGATTCCCTGTTCGATCCACTGCGCGCGCTCGCGCTCGATGCGCGCGCGGATCGGGTTCAGGTGCGCCGGCTCGTCGAGGGCGGCGACTGCCTGCACGGCCGCGTCGAACAGATGCATCAGGTTCGGGAACGCATCGCGAAAGAACCCGGACACGCGCAGCGTCACGTCGATGCGCGGCCGGTCGAAGATCTCGATCGGCAGGATCTCGAAGTCGGTCACGCGATGGCTGCCGTGCGCCCACTTCGGCCGCACGCCGATCAGCGCGAACGCCTGCGCGACGTCGTCGCCGCCGGTGCGCATCGTCGCGGTGCCCCACACCGACAGGCCGACCGCGCGCGGATAGTCGCCGTGGTCCTGCAGGTGCCGTTCGATCAGTTGCTGCGCGGATTTCAGGCCGAGCGTCCACGCCGCCTGCGTCGGCACCGCACGGGTGTCGACCGAATAGAAGTTGCGGCCGGTCGGCAGCACGTCGGGCCGCCCGCGCGACGGCGAGCCGCTCGGCCCCGGCGGCACGAAGCGGCCATCGAGCCCGCGGCGCAGCTGCCGCAGCTCCTCGCTGCCGCATGCGTCGAGCGCCGGCATCAGCGTCGCGCGAATCCGCTCGATCACGGGCAGCGTATGCGGCCACGCGCCGGGCGGCGGCTCGCATGCGTCGTCCGGCCGCGCGGCGCACAGCCGGTCGAGCCACTGCTGCGCGAGCCGTTCGAGCCGTTCGCGCGTGTCGCCCGCATGCCGCCACGGCGAATCGTCGAGCGCCGCCAGGATCGCCGGGCGCGGCCCGTGCCACGGCGCGGCCCAGTCGGCGGCGAGCGGATCGAAGCCGTCGCCGAGCGCCAGGTCGCGCGCAAGCGCGCCGATCAGCCCGGCCCGCGCCGCCTGGCCGTCGCCGACCGGAAAGCGCGCGAGCGCGAGCAGCGTATCGCGCCGCTGGCGAGCGGCCGGCGACTGCCCGAACACGTGCAGCCCGTCGCGGATCTGCGCTTCCTTCAGTTCGCACAGCCAGGCGTCGACGCGCGTGAGCAGTTCGTCCTCGCCGCGCGCGTCCTGCGGCGGCGCGACGCTCAACTCCTCGTGCAGCCGGTGCTCGGCGATCGTCTCGAGGATCGTCCGGCGCAGCAGCTTCGCGCGCCGCGCGTCGACCATCAGCGCGTCATAGTATTCGTCGACCTGCCGCTCGAGATCCTGCAGCGGGCCGTAGTTTTCCGCGCGGGTGAGCGGCGGCATCAAATGATCGACGATCACCGCCTGCGCGCGCCGCTTCGCCTGGCTGCCCTCGCCCGGATCATTGACGATGAACGGATACAGGTGCGGCAGCGGCCCGAGCGTCAGGTCCGGCCAGCACGCGTCCGACAGCGCGACGCTCTTGCCGGGCAGCCATTCGAGGTTGCCGTGCTTGCCGAGGTGGATCACCGCGTCGATCGCGAACGCGTCGCGCAGCCAGAAGTAGAACGCGAGATACGCATGCGGCGGCACGAGGTCCGCGTCGTGATAGCTCGCATAGTCGTTCTCGCCGCGCGAGCGCGACGGCTGGATGCCGACGAACACGTTGCCCGCGCGCCAGCCCGCGATCGTGAAGCGCCCCTGACGCAGCGTCGGATCGTTTTCGGGCGGCCCCCATCGGTCGTTCAGCGCCTGCCGCACGGCCTCCGGCAGCCGCGCGAAACGCGCGCGGTAATCGGCCAGCGAATAGCTCTGGAACGCGGGCCGCAGCGCGCGGGCCGCCGGGTCGTTCGTCACGCCGTCGGTCAGGCGCGCGATCAGCGCATCGCCATCGGCCGGCAGGTCGGCGACGCGGTAGCCGGCGTCGCGCAGCATCGCCAGCACGACCCGTGCCGACGCGGGCGTGTCGAGCCCGACGCCGTTGCCGATCCGCCCTTCGCTTTGCGGATAGTTCGCGAGAATCAGCGCGACGCGCTTGTCCGCGTTGTCGAGCGTGCGCAGCCGGCACCAGCCGCGCGCGAGCGCCGCGACGAAGCCGATCCGTTCGGCGTCGGGCTGGTAGCGCACGACGTCGACCTCGGTGTGCGGGCAGCGGTACGCGAGGCCCTTGAAGCTCACCGCGCGCGTGACGATGCGCCCGTCCACCTCCGGCAGCGCGACGTGCATCGCGATGTCGCGCGCATGCAGGCCCTGGTTGTCGGCGAGCCACGCGTCGCGGTTGCCGCCGGACAGGATCACCTGCAGCACCGGCGCATCGCCCGCGAGCGCGTCAGGCTGCGAACGGCTGCCCCCGGGATCGCCGATCGCCCCTGCCGCGAACGCGGTCGTGTTGAGCACCAGCGCGACGTCGTGTGCGCGGCACAGCCGCTCGACGATCTCGCGGCTCACCGCGTCCTTCAGCGACGTCACCGCGATCGGCAGCGGATTCAGCTCTTCGCGCTCGAGCGCGTCGGCAAGCGCATCGAACACCGCCGTGTTCGCGGCCTGCCAGTGCGCCTTGTAGAACAGGATCGCGACGACCGGCGCGCCGGGCCGCCAGCGCGGCCGCCAGTCGTCGATGCTGGCCGGATCGCGCGCAGGGTGATACAGCGCGGCGGCCGGCAGCGGACGCGGCGGCTCAGGCTCGTCGCCGAAACCAAGCGTGTGAAACGCGATGCTGCGCAACAGCGCGTCGGCGTTGTGCATGCCGCCTTCGCGCAGGTAGCGCCACCACTGGCGGCACAGCGCGGGCGCGACGGTGCTCTTCGCGATCAGGTTCGGATCTTCCTGCAGGTCGCCGGAGAACATCGCGAGCTGCTGGCCGTGACGCGACGCGAGCGACACCGCCTGCTCGATCCCGTACGGCCAGTACGCCTCGCCGCCGAGATGGTCGATCACGACGGTGCGCGCGTGCTTCAGCACGTCGTCGACGTAGAAGTCGACCGACGCCGGCTGGCGCAGGAACGTCACGTTCGCGAGACGCACGCTCGGAAAGCCGGCGGGCAGGCGCGGCACGACGCTCGCGAGCAGCGACAGCGTCGTGTCCGCCGACGAAAGGATCACGATCTCCGCGGGCCGCTGGTCGATCCGGATCACGCCTTCCGTATCGTCGACGAAGCCGCCCGGCGTGGTGCGCAGCAGATGCATCGCGCGTTACGCCTGTTGCGCGTGCGCGGCGAGCGCCGCGTCGAACCCGCGCTGCAGCGCCGCCGCGTCGAGATCCTCGCCGATCAGCACGAAACGGCTCGCGCGCGGCTCGCCGTCCTGCCAGCGGCGGTCGAAATAGCTGTCGAAGCGGCGCCCGACGCCCTGGATCACGAGCCGCATCGGCGCGCCCGGCAGCGCCGCAAAACCCTTCGCGCGATAGATCGTGTGCGCCTCGACGAGCTGCTGCAACGCGGCGATCGTCGCGTCGCGCGAACCCGCGTCGCCGGTGACGACGACCGAATCGAACTCGTCGTGATGATGGTCGGCGTCGTCGGCCGAGCCGTGATGGTCGTGGCGCAGATGGATCGTGTCCTCCGACGCCGCCTCGATCCCGAGCAGCATCGCGAGATCCAGCTCGCCGCGCGTCGCGTGGACGATCTTCACCTGCGGCGGGATCTCGTCGCGGATCGCGGCCTCGATGCCCGCCAGATGCGCGCCGTCGAGCAGGTCGGTCTTGTTGACGATCACGAGGTCGGCCGCCGACAGCTGGTCGGCGAACAGCTCATGCAGCGGCGATTCGTGGTCGAGATTCGGGTCGGCGCTGCGCTGCGCGTCGACCGCCTGCGGATTCTCGGCGAACTGGCCGCTCGCGGCGGCCGGGCCGTCGACGACGGTCACGACCGCGTCGACCGTGAAGCTGTTGCGGATCGCCGGCCAGTTGAACGCCTGCACGAGCGGCTTCGGCAGCGCGAGGCCCGAGGTCTCGATCAGCACGTGGTCGATCTCGCCGCGCCGCTCGACGAGCGCCTCCATCACCGGGTAGAACTCCTCCTGCACCGTGCAGCACAGGCAACCGTTCGCGAGCTCGTAGAGCTGGCCTTGCGACTCGCCGCCGGCGTCGTCGCAGCCGATGCCGCAGCCCTTGAGGATCTCGCCGTCGATGCCGAGCTCGCCGAACTCGTTGACGATCACCGCGATGCGGCGGCCGTCGGCGTGCTGCAGGATGTGGCGCAGCAGCGTCGTCTTGCCGCTGCCGAGAAAGCCCGTGACGATGGTGACGGGGAGCTTGCGCATGTGCATGGAATGTCCGTGGGTCGAAAGAGGTTTCAGGCGGAGATCGTCACGTCGATCTCGTCATAGCGCTTCGCGCGGTAGATCGCGGCCGACACGAGCCAGCTCGCGACGAACAGCCCGATCACGACGTAGCCGAGCACGCCGAAATGCCCGGCCGCCATCCCGGCGAAATCCCAGACCGGGCCTTGCAGCGCGAGCTTGTCGGCGATCAGCGCGAGCACCTCGATGCCGCCGATCAGCGCGGCGACCATCACCGAGACGAACGTGATCGTCATGTTGTAGTAGATCTTGCGGATCGGCCGCACGTACGCCCAGCGGTACGCGCCCATCATCAGGATGCCGTCCGTCGTGTCGACCAGCGTCATGCCGGCGGTAAACAGCGCGGGCAGCGCCATCACCGACCAGAACGACAGGCCGCCCTGCACCTGCGTCGCCGAGATGCCGAACAGCGCGATCTCGGTCGCGGTGTCGAAGCCGATGCCGAACAGGAAGCCGATCGGATACAGATGCCAGCTGCGCGACACGAGCCGGAACAGCGGCCGGAACACGCGCGCGAGCACGCCGCGCTGGTTCATCAGCAGGTCGAGATCCTGCTCGACGAGCGGTTCGCCGCGCCGCACCGCGCGAAAGGTGCGCACCACCGAGATCAGGATCAGCAGGTTCGCCCCCGCGAGCAGCAGCAGGAAGAATGCCGACACGCAGGTGCTGATCGTTCCGCCCCACGCCCGGAAGCTCTCGAAGCGCGCGAGCGACGCCGCCGTCAGCGCGACGACGACCGACATCACGATCACGACGCTCGAATGGCCGAGCGAGAAGAACAGGCCCGCGCCGAGCGGGCTGCGCCCTTCCTGCATCAGCTTGCGCGTGACGTTGTCGATGGCGGCGATGTGATCGGCGTCGACCGCGTGGCGCAGCCCGAACACGTACGCGAGCAGCGCGGTGCCGAGCAGCACCGGCTGGCCGTGGAAGGCCGCGAGCGCCCACGCCCACGCGCCGATGTTGAATGCGACAAGCAACGTATAGATGGCAATGATCTTGCCGCGCAGCCCGGACGAGCTGTCGTTGAACAGACGGAAAAACGATTCGAGCATGGTGCTCCCTTTGCGAACGGTCGACATGAAGAATGCCAACACGGCCGGCCGCATGCGCCCGCCCCGCGCGCCGCACCGCCCGCGCAGCCGGCCCGCGCAATTGCGCGGCGCCCGCCGTCCGGTCGAACACGGGATGCGCCAGGGCGCAACGGAGGCTGCCGCCGTGAACGATACGCCGCATCCCCGCGGCGCTGAACCCCTTGTTTTGGCCGGTATCCGGGCTGGCGAACACGCCGCTTCACCTTCCCGGACACGCAGGGCGTCCAGTGGCTGTCGTCCGCATGCGGATGGCATGCGGCGAAGCGGCGCTGCATCGCACGTGGCGCGATGCGTTCGCTTACCGTTGCGGGGGCAGCACAGGTTGGCGCCGTCCGCGACGCGGGCGGGCCTCCTGTTTCCCGTTTAACTGCGCGCGCCAGAACGCGCGCGCGAGCACCGAAACGCGTGCGAGTGTAGGCGTCGGGGGCGGGAGCGTCAAGGCGGCGGGCGGCGATCGCCTGCGCCGGCCGGCCACGGGTTCGATGCGTTCGAGCCACCCGGGCACCCTCGATTGACAGCAATTCGAGCAATTCTGTATTGCGTGACGTGGGTAAGTTCGAACCCACGCGTGCCGTAAACGAACTCACGCGAAGTCTGCCCGCCAGTTTTTTTACTTTCGAAGCTTTACGACGCCCTCCCCATGACAATCAAGCAAAAACTCCAGATCCTGATGTTCGTCACGCTGCTGGCCATCGGCGGCGGCATCGTCGTGACGGCCCTCGGATTCAACGCGGTGGACGACGCGCAGGCGGCATCGCACCGCCGGGAACGGCAGGTGCGCGGCCTGACCGAAATCAAGGCCAGCGCGCTGTCGACCGTCGAACTCGACCCGACCTCGAACGACACGCGGAAGATCTTCGCGGACGCGGAGGAGAACATCGACAAATGGGCGAAGCTGATCGCCCCGCTGTTCAACTCCCCGGAGCAGCAGGAACGGCTGCGCGTCGTGCGTTCGCAATGGACCGCGTACGACCAGAAATCCCGCCAGCTGTTCGACCTGGCGGGCCACGACGCCAAGGCGGCCAACGATCAGATTCCCGCGCTCTATCACTCGGACTTCCAGCCGCTGCAGGCGTCGATCGAAACGATCATCGCCGAGGCGAGCCGGCGCGGCGAGGCCGCCGCCGCGAACGCCGACCGCGCGCGCACCAGCGCGGTGCGCACGGTCATGGCCGCGCTGGCGGCCGTGATGGCGCTGGTCGTCGGCTCGATCGTCGTGCTGTCGCGCTCGATTCAGCGGTCGCTGGCCGGCATCCAGCGCACGCTGCAGACGGCCAGCGCCTCGCTCGACCTGACGCAGCGCGCGCCGGTCGAGGGCAAGGACGAGATCAGCGTGACGGCCGACGCGTTCAATCACCTGATGAGCCGCATCGAGGAGGTGATGCTGTCGGTGCGGAACGCCGTGGAATCGGTCAGCACGGCGTCGAAGGAGATCGCCGCCGGCAACATCGATCTGTCGAGCCGCACGGAGGAACAGGCCGCGTCGCTCGAAGAGACGGCGGCCAGCATGGAGGAACTGACCGGAACCGTCCGCCAGAATGCGGAAAACGCGCGGGTCGCGAACGATCTTGCCCGGGCATCGAGCGACGTCGCGATCCAGGGCGGCAACGTGGTCGGCGACGTGGTGGCGACCATGGGCGACATCAACACCAGCTCGGAGAAGATCGCCGAGATCATCGGCGTGATCGACGGCATCGCGTTCCAGACCAACATCCTGGCGCTCAACGCCGCGGTGGAAGCCGCACGCGCGGGCGAACAGGGCCGCGGCTTCGCCGTCGTGGCGACCGAGGTGCGGAATCTCGCGCAGCGCTCGGCGGGCGCGGCCAAGGAGATCAAGGTGCTGATCGACGACTGCGTGAGCAAGATCGGCGCCGGCACGCGCCTCGTCGATCAGGCCGGCCAGACGATGGACGACGTGGTGAACAGCATCCGGCGCGTGACGGACATCATGAACGAGATCGCCGCCGCGTCGCAGGAGCAGAGCAAGGGCATCGACCAGGTCGGCCAGGCCGTCACGCAAATGGACGAAGTCACGCAGCAGAACGCGGCGCTCGTCGAACAGGCTGCCGCGGCGGCGCAGTCGCTCGACGAGCAGGCGAAGAAGCTGCACGCGGGTATCAGCGTATTTACGCTGTAATGCCGCGCGCGCAGGCGCCAGGTCGGTAACGGCGAGCGCCTGCGCGGCCAGGCGCTCGCCGACGATGGTGCGGAATGGCAGGCGGGTGTGGCCGGGTGCGGGATGCGCAACGGATGCGTCGGCGGTGGACGATGCGCTGTATCACTGCGGCGTGCAGTGATGAAAAGTGGCTTTTCCAATGGTCATCGCCACTTCAGCACACACGGTAATTTTATTTTTCGACGACAAGCAAGATGGCGATTGCCGCCATGGCGATAGAACTCGATCTGTTGATGTACCTGAGCGACGAGCCGGCCAGCCGGGATCCAAGCACCATGCCGCTTCCTGCGTAAATCGTCATCGTGATGATATCGATCACCGCTGACAGCACTGCGAGCACGGCGTACTGAAAAAACAGTTTCCCGGCAGGGTCGATGAACTGAGGCAGAAATGCCACGAAGAACACGATCACCTTCGGATTCGAGAACGCAACGAGGAAACCTCGGACAAACTGCGCGCCGGCGGTTCGCTTCCCCCAGTTAGACTCATCGCGGTCATGCAGATGGCCGCTCGAATTCCAGATCTTCCAGGCAATCCAGAGGAGATACAGAAATCCGCCCCAGCGAATGACCTGGAAGACATTCGCGTACAGCTTGATTACCACACCCAGGCCGAGCCCCACCAACGCGATGATCACCATATCGGAGAGCGCGGCGCCGAGCGCACAAAACAAGACCCCTTTCTTCGACTTCGCGATGCCGTTGGACCACGCCAACAACGACGTCGGCCCCGGCAGGATCGCGCCAGCAAAGCAGAAAATGGCATACAAGGCGATGGTGTTGGCACTCATGATGTCAGGCTGAGCGGGTTCCCCGAATATTCAACAGGTAATCGTAAGTGGTCGGGAGAGTCGCGGAAAGCTCTTCTTCTTCCCATTTGAGGCTCTGAAATTCCGCGAGCGCTTGTTTCATCCACTCATCGTGATATACGAGCTTCGGATTTGATTTCTCGGGAACCCAATCAAGGCCGGCGAACATACAATAATAATTACTGTTTGTCCAGAAATTTGAAAATTCCAGATCGAAGTTTCCATAATAGTCGCTTTCGTTTGTCGTCACCGGCGGACACACAACGAGGCCGGCGTTGTATGCGTTCAGCTTCTCGTGCAGCGAGTCCGAAATTTTGAGATCGTGCTTGTTCGCCCGCCAGAAATCAGAGTCATTTCTCGAGGTTGTGAAGTAGTGAGTCTGGATGAAATCCCTACAGTCGTCGAACATCATTTCAATTTTCTTGTTGAACGAATCTGCCAGCCGGGAGTCCAGGGTGGCGTCCGGGAAATGCTGAGCAAACTGATAGATCGCCGCATAAATGAAATAGAGCCCAGTCGACTCCAGCGGCTCAAGAAAGCAAGACGAGAGCCCGATCGACACGCAGTTTTTGACCCACGCTCGCCGGTTACGTCCCGTGCGGAATTTGATGTGGTTCAGTTTGACTTGATCTTCCCTAACGCCCCAGAGCTTCATGAAATCCTCTGTCGCGGTCTCCTTCGAGCAAAAGCTGCTCGAGTATACATAACCCGATCCGAATCGACCGAGCAGCGGAATCTTCCATGTCCAGCCGCTGCTCATCGCAATCGCCGACGTATACGGCTCCACACCATTAGCCTCGTCATCGTGGGCGATCGACGCCGCAACCGCCGAATCGCACAGCAAGTACCTAGACATATCGATGAAGGGTTCGTCCAATGCCTGGTTAATCAGAAGCCCCTTAAATCCCGAACAATCGACAAAAAAGTCTGCTGCGATCTCGGCTCCGGACTGGGTTCGTACCGACTTGATTCCGCCACTTTCATTCAGCCGCGTCTCGACGACTTCACCCTGGATATGCTCAACCCCCCAACTCACCGAGAGCCCCCGGAGATAATCGGCGACAAGATGAGCGTCGAAATGCCAGGCATGACTCATACGCGACCTGCCGTCGCGATCCTTTGGCGAAAGCTTGGCATCGAGTAGTTTCGCCTTGTTATAGCAGGCGTACGCGAACTGCTCCGATGTCTGCCCGGTATTTTTCAGATGTGCCCAATAGTGAGAAAGCGGAATCCCGTTGACTTCCTTTAACTGACCGAACATGTGGTAGGAGTAGTCGGTTGAATCGCTTTCGGCATTCCAACCGACGAACTTGATCGCCGACTTGAACGACGCATTGCAATGAGGCATCCAGTCTTGCTCTTTCAACCCAAGGAAGTCGAAGAAAACCCTTTGTAGATTTGGTATCGTTGCCTCGCCCACGCCGATTTTCGGAATGGAAGGCTCCTCAATCAGCGAGATTTTCACCTTGTGACCATACGCTTTGGAAAGATAGGCGGCAGTCATCCACCCCGAACTTCCTCCGCCCACAATCAGGATGCTCTTCACAAAATTCCGCATAATGTCTCTCATGTTATTGAAATGGAACCAATAAATCTGGGATCATCACATCATCGCCACTGAAAACTCAGATGCCTGCAATTTAATAAAATTTCGCTCTATTTCACATCGGAAAGCTCTGTCTCACGATCAGAAAAGCGGGTCAAATGCCACTCCCGCGATATGCTGCACACAAAGAAACGCCGTTACGAGTATCAAGTTCACCGCGGGGAGCGGCCTCAACGCGAAGACGCAGTGCAGTGCGCCCACACAAACCGCGAAAGGCAATGCCCGTCTGGCTGCGCCTAACAGGATGCCGCCCTACCCGCCGCCATACTGCGTGCCGAAAGAATCGGGAAATTCGCCGCAAATCAGAAACCGCTTGACCGCTCTGCGCAAGACACAAAATCGAATAGCAATTCTATAGTATTCGTATTTTCTTATCTTGGATAAAAAATCCCGCATAAAACAAATTATTTAAAATATGAAAACATACACCACCAACCATGCCACCAATCACTCCCCATACCAAATCCGGCAACTGCTCCCACCCACCTCGCAGCTGCACTCATGCCAACATCACCGGGCATAATGAATCAGGTAACGAGTTCCGGCTCGACAATATTCAGCTCTCTCATGATATTTGCCATCCATGCAATTTTTATTGCACACTATTTTCAGAAAGATGCCTCAACAAGCGGGTTCACGTTACCGCACATTCAATTCACCCAACACAATTTACAAACAGATTCGTAATCTATGCATCAAAAATAAACCTTCCTATCGTAATTTCTTTATTTTTATGTAACAGACGATACCAACTAGATAAATTCGCGCCACAACATCGTTCAAACGCACGCTGGCCGTGCCTAGCTCGGCTTCGGCGTCGCATAGGTTCCGATGTGGCGAAGCATTAGGCTCGTCGCACCGCGTGCGCCCAAGCACTGACGAACCCACGCGCCGGCGTGGACGCCTCAATGCGGCAGGAGAACGGGAAACGATTAATCGGGCGTGCTTGCTTCAAATTGGGTTGAGCATCCAATTTCATGATTGTTAAGCTTTTTCCTACGCAGCCGATTGGATGCATCGAAGACGGGACGGGACAGTCGGCGATGCCGATTGACATCGCGGAATAGCATCGATACCGTCAATTCGATTCGCGCAATTCGTTCTTGACTCCCTGAGCGCATGCGCTTCCCCGCGTCGAAGTCAGATCCTTCGGATCGGGAGCCATTATGTTTGCCAGCCACATTCTTGAATTTTTTACGCCGCCCATGAAGCCACATCGCGACTCAATCTCAAGAAGCGTCCGATATTGCGCAGCCACCCTGCTGACGTTCTGCATGTCGATCTGTTACGCCGCGGACTATCGGGTCGAGAACCTCGACCATTCGATCAAGGTCGATTCCGCCGGAAAGCGTGTCGTGCGCGTCGACCTCGCGATCAAGCTGATGACGGACGCGGCGATCGCCCGGTTCGGCCAATACGCGGTCTCCTACAACTCGCAGTTGCAGAAGCTGGACATCGACCGCGCGGAAACGCTGCACGAGGACGGCTCGCGCGTGCCGGTCGATTTCCGCGGCGGGATGTTCGACCGCCCGACCCCCGTCACGATTTCCGCGCCGCAGTTCAGCAACGAGCATCTGCGCCTCGTCACGTTCCCCGCGCTGTCGAAAGGCGACACGATCCGGCTCGCATACACGTTGACCGACGTCGAGACGCTGTTCCCGGGCAAGTTCAGCGTCCAGTTCGCGTTCCCGCCGATCGAGGAATACGGTTCCGCGAACATCACGCTCGATACGCCGGCCGACATGCCGGTCGCGATCGATGCGCGCGGCGTAAAGGCCACCGCCGACTCGACCGGCAACGGCCGCAGAATCCGTTCGTACCACTATGAAACGCCTGCGTCGGGCATCGCCGACGAGCAGACGAACACCGTAGCGTGGACGGATATCGGGCCGTCGTTCATCGCCAGTAACTTTACCGGCTATGCAGACATCGCCAGCGCGTACAACGCACGGGCCTACGACAAGCTCGGCGCGTCGGACGCGGTGCTCGCGCTCGCCGATCGATTGACGGCCGGCGTCGACGACCGGCGCGAACAGGCGAAGCGGCTGTATGCATGGGTTGCGCGGAACATCCGCTATGTCGGCGTGTACTTCGGCGCCGGCCCGGTCGTGCCGCATCGCGCGGAAGACGTGCTCGCGAACCGCTACGGCGATTGCAAGGATCAGGTGACGCTGCTGTCGGCGCTGCTCGCGGCCAAAGGCATCGACAGTGACGGCGTACTGGTGAACCTCGGCAACCACTATCGCCTGCCCGACGCACCCGACGTGCTGACGTTCAATCACGTGGTCGCCTGGCTGCCCGAATTCGGCGCGTTCGTCGATACGACGGCCGGCGTGCTGCCGTTCGGCGTGTTGCCGTTCGAGGCGAGCGACAAGCCGGCGCTGAACGCGAAGACCGGCAAAATCCTGCATACGCCGCCGCAAAACGGCGCGAACAGCACGTCATCTGTCGCCTATGCCGTCGACATCGGCCAGGACGGAAACGGCACACTGACCGGCGACATCTCGCTGGACGGCCAGGCAGGCCTGCATGCACGCCAGATGTTCACGCACCTGCCACCGAAGCGCGTCGCCGACACCATGCTGCGCACATTCGGCCTCGCCGGCGACCTGCAGCTGAGTTCGCGCGGTCTGGACGATCTCGACGCGCCGCTGTCGATCGACATGCGCGGCAAGATCGATCAAGTGTCGCTGATGCCGGGGCCCGCAGCGGTTTCGGTACCGTTGCTGCCGAATTTCGGTGCGATCCGCTCGTTCGCCGACTACGTGCTGCAGCAAAGGAACAAACCGTTCGACGGCACGTGCAGCGGCACCCGTCTGGAAGAACGCTACCGGATCACGCTGCCCGGCTCGGTCGAGGTGCTCGCGATCCCGCCGAACGTCGACGTGCGGGCCGGCGAGATCGCATACCGCTCGACCTATCTCCGAACCGGCCAGACCGTCGACGTGACGCGCGTGCTGGAGCGCAAGCTGGCGAGCAACGTGTGCGGCAGCGCGAAGCTCGCGGAATGGGCGGATGCCGCGACCGCCATCTCGACGGACCTGAAGCGCCAGATCCTGTACCGGTAACGTCGATTCGGCCCGACGCGGCGCTTCCCCGGCCGGCGCCCGCGCGCCCGCCGGGCCGGCCGCCCGCCCTTTTCCCGAGGCGCGCCTGTGCTATCGTATGCGCGCGTTTCGCCCGCCGCGTCGCGGGCCTCGTTCGATCCGTCATGCACTGCATCCTCGCCGGCCGCGCCCGCGCCGACCGCTCACCCGTTTCCGCCGCTTCGCCACGGCCCGAGCCATGCCGCGCATGATGCGGGTCGCGCTCGGCCTCGGCTTTCGCGCGGGCGTCACCGCCGTGCAGCTCGACGCCGCGATCCGCGCGGCGCTCGCGCGCCATCCGGGCGCGCAGCCGGTGGTCGTCGCGACGCTCGACGCGAAGCGCGGCGCGCGCGCGTTGCGCAGGCTCTGTGCGCGACGCGGCTGGCCGCTCGTCGGCTTCGGCGCGGCGCAACTCGCCACGCGCCCCGAGCTCGCCGCAAGCGGGCCGTCCGCCGCCGCCCTCGCCCGCTTCGGCGTGGCGGGCGTCGCCGAGCCGTGCGCACAGCTCGCCGCGCCGCACGGCCGCCTGCTCGGCCCGAAGCTCGCGCACGACGGCGTGACCGTCGCGCTAGCCGGGCCGCTTTGAACCTTCCACCTTCGACAGGACTCTCGCCGATGAAAACCGATTCCGATGCCCACCAGCGAATGACCGAGCGCCGCCGCGCCGGCCACGAGAAAAAACAGGCCGCCGCCACCCAGGAAAAAGGCCTGCTGATGGTCCACACCGGCAACGGCAAGGGCAAGAGCACCGCCGCGTTCGGCATGGCCGTGCGCGTGCTCGGCCACGGCATGCGCCTCGGCGTCGTGCAGTTCATCAAGGGGGCGCTGCACACGTCCGAGCGCGACTTCCTCGGCGCCGTCGCGCAATGCGACTTCGTCACGATGGGCGACGGCTATACGTGGAACACGCAGAACCGCGACGCCGACATCGCGACCGCGCGCAAGGGCTGGGACGAGGCGCGCCGGATGATCGAAAGCGGCGACTACCAGATGGTGATCCTCGACGAGCTGAACACCGTGCTGAAGTACGAATACCTGCCGCTCGACGAAGTGCTCGCGACGCTCGCCGCACGCCCCGCGTCGCTGCACGTCGTCGTGACCGGGCGGCACGCGCCGGACGCGCTGATCGACGCAGCCGACCTCGTCACCGAGATGCGGCTCGTCAAGCATCCGTACAAGGAACAGGGCGTGAAGGCGCAGCGCGGCGTGGAGTTCTGAGCGATGCCCGCCTGTCCCGCGCTGTTCGTCAGCGCGCCCGCGTCCGGGCAAGGCAAGACGTCGGTGACGGCCGGGCTCGCGCGTCTGCACCGGCGGCTCGGCCGGCGCGTGCGCGTGTTCAAGACCGGCCCGGATTTTCTGGATCCGATGCTGCTCGAGCGCGCGAGCGGCGCGAGCGTGCATTCGCTCGATCTCGGCATGGTCGGCGAGGCCGGCTGCCGCGCGCTGCTCGCCGACGCCGCGCGCGACGCGGACCTGATCCTGATCGAAGGCGTGATGGGATTGTTCGATGGCACGCCGAGCAGCGCCGATCTCGCCAGCGCGTTCGGCGTGCCGGTCGTCGCGGTGATTTCCGCGAAATCGATGGCGCAGACGTTCGCCGCGATCGCGTTCGGCCTCGCGCGCTTTCGCGCCGACGTACCGTTCCACGGCGTGCTCGCGAACCGCGTCGGCTCCGATCGCCACGCGCAGCTGCTGCAGCAGGCGCTGCCCGACGACCTGCGCTGGCTCGGCCACGTGCCGGCCGACGCCGGCATCGCGCTGCCCGAGCGGCACCTCGGCCTCCACCAGCCGCACGACATCGCCGATCTCGACGCGCGGCTCGAGCGGGCCGCCGACGCGCTCGCGCAAACGGCGCTCGCCGAGCTGCCGCCGGCTGTCGCGTTCGCGCCGCCCGATGCCGGCGCGCCGCTGCCGCGCGCGCTCGCCGGCCGGCGCATCGCGGTCGCGCGCGACGCGGCGTTCTCGTTCATCTATCCGGCCAATCTCGCGCTGCTCGACGCGCTCGGCGCGGAGCTGCGATGCTTCTCGCCGCTCGCGGACGAGCCCGTGCCGGACGGCTGCGATGCGCTGTTCCTGCCGGGCGGCTACCCGGAACTGCATGCGGCGGCGCTGGCGGCGAACGCGCGCTGCGCACAGGCAATTCGCGCGCACGCGGCGGCCGGCAAGACGATCGTCGCCGAATGCGGGGGGATGGTGTATCTCTGCGACGCGCTCACGGACACCGACGGCGCGACGACGCCGATGCTCGGCCTGATGCCCGGCGCCGCGACGATGCAGCGCCGTTTCGCGGCGCTCGGGATGCAGCAGCTCGACACGCGCCACGGGCCGATGCGCGGCCATACGTTCCACTACTCGCGGCTCGACACGCCGCTCGCGCCCGTCGCAACCGCCGCACGGCAGGACGGCGCCCCCGGCAGCGGCGAGGCCGTGTACCGGATCGGACCGATCGTCGCGACCTACATGCACATGTACTGGCCGTCGAACCCGCTCGCCGCCGCGGCGCTCTTTCTCGGCGACGCGCCGTAACCGGCCGTGGCGCGACGAGGCGGCCGGGCGCGGCGTGGCCGCGCCCCGTGCATCAGACGAGGAAGGCCTCCGCGAGCTTGACCCAGTACGACGCGCCGGTGGCCAGCACCGCGTCGTTGAAGTCGTAGCCGGGGTTGTGCACCATGCAGCCGCCCTCGCCGTCGCCATTGCCGACGATCAGGTAGCAGCCGGCGCGCTGTTCGAGCAGGAACGCGAAATCCTCGCTGCCGGTCAGCGGCACCATGCCGTCGATCAGACCGTCGGCGCCGAGCCATTCACGGGCGACGTCGCGGGCGAACGCGGTCATCGGTTGGTCGTTGACGAGCACCGGGTAGCGGCGCTGATAGTCGATCGTCGCGTTCGCGCCGAACACGGCCGCCTGCGCGTGCGCGATTTCCGTGATGCGTTTTTCGAGCAGGTCGCGCACGTCGGCTTTCAGCGCGCGCACCGACAGGCGCATCTGCGCGTGATCGGGGATCACGTTGGGCGCGTCGCCCGCGTGGATCGCGCCGACCGTGACGATCGCCATGTCGAGCGGCGACACGTTGCGCGACACGATGGTCTGCAGCGCGACGACGATCTGCGCGCACACGACGACCGGGTCGATCGCCAGGTGCGGCACCGCGCCGTGGCCGCCGCGGCCTTGCACGTCGATGATCACGGTATCGGACGACGCCATGAACGGCCCCGGCAGAAAGCCGAGCTTGCCCGCCGGAAAGCCCGGCATGTTGTGCATCGCGAACACCGCGTCGCACGGGAACCGCTCGAACAGGCCGTCGTCGAGCATCCGCTTCGCGCCGCCGAGCCCTTCCTCGGCCGGCTGGAAGATCAGGTTCAGGGTGCCGGAGAAGCGCCGCTCGCGCGCGAGATGCTTCGCCGCCGCGAGCAGCATCGCCGTGTGGCCGTCGTGGCCGCACGCGTGCATCTTGCCTGGAATGCGGCTCTGATACGGCAGGCCGGTCGCTTCGTGGATCGGCAGCGCGTCCATGTCGGCGCGAATGCCGAGACGCTTGCCGCCGTCGCCCGCCGTCAGCTGCGCGACGACGCCGGTGCCGCCGAGCCCGCGGTGCACCGTATAGCCCCAGGACTGCAAACGCTCGGCGACGAGATCGCTCGTCGCGAATTCCTCGAAACCCAGCTCGGGATGCGCATGGATGCGATGCCGCAGTTCGATCATTTCGTCGGCCAGGCCCGCCGGGATCACGCTGTGCGTCAAGGTAACGTCTCCTGTTGAGGTGCGATGCGGGCAAGCATAGCCGCCTATGCGGCAACTGAACAGCCAAAAACTCGTCATGCCAGCAACCATTGGTTGCCATATGAAGGATCGGGTGGCAGGCCCGGCGAACCGCTCGGGTGAACCGGGTGACCGCATGATGGCCGGCACGGGATTCGACTCGCCGCACGTCCGCGTCGATAGACGACGGCGCACACGCCCTTATCTTGATAAAAATTCCGCTGTGCGAAACAAACGGATCGACCCCGTTTTAAATTTTCGTCATGTTGCGGAACAATCTATAGACTGGCGCTGTCATTTTATCTTTGCGTCTTCGTGTAAAGCGGGTTTCGACCCGGCATACACGCCGCCGTTCGAAACGGGCCATGCCCGTCGTTGGGCCGAACGGAAACGAATCGGGCTCCTTACGGAGCCTGTTTTGTTGCACGCCCGCTTCCCTTCCCGTCGCCGCTCGACGTGTGCCCGGCCAGCGGTTCTCGCCCATCCCCTTTCATTCGAACCGATTTCCTGGATGTGGACAACCTTGCTCAATTCTGCCGCACACCTTGATGCTTCGCCGCGCCGCGTCACACCACCGCGCCGCGCACGACTCTCCGCCGCGTTGCTGGGCGCGCTCGCGCTGCTCGGCCTCGCTGCCGCACTGCCCGCCGTGTCCCAGGCGCCGGGCATCGCCGACACGCGCGCCGCCGCGCTGCCGCAGCGCGTCCTGCTGGATACGCCGTTCCCCACCGCGCAGCGTTTCGTCACGAGCGAGCTCACGCAGATCGCCGGCGATCGCATCGCGCAACCCGGCCTCCTCGCGCCGCTCACCGCGCATCGCAACGATATGCTTGGTTATGCGAATTTGTTTACGATCGCCGAACCCGAGCCGGATCACGGCCTGCGCGCCGGCAACGTCGAGCTTTCGCTGACCGACACCCTCAACCGCCTCGACCTGCCGCCCGAGGTCCGCATCCAGCTCGGCGACATCGTCACCGGCAAGCTGCCGATGCGCGCCAGCGCGCAACCCGGCGACTACTACCGGCTTGCGTTCGACACCACGGGCGGCGCGTCGCGCCTGACCGCGCTCGACCTGCGCGTGGCCGGTCGCAGCTTCGGCGCCGTCTGGTTCAAGCCGCCTGGCGCGGACAACGGCGCGTACTACGCGTTCGACGGCACGCCGCTCGAAGCCGCCGCGTTCACGACGCCCGTCAGGTGGACCCCCATCAGCTCGTTCTTCGGCGAACGCGTTCATCCGCTTTCGCAGGCGATCGCGTTCCACACCGGCGTCGATCTCGCGGCGCCGACCGGCACGCGCGTCGACGCTGCTGCAGACGGCGTCGTGTCATTCGTCGGCACCGATCCGGGCGGCTACGGCAAGTATGTCGTCGTCGATCACGCCGATCGCTACTCGACGTATTACGCGCATCTGTCGGCGTTCGCGCATGGCCTCAGGGTCGGCGACACCGTCAGACAGGGAGAGCGCATCGGCTCGGTCGGCATGACCGGCGCGGCGACCGGCCCGCATCTGCATTTCGAGGTACGCGCAGCGAACCAGCCGGTCGACCCGCTCGTCACGCTCGCGAACGCACGGACCACGCTGTCCGACCTGCAGCGCACCGCCTTCCGGCAGGAAGCGGCGCAATGGCGTTTCCGTCTTGCGTCGATCAATTCGTCGCCGTTCGCGTTCGCGCAGTCCGACGGCCCGTTATGGGGCGACTTCGCCAGCGACAAGTCAACGCTGCGCGCGGTGTTCAATACGCATTACACCGCGTCCTGACGCGGTTTCGCGGGCGGCCGGGCGGGTGGCGCCAGTCAGTGCCGGTCACCGCCTCTCGCCGGACGACACCCGCCGCGCCAGCGGCGCAGCATGCCGCCCGGCGCGCCCGGGCCTTCGTCGCGCAAGCAGCCACGTCGCGCACAGGTCGGTCGCGCAGCACAGCAGCAGGTACATCACGCCGACGAACAGGAAGACCGGCGCCGGATACACCATCAGCCGGTTGTTCACCTGCGTCGCGACGAACGACAGCTCCGGCACGCCGACGACATACGCCAGCGACGTGTCCTTGACGAGCGCGACCCACTGGTTGACGAACGACGGCGTCATGATCCGCATCGCCTGCGGCAGCAGCACGAAGCGCACCGTCTGCCAGCGCGTGAGCCCGAGCGACAGCCCAGCCTGCCACTGTCCCGCGCCCGCCGCCTCGATTCCCGCATGCACCGCGTGTGCGAGATACGCGCCGCCGATCACCGCGAGCGCGCACACCACCGCCGCGAATCCGGGCACGTCCGCGTGCAGCAGGACCGGCATCAGGAAATACGTCCAGAAGATCAGCATCAGCACGGGAATCGCGCGAAAGAAGCCGACGAACGCGAACAGCAGCACGCGCGCCCAGCCGCGCGCGAGCGCCATCGCGACGCCGAACGCGATGCCGAGCACCGCCGACGCGATCGCGGATACCCCCGCGAGTGCGAGCGACAGCGCGGCGCCGCCGAGCGGCCCGTCCGGGAACGCGCCGACGAGCAGATACGGCAGATTGCCGGTGATGAGCGTCCAGTCCATCGTCACCGCCCCGCCCCGAACCGGTCGCGCCGTTGCGCGGCCACGTACGCGACCGCCTCGATCGCGGCCACCGCGCCGATGTACAGCACGGTCGCGATGCCGAACACGGCGAAGGTCTGGAACGTCTCGGTCTCGACCTGGCGCGACGCATACGACAGCTCGGCCACGCCGATCGCCATCGTCAGCGACGAGTTCTTCACGAGGTTCATGTACTGCCCGAACAGCGGCGGCAACGCAATCCGGACTGCCTGCGGCAGGATCACGTAGCGCAACGCCTGCAGCGGCGTGAGTCCGAGCGCGGCGGCCGCGTGATGCTGGGCCGCCGGCACGCCGCGCAAGCCGGCTTCGCATTCCTCGGCGACGAACGCGGCCGTATACGCGCTCAACCCGACCCAGCCCGCGACGAATTCGAACGACGGCCAGTCGAGCACATGCCATGCATGCCGCGTGTTGAGCCACGCCATCCATGCATCGGGCAGCAGCGACGCGACGCCGAAATACCAGAACAGCAGTTGCACGAGGAGCGGCGTGTTGCGAAACACGACGACGTACGCGGCCGCCGCGGCACGCGCCGCCGCATGGCGGGCGTGACGCAGCATCGCGAGCGCGAGGCCGCCGGCGGTCGCGGCGAGTGCCGACGCGGCAGCGAGGCCGAGCGTCAGCGTGAAGCCCTGCCAGAGCCAGGACAGGTATTTGGGAGCCAACCCGAACATGCGTGTGGGGCGAGCGCGACGCGCCCGGAATCAAAAAAAACAGGATGAGGATGTGCACGCGGGTACCGGCGCGGGCTGCCGGCGCACCCCGCCCGGGGCGTGCCGGCCGTGGCCCGCGCGGCCCGCGCCGTGCTCAGGTCTTGTCGCCGATGCGGAAGATCCGCGTGAGCGGCGTCTTCGTCGCCGGGCCGAACCATGCGTCGTAGATCTGCGCCGCACGCCCGCTCGCCTCGAGCCCCTTGAGCGTGTCGTTGACGAAGCCGAGCAGCCGCGTCTCGCCCTTCGGCACGCCGACGCCCATGTAGTCGTTCGAGATCGCGAACGGCGGAATCTCGTAGTTCTGCTTGTCCGGCACGTTCGCGAGCAGGCCGATCAGCTTCGGCCCGTCCTGCGTGATCGCCTGCACGTTGCCGGCGCGCAGCGCGGCGAACGCGAACGGCGTGTCGTCGTACGCGACGATCGTCGCGCGCGGATACTTGTCGCGCAATGCGATCTCGTTGGTCGTGCCCTTGTCCGCGCCGACCCGCAAGCCGTTCAGCTGGTCGGCGGACTTCAGCACGCCCTTTTTCGCGAGGAACTGCTGGCCCGACGAGAAATACGGGATGCTGAAATCGACCTGCTTCGCGCGCTCGTCGGTAATCGTGAAGTTGGCGAGTACGAGATCGACCTTGCCGGACGTGAGGAACGGAATGCGGTTCGCCGGATTGGTCGGCTGCAGTTGCAGCTTCACGCCGAGCTTGTCTGCGAGCGCCTTCGCGTAATCGACGTCGAGGCCGACGATGTGGTTGGTTTTCGCGTCGACATAGCCGAACGGCGGATTGCTGTCGAACGTCGCGACGCGCAGCACGCCGGCTTTGCGGATGTCGTCGAGACGGTCGGCGTGCGCGGCAGCGCCTGCGGTGACGCACGCGATGCCGATGAGCCAGGTAGCGAGTGTTTTGATTTTCATGAGCGCAGCCTTCTTGTTATGCGGACCTGCGGGTCGCGCGAGTCCGGATCGATGGATTTCACGGCGTGTGATGCCATGAAGCCGCTACCGTAACAGCGCCTGCGGCGCATCCGAACCAACAAATGGTGCTTTGCTCTGCGGGTTTCGTGATGAGCGCGCGCGCCGCTCGACGCACGCGCGCGACACCCAAAAAAACGCCCGCTGCGAGAGCGGGCGCGAATCCCAGTCAAGGAGGTGTCACACGAACTACGGGCCCAGATTAAGGGGATCGCGCCGGCGCGGCAACGAATCGATTTCGATATCGTTATCGCGCGGCACGTGCTGGATCACGGCTCGTGACGCAGATACCCTTCCTTGCTTGGATCACGCATCCGGAACGACACGATCAGCGCGATCGCGCAGAGCGCGGTGACGTACCAGTAGAACGTCGCCTCGCTGCCGACCGACTTGAACCACAGCGCGACGTATTCGGCCGAACCGCCGAACAGCGCGTTCGCGACCGCATACGACAGGCCGACGCCCATCGCGCGCACTTCCGGCGGGAACATCTCCGCCTTGATGAGCCCGCTGATCGACGTGTAGAAGCTGACGATCGCAAGCGCGACCGTGATGAGCGCGAACGCCGCGACAGGGCTCGTCACGTCCTTCAGCGCGTGCATCAGCGGCACCGTGCCGATCACCGCGCCCGCGCCGAACAGGAGCATCGACGTGCGCCGGCCGATCCGGTCCGACAGCGCGCCGAACGCCGGCTGCATCAGCATGTAGACGAACAGCGCGGCCGTCATCACGTTGCTGGCCGTCTTCGCGTGCATGCCGGCCGTGTTGACGAGGTACTTCTGCATGTACGTGGTGAACGTGTAGAAGATCAGCGAGCCGCCGGCCGTAAAGCCCACCACGGTCAGGAACGCGCCCTTGTGCTGCCACACGCCCCGGATCGTGCCCGCATCCTTCGCGTGGCGCGATGTCGACGTCGAGGTTTCGTCGAGCGACTTGCGAAGGTACAGCGAGATCAGCGCGGCGGCCGCGCCGACGACGAACGGGATGCGCCAGCCCCACGCCTTCAGCTCCGCGCTCGACAGCGTCTGCTGCAGGATCACGAGCACGAGCAGCGCGCAGAGCTGGCCGCCGATCAGCGTCACGTACTGGAACGATGCGAAGAAGCCGCGCCGGCCCTGCAGCGCCACTTCGCTCATGTAGGTCGCGCTCGTGCCGTATTCGCCGCCGACCGACAGCCCCTGGAACAGCCGCGCGACGAGCAGCAGCAGCGGCGCGAGCGCGCCGATCTGCGCATAGGTCGGCAACACCGCGATCACGAGCGAGCCGCCGCACATCATCAGCACCGAGATCATCATCGCGTTGCGGCGGCCGTGCTTGTCGGCGATGCGGCCGAACAGCCAGCCGCCGATCGGCCGCATCAGGAAGCCCGCCGCGAACACGCCGGCCGTGTTGAGGAGCTGCGTGGTCGTGTTGCCGTTCGGAAAGAACGCGGGCGCGAAATACAGCGCGCAGAACGAGTAGATGTAGAAGTCGAACCACTCGACGAGATTGCCTGAAGAAGCGCCGACGATGGCTAACACGCGCCGCCGGGTGTCGTGCGGAGACAGGGCCGCTGGGCTGATCTTGGCGTCCATGGGGGGATGGGTTCCTATGTCGTGCGATATGGGCGCGGCGGCCGTCGGCCCGCCGCATGCGGATATGCATATGGCACCGGTTCCGGTGCGCGGCACCGCCCGATCTTAGCGAAATGCAAAGCAGGAAGATGTCGGGGTTCGTCCGGATAGAGAAAATCATTCTCCGTCGAACGATTCGTCATATGAAAACGCCAGCCCGCAGGCTGGCGTCCGATACGAACCGCGCGGCGGCCGCGCGCCGCCGCGCGACGGTCACAGGCGAAGACCCGGCGCGGTATAGCGGCACTCGTAACGCTTGCGCACCGTGCCGGCCTCGTCGACGCTCTCCAGGTACACGTCGAACTGCCACAGCCGCGCCATGTGCTTGAGCACTTCGTCGCTGTCGTTCGACAGGTGGCGGTTGTCGGTCATGAAATGGCGCAGCGTAAGGCTGCGGTCGCCGCGCGTGTTGACCGACCAGACCTGGATGTTCGGCTCGCGATGATGGATGTCGTACTGCCGCGACAACGCCTGCCGCACGTACTGGTAGCCGCTGTCGTCGTGAATCGCCGACACCTCGAGCGCGTCGCGCATGTCGTCGTCGAGCACCGAGAAAAGCCGCATTTCGCGGATCAGGTGCGGCGACAGGTATTGCGCGATGAAGCTCTCGTCCTTGAAGTTGCGCATCGCGTAGTGCAGCGCCGGCAGCCACGGGCTGCCCGCCAGCTCCGGAAACCACTTGTGGTCCTCGTCGGTCGGCGATTCGCAGATCCGCCGGATGTCGCTCATCATCGAGAAGCCGAGCGCGTACGGGTTGATCCCGTTGTAATACGGCTTCGTCACCGGCGGCTGGTAGATCACGTTGCTGTGCGAATGGAGGAACTCCATCATGAAGCCGTCGGCCAGCTTGCCCTGGTTGTACAGCGTGTTGAGCAGCGTGTAATGCCAGAACGTCGCCCAGCCCTCGTTCATCACCTGCGTCTGCCGCTGCGGATAGAAATACTGGCCGATCTTGCGGACGATGCGGATCACTTCCCGCTCCCACGGCTCGAGCAGCGGCGCGTTCTTCTCCGCGAAATACAGCAGGTTCTCCTGCGGCTCCGGCGGGAAGCGCCCCTCCGGTTCCTCGGCGAACGTATGCTTCGTCGCCGGCAGCGTGCGCCAGAGCTCGTTGACCTGCGACTGCAGGTAGGTCTCGCGCTCGCGGCGCAGTGCCGCCTCCTTCGACAGCGACGGCTTTTGCGGGCGCTTGTAGCGGTCGACGCCGTAGTTCATCAGCGCGTGGCACGAGTCGAGCAGCTCCTCGACCCGGTCGAGCCCGTAGCGCTCCTCGCATTCCGCGACGTAGTTCTTCGCGTAGACGAGGTAGTCGACGATCGCGTGCGCATCCGTCCACAGCTTGAACAGGTAGTTGCCCTTGAAGAAGGAGTTGTGGCCGTAGGCCGCATGCGCGATGACGAGCGCCTGCATCGTCATCGTGTTCTCTTCCATCAGGTACGCGATGCACGGATTCGAGTTGATGACGATTTCGTACGCGAGCCCCATCTGGCCGCGCCGGTAGCTCTTCTCGGTGGAAAGAAAGTGCTTGCCGAACGACCAGTGCCGGTAATTGACCGGCATCCCGACGGACGCGTACGCGTCCATCATCTGCTCGGCGCTGATCAGTTCGAGCTGGATCGGATAGATGTCCAGCTCGTACTGCTCCGCGACCTGCGCGATGTGGGTGTCGTATTCCTCGATCAGCTCGAAGGTCCAGTCGGACGGGCACGGCAGCGGCTTGCGTTCGGCAACGTTCATACGCGCTTCCTTCTGCCCGGCAGCGGGCATGTCGGCAGGCGGCCCCGACGGCTCGGCCCGGCCGCTCTGCTGCGCTGCGGCATGGCCGGTGGTGTCGTTGTCCGCGCGGCGCGGCTCGTAGCCGCGCGATTCGTTGTGCGGGTGGCGGTGCGTCATGACGTCTCCACCTGCTTTTCGAACAATTCGCGAAACACCGGGTAAATATCCGCAGCCGAATCGACTTTCTTCATCGCGAGATGCGGCTGCGACGCCTCAAGCTGCGCGTACTCCAGCCAGAGATTCTGCTCTTCCGGCGCGACCTGGATGTACGCGAAGTAGCGCGTCTTCGTGAGGATATCCTCTTCCAGGATTTTGCGACACTTCGGCGAATCGTCGGTCCAGTTGTCGCCGTCGGACGCCTGCGCGCCGTAGATGTTCCATTCGGTCGGCGAGTAGCGCTCGTTCATCACCTTGCGCATCAGTTCGAGCGCGCTCGACACGACCGTGCCGCCGCTTTCGGTCGAATGGAAGAAGGTATCCTCGTCGACTTCCTCGGCGCGCGTGTGGTGGCGAATGAACACCACCTCGATGCGCTCGTAGTTGCGCTTGAGAAACAGGTACAGCAGGATGAAGAAGCGCTTCGCGAGATCCTTGCGCTGCTCGTCCATCGAGCCGGACACGTCCATCAGGCAGAACATCACCGCCTGGCTCGACGGCTGCGGCTGCTTCACGCGGTTCACGTAGCGCAGGTCGAACGGGTCGATGAACGGAATCCGCCAGATGCGCCCGCGCAGATGGTGGATCTGGTCCTCGAGCGCCGCGATCTCGACGCAATGATCCTCGCCGTCGTCCAGCAGCGCCTCGCGCTGCGCCTCCAGCTCGCGCAGCGCGTTGACGAGCGGCGAGCCGAGCGCGATGCGGCGGCCGAGCGCGCTGCGCAGCGAGCGCACCACGTCGATGTTGTTCGGCGTGCCTTCGGCCGACCAGCCCGCGCGCACGCTCTTCCAGCTCGGCACGGTCAGCAGGTGCGTCTTGACCAGGCGCGGCAACTCGAGATCGTCGAAGAAATACTGCATGAACTCGTCGCGCGACAGCTCGAACACGAAGTCGTCCTGCCCTTCGCCCTCGTTGCTGGCCTGGCTGCCGCCGCCGCCCGAGCCGCCTTGCGGACGCGGGATCTTGTCGCCGCGCACGTAATCCTCGTTGCCGGGGTGGACGAACTCGCGCCGCCCGCCCGGCCCGTGCCGGAAGGTCGGCTCCGCGATGTCCTTGCGCGGGATCGTGATGCTCTGCGTGTTCTGGATGTCCTTGATGCTGCGGTCGCGCACGGCGTCGGAGACGGCGCGGCGAATATAGTTCTTCACGCGGCGCAAGAAGCGTTCGCGATTGGCGATGCTCTTATTCTTGCCGGCCAGCCTGCGGTCGATGATTTGATGAAGCACACCCGGTCTCCCGCTCGAATGTCGATACGCCGGGACGCACGCCGCGCATGCCGTTCATCGCCACGCGGGCGGCGCCTCGCAGGACGCCCGTGCGGCCCTGCCGCACGGGCGGTGCATCGTGCACGTCATGACGACTTGCGCACGCGCAGATACCAGTCGCAAAGCAGCCTGACCTGCTTCGGCGTATAGCCCTTCGCGACCATCCGGTTTACAAAGTCCTCGTGCTTGCGTTGCTCCTCCGCCGAGCCCTTCGCGTTGAACGAAATGACCGGCAACAGTTCCTCGGTGTTCGAGAACATCTTCTTCTCGATCACGACCCGCAGCTTCTCGTAGCTGACCCACGCGGGGTTCTTGCCACCGTTCGCCGCGCGCGCGCGCAACACGAAGTTGACGATCTCGTTGCGGAAATCCTTCGGGTTGCTGATCCCGGCCGGCTTCTCGATCTTCTCCAGTTCCGCGTTCAGCGCGGCGCGGTCGAAGCTCTCGCCGGTGTCGTGGTCGCGGAATTCCTGATCCTGGATCCAGAAATCCGCATACGTGACATAGCGGTCGAAGATGTTCTGACCGTATTCCGAATACGACTCGAGGTAGGCGGTCTGGATCTCCTTGCCGATGAACTCCGCGTAGCGCGACGCGAGCACGTCCTTCACGAACGACAGATACTTCTGCTCGGTTTCCGGCGGGAACTGCTCGCGCTCGATCTGCTGTTCGAGCACGTACATCAGGTGCACCGGGTTCGCCGCGACTTCCGTCGAATCGAAGTTGAACACGCGCGACATGATCTTGAACGCGAACCGGGTCGACACGCCCGTCATGCCTTCGTCGACGCCCGCATAGTCGCGGTACTCCTGGTACGACTTCGCCTTCGGATCGGTATCCTTCAGGTTTTCGCCGTCGTATACCTGCATCTTCGAGAACAGGCTCGAGTTCTCCGGCTCGTGCAGGCGCGTGAGCACCGAGAACTGCGCCATCATCTTCAGCGTGCCGGGCGCGCACACCGCCTCGGCGAGCGACGAGTTGCGGATCAGCTTGCCGTAGATCTTGATTTCCTCGGACACGCGCAGGCAGTACGGCACCTTCACGACGAAAATCCGGTCGAGCAGCGCCTCGTTGTTGCGGTTGTTGCGGAACGCCTTCCATTCCGACTCGTTCGAGTGCGCGAGGATGATGCCGTCGAACGGGATCGCGCCGAACCCTTCGGTACCCTTGAAGTTGCCTTCCTGGGTAGCCGTGAGCAGCGGGTGCAGCACCTTGATCGGCGCCTTGAACATTTCGACGAATTCGAGCAGGCCCTGGTTCGCGAGACACAGGCCGCCGGAGTAGCTGTACGCGTCCGCGTCGTCCTGCGCATATTGCTCGAGCTTGCGGATGTCGACCTTGCCGACCAGCGACGAGATGTCCTGGTTGTTCTCGTCACCCGGCTCGGTCTTCGCGATGCCGACCTGCCGCAGGATCGACGGGTAACGGCGCACGACGCGGAAGCGGCGGATGTCGCCGTTGTACTCGTGCAGGCGCTTGACCGCCCACGGGCTCAGGATGCACTTCAGGTAGCGGCGCGGAATGCCGTACTGCTCCTCGAGAATCGGCCCGTCCTCGTCGTAGTCGAACAGGCCGAGCGGCGATTCGTTGACGGGCGAGCCCTTCAGCGCATAGAACGGCACGCGTTCCATCAGCTGCTTCAGGCGCTCGGCGATCGACGACTTGCCGCCGCCCACCGGGCCGAGCAGATAGAGGATCTGCTTCTTCTCCTCGAGCCCTTGCGCGGAATGGCGGAAGTACGCCACCACCTGCTCGATCACTTCCTCCATTCCGTAGAACTCACGGAATGCGGGATAGACCTTGATGACCTTGTTCGCGAAGATCCGCGACAGGCGCGGCTCGTTGCGAGTGTCAATGTGTTCTGGTTCCCCGATCGCAGCCAGCATGCGTTCGCCGGCCGTAGCATACGCGGATGGATCGTTTTTGCAGAGCGCGAGATACTCCTCCAGCGAGAACTCCTCCTCTCGCGTTTTTTCGAAGCGGTTCGCGAAGCTGCTATAGATATCCATGCTACCTCCTCGCCTGAGCCTGAAGACGTGCCTGCTACCTTGCGATCACGCAGAAGCAAGCGCGTTCGAATTCATCCTAAACCCTTTTATATTTTTTTTCACGAACTCCGTTGTGAATTGCGCATCCGCTGCACCGCCGCTTGGACAACGCATTTCGGCGCTCTACAATCGTTGCCCCGAACCGTCGAAACGGCATCCGCCGCGTCTTGTCCGGCAGCGGTTCGTCTTGTGCGCCGGACGCGCCCGCCGCCACGGAATTCACAGCCTCCCTCTTCTCCCTATACGTTCGAGCACGCGTTTTCGCCGACATCGACAACGCGCCGTTACAACTTTTTTTCGACAGGGCGACCCTTACGGAGATACCCGTACGACGAACGCGTACGCATGCGGATGCGGATGCGGCCGTCGTTTCGCTTCGCATGCGATGCGCGTAAACCGCCGATGAAACGACGACGCCCGCTTGAAGCGGGCGTCAGGTCGTCATGCAAATGGGGATAGATGCGCGCGGCGCGCGCAACGATCAGAACGTCTCCCAGTCGTCGTTCCCGGCCGCGACGGGCAGCGGCGCCGCCGCTTGCGCGGCGACCGGCTTCGCCGCGGGCTTCTTCGCCGGCGGCATCGCGGCGGCGGCCTGAGGCGCGTGCGCCGGGCGCGCGGCGGCGGGTGACGGCCGCGCAGCAGGCGGCGCCGCGCGGCTCGCGCGTGCGGCGACCGGCTTCGCTGCCTGCGGTTTCGCCGCGCCGTCCTCGACCTGGAACACCGCGACCGTCGCGCGCAGGCGCGCGGCCTGTTCGTCGAGCGACTGCGCGGCGGCCGTCGCTTCCTCGACGAGCGCGGCGTTCTGCTGCGTCACCTCGTCCATCTGCGACACCGCGCGCGAAACCTGGTCGATGCCCCCGCTCTGCTCCTCGGACGCGGCGGCGATCTCGCCCATGATGTCGGTCACGCGCTGCACCGCGCCGATCACTTCCGTCATCGTGCGCCCCGCTTCATCGACGAGCGACGAGCCGGAGTGGATGCGCTCGACCGACGTGTCGATCAGCTCCTTGATCTCCTTGGCGGCCGCCGACGAACGCTGCGCGAGGCTGCGCACCTCGCCCGCGACGACCGCGAAACCGCGGCCCTCCTCGCCCGCGCGCGCTGCCTCGACCGCCGCGTTGAGCGCGAGGATGTTGGTCTGGAACGCGATGCCCTCGATGATCGAGATGATGTCGGCGATCTTCGCCGAGCTGTGGTTGATCTCGCCCATCGTGCCGACCACCTGGCCGACCACCGTATTGCCCTTGTTCGCGATCTCCGACGCGTTAGCCGCAAGCGCGCTCGCCTGACGCGCGTTCTCGGCGTTCTGCCGCACGGTGCCGGTCAGCTGCTCCATGCTCGACGCGGTTTCCTGCAGCGCCGCCGCCTGCTCCTCGGTGCGCGACGACAGATCGATGTTGCCGGCCGCGATCTGCTTGGCCGCCGTCGCGATCGACTCGCTGCCGTCGCGCACCGTGCGGACCGTGTCGACGAGACCGCGCTGCATCTTGTCGAGCCCTTCCAGCAGCTGGCCCATCTCGTCGCGCGAGCGCACGACGATACGGCGGCGCAGGTCGCCCGCCGAGATCGCATCGAAATGCGCGAGCGCGTCCGCGAGCGGGCGGCCGATCGCGCGGCTCAACGCGAGGTACGACAGCAGCGCGGCGACGAGCCCGGCGAGCAGCGCGGCGATCGACACGGCGCGGATCGTCTCGTAGGTCGACTGCGCGTGGTCGAAGCCGGCCTGGCCGGTCGTGAACTGGAAGGTGCGAAGCGCGTCGCCCGACACCGCGAGCTCGCTGTAGAAATCCTGCAGTTGCTTTGCCCCGACGATCAGCTTGTCATGATCGTTGGCGGCGACGAGCGCGATGAACGCGTCGAACGCGTGCTGCAGTGCCTGGCGCTTCGCGGCGACGTCCTGCGCAAGGCGATCCTCGTCGGCGTCGCGCGGCAGGTCGAGGTACTTTTTCCACCAGATGTCGGATTGCGCGCGCATCTGGCGGCCGCGCTCGATCATCGCCGCCGCGTCGGGCGTCCCGGCAAGCAGCGCCGCGCGGTCGAGCGCAAGCCGCTCGCGCGCGGCGAACAGCTCGGCGGTCCCGATGTCGACCGCGCTCGGCATCTGGTTCGTGAAAATTTCGCGGCTGGCGTCGTTCGCGCGCCCCATCCCGATCAGGCCCAGCACGCCGATCACGCACAGCAGCCCCGCCAGGAACGCCATCGTCATACCGATTCGCGCCCGGATCGTCAGGTTTTTCAACACCATGGTTCTTCCCGTATTACGTCGTATAAAAGCAAGGATGATCCTCGCCGCATCGAAGCAAACGCTTCACTGATGCATTGACGACAACAAACCGGGCGACTTGATGGTGATTTTATCGAATTAACAAATAATTCATCTGTAAGTTGCAGATCCAGAAACAATGCGCGCGCAACTCGGCCAATCATGGATCTCGGGTCGTCAGTCCGCCGGACCGGCCGGCGCCGGGACCGGCGGCTGCGCGCCCGCGCGCGTCATGCGCCGCACGCGACCGGCTCCCGGTACGCGGCGGTCGATTCGCGCAGCACGAGGCGCGGCGACACGACGCGCCGGCGCTTCGGCGCGGCGTCCGAGCCGCCGATCCGCTCGATCAGCGTCTGCGCGGCCATCTCGCCGAGCGCGCGCACCGACTGCCCGACCGTCGACAGCGCCGGATACGTGTAACGAGAGAATTCAATGTCGTCGAAGCCGATGATCGAGCAGTCGTCCGGCACCCGCACGCCGCGCTCGGCCGCCGCGCGCAACGCGCCGACGCCCATCAGGTCGTTGCCGGCGAAGATCGCGCTCGGCCGTACCGAATCGAACAGGCGCGACGCCGCGTGATAACCGCCGAGGCACGAGAAATCGCTTTCCGCGATCGCATCGGCGCCGATCTCGACGCCCTGCTCGGCCATCGCGCGAATGAAGCCATGCACGCGCATTGCGCTGACGGCGGTCGACACCGGCCCCGTGATGCAGCCGATCTTCACGTGGCCCAGCTCAAGCAGGTGGCGGGTCGCGAGATAGGCGCCCCGCTCGTGATCGATCTGCACGAGGTCGGCGGCGAGGCCCTCGATGTTGCGGTCGACGACGACGAGCGGCGCATAGCTGTCGGCCAGCGTCTTCGCGAGCACCGCGTCGTCGCCCGCCGACGCGACGACGAGCCCGTCGATGCGCTTTTCCTGCAGTACGCGCAGGTAGTTGCGCTGCTTGGCCGGATCGTCGTCCGAGTTGCAGAAGAACACGCAATAGCCGCTCGCGGCGCACTGATCCTCGACACCGCGCGCCAGCTCGGCGAAATACGGATTGGTGCTGTTCGGCACGACAAGCCCGATGGTGGCGGTCGCGCGCGCCTTGAGCGAACGCGCGACTGCCGACGGCACATAGTTCAGCTGGCGGATCGCCCCTTCGACCTTCGCGCGCACATCCGCCGACACCGGCCGAGAGTTGTTCACGACATGCGACACCGTCGTAAACGACACGCCCGCCATGGCCGCCACATCCTTGATCGTCGCCATTCCCGTTTCTCTTTGGTCTGTACTGTTGTTCTTACGTGCTGACCGGACGCGTGCGCGCCGGCTGCGGTGCGTGCCGAAGACGGCCGTTGCCGCGGTCGCTGCGCCCGTGACGATGCGCCTGTCCGGGCACGGCGATTCTATACGGTGGAGGGTAAACCCCGCCGCGCCGCGCCGCCGCTGCGCTCGCACCGATGCGAGCATCGCTGGCGCCGCGCGCGACGCGTGCCGGCGAGCCCGGGGGCATGGTGGCCATGATGCCGGCCGGCGCGGCCCGCAACGCCGGCGCGGCACACTGAAAATGTTGGGGGGCGGTCGAACTCATCGCTTTCCTGATGGCGGCCGCACGCTGCGGGCAGCGCGCGGTTGACGCAGACGAACGGCACATCTCGTCCGTATCGTGCTTCCACCAGATAACGGCCACGGCGCGCCGTTCTTGAGCGCGGCGCGCCGCGATGTCACTTCGTGACGAGATCGACCGGCGTCTCGACCAGCGCGGACATGTCCGCCTGCCTGCGGTACTCGACGACGGCCTTCAGCGCCGTGTCGATGCCGAACACCGCCTGCTTCGCGCCGTACTGGTCGGCGGTTGCAAGCACGCGGCCGTCCTTGAGCATCGGCTTGATCGCGTCGATGTTGTCATAGCCGACCACATAGACCTTGCCCTCCCTGCCGGCCGCGCGCACCGCCGACACCGCGCCGATCGCCATGTTGTCGTTGCCGCACAGGATCGCCTTCAGGTTCGGATACGCGAGCAGCATCGAGGCGGCCGCCGCGTTGCCTCTGGCGGTGTCCCACGCGCCCGACTGCACCGACACGACCCGTATCCTGCCCGCCTTCATCGCGTCGCGAAAACCGGCCGTGCGCTGCTGCGCGTTGGGGGTGGTGGCGATGCCCTCGACGATGCCGACCGCATCGCCCGCCTTCAGGCGCTTCGCGAGGAAGTCGCCGACCTTGCGCGCGCCCTTGCGGTTGTCGGAGCCGACGAACGGCACGTTCAGGTTCCGCGCCTTCAGCATGCCGGGGTCGAGCGGGCTGTCGATGTCGACGACGATGATGCCGGCGTCGATGGCCTTCTTCACCACCGGCACGAGCGCCTTCGAGTCGGCGGGCGCGAGCACGATCGCGTCGACCTTCGACGCGATCATCCGCTCGACGATGCGGATCTGGCTCGCGGTGTCGGTCTCGTCCCGGATGCCGCTCGTGACGAGGTCGAACTGACTCGCGTTGTGCTTCTGGTATTCCTGCGCGCCGCGTTCCATCGCCACGAAGAACGCGTTATCGAGCGACTTCATCACGAGCGCGACCCTGGGCTTGTGCGGCCCCTGTTCCTGCGCGTGCACGGCCGCGCACGGCACGGCGGCGGCCGCGACGGCGACGAGCGCCGCGGTCAGGAACCGGCGGCGAGAGGCGGGATTCATCGGCAACATCTCCTGGCGACGTGGCCCGTGGGCCATCTCGTTTTAATTGATGTCAGGCAAACGTTTGCGCCATGCCGCCCGGACGACGGCCTGCAATGCGGTCGGTACGACGGAAGGGAAATGCTGGAGACGGCCGACTGCCGGTCGCGGGCGGTACATGCATGCGCAACCGCCGGCCCCGGCCGGCGGAAAGACGGCTATGCTGGACCGTTTCGCGCCGGCGCGCAAGCCGTCTGATCAAATTCGACGGTGTTTTTTCGTGGCGCGGCCGCGCCACGAAGCGACATCGCGCGGCCCGCGTCGCGGCCCGCAACCGCGTCAGGCGACTTCCCGCAACTGCGCGGCAATCTCCGCCTCGCTCAGATGCGGCGCGAACATCTCGATCAGCCGGTACGCGTAGGCGCGCAGGAACGCGCCCTTGCGCAGGCCCACCCGCGTCGTGCTCGCCTCGAACAGATGCTGCGTATCCAGCGCGACGAGCCCGGAATCGCGCTGCGGATCGTAGGCCATCGCGGCCACGACGCCGATCCCCATGCCGAGCTCGACGTACGTCTTGATCACGTCCGCATCGATTGCAGTCAGCACGACGTCCGGCACGGCGCCCGCCTGCGCGAACGCCTGGTCGATGTGCGAGCGCCCGGTGAAGTCCTGGTCGTAGGTGATGATCGGATATTCGGCGATGTCGTCGAGCGACAGGTTCTCGCGCCCGACGAGCGGATGCCCCTTCGGCACCACCACCGTGTGATGCCACGAATAGCACGGGAACGTGACGATGTCCGGGTAGCGGTCGAGCGCCTCGGTCGAAATCCCCAGATCCGCCTCGCCGTTCAGGATCATCTGCGCAATCTGCTGCGGGCTGCCCTGACGTAGCGCCAGGTGCACCTTCGGGAACACCTCCTTGAACTGCCGGATCACCTTCGGCAGCGCATAGCGCGCCTGCGTGTGCGTCGTCGCGACGACCAGGTGGCCGCTGTCCTGATCCGCGAACTGGCGCGCGACCCGCCGCAGGTTCTCGGCGTCGAGCAGCATCCGCTCGATCAGCTGATGCACCGCCTTGCCGGGCTCGGTCAGGCCCGTCAGGCGCTTGCCGCGGCGGATGAAGATATCGACGCCCAGTTCGTCCTCGAGATCCTTGATCTGCTTCGAGACGCCCGACTGCGACGTGTACAGCACGTTCGCCACTTCGGTCAGGTTCATGTTCTGGCGCACGGCCTCGCGCACGAAGCGCAATTGCTGAAAGTTCATGGGTAGGCCTCTTCGGGCTGTGTTTGTATTGTTCGGTTGTATCCGTTGCCGCTCTCGTTACCGCCCGTTACCACGTGGTGCCGCGCCGGGATCAGCGCGCCGGGAACACCCTCGCCGCACGCGGCACGGCCTTCGCGCCGTCGCCGACCTGCAGCGCGAGCGCGCGCCACGCGTCGCGATCCAGCTCCGCTTCGAGCGCACCGCCGGCGCGCGCCTCCAGTTCGACGCGCACCGAGCCGCCGAGCGGCACCACGCGGCGCACGTCCACCGCGATGCCCGCCTGCGCCGCATCGCCCGCCGGCACCAGTTGCAGGTCGTGCGGCCGCACATACGCGTGCGCCGGCCCGGCGAAATCCGCTTCGACGGCGATCGGCCCGGCCGCGCCCTCGGCGACGAAACCCTGGCCCGCGACCGTGCCCGGAAGCCGGTTCGCCGCGCCGAGGAACTCGTAGACGAACGCGCTCTGCGGATGATCGTAGACGTCCTGCGGGCTGCCCACCTGCTCGACGCGCCCGCGATTGAGCACGACGATCCGGTCCGCGACCTCGAGCGCCTCCTCCTGGTCGTGCGTGACGAAGATCGTCGAGATGTGCAGGTCGTCGTGCAGCCGGCGCAGCCAGCTACGCAGCTCCTTGCGGACCTTGGCGTCGAGCGCGCCGAACGGCTCGTCGAGCAGCAGCACCTTCGGCTCGACCGCGAGCGCGCGGGCGAGCGCGATGCGCTGGCGCTGGCCGCCCGACAGCTCGGACGGATAGCGCTGCGCGAGCCAGTCGAGCTGCACCAGCTTCAGCAGTTCATGGACCTTCTCGCGGATCGCCGCCTCCGACGGCCGCTCGCGGCGCGGTTTCACGCGCAGCCCGAACGCGACGTTCTCGAACACGGTCATGTGGCGGAACAGCGCGTAATGCTGGAACACGAAGCCGACCTGCCGCTCGCGCGCGCCGACCGACGCGACGTCCTGCCCCTGCAGCACGACCTGCCCCGCGTCCGCGTGCTCGAGGCCCGCGATCACGCGCAGCAGCGTGGTCTTGCCGCAGCCGGACGGCCCGAGCAGCGCGACCAGCTCGCCCGCCGGGAAGTCGAGCGACACATTGTCGAGCGCCGCGAAATCGCCGAAGCGCTTCTGCAGATTACGTACGGTGATGCCCATCCTGGTTGCCTCTTTACGAATTCGACGAAGTGACGGCGGAGCCGGCGATTTCTGCGTTCATGTGGCGCTCCGCGAGGAGCTTGAGCGCGAGCGTGACGAGCGCGAGCAGTGCGAGCACCGACGCCACCGCGAACGCGGCCGCGAAGTTGTACTCGTTGTAGAGAATCTCGACGTGCAGCGGCATCGTGTCGGTCTGCCCGCGGATATGGCCCGACACGACCGACACCGCGCCGAATTCGCCCATCGCCCGCGCATTGCAGAGGATCACGCCGTACAGCAGGCCCCACTTCACGTTCGGCAACGTCACGCGGCGGAAGATCTGCCAGCCGGACGCGCCGAGCACGCGCGCGGCCTCCTCCTCGTCGCTGCCCTGCGCCTGCATCAGCGGGATCAGCTCGCGCGCGACGAACGGGAACGTCACGAAGATCGTCGCCAGCACGATGCCGGGCACCGCGAAGATGATCTGCACGTCGTGCGCCTGCAGCCACGGCCCGAACCAGCCCTGCGCGCCGAACAGCAGCACGTAGATCAGGCCGGAAATCACCGGCGACACCGAGAACGGCAGGTCGATCAGCGTGGTCAGCAGCGCCTTGCCGCGAAACTCGAATTTCGCGATCGCCCACGACGCGCATACGCCGAACACGAGGTTGAGCGGCACGGCGATCGCCGCGACGCTCAGCGTCAGCTTGATCGCCGACCAGGCGTCCGGATCGGCGAGCGACTCGAGATAGAAGCCGGCGCCCTTCCGGAGCGCCTCGACGAATACCGCTGCGAGCGGCACGACGAGGAACAGCCCGAGGAACACCAGCGCGACGCCGGTGAGCAGCCAGCGCACCGCGCGCGGCTCGCTGACGGGGTTGAGTTCGCGCGCGGCGCGCGCGCGGGCATTGGACGACGACACGTTCAGCACGGCGGTGGTCTCCTGGCTCATCGCTGGCCTCCCGCCGCGGCTGCGGCAACCGGCGCGGGACCGCTCGCGCCGCGGCTGGTGCGGTGCTGCAGATACCACTGCAGCGTGTTGATCAGGAACAGCATCACGAACGACACAACAAGCATCACGACGGCCAGCGCGGTCGCACCCGCATAGTCGTATTGCTCCAGCTTCGTGATGATGAGCAGCGACGTGATCTCGGATTTCATCGGCACGTTGCCGGCGATGAAGATCACCGAGCCGTACTCGCCGAGCGCACGCGCGAACGTGAGCGCGACCCCGGTCAGCAGCGCCGGCAGCACCGCGGGCAGCACGACGCGGCGAAACGTCAGCCAGCGTGACGCGCCGAGGCACGCGGCCGCCTCCTCCTGCTCGCGCTCGAAATCCTCGAGCACCGGCTGCACGGTGCGCACGACGAACGGCAGCCCGATGAAGGTCAGCGCGACGAGCACGCCGAACGGCGTGAACGCGATCTTGATGCCGAGCGGCGCCAGCAACTGGCCGATCCAGCCGTTCGGCGCGTAGACGGCGGCCAGCGAAATGCCGGCGACCGACGTCGGCAGCGCGAACGGCAGGTCGACGATCGCGTCGACGACCCGCTTGAACGGAAACGTGTAGCGCACCAGCACCCACGCGACGAGAAAGCCGAACGCGGCATTGATCAGCGCGCCGCCCAGCGCGGCCGAGAATGTCAGCCGATACGACGCGAGCACGCGCGGCGACGTCACCGCGGCGACGAACTGGTCCCACGACAGCGTCGCGGTCTTGAGAAAGGTGGCGGCAAGCGGGATCAGCACCACGAGGCTCAAATAGGCCACCGTGATGCCGAGCGTCACGCCAAAGCCGGGCAGAGCGCTCGGCTTGCGGAAGGTGAAGGTCGTCATCGGATGCGCTTCCGGGTCAATCACATGGGTTCGACGGACGTCGCCGGCGCGGGTGTCGCGCCGGCGCGGCCGCCGGTGTCGCGGCGCGCTCGCCGTGGCGGCGCGCCTGCTTCTTGGTCTGGCTGATCTGGCGTTACTGCGGCTTGTAGATCGAATCGAACACGCCGCCGTCGGCGAAATGCGTCTTCTGCGCATTCGTCCAGCCGCCGAACGTATCGTCGACCGTGTACAGCTTCAGCTTCGGGAACTGCTTCGTCAGCTCGGCCGGCACGCTCTTCGAACGCGGCCGGTAATAGTTGCGCGCCGCGATCTCCTGGCCTTGCGGGCTGTACAGGAAATTCAGGTACGCGTCGGCGAGCTTGCGCGTGCCCTTCTTGTCGACCACCTTGTCGACGACCGCGACCGGCGGCTCGGCGAGGATGCTCGCGGACGGCACGACGATCTCGAACTTGTCCGGCCCGAACTCCTTGATCGACAGGAACGCCTCGTTCTCCCACGCGATCAGCACGTCGCCGATGCCGCGCTGCACGAAGCTCGTCGTCGCGCCGCGCGCGCCGGAATCGAGCACGCCGGCGTTCCTGTACAGCTTCGCGATGAAATCCTTCGCGCCCTGCTCGCTGCCGCCCGGCCGGTGCTGCGCGTATGCCCACGCCGCCAGGTAGTTCCAGCGCGCGCCGCCCGAGGTTTTCGGATTCGGCGTGACGATCGACACGCCCGGCTTGATCAGGTCGTCCCAGTCCTTGATGTGCTTCGGATTGCCCTTGCGCACGAGAAACACGATGGTCGACGTGTACGGCGACGCATTGTCCGGCAGGCGCTTTTGCCAGTCCTTCGCAACCAGCCCCTTGTTCGCGAGCGCGTCGATGTCGTACGCGAGCGCGAGCGTCACCACGTCGGCCTGCAGCCCGTCGAGCACCGAGCGCGCCTGCGCGCCCGAGCCGCCGTGCGACTGCTTGAAGTTGACCGTCTCGCCCGTCTTCGCCTTCCACTCCTTGCCGAACGCCTGGTTGACGTCCTGATAGAGCTCGCGCGTCGGGTCGTACGACACGTTCAGGAACGTCGTGTCCGCCTGCGCGTGCGCCGCGACGCCGAGCGCGGCGGCCGCGCCCAGCGCGAGTGTTGCGATCAGGCGGCTCGCCCCTTTCACCAGCCCCGTATTGCGCTTGACCATCCGTGGTTCTCCAAGTGTTGTCCGGATTGCGATGTCGGGCCAGTCTAGCGAACGGCTTACATGATTAAAAATAATCGTTCCTTATTTTTTAATACCAAAAAGTGCTAACGAAGGCCCGGCGGGCGATTGTCGCGGATGAACCGGCGCTGCGGCGTCGCGCGATCGCGGCGAAACCGGCGCGAGCGCGATGAACCTCACGTAACACTTGAAATTCGCCGAGTACTGTATAAAAATACAGCTTACTGTCTATCCATACAGCAGTTGAACCATGACCAAACTCACCGCCCGCCAGCAACAAGTGTTCGACTTGATCCGCCGCGCGATCGAGCGCTCCGGCTTTCCGCCCACGCGCGCCGAGATCGCCGCCGAGCTGGGCTTCAGTTCGCCGAATGCGGCCGAGGAGCATCTGCGGGCGCTCGCGCGCAAGGGCGTGATCGAGCTGGCGGCTGGCGCATCGCGCGGCATCCGCCTGCTGGGCCTCGACGACGCCCCGCACCAATTCACGCTGCCGCACGCCGGCCTGATGCAGTTGCCGCTCGTCGGCCGCGTCGCGGCAGGCAGCCCGATCCTCGCGCAGGAGCACATCTCGCAGCATTTCTCGTGCGATCCCGCGCTGTTTTCCAGCAAGCCGGATTACCTGCTGAAGGTGCGCGGGCTGTCGATGCGCGACGCCGGCATCCTCGATGGCGACCTGCTCGCCGTGCAGAAGCGCACGGAAGCGAAGGACGGCCAGATCATCGTCGCGCGGCTGGGCGACGACGTCACGGTCAAGCGCCTGATGCGCCGTCCCGGCGGCATCGAGCTGATCGCGGAGAACCCGGATTACGAAAACATCTTCGTCAAGGCCGGCAGCGCGGAATTCGCGCTGGAAGGCATCGCCGTCGGTCTGATTCGCTCCGGCGAACTCTGACCATCCGTCTCGATCCCGATCAGGAGAACATCATGGAACGCCTTGCCCGCCTGCTGCCTTTCCGCCAATTCGGCCGCCTGCGTCATCTGCGCGGCCGAAAGCCCTGCGCGCCGCTGTCCGCCGCGGCGCCTGCGAGTGTCGAAGCAGCCGAGCGGCAGGCGTCACTGCTGCCGTCCGCGTTGCCCGCGTTCGCGCGGGTGTCGCTGAACGCCGGCCTGAATCACGCGACGCCGGCCCGGCGCGCGCCGGTGCGGGTCTATCACGGCTCGTCACGCCTGATCATGGTCGGGACGATCGATGCGGTATGCCGGATGATCGATCATTGCATCGCCGAAGAGCATTCGGCCGCGCAACGCGGCGGGTGATCCCGTCCCGCCTGCCCCGGAGTCACCGTGAATCGCGCACCGCGCCACTCGCCGCGCCTCAAGCCGTTCCTGATCGTCGCGCTGGTCGTCGCCGTCATCACGGCGATCGGCTATGCGTATGCGTCGCCTTACGTCGCGCTCGACCGCCTCAAGCAGGCGATCGACGCGCGCGATGCGCAGGCTGTCAGCGAATACGTCGATTTTCCGTCGCTGCGCGTGAGCCTCAAGCAGCAACTGAGCGACACGCTGATGCGCCGGATCGATGCGCAGCAGCACGGCAATCCACTCGCGGTGATCGGCGCGCTGATCGGCTCGGCATTGATCGGGCCGCTGGTGGATGCCTATGCGACGCCGGAAGGCGTGGCCGCGTTGATGAGCGGCATTCCGCCGCGCGGCAATCCCGGCGAACGCCCGCCCGAATGGGCGCAGCAGCCTTCCGGCACGCCGCCCCGCGCGCCGGCGGCTCTGCCGGCCGCACCGGCTTCGCAGGCCCAGACTTCACCGTCGAATCAAGCGTCGCCGGTCGACCAGGCACGCGCAAGCGCGCAGGCAGGTGCGCAAACGCGTGCCGGCTACCGGAATATCGATGAATTCGTCGTGACGTATCAGCACGGCGCCGACGGCGCGCGCTATGCGGCGATTTTCCGCCGCATCGGCCTTTTTTCGTGGAAGCTGTCGGCGGTCGATCTGCACGACTGAACCGTGACCGCCCGACGGCAGCCCCCCCGGCCTGTCGCGTCCCCCGCGCGGCATCGCCCGGCGAGAGACGCCCCCCGTGTTGACCGCTCAGCTGGACGTCGTGGACGTCGCGGAAGCCGCATCCCGTTCGCGCGCGATCTCGGCGCGTTGCTCCTCCGGCGACGAGCAGGCGACCAGGATGCTGCAGTCCACCCGGTCGAGCAGTTGCGTATTGCCGGAGCCCATCCACCAGCGCGACAAGCCGCTGCGGCGGCGGTGGCCGACGACGACCAGATCGACTTTCAGTTCCGCGGCGAGGTTGGCGATCTCGTCGATCGGGTAGCCGAACGCGAAATGCCCTTCCGCCTGCACGCCGCGCTCGCGCAACCGGTTCACGCCTTCCTGCAGGATTTCCCGCGCGGTTTCCTCGAAGCGGCCGCATGCGACGTCGGTCAGCAATCCGGCGCTTTGCGCGATGCTGGAGCGCATGTCCACCACCGACAGCAGGTGCGTCTCGGCGTTCAGGTCCCGCGCGAGATCGGCGCCGCAGCGAAGCGCCTTGCGTCCCTCGAGCGTACCGTCGTAGCACAGCAGGATTTTCTTGTAGCTAGCCATGGAGCCTCCCATACGGGACAACGTGTCCTACGGAACAATCATGGTGCGATGCAATCGAGGATGCAAGAGATGGAAAACGCTGATTCGACCCGCGTGCCGGATACGCAATGATGCAGTGCAGGAGCGGCACGCGGCTGCATGCATACCGTGCGTTCGCGCACGGTGCGAGCGCGGGCAATGCACTAGAATGGCCCGTTGATGTTGCATGATTGCGTCACATGCCGGCGCGGCCACCTCACCGGTTGTCCGCCGTGCGTGCCTGCGTTGCCCGTTGTACCCACGACAACCCGCTTGCCCATGTCCGTCGCACCGATCGATTTACTGAACGTTGAAAAACGCTACGGCGACAAACTCGTCGTCAATGGCCTGTCCTTTCGCGTGCATGCCGGCGAATGCTATGGCCTGCTCGGCCCGAACGGCGCGGGCAAGACCACGACGCTCAGGATGCTGCTCGGCCTCACCTATCCGGATGCCGGCACCATCTCGCTGTGCGGCGAGCCGGTGCCGGCGCATGCGCGTCACGCGCGGCAGCGGGTCGGCGTCGTGCCGCAATTCGACAACCTCGACCCCGATTTCACGGTTCGGGAAAACCTGCTGGTGTTCAGCCGCTATTTCGGTGTGCCGGCACACGAGGCGCGCGCGCTCGTGCCGTCGCTGCTCGAGTTCGCGAAGCTCGAGAGCAAGGCCGACGCGAAGGTCAGCGAGCTGTCGGGCGGCATGAAACGGCGCCTTACGCTGGCGCGCGCACTCGTCAACGATCCCGACGTGCTGGTGCTCGACGAGCCGACGACGGGCCTCGATCCGCAGGCGCGGCATCTGATGTGGGAGCGTCTGCGCTCGCTGCTCGCGCGCGGCAAGACGATCCTGATCACCACGCACTTCATGGAAGAAGCCGAGCGTCTGTGCGACCGCCTGTGCGTGATCGAGGAAGGCCGCAAGATCGCCGAAGGCGCGCCGCACGCGCTGATCGAATCGGAAATCGGCTGCGACGTGATCGAGATCTACGGCCCCGATCCGGCCGCGCTGCGCGACGAACTGGCCGCGCTCGCCGAGCGCACCGAGATCAGCGGCGAGACGCTGTTCTGCTACGTCAGCGATCCGGAGCCGATCAACACGCGGCTCAAGGGCCGCGCCGGCCTGCGCTACCTGCATCGCCCCGCCAACCTCGAAGACGTGTTCCTGCGGCTCACCGGCCGCGAAATGCAGGACTGACCGATCATGGACGTTCGCCCGTATTCCGCCCCCGCCACGCCACACCGGCCCCGCGAGTCGCGCTTCGCGATCGCGATGCCCGCGAACGCGACCAACTGGATCGCGGTATGGCAGCGCAACTATCTCGTATGGCGCAAGCTGGCGATCGCGTCGATGTTCGGCAACCTCGCCGACCCGATGATCTACCTGTTCGGCCTCGGCTTCGGCCTGGGCCTGATGGTCGGGCACGTCGACGGCGTGTCGTACATCGCATTCCTCGCGGCAGGAACGGTCGCGTCGAGCGTGATGATGTCGGCGAGCTTCGAAGCGATGTATTCGGGCTTCTCGCGAATGCACGTGCAGCGCACCTGGGAAGCGATCATGCACACGCCGCTCGCGCTCGGCGACATCGTGCTGGGCGAGATCGTCTGGGCGGCGAGCAAGGCGATGCTGTCGGGCGCCGCGATCATGCTCGTCGCGGGCCTGCTCGGCTACGCGCACATTCCGTCGATGCTGGTCGCGCTGCCGGTGATCGCGCTGGCGGGCCTCGCGTTCGCGAGCGCGGCGATGATCGTCACGGCGCTCGCGCCGTCATACGATTTCTTCATGTTCTATCAGACGCTCGTGCTCACGCCGATGCTGCTGATGTCCGGGGTGTTCTTCCCGCTGACGCAGCTACCGGAGATCGCGCAGCATGCCGCGCATGTGTTGCCGCTCGCGCATGCGGTCGAATTGATCCGGCCGGCGATGCTCGGCCGCCCCGCCACGCACGTCGGCTTGCACGTCGCCGTGCTGGCCGGCTATGCGATCGGGGGATTTCTGCTGGCCGCCCGGTTGTTCAGGCGGCGGATGATGCGCTGAGCGCGCGGCGCGCGACCGGCACGCCACGCGCGATCGGCCTGCCCGCGACGCGCGCAGGCCGCGGGCGTCACTCGTCGTCGTCGCCCCACGGAATCTCGACGTCGGTCAGGAACGCGACGGTCGCAAGCGGCCCCCCTTCTTGGCGGCCGAGCTTGCCGTCCGCGCGGTGCCATTCGACACGGAACTGGGTGCCCGGATCGTCGGCGACCAGATAGACGGCGCGCAGCTCCTCGGGGTCGGCGTCGGCGACCGGGCCGTCGAACGACACGAGCATCTTCTGCGGCCAGAGGCCGTTGACCGGGTCATAGATCCGGTCGCCCTGCGGAATCTCGATGCTGGCCTCGACGCCGATCGTCGCGGAGGCCTCGACGATCATCTTGCCCAGCGCGTTCAGCACGGCGGTCGCGCGCGCCGAATTGGCCTGACGAATCGCGAGATCGCCGCGCGTCAGCGCCTGCTCGAGTTTCGGATGAACCTTGTGTTGCGTCATGCGTTGTTCCTGACTATGTGTGTCTGAATGATTGCGCCGCGCGCGCCACGGCGCCCGGCGACGGGTAAGAGGAAATGGCGGCGGCCCGCTCAGAACCCGAGCGCGATCGCGAGCAGGCCGCTCGCGACCCCGAACGCGATGACGAGCGCCGCGACGATCGTCAGCATATAGGGCTTGAACGAGCGCGCGAGCATCGCGAGCGACGGCACGCTGATCGGCGGCAGCGTCATCAGCAGCGCGGCGGCCGGCCCCACGCCGATGCCGAGCGACAGCATCGCCTGGATGATCGGCACCTCGCCCGCGGTCGGGATCACGAACAGCATCCCCGCGACGGCGAACGCGATGATCCAGCCGATCTGGTTGCCGATGTCCGGGCCGATGTGCGGAAACAGCCACGCACGCGCCGCGCCGAGCACCAGCACGAGCACGAGGTATTCGGGCACGAGCCGCACGGTCATCCGCGCGAGGATCATCATCCAGCGCACGAACGGGTTGCCGGCTGCCGCCTGCTCGGCCGCGAGCGCGGCGAGCCGGCTGTCGTCGATCGCCCGGTCCTCGTCACGAGCCAGGCGGTTCAGCAGGTAGCCGATGCCGAACACCATCGCGATGCCGAGCACGAGCCGCAGCGCGCTCCACTGCCAGCCGAGCACGAAGCCCATGAACACCAGCGCGGCCGGGTTCAGCACGGTGTTGCCGAGCCAGAACGCCACCGCGCCGCCGGGCGACGCATTGCGCTCGCGCAGCCCCGCCACGACGGGCGCCGCGCAGCAGGTGCACATCATCCCCGGCAGCGACAGCAGGCCGCCCGCGGCGACGCTCGCGAAGCCGGTCCTGCCGAGCACGCGCGCGACCCAGTGCGCCGGCAGCAGCGCCTGCACGGCCGAGCCGAGCAACAGGCCGAGCACCATCGCCTGCCAGATCGCCTTGCCGTACGCCCACGCGTAGTCGAGCGCCGCCGCGAGCGACGGCGCGGGCGGCTCGGCCGACTTGCCCATCAGGATCGACTGGCCAATCGAATGATGCTCGGCGGCGACAAACGCCTTGTGATAGTACGGGAACCACTTCACGTAGAAGAGGCCCGCGACTGCGATCAGCAGAAAGGTCATCCAGCCGAGCACCGGGCTGGGAGATTGGGATCGGGTCGTCGTCATTGTTTCGTCGGAAGTTCGGTGGCGGAATCGGCCGGCAGGCCCGCGTCGGCGAGCTGCGCCAGCAGCGCTTCGGCTTGCGCGCGCGCATCGGGCGCATTGGGCCGGAAATGGAATTCAAGCACACAGCCCGGCTTGCCGAAATGCTCCTGGCTGCTGCGCGCATAGGCTGGATCGTAATGCCGGTCGATCAGTTCGCCAAACAGTTCGGCGCGTGCGCCGGCATCGATCATGTTGCACCAGCGCGCGACCTCGTCGCGGCTGTGCAGTCCGATCAGGCGCTCGAGCCTCGCCTTGAACACATCCGGGGAATCGAACAGATGGCGGTAGTCGTCCAGCAGGAACGCGATGCGCTCGTCGCGGGCCGCGTCGACGCGCACCCACGGCCCGGCGTGGAACGCGCGCATCAGCGCAATAGGCAAGTGCACCGCGCCGATCTTGCGGCTTTCGGATTCGACGAACACGGGCCGCGCCGGGTCGAAGCGGTCGAGCACCTCGACGAGCCGCGAATCGAACCCCTTCTGCGACGGCTGCGGGATGCCCGGCAGCGCGCCCAGCAGCGAGCCGCGATGGCACGCGAGCGCCTCCAGGTCGAGCGCCTGCGCGCCGGCGTCGCTCAACGCCTGCAGCAGACGCGTCTTCCCGCAGCCGGTATGGCCGACGAGCGCAATGTAGCGAAACCGCGACGGCAGCGTGTCGAGCGTCGCGCACACCGCGTGGCGGTACGCCTTGTAGCCCCCGTCGAGCTGACGCGCCTGCCAGCCGATCAGGTTGAACCAGGCCGTCATCGAGCCGGAACGCTTGCCGCCGCGCCAGCAGTAGATCAGCGGGCGCCAGTTGCGCGGGCGGTCGGCGAACGTCGTGTCGAGGTGGTGCGCGATGTTGCGCGCGACCATCGCGGCGCCCACGCGAGTCGCCTCGTACGGCGACACTTGCTTGTACATCGTGCCGACGATCACGCGCTCCTCGTTGCTGAGGACGGGTGCGTTGAGCGCGCCGGGGATGTGATCCTCGGCGAATTCGAGCGGCGTGCGCACGTCGACGATCTCGTCGAACTCGCCGGCGCGATCGAGGGTAACAATCAGATTCTTCAATTTGGCGTTACGCAGGGCGGCCCCGCCTGGGGGCGCCGCGGGTGAGGATGGCGGATGGGCGGGATTATCGCACGCGGCGGCCGCGCCCGGCTTGCGCGCGGCACATGCCCGTCGCCCCCCGCCGGGCGACCGGGCGTCGTCGCTTACGGCGCCGGGTTCGGCTGCAGCGCGTGCAGCGCGTCGATCTCCGCGAGCACGTCGTTGGACAGCCTGACGTCCACGCTGCCGATGTTCTCCTTCAGCTGCTCGAGCGACGTCGCGCCGATCAGGTTGCTGCGGACGAACGGCCGGCTGTTGACGAACGCGAGCGCAAGCTGCGCGGGCGACAGGCCGTGCCGCTGCGCCAGCGCGACGTAGCGCGACGTCGCCGCCACCGCCTGCGGGTTGCTGTAGCGCTGGAACCGCTCGAACAGCGTGATGCGCGCGCCATCCGGCCGCGCGCCGTTCTCGTACTTGCCGGTCAGCCAGCCGAACGCGAGCGGCGAATACGCGAGCAGGCCGATGCCGTCGCGATGCGTGAATTCCGACAGGCCGTTCTCGAACGTGCGGTTCAGCAGGCTGTACGGATTCTGGATGCTGACGATGCGCGGCAGGCCGAGCTTTTCCGCGGCACGCAGGAATTGCGCGACGCCCCACGGCGTCTCGTTGGACACGCCGATGTGGCGCACCTTGCCGGCCTTCACGAACTCGGCGAGCACCGCGAGCGTCTCCTCGATCGGCACCGTGTACGCGTCGTCGACCCACGGATAGGCGGGACGGCCGAACGTCGTCGTGCTGCGATCGGGCCAGTGGAGCTGATACAGGTCGACGTAGTCGGTCTGCAGGCGCCTGAGGCTGCCGTCGAGCGCCTCGGTCAGGTTCTTGCGGTCGAACTGGTTGCCCTCGCCGCGAATGTGGCGCGGATTGTGCGGCTGGCGCGCCGGACCCGCGATCTTGGTCGCCAGCACGATCCGGTCGCGCAGCGCGCGGTGTTGCGCGAGCCAGGTGCCGATGTACTGCTCGGTGCGCCCCTGCGTTTCAGGCTTCGGCGGCACCGGATACATTTCCGCGGCGTCGACCAGCGTCACGCCCTGCCCGATCGCGTAGTCGAGCTGCGCGTGCGCGTCGCGCTCCGAATTCTGCTCGCCCCACGTCATCGTGCCGAGCCCGATCAGACTGACCTCGATGCCTGAATCGCCAAGTGTGCGGTATTCCATGCTGTTCCTGTCGCGTCGGTGGAAAGGCACGAAACTAACACATTGAAGCATTTGCTTCAGACGCGTACCCGGCGCGCTTACGATCGGCCTGCGGCGCGACCAGCGTCGCTGCGGGCGCGGGATGACGCGGGCTGGCGGTGCGCGCCGTCAGGCCTTGCGCGACAGCCAGTCCTGCGCGAACTGCCTCGCGTGCTCGATCGCCGCTTCCTCGGTATCGAACTCGCCGAGCGTCCGGTACGACGCCTCGGGGTGGTAACCGATCTTCGTGAACACGACCTGCGCGGCGAACCTGCCCGCTTCGGTAGCGCGCGGCGCACAGTCGGCTTCGTAGCCGCGGAACGTGAAAACTGCCTTCATTGTTGCAACCATTTTTGAGACAGCAGGATCGTAGCACGGCCGCCCGGGCAGGTGACGACGCATGCGGTCCACCGCGAATTCACGCAGGCCGAACCGGCGCAACGGTTCGATGGAGATCGCGAGACTGTCGATGCCGGCCGTTTGCGCCGGATCAGCCGCGGTGCGTTGTCAGAAACGTCATTGTCGCGGCCACGCATTCAGCCAATGAGCAGGTCGCCGTATCGAGCCGCAGATCCGGTTCGAACGGTATTTCGTACGGGTCGCTGATCCCCGTGAAATTCGCGATGGTTCCCGCCCGCGCCCGGGCGTACAGCCCCTTCGGATCGCGCGCCTCGCACACTTCGATCGGCGTGGCGACGAACACCTCGGCGAACTGCGCGTCGCCCACGATCGCGCGCGCTGCCGCACGATCTTCCCGATACGGCGAAATCAGCGCGGCGATCACCGAGGTCCCGGCATCGTTGAGTTCCCGGCACCGGCGCGCGACGCGCCGGATGTTCTCGCTTCGGTCCGCCTTCGAGAAACCCAGATCGCGGCTGAATTCCGCCCGCACGACGTCGCCGTCCAGCACCCGGCAGTCCACGCCCGCCGCGCGCAGCGCATCGGCCACCGCATTCGCAAGCGTCGTCTTGCCTGCCGCGCTCAGCCCGGTCAGCCACAACGTGGTGGCAAGAGGTTGCATGTCACTCGTCCTCGTCATCGGTTTGCCGCCGGCGCATCCGCACACGCCGGCACGACGCTCAGCAACGCAGGCCATGCGCGGCTCCAGTCGCCATCGTGCGCGATGCCCGGTATCGTGCGCGCGGTTGCGCATCGGTGTCCGGTCTTGCTGATGAAACGCGCCGCCACTTCCGGCGGCACGACCGTATCGTCCGCGCCGCTGAAATGCACCTGTGCGACGGTTGCCACACGCGACGCGAAGTCGATCGGATTTTCCGATGCGGGCATCGCCGACACGTGATGCAGCCGGTTCACGAACTCGCTGTCCAGGTTGCCGGCCACGGTCCGGATCGATGCCACGTCCGTGCGCCGCGCCGCAACGAGCACCGCCAGCGCGCCCCCGCCGGAATAGCCGACCAGCTCGACCTTCTGTCCCGGAACCCGCGCGGCCAATTGATCGACTGCCGCGTCGAGCGACTCCACCACTTCCGGCGCGAAGCGCTTGCCGGTCCAATAGGGAATGCCGCAGCGCGGATTCTGTTCCATCGGGGTGAACTGGCACGGGCGCGCCAGGTACGCGACGTTTGGCGAAGGATCCGCCGCGGCCAGTGCGAGGCCCGTCGCATCGCGCGGCGTCGGGTCCAGCGACGGCTGGCTCCTGGAGATCCACGCGAGGCCGTCGCCCTCGATATAGACGACGAGCGGTGCGTCGGCGCGTGAAATCCGCACGAACGCCGTGAGCACGAACGCCGGCGTGCGGATCGGCTCGCGCGTCAGCCCCGCAGGCGCCGCCAGCGCATCGGCATGCTGGTTCCGGTCGAGCGACGCACAGCCCGTCAACACCGTCGCGACGGCCAGCAGCACCGCGACGATCCGGCGCGACCCTGTCGATACGGAACTCAACATGCGGACCTCGCGGATCTGGCGACGACACGATCGAGTTCCTGCGCCATCGCGGCGACGACACCCGCCCAGTCTCCGCGCGTGTGCTGCCGGAACAGCCGCATCGCCGGATACCACGGCGTGTCCACGCGACCGAGCAGCCAGCGCCAGTCGGGAACGAACGGCAGCATCGTCCAGGTCGGCCGGCCAAGCGCTCCGGCCAGATGAACGGGCGACGAGTCCACCGAAATCAGCAGGTCGGCGATGCTCAGAATCGCGGCCGTGTCCTCGAAATCCGCGATCTCGTCGCTCAGCGACACGAGCGACATGCCGGGCGGCGGCTCGGCCGCCTGGGCCGCGGCCGGCCCCTTCTGGATCGCCACATACGTGACGTCGGGCCGGGCCAGCGGCGCGAGCGCGGCCAGGCTCATCGAACGGTTCGCATCGTTGACGTGCGTCGGGCGCCCGGCCCACACCAGCGCCACCAGCGGTCCCGGCAGGCCCGCCAGGCGTTGCCGCCATGTGTCGATGCGCTCCGGGTCGGCGGACAGATAGGGAACCTGGCCGGGCAGATCGTCGAGCGTCAGGTTCATGGCCATCGGCAGGCCCATCAGCTCGCAGTGCACGTCGAACGGCGGCGGCAGCGCGCCGCGAACGACGATGTCGTCCGGGCCTTCGATGCGCTGCGCCAGCGACAGCGTCTCCGCATTGACCTCGAGAATCACGCGGGCGCCGCTTCTTGCTTTCGCCCACGCCACCATGCGCAGGAACTGGAAGGTGTCGCCGTAGCCCTGCTCGTCGTGAATCAGCAGCGTCTGGCCCGGGATCGGCTGCCCGTTCCAGCGCGGGCGCTGCACCTTGCGCTCGAGAATCTTCGTATGCGCCATGCCGTAGCGATGGCGATATTCGCGCCAGCCGCGCTGGAAATCGCCCGTCAGCAACAGGGTTTCGGCGAGGTTGAATCTCGCCGTCAGATCCCCCGGCGCGCAGGCGACCAGCATCTCCTGGATCGCGCGCGTCTCGCCCAGCTTGCCCTGCGGACGGATCGCGTCCGCAAGGACCTGCCACAGCGCCAGCGGCCCGCTGCCCGATGCCAGATACGGGCGCACCATGGCTTCGGCGTCCTCCAGCTTTCCGGCCGCGATCAGCGCGCGCGCCTCGCGCTCGATCGTCGCGATGTCGGGTGCGCTACCGGGGATCATCGCGCCTCCATCCCAAGCGCCGTGAGCAGCGGCACAAGGTGACTTGCGTACTGCTGCCAGCGCCCCTTCGACGTCGCGTAGATCGGTTGCCGCACCTGGTTGACGCTCGCGGTGCGCACCACCCGCCGGTTGTCGTGGAATTTCAGGCAACCGTCCTCCCACGGAAGGTCGAGGAAGTCGACCAGTCGACGCGCCTCGGCATCCAGGTCGTCCACCACCGACTCGTACCAGACTTCAATGAAGCGGTCGGCCGGCAACACCTGCCGCCAGTGCGCCATCAACGCTTCGTAGTATTGGTGAAACTCGCCCAGCTCGGTCTGTTCGTAGGTGAACCGCTGCTCGCCGGCGAATTGTTTCGTATAGCAGGACAGGCAGGTGTCGACCGGATTGCGGCGGCAATGGATGATCCGCGCGCCCGGCAGGATCAGCGGAATGAGGCCGGCGTACAGGAAATTGGCCGGCATCTTGTCGATCAGGCGCGCCCGTCCGTGCGAAAGCGGCGTGATGCGATCGAGGTAGGCGCGGCCGAGCTGCGCCGCGTCGTCGCGGGTGAGTGTGCCCGTCATGTCCGGGAAGGCCCCCGAGTTGTCGACGATCAGGCGCAGCGCCGACAGCTCGCCCGCGCCCGTGATCTGCGAGTGCGACGCCAGGATCTGTTCGACGAGCGTGGTGCCCGAGCGCGGCATCCCGACGATGAATACCGGCAGCTCCGACCGCGCGCCCGCGCCGCTCAGGCGCTCGAACAGCGCGGAATCGAAGGTTTCGGCGATGCGCCGCATCCACTGGCCCGTTGCGGCGGAATCGTAGGCGAAGGTGCCGCGCTTCAGGCGATTGGCGTCCGACAGATGCGCGAATGCGCGATCGGCATCGCCGGTATCGAGATACGCCTTGCCGAGCGCAAAGTGGGCCGAGATCCGGTCGGGCAGCGGCCGCCGTTCGCCTTCGGCGAGGAACGCCTCGAGGACCACGAAATCCTGGTCGCCCTCGAAAAACTTGCGCGCCTCGGCGCGGGCCGCAAGGATCTTCGCCGAGTCGGGGAACACCGCCAGCGCCCGATCAAACGCAGCGAGCGCCTCTGTCTTGCGGCCCGCTTCCATCAGCATCATCGCGCACCCGACCAGCGCGTCTTCGGCCACCGATCCGGGCAACTGCGCCGCCCGCTCGAACTCGGCCAGCGCCTCGTCGGTCTGTCCGAGCGACTGCAACACCGCCGCGAGCGTCTGATGCGCTTCAGCACTGTGCGGCGCGAGCGCCACCGCCTGGCGGGCAAAGCCGAGCGCATCGGCATTGCGTTCGAGTTGCCTGAGCGTCTTCGCGTACGCGACGAGCGCGGCCGGATGCTGCGGCGCGAACGCCTGCAGCATGTCGAGCGCGCGCAGCGCCGCTTCGTAATGGTGGCGCGAAGCCTCCACCTCGGCGAGATTCAGGTACGCGTCGACCAGTCCCGGATTGAGTTCGATTGCGCACTGCGCTTCGGCTGCCGCCGCGTCGTAGCGCCCCTGGGTCGACAGCAGGAACGCCAGGTTACTGTGTGCCTCCGCGTAGTCCGGATTGAGCGCCAGTGCCTGGCGGTAATGCGGCTCGGCCAGATCAAAGCGACCGAGCCGCCGGCAGGTGTTCGCGAGATTGTTGTGCGCATCAGCCCAGTCAGGCTGCAGCGCGATCACGCGTTCGAGGCACACGCGGCTCTCCTCGAACTTGCCCGCTTCCTGGAGCACGATGCCCAGGTTGTTCCAGCCGGCCACGAGCGTGGAATCCATCGCGACGGCACGCCGGGCGGCCTCCTCGCCTTCGGCGAGCAGGCCTTTCTGACGATACATTTCAGCGAGGTTGCTCACATAGACGGCCGGCGCACGCGGCGCGTCACATGCCTGACGCAGATGGCTGATCGCCAGATCCAGATTGCCGTACGCATGGGCCATCAGGCCGAGCAGATGCAGCGCATCGGCCTGACCGGGCCAGACGGCCAGCACGCGCTGACACCACTGTTCAGCCTGGGCGGCCTGACCGGCATTCCAGTGAGCGTGGGCGCGCTGAAGGGCTTCGGCAATGCTCAATTGTTCGGGCGCGACGGGATTCGACATGGATGGTTCGAAAAGAACTGACTCGGGGACGATGGAGAAGCGAAAACGAACGGTGAGACAGGATACAGGTGTATCGGGGCAAGACAAGGTTGAAATAGCGGGCACCCGCACATGCCCTTGAACGTGCGGCGGGTGCATTCCCCTATCGGCATGCGGGCGACCGGGTGGCGGTTGCCCGCCACCCGAGGCCCCGGCGGCAGACGCGCCCGCGCGCGCCTGCCGGCACGTCGGCGCGGCTCGGTCAGAACGCTTGCCGCAAACGCAGGCTACCGGTCTGCGACACGAAGCGCGGCGCCGCCTGCAGTTCGTAGCGGGCCGTCACGGTCAGGTTGTTCGCCCGCAGCAGCGTCACGCCCAGCGATACATCGGCCAGATCCGACACCGGCGCCGGTCCCACGGTCGTGAACGCCGTCGCCCCCATCGGGTCGGCCGCGAAACTTGCACCGGTGACCGTCTGCGTATGGTCGTATTCGTGAATCCACTTCAGCTGAAGATCCGGAACGATCACACCGTACTTCGTCTCGAAGCCGCGCTCGAGCCTCGCACCGAAGGCACTGCGCACCGAAGTGCTGTGCGTGGCACCCACCGACAGCGCCGCGCCGTTGCCGCCGCTCTCCGTATACCCGTTTTCGTGCTGGTAGCTGTATGTCAGGCTCGCCAGCGGCGTCACGGTCAGCCCCGCAACCGCCAACGGCCACCCGCCTTCCACGCTTGCCACGTATTGCTGGCCGCTGAACTGGCCATTGGCCACGCCCGAGAAACCCGTGAAATCGATCTGGCGCGTCGTGTCGAAGCGCTGCTGCACCACCCCGCCGCTCAGGTTCACATACCACGACGCGCCGAGGTAGTTCGCGTAGCCGATCAGGCCGTAGCCATTCACGCGGGTCGAGTCGCCCGCGCTGTTCTCCGTGCCGCTGATCAGCGTGTTGCTGTAGCTGAACACGCCCCCTGCGCGCCAGTGGTCATTGACCTGCCGGTCGACGCCGAACAGCAGCCCCCCATAGTTGGCGCTGTAGCCGTCGACCTGGTCGACCGCGCCCTGCCCGGCGTGCCCGCCGAACGCCCGGCCCCAGACGCCCCACCGCGGCGCGCCCTCGCCGGTCGCCACCCCCGATTGCGCCGACCCGTCACCGTCGGCCTGTGCCAGATGCAGGCTGTTCGCATGTGCAGCGACCACCGAGAGTACGTCGAAGGTCGTCGCCGCCGCCGCCCGTGCGCCGGCCGCCGAACGCGACGGCGCAAGCTGCGCACCGACGCGGTTGGCCTCGGCAGTGGAACCATGGGCGTTCACCGCGATCACCGCGTTCTGCAGGTTCATCAGCCCGACGTTCAAGCCGGTGTAGTTATTCAGCCCCCCGAGCGCCGCCTTCGAGTTCGGCGCCGTCGCGAGCGTCGGCCCGCTCGGCGTGGCAGAACAGCTGCCCAGACACACCACCAGATCGCTGTGACCGCCGACGCTGACGTTCTGCCCGATGATCGAGCCGCTGTAGCCGGTGGCCGAATAGTGCAGGCTGCCCTCGTTATACGAACCGGTCCCCGCCGCATCGACCACGATGAAGCGCTGGCCAGCCGCGAACGCATACCCCCGGCTCGCCAGGCTGACCGACGAGCCCGCGGCAACGGTGGCGTTGCCCGTCACCACCAGGCGCCCATAGCCGCGGTCCGCGGTCAGCGTGCCGGTTGTCACCGCACCCGAATTAACGCCAATCAGCAGCGTCGCGGCCTCACCCTGGCTGTAGTTGCCGGTGATCGTCATCGGTGCATTGACCTGCAGCGTCGCGCCCGTGTTGTTCACGCTGTGGCTGCCGACGTTGATGTTGTCATTCAGCAGCAGGTTGCCCGAACCGAATACCACATTCGAATTCGTATTGGCGATGGAGCCGATCACGCCGCCATAGCCGGTCAGCGTGCCGAAAGTCGTACCCGTGCCGCCGTTGATGGTCAGGTCGTTCGATGAATCGTTCTTGATGTTGCCCGCGATCACGCCGGCATTCGTGACCGGTCCAATGAAGCCCCCTCCGCTGTTATAGATCGCATCGCCACTGCTACTGATTGTCCCGCTGTTGATCAGGGTTCCGATGGTTCCAGAGTTGTCGATACCGAACTTGTAACCGCTAATCGTGCCACCACTCTCGTTTGACAGTGTGCCAATTGAGCTGTTGCTCTCATTGTCGATGCCGGTCGTCTCCCCGAAGATCAGACCGCTATTCTTCAAAGTGCCAATTGAGCCGTTTAAGAAGTTGGCGATACCGACGATGTCACCGCTAATCGTGCCGCCACTCTCGTTTGACAACGTGCCAATTGAGCCGCCGACCTCATTGCTGATGCCGCCCTGCAGCGCGTGAATCAGACCACTATTCGTCAACGTGCCAATTGAGCCGTTGTAGTTACGGATGCCGGCGTAAGTACCGCCAGAAATCGTGCCGCCATTTCCGTTTGACAGCGCCCCGATCGTGCCATCGTTGTAGATGCTCATGGTCAGCCCGGAAATCAGACCGCTGTTCGTCAGCGCGCCGATCGTGCCACCGTTTTCGTTGTAGATGCCGGCGCCAAGACCGGGGTCATTCACGCGACCGTCGCCATTTGACTGCGTGGCGGCAATCGTGCCGCCATTCTCGTTTGACAGCGTGCCGATCGTGCCGAGGTTGAAAATACCATAGCCGGAGACCGAGCCACTGACGGCCAGGTTGCTGCCGTCCCACGCCCATACGCCGCTGTTGCTTTGAGACGTACCGACCGTGACGGAAGTCCCATCAATGTCGGTGCCCACCTGGGCCATCGCCGCATGCGACATCGTCGCAAGCGATGCCGCCACGGCCAGCACTTTCGCATTCGCGCGGGCACGCTTGCGCTGCGTGCCTGCAGACTTGCGCCCTTGGGCGCACGCGAGTTCCGACACCACCTGGAACATCCCCAGGCTCGAACTCCACACAATGCGATATACCTGATTCAATCAGTTTCTCCGTTTTGCTTCGCTTAGCGACATGAAATAAGCGCCCCTCAAACAGGTCCGTAGCCGAGGTACAGCAGGCGCAGGGCACCAGCGGGGTGTAGGTGAAGTACGCGATGGCGTAGGCTGTCAGTACGCGAGCGACCGACACCGGTCCGCTGCGCTGACACTAGAGGCAGTCGTGCGAAAATTGCGCGCGCAACACATGCGGGTGTCTCCATCAGTCGCGCCAGCGATGGAATCTATCGAAACGCGCGGCGGAAAAGCTGACAAATCCTGACATGTCAGCCTGAAAACGCAGCGACGATTTTCAAATCCATTACATCCCGGGATCATGTCGTCTTTTCGACGGCATGGCAGCGCCTTGCGCGTTGCTCGATCCGCCGCTGACCGGCCTCTCCGGAAAATCGAATGCGCCGCCCTTGATCGCGTCGACCACCGCGCGCACGTCCGAATGCGCCGATTTATCGCCTGGGCTGATGCATGCTCAACAGAGATTCCCTTTTACTACTACCCGCGCTCCCTGAACCCCTGGCTTGCGATTCCGACGACACCCCGGATCTCACGAAACGTAGGCGTCTTCGGGGCGCTTCCCGATGACAATTTGCCCTTCTTCGGCGAGCTTGCGGACAACCTGCAAAATTTCCCGCTGCTTTTCCTCGACCTCGGAGACACGCACCGGGCCCATTGCATTGATGTCCTCGACGAACAGCTCGGCGGAACGCTTCGACATGTTGCCGACGAACTTCTGCCGCAACTGGGCATCGGCCCCCTTGATCGCAACGATCAGCGTCTGCGCGTCGATTTCCTTCATCAGCAACTGGATCGCCGCGTTGTCGAGATCCTGCAGATTGTCGAACGTGAACATCTTGTCGAGAATCTCTTGCGCGAGATCCGAGTCGTACTCGCGCACGTTGTCCAGTACGCTCTGCTCGAACGCGCTCTGCATGAAGTTGATGATTTCCGCGGCCGCGCCGGCGCCGCCGATCGGGCTGCGCCTGATGGTGTCGCCGCCGGACAGCAGGTCTCTCAGCACGTCATCGAGCTCTCTCAGCGCGATCGGCTGGATGCCGTCGAGCGTCGCGATACGCAGCAGCACGTCGTTGCGCAGGCGCTCCGGAAAGCTCGACACGACTTCGCACGCCTGATCCGCATCGAGGTGCACCAGCACCGTCGCAATGATCTGCGGATGCTCCTTTTTCACCAGTTCCGCCACCGACGCCGCATCCAGCCACTTCAGGCCTTCGATGCCGGTTGTCTCGCTTCCGCCCAGAATGCGCTCGAGGACCTGACCGGCCTTGTCTTCGCCAAGCGCCGAGGTCAGCACGGAGCGCAGGTAGTCGTCCGAGTCGAGGGCGAAGGCGGTCTGGCTCTCCGAATCGCGGACGAACATTTCGAGCGTCTCACTCACCTGCTCGCGCGTCAGGTTCTTCAACGCCGCCATCGCGGCGCCGACCTTCTGAACCTCGCGCGGCCCCAGAAACTTGAATATCTCGGCGGCATGCTCCTGGCCCAGGGCCATCAGCAGGATCGCGCTACTCTTGATGCCTTCAGCGTTCACAGGAAATCCAGGTCTTGATAAGGGCCGTGACCAGATCGCTTTCAGTATTCATGTCCGGCTGCGCAAAGAACGGCGCTCCCGGCCGCACGCGAAATGCCTTCGGCCACACACGAACGTTGCTTGGAGAGGGTTTCACAAAGACTGCCGAGTCCGTTGCAAGGTGTTCCAGAAACGCGTGCCGCAGCCGAGTTTGAGGAACGCTTCGTGAACGTCGGCACGCCGCTCGAAGCAGATATAGAGACGCCGGAAGCGGTGCAGCAATCCCCGCCCTCCCGCCGGCATGCGGGCGACCGGGTGGCGGTTGTCTGCCGCCCGGTGCCCCGTCGACAAGCGGGCCGCGCGCGCCCGCGGGCACGTCGGCCCGGCTCGGTCAGAACGCTTGCCGCAAACGCAGGCTACCGGTCTGCGACACGAAGCGCGGCGCCGCCTGCAGTTCGTAGCGGGCCGTCA
>NZ_JGVW01000083.1 GCF_000687455.2 Burkholderia sp. lig30
CGTTGAGCTAGCGCGGGCCGTTCGACGCACGGCCCGCTCGATTTCAGCCCGGTCTTTGGCCCGTTCGACGGGCCTCGGCGACAGGCACCCGCGCTCAGCGGGCGTCCTTCGAGAACAGCACGGCGACGGCGCCGAGCACGCAGATCGTCGCGACATACGCGACCGGCGCGAACGGGTTCGACTTCATCATCAGCGACACGATCACGGGCGTCAGGCCGCCGAAGATCGCGTAGGCGACGTTGTACGAGAACGAAATCCCCGAAAACCGCACGACTGCCGGGAAGCTCTTGACCATCACGTACGGGACCACGCCGATCGTGCCGACCGTGAAGCCCGCGATGCCATAGAAGAGCGGGAGCGTCGACGCGTCGGCCGCGACGCGCGCGAACAGCAGGTAGTAGCACGCGGCCAGCAGCAGCCCGCCGATCGAGAGCACGCGCTTCGGGCCGATCCATCCGGCGAGCGCGCCGGCGAAGATGCAGCCGGCCGTCAGGCACAGCGTCGCGATGCTGTTCGCGAACAGCGTCGTCGCCGGCGCGAGGTGGAACTGCTTCTGCAGCAGCGTCGGCGTCATCAGGATCACGACGACGATCGCCGCGGACAGCATCCACGTCAGCAGCATCGACACCACCACCGCGCGGCCATGATCGCGCAGCACCGCCTTGAGCGGGATCTCGTCGGCCAGCGTCTTGCGCGCCTTCATCTCGGCGAACACCGGCGTTTCATGCAGCCAGCGGCGCAGGTACACGGAGAACAGGCCGAACACGCCGCCGAGCAGGAACGGGATGCGCCATGCGAAGTCGGCGACCTGCGCGCTCGAATAGCGGCTGTTGATGCCTGCGGCGACGAGCGAGCCGAGCAGGATGCCGGCAGTCAACCCGGCCGTCAGCGTGCCGCATGCGTAGCCGATGTGGCGCGACGGCACGTGCTCGGAGACGAATACCCACGCGCCGGGCACTTCGCCGCCGACCGCCGCGCCCTGCAGGATGCGGAACAGCAGCAGCAGCACCGGCGCGAAGATGCCGATCGTGTCGTAGGTCGGCAACAGGCCCATCAGCAGCGTCGGCACGGACATCAGCAGCACGCTCAGCGTGAACATCCGCTTGCGGCCGACCAGGTCGCCGAAGTGCGCCATGATCACGCCGCCGAGCGGGCGGGCGAGGTAGCCCGCCGCGAAAATGCCGAAAGTCTGCAGCTGGCGCAGCCAGTCGGGGATGTCGTGCGGAAAGAACAGCTGCCCGATCGCGGGCGCGAAGAACACGAAGATGATGAAGTCGTAGAACTCCAGCGCGCCGCCCAGCGCGGCGAGGCCCAGGGTCTTGTAGTCGTGGCGCGTCAGCGCGCGCTGCGCGGCGTGCGGCACGCCGGTGAATTCGGTTGCTTGCATGGTCAGGACGATCGGTTTTCGAATGTAATTGTTGGATGCCGCGTTTCCAGGCGTGCGGCGTGCGTCGTCGAACGAGATGTGCCGTGCGCCGGTGAGCGCACGGAACGCGAGCCGCGTCGCCCGGGTGGGGCGCGCGGAGACGAGCGTCAGGCAAGTGGAGGATGATTCTACAGGAGGGCGAAACAGGGACGGAATGCCCGCCCGGAGAGGGAATGTTCGGGTAGCGCGCGGCGCGCGCGTGGCGTATGGAGGCGGGCGGGCCGTCCCTGCGCCACGCGCGGCGGCGGGTCAGTTGCCGGCGATCGTGTCGACCGGCTTGAACGCACCGTGCTCGACCTTGTAGATCGTCACCGGCGCATCCTTCAGGTCGCCCTTCGTGTCGTACGAGATCCGGTCGGCGGACACACCCTTGATCGACAGCTTGCCGAGATACGGGCCGTAGACCTTCGGATCGGTGGAGTTCGCGTTCTTCATCGCGGTGAGCAGCGCGATGGTGCCGTCGTACGAGTAAGGCGAATACGTGATCACGTCTTCGTTGAAGCGTGCCTTGTAGCGTGTGGCGTAGCCGGCGAAGCCCGGCATCTTTTCCTTCGGCAGCCCGCCCATGTAGACGATCGCGCCTTCGGCCGCGTCGCCGCCGACCTTCAGGAAGGTCGGCGAGCGCGACATCTCGCCGGTGACGAACGCCGACTTGATGCCGAGCTGGCGCATTTTGCGGATCATCGGCGACGATTGCGCGTCGCCGCCGCCATAGAAGATCGCGTCCGGATTGAGACCCTTGAGGTTGGTCAGGATCGCGGAGAAATCGAGCGCCTTGTCGTTCGTGAAGTCGCGCTTGATGATCGTGCCGCCCGCCGCCTGGACTGCCTTCGCGAATTCGTCGGCGATGCCCTGGCCGTACGCGGTGCGGTCGTCGATGATCGCGATGCGCTTGAAGTGCAGGTTCCTGACCGCATAGGTGCCGACGATGCGGCCCGCCTGCGCGTCGCTCGTCAGCAGCCGGAAGGTCGTCTTGTAGCCGCGCGCGGTGTATTGCGGCGACGTGGCCATCGAGATCTGCGGCAGCCCGGCGCGGTCGTAGAGGTCGGACGCGGGAATGCTGGTGCCCGAATTGAAGTGGCCGATGACGCCGCGGACGTTGTCGTCGATCAGGCGTTGCGCGACGGTCGTGCCGGTGCGCGGGTCGGCCTGGTCGTCCTGTGAGTCGAGTTCGAACGTGACGGGCTTGCCGCCGATCGTCGGGCGGGTCGCGTTGAAATCGGCGACGGCCAGTTGCGCGCCCTTCTGCATGTCCGCGCCGTAGTTCGATTGCGGGCCGGTGAGCGGCGCGGCGAAACCGATCTTGACGACGTCGGCGGCGCCGGCTTGCGCGCCGGCCAGCGCGCAGGCGGCGGCCAGCGCGATGTGCGATACCTTCAGCTTCACTTTCACTTTCCCCTCGTTGCATGGTTGGACCGGCGCTCGGCGGCCGGCCGGTTCCTGGTGAGCCGGACGAAATGCGGCGACTGCGGGACACGTGGACGCGGCGCCGGCGGCACGCGGCCGCCCGACGGCAATTTCGGTTGTGCCGAAATCGGCGTACGATATGGCGATTGCAGCATCCGCCGCGTGATACGCGTCGGCGTGGCCTGATCGCGTCACGTGACCTTGATGCGAAGTCTAGGTAGCGAAAATAGGCGCGTCTTGCGGATTAAGTGCGTGGCTCGCGACGATATCGGCATATTGTCGATAACCCTGATATATGCCGAAATCGTCATTTAGAATGCTTAATGAGGCCAAGACGCGGGGCGCCGCCATTCCTACGATGCAGGGGAAAACACCCGGTGTCATGACTCGCGCGCAACGCGAGCGCACGCATCACGGTACGGCGGCGGACAGGCGCGTCTTCTTATAATCGACGCCATCAGCCCTTCGATTCGTGGAAGCCGGGATGACGACACTATTTGCCGTACCGCCTATGAGTCTGTCTGAAACACTGCGCTACCAGCCCGACAACGCCGATCTCGGCGCGATGCTCGCGCATTTCCGCCTGCTGGAACCCGTATTCGACGCGTTGCCGGACGTCGCCTTCTTCGTGAAGGACGCGAACGGCCGCTACGCGCTCGTCAATCGCACGCTGGCGATGCGCTGCGGCTACAAGGACAAGCGCGACCTGCTCGGCAAGACCGCCGACGAGGTGTTCCCGCGCCGCTTCGGCCGCAGCTATGTCGAGCAGGACATGGCGATCATCAACGCCGGCCAGCAACTGACCGATCAACTCGAACTGCATCTGTACGCGGGGCGCCAGCCGGGCTGGTGCCTGACCTGCAAGGAGCCGCTGCGCGATGCCAGCGGGCAGGTGGTCGGCCTCGCCGGCATCTCGCGCGACCTGAAGGCGCAGGAGGGCTCGCATCCCGCATACAGCAAGCTCGCGGACGTCGTGCAGTACATCCAGGATCATTACGTTCAGCCGCTGAACCTGAAACAGCTCGCGCAGATGGCAGGGATGTCGGTCGCGCAGCTGGAGCGCTACTTTCACAAGGTGTTTCACCTGACGCCGCGGCAGGTGTTGCTGAAAACGCGGCTCGATGCCGCGACGGCGCTGCTGGTCACGCACGACAAGGTGACCGATGTGGCTGCGCTGTGCGGGTATACCGATCACAGCGCGTTTACGCGTCAGTTCAAGGCGACGGTCGGTGTCACGCCGACGGAGTACCGGATGCTGCTGCAGGAGCGGGCCGGCTGACGGGGTGGTGCCGGGCGGGCGCAGCCGCCTGCCCGCGCGTCGGGGATGGCACGGCGCACGCGCCGCGGGTTCAGCGGTAGCCGAGGCCCTTCAGCACGGCCGTGCCGTTTTCCGTCAGGCGGAAGCTCGGCGGGGTATCGGCATCCGGCTTGACCATTTCGATCAGGCCGGCTTCCTGCAGCGCAGGCAGTTCCGGTTTCGCATTCGCGCCGATCGGCGCGTGCAGCAGCACCAGCAGCGTGGCGATTTCATGATGGCTGAGCAGGCGGCGCAGCATCGTCCTGGGTTTGGCGGGGGGAGCGGCCGGGCTGGCCGCGCGTGTTTCTACGGCGCTCATCGGTGACCTCCTTTATTCGGATACGGTGACGGATGGTGCCGTCGAAGACTTAAGCGATTCTTAAATCCGCGGGGCCGCCGCCCGCGGCGTGGTTACAGTGTGTAACGGCTGGCCGGCGCCGCCGCGCCGTCCGGCTTCGCGAAACGGCCGGATGCCGGCGATTGCGTGCGAGATCGCATCCGTACCGCGTGCATTTCTTGCGGCTGTCATGCAGGGCGGCCGAGGATGCGTCGCACGGTCGCGTGCGTCATTTGCGGCGCTGCGCCTGCGCCGCGAGGCGCACCGCGGCGTTCGTCGCGCCGTAACCGTCATAGCCGCCGCGCCGCTCGACGATCTCCAGCGAGAAGCGGTTGTCGACCAGCTCCGTATACGCGTGCAGGAATTCGCCGCCGTGCTCGTCGCGGTCGTACAGCAGATGATGGGCGCTCAGCGTCTCGATCAGTGCGTCCGGCAACCCGTAGCGCGCGGCGAGATCGTCGTAGTAATTGCGCGGAATGCGCAGGAACGGCACGCCATCGGCCGAGAATTCGGCGACCGCCTTCACGATGTCGTCGGTGCGGAACGCGACGTGGTTCAAGCCGGTGCCGTGGTAGCGGTTCAGCGATTCGGCCACCGCCGTATGCCGGTCGACCGACGCGTTGAGCGCGATCCGCACCGAGCCGTCCGCGCTGCGCACCGCGCGACTGCGCATCAGCCCGTACGGGTCGGGCACGAGCCAGCCGCGCTCGGCCTCGAAGCCGAACGCGGTCTTGAAGAACAGGATCCACGTGTCGAGCGCGTCGGCCGGCAGCGCGAGGCACACGTGATCGATGCCGGCGAGCGGGCCGACTTCATTCGGGCCGTCGATGTCGGTCAGCACGAAATCGGATTCATACAGCGTCGGCGCGTCCGGCGCTTCGTCGACGAAGTATTCGAGGCTGCCGTCGGGCGCCTTCACGCTCGGCAGTACCCGCTCGTTCGGGCCGACGCGCCCGGAGAACGGCGCGTAGCCGTAACCGGCGGCCCGCTCGAACGCGACTTTCGCGTCGTCGACGCGAAACGCCGACGCGCACAGCGACAGGCCGTGCTGCTGGAAGAACGCGTCGGCGAACGAGTCGCGCTCGGCATTCAGCACGATCGACGCGGCGCCGTGCTGGAACAGCGTCACGTCCTTCGAGCGGTGGCGGCCGGCGAGGCGGAAGCGCATCTTGCCGAGCCAGTCGGCGACATTGGCCGCGGCCGCGGCGTCCACCGCGAACTCGATGAACTGGAAGCCGACGTGCGCGGGCGGCGCCGGCGGCGCGAACAGCGGCTGGCCGGCGGCGGGCGCACGGCCGTCTGCGGCGAGCCGCGCGCGCGTCAGCTCCTCGAGATACAGCAGCGAGCGGTGGCCGTCCGCGGCGGTGATCGCGGTCGGCGCGGCGCGAAAGCCGTCGTTGAAGATCTCGAGCGACAGCGGCCCCGTATAGCCGGCCTCGATCACGCGCGCGGTAAAGCGCGCCAGGTCGAAGTCGCCCTGCCCCGGAAACGAGCGGTAATGGCGGCTCCATTCGAGGACGTCCATCGCGAGCTTCGGCGCGTCGGCGATCTGGACGAACGCGATCCGGTCGCCGGGAATGCCGGCGATCGCGTCCGGCGAATCGTCGAGCGACAGCGTATGGAAGCTGTCGAGCGCGAGCCCGAGGTGCGGGCTGTTCACCGCGTCGACGAGCCGCCACGCATGGCCGTAGGTCTTGACGACCTGGCCCCACGCCAGCGCTTCGTATGCGGCGACGACGCCCGCCTGCCGCGCGGCCTCGGCGAGCACGCCGAGCTGGTCGACGAGCAGCGCGTCGTCGGCGATCGTGCCGGGCGACACGTTGCTGCAGACGAGGATGCGGTCGGTGCCGAGCGCGTGCATCACGTCGAACTTGCGCTTGATGCGCTCGAGGTTGCGCGCGAGCTGCGCCGGGCTCACGCCCTCGAAATCCCGGAACGGCTGGAACAGCACGATGTCGAGGCCGAGATCGGCGGCCATCTTCCGGACGTCGGCGGGCGATCCGTCGAAATACACCAGATCGTTCTCGAAGATTTCGACGCCGTCGAAACCCGCGGCCTGAATAGCGGTGAGCTTTTCAGCGAGGGTGCCGGAAAGTGACACGGTGGCGATCGAGCGCTGCATGGGGAAGTCCTGCGGGTGAGCGGGGCGGCGCCGCCGGCATGAACCGTTGGATGAACCGGTTACTTAACCACGGAATGCGCCATGCCCCGAATTTACAAGGCCAGTACCGGCAATTATACAAACTAACTGGATCGTACAAATTAGAGCAAACCCCGAAAGACATTGATCGCGCACAAGCGCAGACTAGCGCCGTATCTTGACGTCATGGTGCGGCATCGCATAGTTGTCCGCACCTGTTTTCGGAGTGTCTGAACTATGAGCAAGCGGAAGGTGCTGGTGCTGAACGGCCCGAACCTGAACCTGTTGGGGACGCGCGAGCCCCACATCTACGGCGCGGAGACCCTGGCCGACGTGGAGCGGCGCTGCCGCACCGCAGCGGAGGCGCTCGGGCTGGAGATCGATTTCCGGCAGTCGAATGCCGAGCATCAGCTGATCGACTGGCTGCACGCGGCGCGCCACGACACGCACGGCGTGGTCATCAACCCGGCCGCCTACACGCACACGTCGGTGGCGCTTGCCGACGCGCTGTCCGCGATCGGCAAGCCGGTGATCGAGGTGCATATCTCGAACGTGCATCGCCGCGAGCCGTTCCGTCATCATTCGTACGTGTCGGCGATCGCCGAGGCGGTGATCTGCGGGTGCGGCACCGACGGCTATGTGCTCGCATTGCAGCGCATGGCGACCATTCTTTCGCAAGGAGCATCGAAATGAGCCGTCCGTCCTATCTGATCGGCCTGATCGGCCAAGGCATCGGCGGCTCGCTGTCGCCCGCGATGCATGAGGAAGAGGGCTACCACCAGGGGTTCAGCTACGTTTACCGGCGCATCGATCTCGATGCGCTCGGCGTTACCGTCGACGCGCTGCCGCAATTGCTCGCGGCCGCCGAGCAGATGGGCTACACCGGGCTGAACATCACGCATCCGTGCAAGCAGCGCGTGATCGAGCATCTGGACGCGTTGTCGGACGATGCGCGCGCGCTCGGCGCGGTCAATACGGTGCTGTTCAAGGACGGCAAGCGGATCGGCTACAACACCGACTGGTCCGGCTTCGCGAAGTCGTTCCGGCGCGGCCTGCCCGACGCGTCGCTCGCGCGCGTCGTGCAGCTTGGCGCGGGCGGCGCGGGCGCGGCCGTCGCGCATGCCGCGCTGGCGATGGGCGCGGCCGAACTGACGATCTTCGACGTCGACGCCACGCGCGCGAGCGCGCTGGCCGACGAACTGCAGCGCCGCTTCCCGGCCGCGGCGGTGACGGCCGGCGGCGAGCTGGCGGCCGCGGTGCGGGCCGCGACGGGCCTGATCCACGCGACGCCGACCGGCATGGCGAAGCATCCCGGCCTGCCGCTGCCCGCCGAGTTGCTGCATCCGGGGATGTGGGTGGCCGACATCGTCTATTTCCCGCTCGAAACGGCGTTGATCAAGGCCGCGCGCGAAGCCGGCTGCCGCACGCTGCCGGGCGGCGGGATGGCGGTGTACCAGGCGGTCGATGCGTTCGAGATCTTCACCGGACGGACGCCGGACGCGGAGCGCATGTTCGAGCACTTTCAGTCGCTCGTGGCGCGCTGACCCTTTTTGATAAAGACGAGACCAGGAGACAACCATGCAGCACACCACCCGCACGAACGCGGCGCCGGTTCAGGCCGCACCGGCGTCCGGCACGGCCCGGCGGACCAGGGCGCGATACAGGATCCTCGCGCTGCTAGCGATCGGCACGATGATCAACTACCTCGACCGCACGGTGCTGGGGGTGGCCGCGCCGCAGCTCACCAAGGAGCTCGGCATCAACGCGGCGGTGATGGGCATCATGTTTTCCGCGTTTTCGTGGACCTACGTGGTGATGCAGGTGCCCGGCGGCCTGTTCCTCGACCGCTTCGGCAGCAAGGTCACCTATTACTGCTCGATGACGCTGTGGTCGCTGTGCACGTTGCTGCAGGGGTTCGTGCACGGCGTGTCGCCGCTGCTCGCGTGCCGCCTCGGCCTCGGCGTGACGGAAGCGCCGTGCTTCCCGACCAACAGCCGTGTCGTCGCGACCTGGTTCCCGCAGAGCGAGCGCGCGATGGCGACCGGCACCTACACGGTCGGCGAATACATCGGGCTCGCGTTCTTCAGCCCGGTGCTGTTCGCGCTGATGGGCGCGTACGGCTGGCGCTCGCTGTTCTGGGTGGTCGGCGGGGTCGGCATCGTGTTCGGTCTCGTCTGGTGGAAGTTCTACCAGGAGCCGCGCGACCATCGGGGCGCGAATGCCGCCGAGCTGGCGTACATCGAGGCGGGCGGTGGCCTCGTGCACGCTGCGAAGAAGGACGACAAGTCCGAGCAGGCGAAATTCAGCTGGCGCATGGCCGGCCAGCTGCTGAAGAAGCGCCAGCTCGCGGGCATCTGCCTCGGCCAGTTCGCCGGCAACTCGACGCTCGTGTTCTTCCTGACCTGGTTCCCGACGTACCTGGCGACCGAGCGCCACATGGGCTGGCTCAAGATCGGCTTTTTCGCGGTGATGCCGTTCATCGCCGCGTCGGTCGGCGTGATGTTCGGCGGGATCTTCTCCGACTGGCTGCTGCGCCGCGGCAAGTCGGCAAACATCGCGCGCAAGCTGCCGATCATCGCCGGCCTGCTGCTCGCGTCGACGATCATTCTCGCGAACTATGTGCAGAGCAACGAGGCGGTGATCGCGATCATGTCGGTGGCGTTCTTCGCGCAGGGGATGGCCGCGCTCGGCTGGACCCTCGTGTCGGACATCGCGCCGGACGGCCTGCTCGGCGTGACGGGCGGCATCTTCAACCTCGCGGCGAACCTCGCCGGGATCATCACGCCGCTGGTGGTGGGTTTCATCGTCGCCGCGACCGGCTCGTTCGTCGGTGCGCTGGTGTTCATCGGCGTGATCGCGCTGATCGGCGCGCTGTCCTACATCTTCGTGGTTGGCGACATCAAGCGGATCGTCCTGTAACGATCTCCAGGCGGTAGGCGTGTGTTGAGCCCGGCGTTTTTCCGAACGCCGGGCTTTTTTTCGGCTATGCGCGGCGCAGCGCGATGCCGAGCGTCTCGATCGCATGCGCGATCGCGGCGACCGCCCGCCGAATGTCGGCGGCGTCGATCGCGCCGATGCAGCCGACCCGGAACGTCTCCAGCCGCGTGAGCTTGCCCGGGTACAGGATGAAGCCGGCATCGCGCACCGCGTTGTAGAGCCCCTTGAAGTGATAGGCCGGATCGTCCGGCGCATGGAACGTCACGATGACGGGCGCCTGCACGCTCGCGTCGAGGAATGGCGCGAAGCCGAGTGCGCGCATCGACTCGACGAGCGTCCGGCAATTCGACGCATAGCGCGCACCACGCGCCGGCTGGCCGCCTTCCGCGTGAAACTGGTCGAGTGCGGCGCGCAGCGCGGCGACGACGTGCGTCGGTGGCGTGAAGCGCCATTGGCCGGTCTTGCGCAGGTACGTGAACTGGTCGTGGAGGTCGAGCGCGAGCGACGGCGAGCGCCCTTCGCATTCGTCGAGCAGGCTGCGCCGGACGATCGCGAACCCCATGCCCGGCACCCCCTCGAGACATTTTCCGCTCGCCGAGATCAACGCATCGATGCCGCTGTCTTCGAGCGTGATCGGCAGCGCGCCGAACGAGCTCATCGCATCGACGATCAGCCGCTTGCCGTGCCGCTGGCAGCAGGCGGCGATCGCGTCGAGCGGATTCAGGATGCCGGCGCTGGTTTCGAGATGCACGAGTGCGACGTGCGTGATGCGCGGATCGCGTTCGAGCGCCGCTTCGACCGCCGCCGGGTCGACGGCCGCGTCCTCGCCGAACGGCAGCGCGACCGACGCGATGCCGAGCCGGCCGAGGATCTTCAGGATGCGCGCGCAATACGCGCCGTTGTCCGGGACGAGCACGACGCCGTCGCGCGGCACCAGCGTGCCGAGCGCCGCTTCCACCGCGAACGTGCCGCTGCCCTGCAGCGGCACGCAGACATAGGTTTCGCCGCCATGCGCGATGTCGACGAGGTCGGCGCACACGCTTTCGGTCAGCCGGTTGAACGCCGTATCCCACGAGCCCCAGTCGCGTCGCATCGCCTGGCGGGTCGCGGCGGAGGTGGTGAGGGGGCCGGGAGTGAGCAGAATCGGGTCGCTTGCGGGCATCGCGTTATCTCCAACGAATTCGATCGGAACGCCGGGCGGCGCCTCGGCATGACGCACATCATATTGGCAAAATGTGTCATTTTGTGGAAATTGTGGTGGTCGTCACGGGGGTGTCATCGAACGCTGTGATGCTTCGATTGCCGCACGAAGCCGCAACGGGCGGCAGTGTCGAGGCGGGCCGGTTGACGGTTCGCCCATATAGAACAGGAGCCGGTCGCATCCGGCGGTTTGGTGTTCCGTCTACGGAGAAGTGAGATGACATCGCAGAATTCCTCGCGCGCCGCTGCCGGTGCGTTTCGCAAGTTCGCAGTGGCCGCCTGCGCGGCCGGCCTGCTGCAGGGTGTCGCGTTGCCGGCGCATGCGGCGAACGCGGTCGTGCTGTATACGGCTGACGGCCTGGAGAACCTCTACCGCGACGTGCTGCCGGCGTTCGAGAAGAAGGAAGGGGTGAAGGTCAACATCGTGACGGCCGGCAGCGGCGAGGTGGTCAACCGCGCGAACATCGAGAAAAGCTCGCCGAAGGCCGACGTGATCGTCGTGCTGCCGCCGTTCATCCAGCAGGCGGGCCAGATGGGCCTGCTGCAGGCATACCAGAGCGTGAACTACAAGAACGTCCCGGCAATCGCGAAGGCGGAGGACGGCAGCTGGGCGACCTTCGTCAACAACTACTTCTCGTTCGCAATCAACCCGGACGTCGTCAAGCAGCAGCCGAAGACGTTCGCCGATCTGCTCGCGCCGAACTACGTGGGCAAGGTCGCCTACTCGAATCCGGCCACGGCCGGCGACGGGATGGCGGTACTGATCCTGACGACGTCGCTGATGGGCGAGGACAAGGCGTTCGACTACCTCGCGAAGCTGTCGCAGAGCGTGAAGTTCCACACCAAGGGCACGGGCTACCTGAACGTGCTGCTGTCGCGCAACGAGATCAGCGTCGCCAACGGCGATCTGCAGATGGATCTCGACGACGCCGAGCACGGTGGCCTGTCGATCAAGCCGATCTTCCTCGCGGCGGGCGCGGGCGAGCAGCCGGCGACGTTCCAGCTGCCGTACGGCATCGGCCTCGTCAAGGGCGGGCCGAACCAGGACGTGGGCAAGAAGCTGATCGACTACCTGATGTCAACGGAAGTGCAGGCGAAGGTGCCTGACATGTTCGGCATTCCGGGCCGCACGGACGTGCCGCTCGCCGGCAAGAACGGCGAGGCGGTGAAGCGTGCGATCGCCGGCGTGAAGCTGATCCCGGTCGACTGGACGCAGGTGATGGCGAAGAAGCCGGTCTGGATCGAGCGCTGGAAGAAGGACGTGGTCGGCAGCTCGGGCAAGCAGACCGACGTCGTCAAGCCGAAATAAGCCACCCACGCCGCCTGCAGACAAAAAGGATGAATCCGGTGGATACCGCCAGTCTGACCTACCCCGGCGCATTCGGTGCCGCCGGACCGCACGCGACGCTGCGGTCCGGCGCGCCGGGCGGCGTGCAGATCGAGCACCTGAGCGTGCGTTACGACGCCCGCACGGTGCTCGACGATCTGTCGCTGTCGATCGGCGCCGGCGAATTTTTGACCGTGCTCGGCAAGAGCGGATGCGGCAAGACCACGCTGCTGCGCTTCATCGCCGGCTTCGTGAAGGCCGACGGGCTGACCGGCACACTGACCGTCGCCGGGCGCGACCTGACCGATGCGCCGCCGCACAAGCGCAATCTGGGGCTGCTGTTCCAGAACTACGCGCTGTTTCCGCATCTGTCGGTGTTCGAGAACGTCGCGTTCGGGCTGCGCGCGCGGCGGATGCCGTCGGCCGAGGTGACGCGCCGCGTCGCCGACGCGCTGAAGCTCGTGCAGCTGGGCGACGCGGGCCACCAGATGCCGGCCCAGTTGTCGGGCGGCATGCAGCAGCGCGTCGCGCTCGCCCGCGCGCTCGTGATCGAGCCCGACGTGCTGTTGCTCGACGAGCCGCTGTCCGCGCTCGACGCGAACCTGCGCGCGTCGGTGCGCAGCGAGCTGAAGGCGCTGCACGAGCGCCTGCCGAACCTGACCGTGGTGTGCGTGACCCACGATCGCGACGATGCGCTGGTACTGTCCGACCGCACCTTGCTGCTGCGCGACGGCCGCATCGCCCAGCTCGGCACGCCGCAACAGTTGTACGACACGCCGCGCGACGGTTACGTGGCCCGCTATCTGGGCGCCGCGAACCTGCTGCCGCCGCGCGTGATCTTCCCGCTCGGCGATCCCCGGCACGACGTGCGCGACAAGGTCGCGTGCGTGCGTCCCGAGCGTTTCACCGTGATGCCGCGTGCGGCGGGCGGGCTGCACGGCACGGTCGCGTCGGTCGAATGGCTGGGCGCGGATCTGTGGATTTCGGTCGTGGTCGATGCGGCGCCGGAAGAGCCGGTGCGCGTGACCATGCAGCGTGGCCGCAACCCGGCGCCCGAACGCGGCGCGCGTGTTTCCCTGCATTGCGAGGCAGACGATGTCGTCCTCATTGCCCCCTGAGGCCGCCGCGACGGCGCAGCGCGCGCGGGCGTCCGCCGCCGTGCATGCCGCGGCGGCGAAGCGGCGCAAGCGTCTCGGCGACTGGCATCTCGCGATGCTGGCGGTGGTCGTGCTCGGCCCCCTCGTCGTCTATCCGCTGGCGCGGCTCGTGCTGCTGAGCCTGACGGGCGAGCACGGGCTGAGCCTGGCCGCCTATCGGAACTTCTTCGGTAATCCCGACACGCGCAACGTGCTCGTCTCGACGCTCGGCGTGCTGATCGCGAGCGCCGGCACCGCGTCGCTGCTCGGCGTGCTGCTGGCCGCGCTGCTGTTCTTCAGGCCGTTCCCGGGCGCGTCGCTCGCTACGCGCTTTCTGGAGCTGTATGTCGCCTTCCCGTCGTTCCTGGTGGCGTTCACGCTGATTTTTCTGTACGGCTCGCAAGGCGCGGTCAGCATCGCGCTGCAGCGGCTGCTGCACCTCGACGCGCCGCCGCTCGACTTCCTGTTCGGCTTCGGCGGCGTGATCCTTGCGCAGACGGTGTTCTACACGCCGTTCGTCGTGCGCCCGACGCTGGCGTCGTTCACGACGCTCGATCTGCGACTGGTCGAAGCGGCGCGGAGCCTCGGCGCGACCGGGTGGATGCTCGCGCGGCGCGTCGTGCTGCCGATTGCGTGGCCCGGTATCGCGGCAGGCACGGTACTGTGCTTTCTGCTGACGCTGAACGAGTTCGGCATCCTGCTGGTGCTCGGCAGTGCGCGACTCGTGACGCTGCCGGTCGCGATCTACAGCAGCGCGACGGTCGACCTCGATCTGCCGACGGCGTCGGCGGGCGCGGTCGTGATGCTGGCGCTGTCGCTTGCGCTGTACGCGATCTATCGCCGGGTGAGCCGGCGAGCCACGGGAGGGGCGCGCGATGTCCGCTGATTACCGTACAGGGCGCGCGCCGATGCCGCGCCGCCACGCGGACTGGGGCGACACGCTGCTCAAGCATGCGTCCCGCGCCGCGCTCGCGCTCGCCGCATTCGCGTGCTTCTGGCTGTTCGTGCTGCCGGTGATCGTCGTCGCGCTGTCGAGCGTCGCGACCCGCTGGTCCGGGACGATCCTGCCGTCGGGCTACAGCCTGCGCTGGTTCCAGCAGCTCGGTTCGGAGGAATTCGGCGCGCTCGCGACGAGCCTCGAAATCGGCTTCGGCGTCGCGGTGATCGGCACGATCCTCGGCCTGTGGCTGGCGCTTGCGCTGGAGGGGCGAGACCGGCGCGGGATCGGCGCGCTCGTCGACGCGCTTGTGATGATGCCCAACGGCGTGCCAAGCGTCGTGCTCGGGCTGGCGGTGCTGATCGCGTATCACCAGCGGCCGGTCGATCTGTCGAGCTCCGCCGCGATCGTCGTGCTGGTGCAGCTCGCGCTGATTTTGCCGTTCTGCTATCGCTGCGCGGCCGCGGTGTTGCGACCGGAACTGACCGTGCTGCGCGAGGCCGCCGCCAGTCTCGGCGCGCCGCCGTCGATGGTGCTGCGGCGCGTGCTGCTGCCGCAACTCGTGCCGGCGCTGCGCGCGAGCCTCGCGCTCGGCTTCGCGCTGTCGCTCGGCGAGCTGGGCGCGACGCTGACGGTCTATCCGCCCGGCTTCGCGACTGTGCCGATCGTCGTGATCGGCCAGGTGGAACGCGGCTACTATCTGCCCGCGTCGGCGTTGTCGTTGCTGATGCTCGGTGCGTCGCTGGCGGCGCTGCTGCTGATCGCCGCGCGCGTGCCGCGCGGCCGCGGTGCGGCGCGATGAGCTGCGCGCCTTTCGTTGCGGCGCTTTCTGCGCACGTTCTGCCGATGACGCGAGCCGACCTGATGGACAGTCAGATTGGCATGGATGGCCGGCGCGACTGGTTTCCGGCCAAGTCGGTCAAGTCGGTCGGGCCGACCGAGTCGGCCGATGCCGCGCCGAACCGGATCGCTTCATGAAAGCGGGCCCGCCGATCGACCATGATGCGTTTCGGGCGGAGGCGTTGCGTCTGTGCGGCGAGCGTGTGTCGCGGACGCGCACCTTCGACGTGACGGACCCGTATACAGGGCGGCGGGTCGGCACGGCGCCGCTTGCGAGCGCCGACGATGTGCGCGCGGCATTCGACTATGCGATGGCCTACCGTCCGCGCCTGACGCGCTACGAGCGCTCGCAGATTCTCGAACGTGCCGCCGCGCTGCTGCGCGAACGCGCGGAGGAGGCGTCTGATCTCATCACGCTCGAATCCGGCCTGTCGAAGCAGGATTCGCGCTACGAGATTGGCCGCGTGGCCGACGTGCTGAAATTCGCGTCGGTCGAGGCGCTGCGCGACGACGCGCAGAGCTTTGCGTGCGACCTGACGCCTCACGGCAAGGCGCGGCGGGTGTTTTCGCAGCGCGAGCCGCTCGACGGGGTGATCGTCGCGATCACGCCGTTCAATCACCCGATGAATCAGGTCGCGCACAAGGTGGCCCCGGCGATCGCGACCAACAACCGCGTGATCGTGAAGCCGTCGGAGAAGGTGCCGCTGTCGGCGTTCTATTTCGCCGACCTGCTCTACGAAGCCGGTTTGCCCGAACCGATGTTGCAGATCCTGACCGGCGATCCACGGGAAATCGCGGACGAATTGTTGACGCATCCGCACACGTCGCTCGTGACCTTCACCGGTGGCGTGGCGATCGGCAAGTACATCGCGGCGAAGGCGGGGTATCGGCGCGTCGTGCTGGAATTGGGCGGGAACGATCCGCTGATCGTCCTGAACGACGCCGACCTGGAACGCGCCGCGTCGCTGGCCGTGCAGGGTTCGTACCGGAATTCGGGCCAGCGGTGCACGGCGGTCAAGCGCATTCTGGTGCAGCGTGCCGCGGCACCGGCATTCACCGAGCTGCTGGTCGAGAAGACGCGACGATGGTCGTACGGCGACCCGTTCGACCCGGCGAACGAGATGGGCACGGTCATCGATGTCGCCGCTGCCCGGCTGTTCGAGGCGCGCGTCGGCGAGGCGGTCGCGCAAGGCGCGCGCCTGCTGAGCGGCAATGTGCGCAAGGGCGCGCTGTACGCGCCGACCGTGCTCGATCGCGTCGATCCGGCGATGACACTGGTGCGCGAGGAGACTTTCGGGCCGGTGTCGCCGATCATTTCATTCGATACGATCGACGACGCGATCCGCATCAGCAACGATACGGTGTTCGGCCTGTCGTCCGGTGTATGCACCGACAGCGCGGAAGCGATCGTACGGTTCGTCAACGAGTTGAAGGTGGGGAGCGTGAACGTTTGGGAAGTGCCTGGCTACCGGATCGAGCTGGCGCCGTTCGGCGGCGTCAAGGATTCCGGGCTGGGCGACAAGGAAGGGGTTCAGGAAGCGATGAAGAGCTTTACGAACCTGAAGACTTTTTCGCTGCCCTGGGGATGACGCGATGGCATTGACGCTCGACGACATTCGCGGCTTGTACCGCGAGCACGGTGACGTGGCCTACAGCGGCGAACCGGTCACGCAGCTCGAACATGCGCTGCAAAGCGGCTTGCTGGCGGAGGAGGCCGGGGCGGATGACGCGCTGATCGCAGCGGCGTTCCTGCACGATCTCGGGCATTTGCTGAACCGTCAGGGCGAGACGCCCAGCGCGCGCGGCATCGACGATCTACACCAATACTATGTGCTGCCGTTCCTTCGGCCGATCCTGCCCGACGCGGTGCTGGAGCCGGTGCGGCTGCATGTCGACGCGAAGCGCTGCCTGTGCCGGATCGATCGCGGCTACCACGACGCCCTGTCGCCGGACTCGATGCGAAGTCTGGCGCTGCAGGGCGGCATCTTCGGCGAGGCCGAAGCGCAGGCGTTCCTGCTGCGTCCTTATGCGGAGGATGCGTTGCGTCTGCGCCGCTGGGATGACGCGGCGAAAGTGAAGGGGAAGGTGACGCCGGATATCGACCACTATATAGGGATCGTCGGCGGGGTCATGCTGGCCGCATGACGTTGCTTGCCGCTGCAATCGGAGTGCACGCGGCGCGTGCTGCACGACTGTAAAAATTTTTTCACAAACCTCTTGCGCACCGCGGGGCGGATGTCTAGAATCACGCCTCTTTCGCGCTAACGGAAACGCGGCGCGGAAGAGGGGAAACGGAGCAGTTCACGGGTGGAGGTCATCCGGCGTGAACGGCGAAGGAAAATGAACCCCGC
>NZ_JGVW01000084.1 GCF_000687455.2 Burkholderia sp. lig30
CGAAGCCCGATTCGATGCGTATGCGACGATAGGTATCGTTCGGCCGGCCGATTTCGACGCCGGGCGCATGGCGGACGTCGGACACGATCTTGCCGTGCGAGAACGCGACGAAATTGCGGATCAGCGTGTCCGCGCGCTCCGGCGACACGTAGACGCGGTTCTCCGGAACGGTCTGCAGTGCGTCGTAGTGCGGCGCCTCGGTATGCCAGTAGAGCTGCATGTTCACGCCGCCCGGCCACGACACGACCGCATCGCGGCCGATCGGATCGGGGAACGTGTCGACGATCACGTCCGCGCCATGCGCGCGTGCCGATTTCACCGCCGCGTCCATGTCGGTCACGAGGTAGCCGGTGCGCTCCGCGCCGAACGGATACGGCACAGGCGTCTTGAAACCGAACACGGAGATCGTGCCCGACGGCGTGAACACGAGCTGCGACATCGTCTGGCTCGGCGTCGGCGTAACCTGGAATACGCCCTGCTTCGACTTGCTGCCGCCAAACGTCGCGACGAAGCTGTCCGTGAAGCGGTCGAAATCTTCCGGCGCGACGTACACGTGCGTCGTGTCGTATTGCGGGCCGACGGCGACCGACTGTGTCGCGACGGCCTTCGAAGGCGCCTTCGCAAACGATATGGGAGCGGCTGCCAGACCGCTTGCCATCACGAGAGCCAGCAATGCCGAGCGAATGGTTTTCATGGAAGGATTTCCTGGTTGTTTCATCGTACGGTCCGATCGATCATGCGCGGCTGTCGCCGGCCACATGATTCGCATCGCTGAGAATGGTCGCGAACACGAGCGCAAGACGCGCGAGCAGCAGGACCCACCGCGGCGAAAGCAGCGCGCGGATCCACGCCGGGCTGCCATGGTCAGTCCTCGTCGTCATGTCAGACCGCCCAGCAAGAGCAGCCTAGCGCCCCCCAGAAGCTCTTGAGATCCGCGACCGGGAGCGCGCTGCTCCATGCGGTCGCGTGCCGGTGCGCATGAATGCCGCAATTGTTCGCACACGCGCAGGCGCTCGCGGCCTCCCGCACAACGCGCTGCAACGAAGCCCCCTCTTCGCGATCGGCCCACGCACCGTAGCCGCCGAACGTACGCGCGGGCGACCAGTCGGGCATCGCCGGCGGCGGCGTGCCGTCGTCGAGGGCGGAGAACGGCCCAGTGCCGTAGACGACCTTGCCGCCGACGACCGTCAGCAGCGACGTGGTATCGGCAATGTCAGCCTCCGAGCAGGTGAAGAAATCGCGGTCGGGCACGATCAGGTCCGCGAGCTGCCCGACCATAATCCGCCCTTTCTTGCCCTCCTCGTTCGAGAACCACGTGACGTTCTCGGTCCACATCCTCAACGCGGTTTCACGGTCGACGCAGTTCGCGCGCGGATATAGCTGCAGACCGCCGACCGTCTTGCCGGTCACGAGCCACGCGAGCGAGACCCACGGGTTGTACGACGCGACGCGCGTCGCGTCGGTACCCGCCGACACCTGCACGCCGCGGTCGAGCATCCGCTTCACCGGCGGTGTCGCCTCGGCCGCCGCATTGCCGTAACGCTCGACGAAATACTCGCCTTGGTACGCCATCCGGTGCTGGACCGCGATCCCGCCGCCGAGCGCCGCGATCCGGTCGATCGAGCGGTCCGAGATCGTTTCCGCGTGATCGAAAAACCAGTGCAGTCCGTCGAGCGGAATGTCGCGATTCACGCGTTCGAACACGTCGAGCGCGCGGCTGATGGTTTCGTCGTAGGTCGCATGCATGCGCCACGGCCAGCGGTTCTGCGCCAGCACGCGCACGACCTCCTCCAGATCGCCCTCCATCTCGGGCGGCATGTCGGGACGCGGCTGCCGGAAATCCTCGAAATCCGCGGCGGAGAACACCAGCATTTCGCCCGCGCCGTTGTGACGAAAATAGTCCGAGCCGTCCTGGTAGCGCGACGTCGCGGTCCAGTTCAGGAAATCCTCCTTCTCCTGTTTCGGCTTCTGCGTAAACAGGTTGTACGCGAGGCGCACCGTCAGCAGGTTTTCCTTCGCGAGCTGCTCGATCACCGCATAGTCGTCCGGATAGTTCTGGAACCCGCCGCCCGCATCGATCGCACCGGTTACGCCGAGCCGGTTCAGCTCGCGCATGAAATGCCGCGTCGAATTGACCTGGTATTCGAACGGCAGCTTCGGCCCCTTCGCGAGCGTCGCATACAAGATCGCTGCATTCGGCTTGGCAAGCAGCAGCCCGGTCGGATTGCCGGCCGCGTCGCGGACGATCTCGCCGCCGGGGGGCGCGGGCGTGTCCTTCGTGTAGCCGACCGCACGCAGCGCCGCGGCATTCAGCAACGCGCGATCGTACAGATGCAACAGGAACACCGGTGTGTCCGGCGCGACGAGGTTCAGCTCCTCGATTGTCGGCAGGCGCTTCTCGACGAACTGGTGTTCGGTGAATCCGCCTACCACGCGCACCCACTGCGGCGCCGGCGTGACCGCAACCTGCCGGCGCAGCATGTCCATCGCGTCGGCAAGGCTGCGCACGCCATCCCAGCGCAGCTCCATGTTGAAATTCAGGCCGCCGCGAATGATGTGCAGATGGTTGTCGATCAGCCCCGGCAGCACGGGCCGCCCTTGCAGGTCGATGATCCGCGTGGCGGGTCCGGCCAGTTGCAGCGTCTCGTCGCCGCCGACATGCACGAAGCGGCCGTCGCGGATCGCCACGGCGGTGGCGTGCGGGTTGGCGCGATCGAGCGTCGCAAGGCGGCCGCGGTGCAGGATCAGGTCGGGGGGCGATTGCACGGTGTTGTCAGCCATGTCGGTGTTCTCCGGGATTCGGCTCGGTGGTGCCGGCGGACGCGACCGTCGGCGCCGGCGATTTCGGGCAGGTCGGCAGCTGGCCGAACATGTGCGGCTGCACCTGGTGCCGCAGGAACGACGTCTGCTGCGCCTGGGGCGCGACGAGGCGCTTCACGAGTGGCGGCACCTGCTCGCCAAGCAGAATCCCGAGCAGGCCGACCAGCGCAATGACGGGGGGCGCCGGCGAGCGCACGTTGAAGAGGCCGTAGATGACGCCGACGAGGACGCCCATCGCGAGTGACGCAACGTAGACTTTCATGACAGAGGGCTCCGTGAATGCCGCCCTGTGTGTGCCGGGCGGACGTGCGACGCGATCGTCGGCGCTACGCATGCGCTGCGAGAACGTCGACCGAGATCCCACTTTGTCAGCTCCGCGCGGATTCGTATTGAACGTAAGTCGCCAGATTTGAACAATTGCCGCAACGCCTGCGGTCATGCAACGCGGGTCGACATGAGGACGCAGATCGCATTGCGCGCGTCACGCGACTTGCCGACAAATTTGCTCACTATCGTTCAAGACCGGGCGTGATCGGAGACCTAACATTCGTCGTGTCATGGGCGCTGGTCGCATGTCGTCCCACGTTGATCGGGGTGCCGTGCCTGGTCACGCCCATGCAGCGCGCACTGCATCGCACCGCGATGTCACCGCGAATCCCGCACCGTCGGGCATCGCCCGCCCGCACCTTTCCCGATACCGGATCATCACGGAGTCCACCATGGCAAACCCGAAGCTTGAAGTTCTCACGCCGCACAACAGCCAGCTGATCTTCATCGACCATCAGCCGCAAATGGCATTCGGCGTGCAATCGATCGATCGGCAGACGCTGAAGAACAACACGGTCGGTCTGGCAAAGGCGGCGAAGATCTTCGATATCCCGACAACGATCACTACCGTCGAAACCGAGTCGTTCTCCGGCTACACGTATCCGGAACTGCTCGACGTGTTTCCCGGCCACAAGCTGCTCGAACGCACGTCGATGAACTCGTGGGACGACCAGAAGGTGCGCGACGCACTGAAGGCGAATGGCCGCAACAAGGTGGTCGTGTCGGGCCTGTGGACCGAGGTCTGCAACAATTCGTTCGCGCTGTGCGCGATGCTGGAAGGCGGCTACGAGATCTACATGGTCGCCGACGCATCGGGCGGCACCAGCAAGGACGCGCACGACTACGCGATGCAGCGCATGATCCAGGCCGGCGTCGTGCCGGTCACCTGGCAGCAGGTGCTGCTCGAATGGCAGCGCGACTGGGCGAACCGCGACACCTACGACGCGGTGATGAAGCTCGTGAAGGAGCACTCCGGCGCGTACGGGATGGGTGTCGACTACGCGTACACGATGGTCCATAAGGCGCCGCAACGCGCCGAAACGCCGCACGAGGCGCTGGCCCCCGTTCCGGCGCGCTGACGCGCGCGACACCGGCCGCCGCATCGCGAGGCGACGGCCGGCCGCGGGCCACGTTGAACCGGCCCGCGCGGGGCGTTCATTCGGCGAACGCCCCGCGTACCCGTTCGGCGAAACGCGCGACGAAAGTCTGCACCTTGCGCGAATGACGCCGGTTCGGCAGATACGCCGCATAACCCCGCGCATCCCCCGCCACCGGCTGCACTGGCCACGCGTCGAGGAGCGACAGCATCTCGCCTATCGTCCGGCACGAGCCGGGTCGGTACCAGTACGATCCCCTGGCCGCTCAGTACGCCTTCACGCAGGATGTCGCGACCGTTAGCGGTGAACCTGCCGTTCACCTCCACCTTTTCCGTGTGCCCTTCGCGCGTGAACACCCGGTTCTGCCGGCCCTGCCGGTCCGGAAAGCGCCGGCAGTGATGCCCGGCGAGATCGGCCGGCGCCGAACTGGAGTTCATCGCGCTCCCGGTGGGGGGCGGCGGCCCTCGATGCGCACGCAAATCGCTTCGGCACGCATCGCGTGCGGCACGGTAACTAGAGGCCGCCATCTCACGTGGAATACGGTCGCGCGGCAGCCAGCGCGCGGGTGACCGGGATGCCCGGGGATGGCGGCGACGGGGAGACATCACGCCAACATAATGACCGGAATACAATTGCCGACAGTGCGCCGACCGGCGGTCACGCCGCCCCCGCGCGCATGGCGTACCGGGCGACGCGAAGCGCATGGCCGCCCTGCCTGTGACTTCGACGTCCATTCGCCAGGCGGCCCCGGCCCGATGCCGGCCGGGGCGCGCTTCCATGCCGACAGGCATGTGCGCGGCTACCGCATGGAACGCTGCTTCGCGCCGCGGCGACACCAATTTTGGGGAAACGACATATGGCCCGGATCGTGCAACAGGCTGCGGCACCCCCGTCCGACAAGGACGCCCTCGGCTGCGTGTCGAACAACTTCGCGCAAGACGTCGAGCGGCAGACAGACACGTTCCATTTCTACCGGAAAGCGACGCGCGACGTGCGGCTCTCGCGCGTGACGACGTCCGCGTCGGATCGCGGCGTGCTGGTCGGCGTCTCGCTCGCCGACGGCCATCGCCGCGCGATCCTTCACGGTCGGCACGCGACGATGCACGATTTCGCGGTCGATTCCGTGTACGTGCGCGATTTCGCCGACGAATACCGCGCAGATCTCCACGCGAATTTCGATTTCGTGCTGGTCGAGATCCCGTTTGCGGTCTTGACCGATCTGGCCGGAGGGCGGGAAGTCCGCGGCTTCACGGCAACCGTCGCGCACCACGATCGCCTGCTTGGCCAGATCGGCCGCACGCTCGCGCTCGCGCTGGCCTCCGACGACGAAGCGAAACCGCTGCTGCTCGACCACCTCGGACTTGCGATCGGCATGCACGTGATGCACACGTATGGGCAGTCGCCGCGCCCACGCGGCGCGCGCCACACCGCGCTGTCCGCGTTACACGAGGCGCGCGCGAAAGACATGCTGATGGCGGGTGTGCGCTCGATCGACGATATCGCAAACGCGTGCGGGCTGTCGCGCAGCTATTTCATCAAGGCGTTCCGGGGGACGACGCACACGACGCCGCATCAATGGCTGATCGAGCAGCGCGTGGCGTCCGCGAAGGAACTGCTGTCTCGCGGCGACTGGACGCTCGAGCGGATTGCGCTCCATTGCGGCTTCTCGAGCCAGAGCCACTTCACCCAATCGTTCGCGAGGCTGACCGGCATGCCGCCGGGCGCATGGCGCCGTCGGACCGACGCGGACGAGCGCGATCGCTGAACGCAAGGCGTGACGATCGAGGCTATTCGCGGCGCTCGCGCCGCCAGGTCGCCGGCGGGGTGCCGACCATACTGGTAAATACGCGGGTCAGATGTGCCTGATCCGAAAAACCGCATTGCTGCGCGATATCCGCGATCGGCTCCATCCGGGCGAGCAGGCATTGCTTCACCCGCTCGACCTTATGCTCGAGCAGCCAGCGATGCGGGGTCGTGCCGACCGTCTGACGGAACGCCTTGATGAAATAGCTGCGAGACAATCCGCATGCGTTCGCGACATGCGAAATCGACATGTCGGTATTCGCATGCTCCGCGAGGATCGCCTTCGCGCGTTCGACCTGCCAGCCGGCCAGCATCCCCCGTGTCGGCAGCGTGCGTTCCGCGGTGCCATAGCGCTGCACGACATGAAGCTGGATGGCGTGTGCCAGGTGGCCGGCGAGCATCCGGCTGGCCGGCGTGCCGCTGCCGGCCGCCGTCAACAGGCCGCTCGACAGGCATTGCAGTACCGCATCGGGCTTGCCGCTCGGACAATCGAGATCGCCGACGTCGCGCAGGCCCATCGCGCGCGCCGATTCGATCAGCGCGCGCCGCGGCAAGCAGGCGAACAGCAGGTCGAACGGCTGGTCCAGCCGCGCGTGGTAACCTTCGCCGCCGCGCGTGATCCGCACGCCGGCGCGGCGCGCCGCGAGCCCTGCGTCCCCGGACGGCTCGCCGGGCCCGCCCGCCAGCAACATCCCGATCAGATACTGATCCGGCGACACCGAGAGCGCGACCGCGCCGAAACCCGGCGCGCCATAGCGGACTCGCGTCAACCCCGTGAAGCCATGCAATTCCGTCGACGCATCAAGCGACTCGATCGACGCGCCGTCGAACGCAGCCCGGATGCCCGTGGGCGTTGATTCCATCACGTTCATCAATTGGCTCCGTTCCTGTCCTGATTCCGCCCGTCCGTGCGCCCGTCGCTGCCAGGCCAGCGCGCCGTCCGGGAGCCGATATACGCGCAAGCATAATTGCGCAGGCTCGGCATCGATAGAACAATGTTGTACTTTTATCAGAAACGTCGTCCGGCTTTCGCACGTGCGCGCTTGCCCGCCTGCTACCGCAAGCGTTTGGCAAGTCGACATGCAGGCCTATGGCGTGCCGAAGGTCTGGAAACGGATGAACCGGGAAGGCATTGCGGTGGCACGCTGCACCGTCGAACGGCTGATGAAGCTGCAGGGTTTGCGTGGCGCAGTTCGCGGCAAGCGTGTCCGCACGACGATCCCGATATGGCCGCGCCGCACGCGCGGAAGCTCACTGCGCCTGACGGCATCACCGCCACATACAGTCCCCGCTGATCGGCGACCTTGTGGATTTTCTCGGCGGCTTCAATGCCCGCAACTGCGTGGCGGTGAGGATAAGAACGCCTCGAACGTATACCGTTAGCCGATACCGTCATATCGACGTGACGGTATCGGGCAAGGCCATCCGAGGGGGAAATCTCGATACCGTCATACCGACATTTCCTCCAGGTACTGTCCGGATCACAGCGGATCGCCGCGCACAGTACCCCCTGTTCTTTAACGGAAAAACAGGGAAAACCAGAGCGCCCGAAAGGACCCGGGAGCCGTTTGGATCACTCCCACTCGATCGTCGCCGGCGGCTTCCCCGAAATGTCATACACGACACGATTGATGCCGCGCACTTCGTTGATGATCCGGTTCGACGCGCGGCCCAGCAGCGCGTACGGCAGATGCGCCCAATGCGCGGTCATGAAATCGGTCGTCTGCACCGCGCGCAGCGAGGTCACGTAGTCGTACGTGCGGCCGTCGCCCATCACGCCCACCGACTTCACCGGCAGGAACACCGCGAACGCCTGGCTCGTCAGGTCGTACCAGCTCTTGCCGACGTCGGCTTCGCCGCACAGGCCCGCTGCCGCGTCCTGCGCGGTCGCGATCGTGCCGCGCAGCTCCTCGATGAAGATCGCATCGGCACGGCGCAGCAGGTCCGCGTACTCGCGCTTCACTTCGCCGAGGATCCGCACGCCGAGGCCCGGGCCCGGGAACGGATGGCGGTACACCATCTCCGGCGGCAGGCCGAGCGCGACGCCCAGCTCGCGCACCTCGTCCTTGAACAGATCGCGCAGCGGCTCGAGCAGCTTCAGGCCGAGCGTCTCCGGCAGGCCGCCGACGTTGTGGTGGCTCTTGATCGTCGTCGCTTTCTTGGTCTTCGTGCCGCCCGATTCGACCACGTCCGGATAGATCGTGCCCTGCGCGAGCCACTTCGCATTGCTCAGCTTCTTCGCCTCGGCCTGGAACACCTCGACGAACTCGCGGCCGATGATCTTGCGCTTCTGCTCCGGATCGGTCACGCCGGCCAGATGGCCGAGGAACTGCTCGGACGCGTCGACGTGCACGACCTTCGCATGCAGGCGGCCCTCGAACATGTCGAGCACCATCTGGCCTTCGTTCAGGCGCAGCAGGCCGTGATCGACGAACACGCAGGTCAGCTGGTCGCCGATCGCACGGTGGATCAGCGCCGCCGCGACGCTCGAATCGACGCCCCCCGACAGGCCGAGGATCACCTCTTCGTCGCCGACCTGCTCGCGGATGCGTGCAACCGCTTCCTCGATGTGATCGCGCATCACCCAGTCCGGCTTCGCGCCGGCGATGTCGAGCACGAAGCGCTCGAGCATCTGGCGGCCCTTCACGGTGTGCGTGACTTCCGGATGGAACTGCACCGCGTAGTAGCCGCGCGCCTCGTCCGCCATGCCGGCGATCGGGCAGCTCGGCGTCGACGCCATCAGCTTGAAGCCCGGCGGCAGCTCGGCGACCTTGTCGCCGTGGCTCATCCAGACCTTCAGCATCCCGTGGCCTTCGGCCGTCGCGAAATCCTGAATGCCGTCCAGAAGGCGCGTGTGGCCTTGCGCGCGCACTTCCGCGTAGCCGAATTCGCGGTGGTCGCTCCATTCGACCTTGCCGCCCAGCTGCACGGCCATCGTCTGCATGCCGTAGCAGATGCCGAGCACGGGCACGCCGAGATCCCACACTGCCTGCGGTGCACGCAGTTGATGGTCTTCGTACGTGCTCGCGTGGCTGCCCGACAGGATCACCGCCTTCGGCGCGAATTCACGCACGAAATCGTCGGACACGTCGTTCGGATGGATTTCGCAGTAGACGTGCGCTTCGCGGACACGCCGCGCGATCAGTTGGGTGACTTGCGAACCGAAGTCGAGAATCAGAATTTTGTCGTGCATGGCTGCGGACGGGATGAAGAACAAACGGATAAGAAAAGCAGCGCGTGACGCGCTGCGTCAAAAGCATGCCGGTCGGCGGCGGGCGGACATACCGCGCGGCGCCGCATGGCCGGTCAATCCTGCATCGGCGGACGGGTGTCGTCGAACCCGGCTGCGCCGTGCGTCGTGGCGGACGCGCCGGGCGCCGCCGGCGGACGCACCGCCACGACGGGCGCCGTCGTAGCCCCGGTGCCGGCGGCCAGTTCCACACGCTGCGCGACGGCCGCCGGCTCGCCCGAAGGCAACTGCGCCTTCTCGCCCTTCTCGCGCCGCCGCACGGCCGCGGCGAGTCGAACGCTGCCGAGCCCGGCAACCAGCAAGACCACACCGGCCGCCACCGACACCAGCTGGCCGAACGGCGCCAGCGCCGGGCTGCGCAAGCCGATCAGCCAGACCAGCATCACGACGCCCGTCAGCCAGTTCACGTGGCCGACGGCGCGCGCGACGCCGGTCGTCAGATCGCCGTTGATCGCCGCGTGCGCCGCCAGCCAGGCAAGGCCGGCCAGCGCGACGCCGAATGCCTGGCCGACCATCGCCGGCTCGACGCTCACCAGTTGCAGCGCGCCGAACAGCGCACGCCACGGCGTCAGCAGGAACAGCACGCCAAGCGCCAGCAGCAGCAGTGCGTCGACGGCGAGCACGGCGCGCAGCAACGGTTTCATCGGCGCTTAGTCCACGTGGTAGTTCGGCGCTTCCTTCGTGATCTGCACGTCGTGCACGTGCGACTCGCGCATGCCCGCTGCGGTGATCTGGACGAATTCGGCCTTCTCGTGCATCTCGTCGATCGTCTGGCAGCCGCAGTAGCCCATGCTCGCGCGTACGCCGCCGATCAGCTGGAAGATGATCGCGTTGACCGAGCCCTTGTACGCGACGCGGCCCTCGATGCCTTCCGGCACGAGCTTGTCGATGTTCGCCGAGTTGTCCTGGAAGTAGCGGTCCGCGGCGCCGTCCTTCATCGCGCCGACCGAGCCCATGCCGCGGTACGACTTGTACTGGCGGCCCTGATACAGGAATACATCACCCGGCGCCTCTTCCGTGCCCGCGAACATGCTGCCCATCATCACGGCGTTCGCGCCGGCGGCGAGCGCCTTCGACACGTCGCCCGAGAAGCGGATGCCGCCGTCGGCGATGCACGGCACGCCCGTGCCGCGCAGCGCGTCGGACACGTTCGCGATCGCGCTGATCTGCGGCACGCCGACGCCCGCGACGATCCGCGTCGTGCAGATCGAGCCGGGGCCGATGCCGACCTTCACCGCGTCCGCGCCGTACTCGACGAGCGCCTTCGCGGCCGAGGCCGTCGCGATGTTGCCGCCGATCACTTCGACGTGCGGGAAATTCTGCTTGACCCAGCGCACGCGCTCCAGCACGCCCTTGCTGTGGCCGTGCGCGGTGTCGACGACGATCACGTCGACGCCCGCCTGCACCAGCAGCTCGACGCGCTCCTCGTTGTCCGGGCCGACGCCGACCGCCGCGCCCGCGCGCAGCTTGCCGTGCTCGTCCTTGCATGCGTCCGGATGCTCGGTCTGCTTCGTGATGTCCTTGACCGTCATCAGGCCGCGCAGCTCGAACGCGTCGTTGACGACCAGCACGCGCTCGAGACGGTGGCTGTGCATCAGCGCCTTCGCTTCAGCGAGCGGCGTGCCTTCCTTGACCGTCACGAGGCGATCGCGCGGCGTCATGATCGACTTGACCGGCTCGTCCAGGCGCGTTTCGAAGCGCAGGTCGCGGTTCGTGACGATGCCAACGAGCTGCGGGCCCTCGACGACCGGGAAGCCCGAGATGCCGTGCTGCTGCGACAGCGCGATCACGTCGCGCACCTTCATCTGCGGCGGCACCGTGATCGGGTCGCGCACGACGCCGGACTCGAAGCGCTTGACCTTCGCGACTTCGCGGGCCTGCTCGGCGGGCGTCAGATTCTTGTGGATGATGCCGACGCCGCCTTGCTGCGCCATCGCGATCGCGAGGCGGCCTTCGGTGACGGTGTCCATCGCGGCGGACACGAGCGGCATGTTCAGGGAAATGTTGCGGGTCAGCCGGGTTTTGAGGCTGGTGTCGCGCGGCAGAACGTCGGAGAACGCCGGGACGAGGAGCACGTCATCGAACGTGAGTGCTTTTTGGATCAGACGCATGGCAAATCCTATGGGCGCAAAAGCGAATTATACGCGATGCGCGGCGGAATTTCACAACACGAACAACGGCTTAGCGGTTTTTTCACGTTTTGGGCGCCGAATCGTTCGGGTCCCGGCTCGACTCCCTTTCGATCCGTTTTCGTTTCGCCCCGGCGCGCACCGGTTCGCGCCCCGCACGCCACCATGCCGCCCCGCCGCCCGCACAATGCAGGAATAAACAAGACGAACGCCGCCGGCCTCGCTAAGATGCGCGCTCGTCAGTGAATTTCAGGTTGGAGAAGTCGATGCAGCGCGGTGTGGTGTATGGCGTGATGGCAGGCGCCTTGTGGGGCATGGTGTTTCTGGTGCCGAGGCTGTTGACGGACTTCTCGCCGCTGCTGCTGAGCGCCGGCCGCTATGCGATGTACGGCATCGTCTCGCTCGCCGCCGCGCTGCCGGCCGCCCGCTCACTCGCCGCGCGCCTGACGCGCGACGATCTGGTCGCGCTCGTCAAGCTCGCCATCGTCGGCAACGTCGCCTATTACATGCTGCTGTCCGGCGCGGTCCACCTGATCGGCATCGCACCCAGCTCGCTGATCGTCGGCGTGCTGCCCGTCACCGTCACGCTCGCAGGCCTCGGCGACCACGGCGCGGTGCCGCTCAAGCGCCTCGCGTTCCCGCTCGCGCTGGTCGTCGCGGGCATCGCCTGCATCAACGTCGACCTGTTCACGTCGGAGGCCGCGCACGCAACGACGCTCGCGCAAAAGCTCTCCGGCGTCGCCTGCGCGACGGGCGCACTCGCCAGCTGGACCTGGTACGCGGTCGCCAACGCCCGCTATCTGCAGCGCCACCACCATTTCGGCGGCAATGAATGGTCGGTGCTGTGGGGTGTCGTCACCGGCCTGATCGGCGGCCTGTGCTGGATCGGCATCGCGGCGCTGCCCGCCGGCACGCTGCAGCCCGAGCTGCCGGCGTCGCGCTGGCATCTGTTCTGGCTCCTGAATCTGGGGCTCGCGATCGGCGCGTCGTGGCTCGGCAACGGGCTATGGAATGCCGCGTCCAAGCGCCTGCCGCTTACGCTGTCAGGCCAGCTGATCGTGTTCGAGACCGTTTTCGCGCTGCTGTACGGCTTCATCTTCGATCACCGGCTGCCGCGCGCGCTCGAGATCGCGGCGCTCGCCCTGCTGCTCGCGGGGGTCTACGGCTCGGTGCGCCAGCATGGCGCGACGCACACCGCCGACGATCCGCTCAACCCCAACCTCAACGCGCACTGAGCGCGGCGTTTCGCCTGACGAATCGCCGCCGGTGCCCGGCGCCCGCTCGCGAACCGCGCGGCAAAGCCGGCGTCAGCGCGAATCCTTCGGCAGCCACTTGCGGCCTTCGATCGAGCCGTCGCGACGCGACTTGTCGACGCGGCGCTGGCGCGCGACCTTCGGATCGACGATCAGCGGCCGGTAGATCTCGACGCGGTCGCGATCGGCGAGCGGCGCGTCGAGCGGCGCGAGCTTGCCGAAAATGCCCGTCTTCGCCTCCGCGAGATCGATCTCGGGATGCCGCGCGAGCACGCCGCTCGCGTCGATCGCATCGCGGACCGTCGCGCCTTCCGGCAACGCGACCGCGATCAGCGTCTGCCGGTCCGGCAGCGCGTAACAGACTTCGATCGACAGCATCGCCTCACCCCCTGCCGTAACGCTGGTCCGCACGCTTGACGAACGACTCGACGAACGTGTTCGCAATGTGGTTGAAGACCGGCCCGATGATTTTCTCGAGCAGGATGCTCGAGAACTCGTAGTGCAGCGCGAACTCGATCTTGCACGCGTCCGCGCGCAGCGGCGTGAAGCACCAGTAGCCGGTGAACTTGCGGAACGGGCCGTCCGTGAATTCCATGTCGATGCGCGACGGGCGCTGCTGCGTGTTGCGCGTCGCGAAGTGCTGCTTGATCCCCTTGAAGCTGATGTCGATCCGCGCCTCCATGCCGGTCTCGTCCTGGCGGCGGATCTCTATGCCGCCGCACCACGGCAGGAAATTCGGGTAATCGGCAACGTCGGTGACGAGGTCGAACATCTGTTCCGCCGAATGACGGATCAATACGGTTTTCTGGACATCTGCCATAAATCGCGCGGCATCGCAAAAGTGAAGACGCAAGCCGGGCGATGAACGCCCCGCTTTGCTAAAATCGTAATTTTAAACGAGTTGGCCCGTTCCCTTCATGAGCATCATCGACAACAGGAAAGCGCACTTCGATTATCACATCGAGGAACGCTATGAAGCCGGGCTCGTGCTCGAGGGCTGGGAAGTCAAGGCGTTGCGCGCCGGGCGCGGCCAGATCAAGGAAGGCTACGTCGTCGTGAAGAACGCCGAGATCTTCCTGATCGGCACGCACATCAGCCCGCTGCCGGAAGCCTCGACGCACATCAAGCCCGATCCCGTGCGCACCCGCAAGCTGCTGCTGCACCGCGACGAGATCAAGAAACTGATCGGCAAGGTCGAGCAGCGCGGCTACACGCTCGTGCCCCTGAATTTCCACTACAAGGGCGGCCGCGTGAAGTGCGACATCGGCCTCGCGAAAGGCAAGAAGCTGCACGACAAGCGCGAGACGGAGAAGAAGCGCGACTGGGAGCGCGAAAAGGCACGCATCATGCGCGCTGGCACCTGACGCCGCACGCCGCCGCCCCCGCTCGCCTCACACGCCACGGCCCGCTCGACGCGGGCCGTTGTCATTGCGCGACGGCTTTCGGGCTCAGGCCTTGCCAGCCGGCACGCCGGACGCCCCATGCCTGACGATCGACAGCGCCGACGCGATCGCGGTACCGAGATCCGACAGGTTCGACGGCACGATCAGCGTGTTGCCCGCTTTCGCCAGGTTCGAGAACGCGCCGACGTACTGCTCGGCGACCTTCAGGTTCACCGCATCCATCCCGCCCTGCGACTGGATCGCCTGCGCGATCTTCTGGATCGCCTGCGCGTTCGCCTCGGCCACCGCGAGAATCGCCGCGGCCTCCCCCTGCGCCTGGTTGATCGCCGCCTGCCGCTCGCCCTCGGATTTCTGGATCGCCGCCTCGCGCGCGCCGGACGCGAGATTGATCTGCTCCTGCTTGCGCCCCTCGGATGCCGCGATCAGCGCCCGCTTCTCCCGCTCGGCGGTGATCTGCGCCTGCATCGCATGCAGGATCTCCTTAGGCGGCGTCAGGTCCTTGATCTCGTAGCGCAGTACCTTCACGCCCCAGTTCGCCGCGGCCTCGTCGAGCGCGGACACGATGCTGTGGTTGATGAAATCGCGCTCCTCGAAGGTCTTGTCGAGCTCGAGCTTGCCGACCACCGAGCGCAGCGTCGTCTGCGCGAGCTGCGTGATCGCGAGCACAAAGTTGCTCGCCCCGTACGACGCCTTCATCGGATCGGTGACCTGGAAATACAGCACGCCGTCGACCTGCAGCTGCGTGTTGTCGCGCGTGATGCAGACCTGGCTCGGCACGTCGAGCGGAATCTCCTTGAGCACGTGGCGGTAGGCGATGCGGTCGACGAACGGCATCACGATGTTCAGCCCCGGCGACAGCGTCGCGTGATAGCGGCCGAAGCGCTCGAGCACCCACGCATGCTGCTGCGGCACGATCTTCACTGTCTGCGACACGATCACCGCCGCAATGACGAGCGGCACGACCCAGACGATCATCGAGTCCATGAAGCGTTCCCTCCTTGTTATGTGTGGTTGATTCCCGAACGATCAGCCCCCGGGTTTCGCGACGACGACGAGACAGCTCCCCCGCACGGCATGCACCTGATAAACCTGCGCGTCGTCGCGCTCCCCGGCCGCGAGCTCGACGTCCCACTCGGCGCCGCGGTACTGGACGCGCGCATGGCGGCCATGCCATGCGTCGACCGTGACGGTCGCGCCGATGTCGAGATTGATGTCGGGATTGGCCGACGCGTCGCGCTTCTGCTTGCGCCCGAGCCCCGAGCGGCGCAGCGCGACCATCGCGACGACGGCGATGACGGCGGCAGCCGCGAACTGCCAGTGCGGCGCGGCGCCCGCTGCGTGCAGCAGGCCGCCCGCCAGGAAGCCGAGCGCGATCATCAGCAGGTAGAACGTCCCTGTCAGCAGCTCAGCCACGACCAGCACGCCGCCCCCGACCCACCAGAACAGATGCCCCGACATCATGTGGTCCCCTCCAAACGAAAACACCCCGGTGCTTACCGGGGTGTTTATAGCATGAACCTTGCGGTTCGCCCGCATCCGGACAGCTTGCCGCTGCTGTCCGGGCGGGGAATCGTGGCCGACGATTACTTGTGGGCGGCGATCGCCTGCCACGTCTCGATGACCGTGTCCGGGTTCAGCGAGATCGACACGATGCCTTCGTCGGTCAGCCATTGCGCGAAGTCCGGGTGATCGGACGGGCCCTGGCCGCAGATGCCGACGTACTTGCCCAGCTTGCGGCAGGTATCGATCGCGCGCTTCAGCAGGAACTTGACCGCCGGATCGCGCTCGTCGAAGTCGACTGCGAGCAGTTCCATGCCCGAATCGCGATCGAGGCCGAGCGTGAGCTGCGTCAGGTCGTTCGAGCCGATCGAGAAGCCGTCGAAGTGCTGCAGGAACTCTTCGGCGAGGATCGCGTTCGTCGGCACTTCGCACATCATGATCAGACGCAGGCCGTTCTCGCCGCGCTTCAGGCCGTATTTCGCGAGCAGGTCGACGACGCGCTCCGCCTGCTTCACGGTGCGCACGAACGGCACCATGATCTCGACGTTGGCCAGGCCCATCTCGTCACGCACGCGCTTGAGCGCGCGGCACTCCATCTCGAACGCCTCAGCGAAGTCCTCGGCGATGTAGCGCGATGCGCCGCGGAAACCCAGCATCGGGTTTTCCTCGTCCGGCTCGTAGCGCGAACCGCCGATCAGCTTCTTGTACTCGTTCGACTTGAAGTCGGACATACGCACGATCACGGGCTTCGGATAGAACGCCGCGGCGATCGTCGCGATGCCTTCCGTCAGCTTGTCGACGTAGAACGCACGCGGCGACGCATGGCCGCGCGCAACGCTCTCGACCGCCTTCTTCAGATCCTGGTCGATGTTCGGATACTCGAGGATCGCCTTCGGGTGGACGCCGATGTTGTTGTTGATGATGAACTCGAGACGCGCGAGGCCGACACCGGCGTTCGGCAGCTGCGAGAAGTCGAATGCCAGCTGCGGATTGCCGACGTTCATCATGATCTTCACCGGGATTTCCGGCAGTTCGCCGCGCTGCACTTCGGTGACTTCCGTCTCGAGCAGGCCGTCGTAGATCTTGCCTTCGTCGCCTTCCGCGCACGATACGGTGACGAGCGCGCCGTCCTTCAGCACGTCGGTCGCATCGCCGCAGCCGACGACGGCCGGCACGCCCAGCTCACGCGCGATGATCGCCGCGTGGCAGGTACGGCCGCCACGGTTCGTGACGATCGCCGCCGCGCGCTTCATCACCGGCTCCCAGTTCGGGTCGGTCATGTCGGCGACGAGCACGTCGCCCGGCTGCACGCGTTCCATTTCGGACGGATCCTGGATCACGCGGACCGGGCCCGCGCCGATCTTCTGGCCGATCGCGCGGCCCGTCGCCAGCACCTGCGACTGGCCCTTCAGCTTGAAGCGCTGCTCGGCCTTGCCGTGCGACTGGCTCTTCACCGTTTCCGGACGCGCCTGCAGGATGAAGATCTTGCCGTCGCGGCCATCCTTGCCCCACTCGATGTCCATCGGACGCTGGTAGTGCTTCTCGATGATGACCGCGTACTTCGCGAGTTCGATCACGTCCTCGTCGGTGATCGAGTAGCGGTTGCGCTGCTCGTTCGGCACGTCGACCGTCTTCACGCGGCCCGGCTCGCCCGGCTGCGTGAACTCCATCTTGATCAGCTTCGAGCCGATCGAGCGGCGGATGATCGGGTACTTGTCCTGCGCGAGCGTCGTCTTGAACACATAGAACTCGTCCGGGTTCACCGCGCCCTGCACGACCGTTTCGCCCAGGCCGTAGCTCGACGTGATGAACACGGCGTCCTTGAAGCCCGATTCGGTGTCGATCGTGAACATCACGCCGGCCGCGCCGACGTCCGAGCGGACCATGCGCTGCACGCCGGCCGACAGCGCCACTTCGGCGTGCGTGAAGCCCTTGTGCACGCGGTACGAGATCGCGCGGTCGTTGTACAGCGACGCGAACACGTGCTTCATGCGGTCGAGCACGTCGGCGATGCCGACGACGTTCAGGTACGACTCCTGCTGGCCGGCGAACGATGCGTCGGGCAGATCCTCGGCAGTGGCCGACGAACGCACGGCGAACGACAGCTCTTCCGGCGAGCTGTTCTGCAGGATTTCGAACTGCGCGCGGATTTCCTCCTCGAGACGCGGCTGCATCGGCGCGTCGACGATCCACTTGCGGATCTCGGCACCGGCTTCGGCGAGCGCCTTCACGTCGTCGATGTCGAGCGACTCGAGACGCTTCGCGATGCGGTCGGTGAGGTTGTTGTGCGTGAGGAAGTCGCGGAAAGCAAGCGCGGTCGTGGCGAAACCGGTGGGTACGCGCACACCTGCCTCGGCAAGCTGGCTGATCATCTCGCCGAGCGACGCATTCTTGCCGCCGACGATCTCCACATCAGTCATCCGCAACTGCTCGAACGGCATTACATACGCCTGATCCTTCGCGACGTTTGCTGCGTTAGTCATAGAAGCCCCTAAGTGTGAAAAAAATGCTCGATCGCGCAAGTGGGCTCGAACGCGGGCGCTTGCAAAAAGGCGCCTCGCGTCTTGCGCAACCTGTTAGATAAACAATCGCGTCGCGGGCCGTGACCCGGCCCGACTTGCAAAAAACCCGGCAGAAAGGCGAAAAAATGCATGAATCGCCGAACTTGCCGGGAATTTTTGACTGATTGCGGGGAGATGCGGGGAAAAACCGCATGCGGCGCATGCGCCCCCTGCAATTGCTTATCCAACAGGTTGCCGCTATTCTACCGTGCCGGCCGCCGGATGTGGCGCGACGTCGACATTGCGTTTCGAATGCGGCGTCCAGCCTGGCCGCACAACCGCCCTTCACGTTCGACGCCCAGATTGATGCTGCCCACCGTATTCATCGTTTCCGACGGCACCGGGATCACTGCCGAAACCTTCGCGCACTCGATCCTCTCCCAGTTCGACCAGAAATTCCGCCTCGTGCGCCTGCCGTTCGTCGACTCGCTCGACAAGGCCTACTCGACCGTCCAGAAGATCAACGAGGCCGCGGTGCACGACGGCCGGCGCTCGATCGTCTTCACGACGCTCGTCGACGGCGAGTCGAACGACATCGTCAAGCGCTCGAACGCGCTCGTGCTCGACATGTTCCAGCGCTTCGTCGAGCCGCTCGAGCAGGAACTGCAGCTCAAGTCCAGCCACGCGATGGGCCGCGGCCACCAGAACGCCGACACCGACGAGTACAAGAAGCGCATCGAGGCGATCAACTACTCGCTCGCGCACGACGACGGCCAGTCGAACCGCAACCTGTCCGAGGCCGAGGTGATCCTCGTCGGCGTGTCGCGCAGCGGCAAGACGCCGACGAGCCTGTACCTCGCGATGCAGTACGGCGTGAAGGCGGCGAACTACCCGCTGATTCCCGAGGATTTCGAGCGTGGCAAGCTGCCGTCGGCGCTCGGCCCGCATCGCGACAAGCTGTTCGGCCTGTCGATCGACCCGCAGCGGCTGTCGGAGATCCGCAACGAGCGCCGCCCGGGCAGCAAGTACGCGGCACCGGAAAACTGCCGTTACGAAATCAACGAAGCCGAGACGATGATGCGCCGCGAAGGCATCAAGTGGCTGTCGTCGACGCACAAGTCGATCGAGGAAATCGCGACCACGATCCTGCAGGAAGTCCGCATCGACCGGCAGTCATACTGAGCGCGGCACGACCGGCCGCCTCCGCCTGAAAAAAAAGCCGCGTTCAACGCGGCTTTTCTGCATTTCGCGGCGACCGCGGCGCGGCGACAGGCGTCACGCGCCCCGCTGCTGCCGGCACTGCTCGAACAGGCATACCGCCGCCGCCGCGGCGACGTTCAGCGACTCCATGCCGCCCGGCTGCGGGATCGTCACGCGATGCGTCGCGGCGTCGCGCCAGAACGCGGACACGCCGGCGCCTTCGTTGCCGAACACCCACACCACCGGCCCCGACAGGTCGCAATCGTAGATCGCCTGCGCGCCATGCGAGTCGGTCAGCGCAATCGGCACGCCGATGCGCGCGGCCAGCACGTCCGGCGCGACGTCCTCGTGGATCGACAGCAGGAAATGCGCGCCCATCCCCGAACGCAGCACCTTCGACGACCATGCGTATGCGGTGCCGGGCGCGCAGAACACGTGCTTCACGCCGGCCGCCGCCGCGCTGCGCAGGATCGACCCGACATTGCCCGCATCCTGCACGCCGTCGAGCACGAGCGCGGTGTCCGAGATTTGCTCGGGCAGCGGCTGCGCGGGCCGATCGACGAGCAGCAGGAAACCGACGCCGTTGACGACGCTCGACAGCTGCCCGAACAGCGCATCGGGCAGCGTCACCAGCCGGTGCGCGTCGATCCGTGCGACGATCCGCTGCGCCTCGTCGTGGCGCAGCGCGCCCTCCGTCGCGATGCACAGCTCCGGCGTCGCGCCGGTGTCGAGGTACGCGCTCGCCAGATGGAACCCTTCGAGCAGCGCGTGGCCGCTGCGGCGTTGATGCGGCGTCGAACCCGCGAGCGCCTTCAGGCGTTTGTAGAGCGGATTGTCGCGGGAGGTGATGGCTTTCATCGGATTGTTCAAGGTTCGGGTTCGAGCGGGCGCGCGCTCGCAAGCCCGCAGTCAGCGCGAGCTGTTCGCCAGCTCGAGCGCCGCGCGGACCGGCGCGAACGAGCGGCGATGGTGCTCGCACGGCCCGTGCTCGCGCAGCGCGGCCAGATGTTTCGCGGTGCCGTAGCCCGAATGGACGTTGAAACCGTAGACCGGGAATTGCGCGTGAAGCTCGACGAGCATCCGGTCGCGCGTGACCTTCGCGAGAATCGACGCGGCCGAGATGCCCGGCACCAGCGCATCGCCGCCGATGATCGCCTCGCTGCGCACGGACAGCGTCGGACAGCGGTTGCCGTCGATCTGCGCGAGCGTCGGCACGACCACGAGCCCTTCGACCGCCCGCTTCATCGCGAGCATCGTCGCGTGCAGGATGTTCAGCGTATCGATCTCGTCGACGCTCGCCGACGCGATGCAGTATGCGTGCGCACGCTCGACGATCAGCGCGTACAGCGCGTCGCGCTTCTTCGCGGACAGCGCCTTCGAATCGTCGAGCCCTTCGATCGGCCGCGCGGGATCGAGGATCACCGCCGCGGCCACGACCGGCCCCGCGAGCGGGCCGCGACCGGCCTCGTCGACACCGCAGACGATCTCGTCGGGCCGGCTGAAGTCGAAGCCGCCCTGCGCGTCGACCGGCGCGCGGCGACGCGATGCACGTGCCGCCGTCATGCGCGCCCCTTGCGTTGCTCGATCACGCGGACCACCGCTTCGGCGGCTTTCGCGGCCGTGTTCTGCCGCAGGGAATGATGCATTTCGGTAAAGATTTCGGTGAGCGTGCGGCGGTTCGCGTCGTCGCGCAACTGCGTGAGCGTCGCATCGGCGAGCGCCTCGGGCGTCGCGAAATGCTGCAGCAGTTCGGGCACGACGAAGCGCCCGGCCAGGATGTTCGGCAGGCCGACGTACGGCAGATAACCCTGCCGGCGCATGATCTGCCCGGTCAGCCAGGGCACCTTGTACGAGATCACCATCGGTTTTTTCAGCAGCGCCGCCTCGAGCGTCACGGTGCCGCTCTTGACGAGGATCGCGTCCGCGGCCGTCATCGCGAGCTGCGAACGGCCGTCGGTGAGCGTCAGCGCCAGTTGCGGATGCGCATCGACGAGCGGCTGCAGCTGCTCGCGCAGCGCGGGCGTTGCCGCCGGCATCACGAAACGCACGCCCGGCTCCCGCTGCTGCATCAGCGCCATCGCCGCGAAGAAGGTCGGACCGATCAGCGCGACTTCCGAGCGACGGCTGCCGGGCAGCACGGCGATCACCGGCCCGTCGGCCGGCAGGCCCAGCGCGATGCGCGCGCCGTGCGTATCCGGCTCGATCGGGATCTCGTCGGCGAGCGGATGGCCGACGAACGTCGACGCCACGCCAGCCTTGTCGAGAATCGCCGGCTCGAACGGGAACAGGCACAGCATGTGGTCGACCGACTTGACGATCTTCTTGATCCGGCCGCCACGCCACGCCCAGATCGACGGACAGACGAAATGGATCGACGGAATCCCCGCCCCGCGCAACGACTGCTCGACGCCGAAGTTGAAGTCCGGCGCGTCGATGCCGATGAACGCGTCCGGGCGCTCGGCGAGCAACTGGCGCTTCAGCTCGCCGCGAATCCGCAGGATCTCGGGAATCTGCCCCAGCGCTTCGACGTAGCCGCGCACCGTCAGCTTGTCCATCTGCCAGTACGAGTCGAAACCCTGCGCGATCATCCGCTGACCGCCGATTCCATAGTAATGGGCCGACGCCGGCAGGCGCTCGCGCAGCCCGCCGAGCAGCGACGCGCCGAGCAGGTCGCCCGACGGCTCGCCGGCCACCATGGCGAGCCGCAGCTGAGTGGATGGGAGCGGCGGCATCGCTTAACGGATGATGCCGCGTTGCGACGCGTCGACGAACGCGAGGAGCGCCTGGACCGGCGCATCGCCGTCGCCGCCGGCCTGCGCCAGCTCGCGCAGCTGCACCTTCGCTTCTTCGAGCGACAGGCCGTTCTTGTACAGCAGCCGGTACGCGCTGCGCAGTGCCGAGATCGCATCGGGCGAGAAGCCGCGGCGGCGCAGCCCTTCGACATTGATCCCGTGCGGCTCGGCCTTGTTGCCCGCCGCGATCACGAACGGCGGCACGTCCTGCACGAGCGCCGACGCGCCACCGAGCATCGCGTGCGCGCCAATGCGCACGAACTGGTGCACGCCGGACATGCCGCCGACAAGCGCCCAGTCGCCGACCTCGACGTGGCCGGCCAGCTGTGCGTTGCTCGACATGATCACGTTGCTGCCGACGCGGCAGTCATGGCCGATGTGGACGTACGCCATGATCCAGTTGTCGTCGCCGAGCGTCGTGACGCCGGCGTCCTGCACCGTGCCGGTGTGGATCGTCGTGAATTCGCGGATCGTGTTGCGATGGCCGATCACGAGCCGGGTCGGCTCGCCCTTGTACTTCATGTCCTGCGGACGCCCGCCGATCGACGAGTAATGGCCGATGCGGTTGTCCTCGCCGAGCGTCGTATGGCCCTCGATCACGCTGTGCGAACCGATCGTGGTACGCGCGCCGATCGTGACGTTCGGGCCGACGATCGCATACGGGCCGATTTCGACGGTTTCGTCGATCTGCGCGCCCGGCTCGACAATCGCCGTGGGATGAATCCTGCTCATGCGCCGTTGCCTCTCAATGTGAAAAGTCGCGTTGCTCGTGTGCGCGCGCCGCTCAGGCTGCCGCGTCGGCCGTCTTGACCGTGCACATCAGCTCGGCTTCCGCCGCGACCTTGCCGTCGACCTCTGCCACCGCCTTGAACTTCCAGATGCCGCGGATGTAGCGCTCGAACGTCACGTTCAGGATCAGTTGATCGCCCGGCTCGACCACGCGCTTGAAGCGCGCGCCGTCGATGCCGACGAAGTAATACAGCGTGTTCTCGGGATCCTTCGGCTGCTCTTCCGCGAACGTCAGCAGCGCGGCGGCCTGCGCGAGCGCCTCGAGGATCAGCACGCCCGGCATCACCGGCCGCTTCGGGAAATGCCCCGTGAAGAACGGCTCGTTGACCGTCACGTTCTTCAGCGCCTTGATGCTCTTGTGCGGCTCGAGCTCGAGCACGCGGTCGACGAGCAGAATCGGATAGCGATGCGGCAGCAGCGTGAGGATCTTGTGGATGTCGAGGTTGATTTTTTCAGTGCTCATGATGGTTCGTCTCACGCAGAGACTGCGCGGTGGTGACTGCAAGTGCTGATACGGGCCGTTGCTCGGCCCTGTCGGTCGAACCGGGCGGCGCGCGACGGGGCCGCCCGGTTCATGATGCTGCGTTACGCGCCGGCGCCGTCGTCACGGGCGGCGAGCTCGGCTTCGAGTGCCTTGATCCGGTCGCGCAGCTTGTCGAGATTGCGCACGATCGCGGCGCTCTTGTTCCAGTCGCCGTGGTCCACGGCCGGAAACGCGCTCGTGTAGATGCCGGCCTTCGGCAGCGACTTCGACACGCCCGACTTCGCGGTGACGATCACGTAGTCGCCGAGCTTCACGTGCCCGGCGATGCCGACGGCGCCGCCGATCATGCAGTGACGGCCGATCGTCGTGCTGCCCGCGATGCCCGCGCAGCCGGCGATCACCGTGTACGCACCGATCCGGCAGTTGTGGCCGATCTGGACGAGGTTGTCGATCTTCACGCATTCGTCGATGACGGTATCCGCCATCGCGCCGCGGTCGATCGTCGTGTTCGCGCCGATTTCGACGTCCGGCCCGATCGACACGCCGCCGACCTGCGGAATCTTGACCCAGCTGCCGGTGCGCGCGTCGCCGTCGCCGACGAAGTCCGGCGCGAAGCCGAAGCCGTCGGAGCCGATCACCGCGCCGGCATGGACGATCGCCCGCGGGCCGATCCGGCAGCCGTGGTAGATCGTCACGTTCGGATACAGGTGCGAGCCGGCGCCGATCCGGGTGCCGTGCCCGATGAACACGTTCGCGTCGAGCTGCACGCCGTCCTCGATCACCGCGCCCGCCTCGATCGTCACGCGCGGCCCGATCACGGCACTCGCCGCGACCTGCGCGGCCGGATCGATCGTTGCGCTCGGATGCACGCCCGCCGGGCGCTGCGGCGCGGCGAGGTCGATGAACATCTGCGCGACGCGCGCGAAATACGCGTACGGATTCGGCGTCACGATGAAATTGCGGCCGGCCGGCCGGCCGCTTGCGGCCGCGCCCAGCTTCTCCAGATCCCTCGGTGCGATCAGCACCGCGCCCGCCCGGGTCGACTCGACCTGTGCCAGGTACTTCGGATTCGCGAGGAACGCGAGTTGTTGCGAACCGGCCTGATCGAGCGGCGCGAGGCCGCCAACCTGGCAGAGGCGGTCGCCGACGATCTCGCCGCCGAACCGCTTTACGAGTTCCTCAAGCGTCAATGCCATTCGTCGTTCGCTCCGTTCAGTTCGTCGAGCCGGACGCGAGCGCCTTGAGCACCTTGTCGGTGATGTCGATGCGCGGGCTGACGTAGACCGCTTCCTGCACGATCAGGTCGTAATTCTGCTGCTCGGCAATCTGTTTGATGACCTTGTTCGCCTTGTCCAGCACCGCCGCCAGCTCCTCGTTGCGGCGCTGGTTCAGGTCCTCGCGGAACTCGCGCTGCTTGCGCTGGAAATCCGTGTCGAGCTGGGACAGGTCGCGCTGCTTCAGCGCGCGATCCGACGGCGACAGCGACGCGCCGTTCTTGTCGAGCGACTCGGATATCCCCTTCAGGCGCTGCGCCATGTCCTGCAGATCCTTGTCGCGCTTCGCGAACTCGGCTTCGAGCTTCGTCTGCGCCACCTTCGCGGGAGCGGACTCGCGCAGGATCCGATCCGAATTGACCGCCGCGATGCGGGCGACGTCCTGCGCGTGTGCCGCCGATGCGCCCAGCGCAAACGCAACGGACAACGCGCACATTACTCGTTTCGAAAACTTACCGGTTAGCAAAATTACCCTCTCGATACTGTTGTCATGAGCCGTTCGGTCAGAACGCCGTCCCGATCTGGAACTGGAACTTCTGGTACTGGTCGCCTTCGTGCTTCTGCAGCGGGAGGCCCAGGCTCAGCTTGAGCGGACCGATCGGCGAAATCCACGCGAGACCCACGCCGTAGCCGTAGCGCAGGCCGTTCGCGCCCGTGCTGTTGCCGCCCGGCGCATTGCCCCAGACGTTGCCGCCGTCGAAGAACGTGAACACGCGCAGCGTGCGGTCGTAGCCGGTGCCCGGCAGCGGGAACGTCAGTTCGATGTTGCCGACGACCATCTTCGAGCCGCCGATCGGGTCGTTCGTCTTCGCATCGCGCGGGCCCAGCGAGCTCGGCTCATAGCCGCGCACGGAGCCGATACCGCCCGCGTAGTAGTTCTTGAAGATCGGGTACGGGTTGCCGATGCCGTTGCCGTAGCCGCCCTGCAGGTTCATGCCGAGGATGAAGCCGCGCGCGAACGAGTAGTAGTACTGGGCCTGCATGTCGACCTTGTAGTACTGGATCTTCGCGACCGGCGCACCGTATTCGACGTTCGCCTGCGTGAAGTAGCCGCGGCTCGGGATCAGCGCGCTGTCACGCGAGTCGCGCGACCACGCGACCGTCAGCGGCACGGTGTTCGACACGCGGCCGAACTGCGTCACGTAATCCTGGTAGCTCTGCGGCGTGTTCGAATCGGTGTCGAGGCGGTTCTGCTCGAAGCCCGCGCCGAAGTACACGGTGTCGGTCTCGGAGAACGGGATGCCGAACTTCAGGTTGCCGCCCGCGCTGATGATGCGGAAGCTCGAGTTCGTCGAGTAGTAGAGCGGCTGGTACGTGCGGTAGTAGACGTCCGTGATCCGCTTGATGCCGTCGACCGTGAAATACGGATCGACCTGCGTGACGGTCAGCGTGCGATAGCTCTTCGACGTATTGATGTTGACCGAGAGGCTCGTGCCCGAGCCGAACACGTTGTCCTGCGACACGCCCGCAGACAGCACCACCTTGTCGGTCGACGAGAAGCCTGCGCCCAGCGTGATCGCGCCGGTGGGCTTTTCCGCGACCTTGACGTTCACGTCGACCTGGTCGTTCGTGCCTTCGACCGGCACCGTCGTCACGTCGACGTCGGTGAAGTAGCCGAGACGGTTCACGCGGTCCTTCGACAGCGCAAGGCGGCCCGAATCGAACCACGAGCTTTCGAGCTGGCGCATTTCGCGGCGCACAACCTCGTCGCGGGTGCGGGTATTGCCGGCGATGTTGATGTGCCGCACGTACACGCGGCGGCTCGGATCGACGACCAGCGTGAGGTTCACCTTGTGCGTCGACTGGTCGATCTCAGGCTGCGCGTTGACGGTCGCGAACGCGTAACCGTATTCGCCGAGCTTGTCGACGATCGCCTTCGTCGTCTGCTGCAGCTTCTCGGCCGAGAAACGGTCGCCGGGCTTGACCTTGATGAGCTTTTTCAGCTCCGCCTCGCGCTCGAGCAGGTTGCCGGAGAGCTTGATGCCGGACACGGTGTACGGCTCGCCCTCATGCAGCGTGACCGTCAGGTACATGTCCTTCTTGTCCGGCGAGATCGACACCTGGGTCGACTCGATGTTGAACTCGAGGTAGCCGCGGTTCAGGTAGTACGAGCGCACTGCTTCGAGGTCGCCGGTCAGCTTTTCCTTCGCATACAGGTCGTTCTTCGTATACCACGAGAACCAGTTCGGCGTCGACAGCTGCATCTCGTCGCGCAGCGTGCTCGTCTTGAACGCCTTGTTGCCGATGAAGTTGATCTGACGGATCTTCGCGCTCGGGCCTTCGGCCACCGCGAACTGGATCGACACGCGGTTCGCGTCGACCGGCGTCACCGTCGTCGTCACCTCGGCGGCGTAGAAGCCGCGCGTCAGGTACTGGCGCTTGAGCTCCTGCTCGGCCTTGTCGACGAGCGCCTTGTCGTAATAGCGGCCTTCCGCGAGACCGACTGCGCGCAGCGCCTTCGTCAGGTTGTCCTTGTCGAATTCCTTCGTGCCGGTGAACTCGACCGTCGCGATCGCCGGGCGCTCCTGCACCTGCACGATCACGACGCTGCCCTGCGTCGCGATGCGGACGTCGTTGAAGAAGCCCGTCGCGTACAGCGCGCGGATCGCTTCGGATGCCTTGTCGTCGGTGAAGGTGTCGCCCTGCTTGATCGGCAGGTACGCGAACACGGAACCGGGTTCCACGCGTTGCAAGCCCTCGATCTTGATGTCTTGCACCACGAACGGTGCCGCTGCATGCGCCACGAGGCCGTGCGCGGCAAGCGCCGCGGCTGCAACTGTCTTAGGTACAAAGCGCTGAGGTTTGAACAACGTGGATCCCCAATATTTAGCTGCATCGGATCAGGCGGCTGCCGCATGGCCGCCGCCTGACGCGTCAAAAATGGATTAAACGAGCCAGGTCATTGAATAGTGCGATCGCCGACAATATGACGATGCAGATCAGCCCGGCTCTTTGCAGAATCAGTTGCCAACGCTCCGATACGGCTTTACCGGTCGCGGCTTCAACCAGATAATATAACAGATGCCCCCCGTCCAAAACGGGAATCGGCAACAAGTTCAACACGCCAAGGCTAATACTGACAAGGGCGAGGAACGACAGAAACGCCGACGGGCCGAGCCGCGCGCTCTTGCCAGCATAGTCGGCAATCGTGACCGGCCCGGACAAGTTCTTCAGCGATGCGTCACCGGTGATCATCCGCCCGAACATCCGAACCGAATAGGCCGAAATGTCCCAGGTGCGCCGCACGCCCAGCTTCACGCTCTCGATCGGCCCGTAACGCACGTCGACGCTCGGCGTCTGCATCCCGAGCGCGGCGCCGATGCGACCGACCGGCCGGCCGGTCTCGTCGTCGGGCTGCGCCTGCGGCACGACCGTCAACGCCTGCGCGACGCCGCCCCGCTCGATCTTCAGCGTGAGCGCCTTGCCCGCATGATGCTTGACCGTGTCGATGAAGCCCGACGCGCCGCCGATGCGCTGGCCGTCGAGCGCCAGCAGCTTGTCGCCGTCGCGCAGGCCTGCCTGCTGCGCGGCGCTGCCCGGCTGCACCGACGCCACCGTCAGCTGGCCGCCACCCGGCTCGAAGCCGAGGCGCGTCATGAATTCGTCGTCGAAATCGCGCTCGGAAACATGCCGCAGGTCGACGCGAAACTCGGAGTGCGCGCCGCTGCCGCTGCGCGCACCCAGCACCACTTCCTTGTGGTCGAACGCGGCGCCGAGGAGCTTCCAGCGCAGATCCACCCACGACCGCACCGGCTGCGTGTCGCCGCCTTGCGCATCGCCTACGCGCATGTCGCCTACGCGCATGTCGCGAATCGACACGATGGTCTCGTTGCCGGCGAAGCCCGCCTGGGCGGCGACCGTGCCGGCCGCCGGCGGCGCGATGATCGCCACGGGCTCGGTCACGCCGGACGCGAACACCCCGGCGAACAGCACGATCGCCAGCAGGAAATTGGCGATCGGCCCGGCCGACACGATCGCGATCCGCTTGGCGACGTGCTGCCGGTTGAACGCGTGCGCGACCTCTTCCGGCTTCACGCCGCTCCCCGGATCGCGCTCGTCGAGCATCTTCACGTAGCCGCCGAGCGGCAGCGCGGCGAGCGTCCATTCGGTGCCCGTCCGCTTGCTGACCCAGCGCGCCAGCGGCTGCCCGAAACCGATCGAGAACCGCAGCACCTTCACGCCGCACCACCGCGCAACGCGGTAATGACCGTACTCATGCACGACGACCAGCACGCCAATCGCCACTGCAAACGCGATCAGTTCAACCAGCACGTTCATGAGCACCTCATTCAGGCAGTGCGCTCCACGCGTGGCGCAGGCGCTTTCGCAATAAACGCGGCGGCGAGGCGTCGCGCCTCGGCATCCGCCGCGAGGACATCGTCGAGGCCGTCCGGCGTGCGGTTCGGCAGTGCGCCGAGCACCGCGTCCACCGTCGCCGCGATCGCCATGAAGCCGATCCGGCGCTCGAGAAACGCTTCGACCGCCACTTCGTTCGCCGCGTTCAATGCGGCGCTCGCGATGCCGCCCTCGGCCAGCGCCTTCAGCGCGAGCGCGAGACACGGGAAGCGCGCATAGTCGGGCTTCTCGAAGCTCAGTTGCGCGATCTGCGCGAGATCGAGCTGATCGACGCCCGCGTCGACGCGGTCCGGGAACGCGAGTGCGTGCGCGATCGGCGTGCGCATGTCGGGGTTGCCGAGCTGCGCGAGCACCGAGCCGTCCTTGTACGACACGAGCGAATGGATCACGCTCTGCGGGTGGATCAGCACCTCGATCCGCTCGCCGGGCAGGCCGAAGATCCAGTGCGCCTCGATCACCTCGAGCCCCTTGTTCATCATCGTCGCCGAATCGACCGAGATCTTGCGGCCCATCACCCAGTTCGGATGCTTGCACGCCTGGTCCGGCGTCACGTCGACGAGGGTCGACGGCTCGCGCGTGCGGAACGGGCCGCCCGACGCGGTCAGGATGATCTTCGAGATGCCGCCGTGCTCGGCGATGTCGCGCGGCATGCACTGGAAGATCGCGTTGTGCTCGCTGTCCACCGGCAGCAGGATCGCATCGTGGTCGCGCACCGCGTCCATGAAGATCGCGCCGGACATCACGAGCGATTCCTTGTTCGCGAGCAGGATGCGCTTGCCCGCGCGCGCGGCCGCGAGGCTCGGCGCGAGGCCCGCCGCGCCGACGATCGCCGCAACCACGGTGTCGCACCCGTCGCTCTTCGACACGTCGACGAGCGCCTGCTGCCCGTAGGCGACCTGCGTCTTGCTGCCGGCGGCGCGCAGTTGCGCCTCGACGTGCGCGGCCGTCTGCGCATCGCCGACCACCGCCACCTCGGGCGCGAATTGCAGGCACTGCGCGACGAGCTTGTCGCCGTTACGGTGCGCGGTCAGCGCGTACACCGAGAAACGCTCCGGATGCCGCGCGACCACGTCGAGCGTGCTGTCTCCGATCGAGCCCGTCGAGCCGAGCAATGTCAGACGTTTTTGCATAAGAGAAGTGTAGGTTTAACCGAGCATCAGCATCGCAAGAGGCAACACGGGCAACAGCGCATCGACACGGTCGAGCACGCCGCCGTGGCCCGGCAGCAGTCCGCTCGAATCCTTGACGCCGGCCTGGCGCTTGAGCAGCGATTCGAACAGGTCGCCGATCACGCTGAACGCGACGAGCAACGTCAGCGCAGCCCATGCGCCGGGCATGCCGTACCGCACGGCGAAGGCAGAAAAAAGGGTGGGTTCGAACAGCCGGGCCGCCATCGCGGCGCTCGCGACGGCCATCACGGCCAGCCAGCCGCCCGCCGCGCCTTCCCAGGTCTTGCCGGGGCTGATCGACACTGCAAGCTTACGCTTCCCGAACGCCTTGCCCGCAAAGTATGCGCCGATATCGGCCAGCCAGACGACGACGAGGAGCGACAGCACGAACGGCACACCCTGCGCGCGCGCGGCGACGAGCGCATGCCAGCACGCGGCGAAAATCACGAGTCCCGACGCGAGCAGGAACGGCCGCCACACGCCTTCGGCGAGATGCGGCTTGCGCCACAGCGAAAACGGACCGGCCAGCAGCCAGAACACGCCGGCCGCCTCGAAAAGGGGGCGCGACGCGCTCACGCCGACGCCGAGCCGCGTGCTCGCGAACAGCGCGAGCGCCGCGGCGGCCGCATAGACGACCGGGCCGCCGCCGCTGAGCTTCAGCAGGCGCGCCCACTCCCAGGCGGCGAACACCAGCACGACGGCGATCAACGCGCCGAACGCGCTCAGCGGCGCGAACAGCGTGACCGGCAGCAACACCGCCAGCAGCGCGACTGCCGTGATGACACGGGTTTTCAGCATGAAAAGGAGTCGGCGCTTTGCGACTGCGACTCGAGCTGCGCGCTCGTGCGGCCAAAGCGGCGCTCGCGGTCGGTGTAGGACGCGAGCGCGTCGGCAAGGGCCGCGCCGTCGAAGTCCGGCCAGTATTTGGGGGTGAAGTAGAACTCGGTATAGGCGAGCTGCCACAGCAGGAAATTGCTGATGCGCTGTTCGCCGCCCGTGCGGATGAATAGATCGGGCTCCGGCGCATAGGCCATCGCGAGATGGGGCGAGAAAGTCGCCTCGCTGATCTCCACCTCGCGGCCCTCGCGAACCGCCTGCTCGACGAGCTTGCGGGTCGCCTGGAGAATGTCCCAACGGCCGCCGTAGTTCGCGGCGATGGTGAGCGTGAGGCGCGTGTTGCGCGCCGTCTTGGTTTCGGCGCGACGGATCAGCGCCTGGATGCGCGGCTCGAAGCGGTCGAGATCGCCGACCACGCGCAGACGGATCCCGTTCGCGTGCAGCTTGCCGATCTCGCGCTCGAGCGCGGTGATGAAGAGCCGCATCAGGAACGATACTTCGTCGGTCGGCCGGCGCCAGTTTTCCGAGCTGAACGCGAACAGCGTCAGGTATTCGACACCCGCGCGCGCGCAGGTCTCCACCACCGAGCGCACCGCGTCGACGCCGCGGGTATGCCCCGCCACGCGCGGCAAGCGGCGCTCGGTCGCCCAACGGCCATTGCCGTCCATGATGATCGCGATGTGACGCGGCACGGCGGCGACGTCAGGCACGCGAACAGTAGAGCTGGTATAGGTCATGGCCGTTGAGACGATGAGGCGTGAAGAAGGCGGCGCGCGAGGACGGTCGTCAGACCGTCATGATCTCGGCTTCCTTGCTCTGCACGAGCTTGTCGATTTCCGCTACGTGCTTGTCGGTCAGCTTCTGCACGTCGTCGCCGGCACGGCGCTCGTCGTCTTCCGAGATTTCCTTGTCCTTCACGAGCTTCTTGAGCTGCTCGTTCGCATCGCGGCGCAGGTTGCGGATCGCGACCTTGGCCGTCTCGCCTTCGCCCTTGACGACCTTCGTCAGCTCACGGCGGCGCTCTTCGGTCAGCGCCGGCATCGGCACGCGGATCAGGTCGCCCGACGTCGCCGGGTTCAGGCCCAGGTCGGCTTCGCGGATCGCCTTCTCGACCTTCGCGACCATGTTCTTTTCCCACGGCTGAACGCCGATCGTGCGTGCGTCGACGAGCGTCAGGTTGGCCACCTGCGAGATCGGCACCATCGAACCGTAGTAGTCGACCTGCACGTGATCGAGCAAACCGGTATGCGCACGGCCCGTGCGGATCTTCGCCAGATCGTTCTTGAACGCTTCGATCGAGCGCTGCATCTTCTGCTCGACGCCCTTCTTGGTTTCAGCGACACTCATTTCAACCTCCGAACCTTCAAACTTTCAATACGACGCGGGTTGCGCGCGTGCGCAGCACGCCGCGCGACACCCGCATCCGCGAGAGTTTACACGTGGACGAGCGTACCTTCGTCCTCGCCCAGCACGATGCGCTTGAGCGCCCCCGGCTTGTTGATCGAGAACACGCGAATCGGCAGCTTCTGGTCGCGGCACAGCGCGAATGCCGTCGCGTCCATCACCTGCAGGTTGCGGCTGATCGCTTCGTCGAAGCTGATCGTCGCGTAGCGCGTGGCGGACGGATCCTTCTTCGGATCGGCCGAATACACGCCGTCGACCTTCGTCGCCTTCAGCACCACCTCGGCGCCCACTTCCGCGCCGCGCAGCGCGGCGGCCGTATCGGTCGTGAAGAACGGGTTGCCGGTGCCTGCGGCGAAGATCACCACCTTGCCTTCCTCCAGCTGGCGGATCGCGCGCGGGCGGATATACGGCTCGACGACCTGGTCCATGCGCAGCGCCGACTGCACGCGCGCCTCGATGCCGGCATGACGCATCGCATCCTGCAGCGCCAGCGCGTTCATCATTGTCGCCAGCATGCCCATGTAGTCGGCCGTTGCGCGGTCCATGCCGGCCGCACCACCCGCGACGCCGCGGAAAATGTTGCCGCCGCCGATCACCACCGCGAGCTGCGTGCCGAGACGCACGACTTCGGCGATATCGGCCACCATCCGCTCGATCGTCTGCCGATTGATGCCGAAGGCATCATCGCCCATCAGCGCTTCGCCGGAGAGTTTGAGGAGGATGCGTTTATAGGCATTGGACATAGGGGCTTCCGAGCGACGAGAGGATGACAACCACGAACTGTAGGGGCGAAATACTGATTCGGGCAAGCGCCGCCGGCCCGGCCGGACTCCCGGACCGGCCGGCGGCACCGCCGGCCGCGGCGGAACGGACGTCCGCCGCGGATGCTGCTTGACTGCTGATGCTTACTGCTGCTTTGCTGCTGCGACTTGCGCGGCCACTTCGGCGGCGAAGTCGTCCTGGCGCTTCTCGATGCCTTCGCCGACGACGAACAGCGCGAATTGCTGCACCGCAGCATCCGCAGCCTTCAGCATCTGCTCGATCGTCTGCTTGTCGTTCTTCACGAACGGCTGGTTCAGCAGCGACACTTCCTTCAGGAACTTCTGGACGCTGCCGTCGACCATCTTCGCGACGATCTCGGCCGGCTTGCCCGATTCCGCGGCCTTCTGCTCGGCGACGCGACGCTCCTTCTCGATCAGCTCGGCCGGCACCTCGTTCGACGACAGCGAGACCGGCTTCATTGCCGCGACGTGCATCGCGACATCCTTGCCGACCTGCTCTTCCGCGCCCGTGTACTCGACGATCACGCCAATGCGGCTGCCGTGCAGGTACGAAGCGATCTTGTTCGACGTCTCGAAGCGCACGAAGCGGCGGATCGAGACGTTTTCGCCGATCTTGCCGACCAGCGCGAGGCGCACTTCGTCGACCGTCTTGCCGTCGAGCGGCAGCGCGGACAGCGCAGCGACGTCGGCCGGGTTCTGCGTCGCCACCAGCTCGGCGACTTGCTGCGAGAACGCGTTGAAGTCGTCGTTCTTCGCGACGAAGTCGGTTTCGCAGTTCAGTTCGACGAGCGCGCCGGCATTGCCGCCGACGAACGATGCGACGACGCCTTCTGCCGTCACGCGCGATGCCGCCTTGCTCGCCTTGTTGCCGAGCTTGACGCGCAGCAGCTCTTCAGCCTTGGCCATGTCGCCGTCGGCTTCCGTCAGCGCCTTCTTGCACTCCATCATCGGTGCATCGGTCTTTGCGCGCAGTTCTGCCACCATGCTTGCGGTAATTGCCGCCATCATTCGCTCCTTGAGTCTGTATTCACAACGCCGCCCGCAGTTCGACGCGAACGGCCGAGATTCGTTTCCGGACCCGCCGCCCACGCGGCGCGATTACGGTCCGGCGCACACGCTTAAAAAAAGGGGGCCTGTTGAGAGCCCCCTTTTTGCGCCGGCTCGGGGCCAGTTACGCGTTTTCCTCGACGTATTCGTCGTCGCCGCGCGCTGCCTGGACCACTTCGTTGACCGCGTTCGCACGGCCTTCGAGGATCGCGTCCGCAATGCCTTCGGCGTACAGCGCGACTGCCTTGCTCGAGTCGTCGTTACCCGGGATCACGTAGTCCACACCTTCCGGCGAGTGGTTCGTATCGACCACGGCGATGACCGGCACGCCCAGCTTGTTCGCTTCGGTGACGGCAATCTTGTGGTAGCCGACGTCGACGACGAAGATCGCGTCCGGAATGCCGCCCATGTCCTTCACGCCGCCGATCGACTTCTGCAGCTTGGCGATTTCACGCTCGAACAGCAGCGCTTCCTTCTTGCTCATCTTCTCGAGCTCGCCCGCCTCGACCGCCGCTTCCATGTCCTTCAGGCGCTTGATCGACACCTTCAGCGTCTTGAAGTTGGTCATCATGCCGCCGAGCCAGCGTGCGTTGACGAACGGCATGCCCGCGCGCTGAGCTTCCTGGGCGATCGTGTCGCGCGACTGGCGCTTCGTGCCGACGAACATGATCGTGCCGCGGTTCGCTGCCAGCTGACGCACGTACTTCTGTGCGTCGGTGAACATCGGCAGCGTCTTTTCGAGGTTGATGATGTGAATCTTGTTGCGGTGACCGAAAATGAACGGTGCCATCTTCGGGTTCCAGAAGCGCGTCTGGTGACCGAAGTGGACACCCGCTTCCAGCATTTGGCGCATCGTTACTGCCATATCAATTCTCCACGAGGGTTAGGTCTTAAGCCGGCCGCCGTACCGCCGCGCGAACGCTTTCGCTCGCGCGGCCGGCACCCTGGTTGCGCCGGCTTGCGATTCGGCACGCGCAAATGCCCGTGCCGCAAGCCTCTCACTACCACCGCCGGGTGCACCACCCCAATCTGGAGCATCACCGGCGTTACAGTGTCGACTTAGCCAATAAGTATAGCATGCCGACTTTGCCGTTCTCAAGTCGCCCGCCGCTTTGCCGCGCGTGGCGGCAATCCGCAAAAACCCGCGCCCGCGCCGCGCCCCGGGGCTGCGAGGCCCCGCATAAGGTGCGATAATTCTCCAATTCACCGCATTCCAGGCACACATCGATGGCTATTACGCTCAAAAACGAACACGACATCGCGCAGATGCGCGTCGCCTGCCGCCTCGCGAGCGAAGTGCTCGACTACATCACGCCGTTCGTCGTCGCGGGCGTCACGACGGGCGAGCTCGACCGCCTCTGCCACGAGTACATGGTCAGCGTGCAGGGCACGGTTCCCGCGACGCTGAACTACCAGCCGCCCGGCTACCCGCCGTACCCGGCGTCGTGCTGCATTTCCGTAAACGACGTGATCTGTCACGGCATTCCGGGCGACAAGGTGCTCAAGAGCGGCGACGCGCTCAATATCGACATCACCGTCATCAAGGAAGGCTACTTCGGCGACACGAGCCGGATGTTCATCGTCGGCGAGGGCTCGATCCTCGCGAAGCGCCTCGTGCAGGCCACCTACGAATGCATGTGGCTCGGCATCGACCAGGTCAAGCCGGGCGCGCGCCTCGGCGACATCGGCTACGCGATCCAGAAGCACGCGGAAGCGCAGGGCTACAGCGTCGTGCGCGAATACTGCGGCCACGGCATCGGCACGGTGTTCCACGAAGATCCGCAGGTCGTCCACTACGGCCGCCCGGGCACCGGCGTCGAGCTGAAGCCGGGCATGATCTTCACGATCGAGCCGATGATCAACGCCGGCAAGCGCGACATCCGCACGATGCCCGACCAGTGGACGGTCAAGACGCGCGACCGCAGCCTGTCCGCGCAGTGGGAGCACACCGTGCTCGTCACCGAGACCGGCTACGAAGTGCTGACCGTGTCCGCCGGCACACCGCCGCGCCCCGTGTTCGCCAACCCGTCCGCAGCGGCCTGAGCGCGCGCGCCGGCCCGCCCCGCCCCTACCCGACCCAGCCGCCCATGAGCGCTCCCGCAGCCACCCCGACCGAAGCGCTCTCGCGGCGCGCCGAATTCAAGGCCGTCAAGGCCGATCTGCTCGCGCGCTTTCGCAGCGCGAGCAATGTCGCGCCGCTGATGCACGCGCTGTCGAAAGCCACCGACGACGCGCTCAGGTCGGTCTGGGACGCATGCGGGCTGCCCGCCTCGCTCGCGCTCGTCGCGGTCGGCGGCTACGGGCGCGGCGAGCTGTCGCCGTATTCCGACGTCGACATCCTGGTGCTGCTGCCCGATGGCCACGACGCCGAACTGGACGCGCGCATCGAGCGCTTCATCGGCATGGCGTGGGATCTCGGCCTCGAGATCGGCAGCAGCGTGCGCACCGTCGCGCAATGCATCGAGGAAGCGTCGAACGACGTGACGGTGCAGACATCGCTGCTCGAGGCGCGCCGCGTCATCGGCAGCACCGCGCTGTTCGAGCGCTTCACGCTGCACTATCGCGAAGCGCTCGACGCTCGCGCGTTCTTCCAGGCGAAAGTGCTGGAAATGCGCCAGCGTCACGCAAAGTTCCAGGATTCGCCGTACAGCCTCGAGCCGAACGTGAAGGAAAGCCCGGGCGGGCTGCGCGACCTGCAGACGATCCTCTGGATCGCGCGCGCGGCCGGCTTCGGCAGCAGCTGGCGCGAGCTGGACACGCGCGGCCTCATCACCGATCGCGAAGCGCGCGAGCTGCGCCGCAACGAGGGCTTCCTGAAGACACTGCGCGCGCGGCTGCACGTGCTCGCCGGGCGCCGCCAGGATATCCTGGTGTTCGACCTGCAGACCCAGGCGGCCGAGAGCTTCGGCTACGCGCCGACGCCGACCAAGCGCGCGAGCGAGCAGCTGATGCGCCGCTACTACTGGGCCGCGAAGGCGGTCACGCAGCTCGCGACGATCCTGATCCAGAACATCGAGGCGCAACTCTTCCCGGCGACGAGCGGCATCACGCGCGTGCTGTCGGCAGGCCGCTTCGTCGAGAAGCAGGGCATGCTCGAGATCGCCGCGGACGACGTGTTCGAGCGCCATCCCGACGCGATCCTCGAAGCGTTCCTGCTGTACGAGACGACTCGCGGCGTCAAGGGCCTGTCGGCCCGCACGCTGCGCGCGCTCTACAACTCGCGCGAGATCATGAACAACGCGTGGCGGCGCGATCCGCGCAACCGCCACACCTTCATGAAGATCCTGCAGCAGCCCGAAGGCATCACGCATGCGTTCCGGCTGATGAACCAGACGAGCGTGCTCGGCCGCTACCTGCTGAACTTCCGCCGCATCGTCGGCCAGATGCAGCACGACCTGTACCACGTCTACACGGTCGACCAGCACATCCTGATGGTGCTGCGCAACATCCGCCGCTTCGCGGTCGCCGAGCACGCGCACGAGTATCCGTTCTGCAGCCAGCTGATCGGCAACTTCGAGCGGCCGTGGGTGCTGTATGTCGCGGCGCTGTTCCATGACATTGCGAAAGGCCGCGGCGGCGACCACTCGACGCTCGGCATGGCCGATGCGCGGCGCTTCTGCCGCGAGCACGGCATCGCGGGCGACGACGCGGCGCTCGTCGTCTGGCTGGTCCAGCAGCACCTGACGATGAGTCAGGTCGCGCAGAAGCAGGACACGAGCGATCCGGAAGTCATCAAGCGCTTCGCCGACCTGGTCGGCAACGAGCGCTGGCTGACCGCGCTGTATCTGCTGACCGTGGCCGACATCCGCGGCACCAGCCCGAAGGTGTGGAACACGTGGAAGGGCAAGCTGCTCGAAGACCTTTACCGTGCGACGCTTGCGGTGCTCGGCGGCGCGCAGCCCGACACGCATTCCGAGCTGAAGTCCCGCCAGGAAGAGGCGCTCGCGCTCCTGCGGCTCGAGACCGTGCCCGCCGACGCGCACCGCGCGCTGTGGAGCCAGCTCGACGTCGGCTTCTTCCTGCGCCACGACGCGGCCGACATCGCGTGGCAGACCCGTGTGCTGTCCCGGCACGTGAACGCCGACACCGCGATCGTCCGCGCGCGGCCGTCGCCGGTCGGCGACGCGCTGCAGGTGCTCGTCTACGTGAAGGACCGCCCCGACCTGTTCGCCGGCATCTGCGCGTACTTCGACCGCAACGGCCTGTCGGTGCTCGACGCGCGCATCAACACGACGCGCCACGGCTACGCGCTCGACAACTTCATCGTCACGCAGACCGAGCACGACGTGCAGTACCGCGACATCGCGAACCTCGTCGAACAGCAGCTCGCCGCCCGCCTCGCCGAGGCGGCGCCGCTGCCGGAACCGTCCAAGGGCCGGCTGTCCCGGCTGTCGCGGACGTTCCCGATCACGCCGCGCGTCGACCTCCGGGCCGACGAGCGCGGCCAGTATTACATCCTGTCCGTGTCCGCCAACGACCGGCCGGGCCTTCTTTATTCGATCGCGCGCGTGCTGGCCGAGCACCGGGTCGGCGTCCACGCGGCGCGGATCAACACCCTCGGCGAACGCGTCGAGGACGTCTTCCTGCTCGACGGCGCCGGCTTGTCCGACAACCGCCTGCAGATCCAGGTCGAAACCGAATTGCTGCGCGCGATCGCAGTGTAAGCATCTATGCGTCCCAAATTAACCGCCAAACATCCGCGGCCGGCTTCGCCGGGCCGCGACCCCGTCCGTTCCGGCAGCCATACCGGGCGCAAGCCCGTGCGCGCCGCGCCCGGCGCCGAGAGCCCGACCGGCAAGCCCGCCGCGAAATCCGCCGCGCCGCGGACGTCCAAGAAACCCGCTGGGGCGCCGCGCGAACGCGCTGCGTTCGGCCAGCCGCCCGCACGCGGCGGCCGCGAGCGTCCGGATACCGGCCGCCCGGCCAGACCGTCGGCAGGCGGCGATCGTTTCGGCACGCGCGACGCGTCCGAACGCTCGACGCGGCCGGCCCGCGCATCCGCGCCCGGCACCGCCCGGCCGAACCCCGAAGGCCGCAAAGGCGGCTTCGCGAAACGTCCGGAAGCAGGCGGCGATCGTTTCGGCACGCGCGATGCATCGGAACGCTCGACGCGGCCGCCCCGCGCATCCGCACCCGGCACCGCCCGGCAGAACCCCGAAGGCCGTAAAGGCGGTTTCGCGAAACGCCCGGAGGCAGGCGCCGATCGTTTCGGCACGCGCGACGCGTCCGAACGCTCGACGCGGCCGGCCCGCGCATTCGCGCCCGGCGCCGCCCGGCAGAACGCCGAAGGCCGCACGGGCGGCTTCGCAAAACGCCCGGAGGCCGCTGGCGAGCGCGCCGCGCGCCCCCGCTCCGCGTTCGGCGAGTCGCCCGCGCGCGGCCGCGAACGCCCGGATGCCGGCCGCCCGGCCAGGCCGTCGGCAGACAACGATCGTTTCGGCCCGCGTGGCGATGCACGCAAGCCGCGCCGCGACGACGGCTCGCCTGCGCCAAAGCGCAGCGACGCCTCCTTCAAGCGTGACGATGCTTCCTTCAAGCGCGGCGACTTCAAGCGCAGCGACGTGGCCACCAAGCGTGGCGACGCGCCGGCCAAACGCGGCGATTTCGCCGCGCGGCGGGACACCGGCCCATCGGCCGCCCGCCGCCCGACCGGCGGCGCACTGAAGGTCGCTCAGCCCGTCAAGCGCTTCGCCGCCTCCGAGGACCGCGACGAAACCGGCCTGATGCGACTGTCGAAGCGGATGTCCGAACTGGGCCTGTGCTCGCGCCGTGAAGCCGACGAGTGGATCGAGAAAGGCTGGGTGCTGGTCGACGGCGAGCGCATCGACACGCTCGGCACCAAGGTGCGCGCCGACCAGCGCATCGAGATCGACGAGCGCGCGGCCGCCGCGCAGGCCGCGCAGGTGACGATCCTGCTGCACAAGCCTGTCGGCTACGTGTCGGGCCAGGCGGAGGACGGCTACGAGCCCGCCGCCGTACTGATCACGCGCGACAACCACTGGAGCGGCGACCACTCGCCGCTGCGCTTCTCGCCGCAGCATCTGCGCGCGCTCGCGCCCGCCGGGCGGCTCGACATCGACTCGACCGGCCTGCTCGTGCTGACGCAAAACGGCCGGATCGCGAAACAGCTGATCGGCGAGCAGTCCGACATCGACAAGGAATACCTGGTGCGCGTGCGGTTCGGCGAGCGCCTGACCGACATCGACCAGCACTTCCCGGCGGAATCGCTCGCGAAGCTGCGGCACGGTCTCGAGCTCGACGGCGTGCCGCTCAAGCCCGCAATGGTCAGCTGGCAGAACGGCGAGCAATTGCGCTTCGTGCTGCGCGAGGGCAAGAAGCGCCAGATCCGCCGCATGTGCGAACTGGTCGGTCTCGAGGTGATCGGCCTCAAGCGCGTGCGCATGGGCCGCGTGATGCTCGGCGCGCTGCCGCAGGGCCAGTGGCGCTATCTGTCGGCCGACGAGAACTTCTAAGCCCGGCGCGGGCCTGCAAAAACGCCCGCGCAATGGACGACGCCCCAAAAGCCGGATCCCGATCCGGCTTTTGGGGCGTTTTCGCATTCAGGGTGCGGCGGCGGCGCATGCCGCGCGCGCACCATGGCGCGTTGCGTCAGTCGTCTTCCGCCGCGTCGAGGCCCGGGAACAGCACGTCGGTATAGCCGAACTTCGTGAAGTCGGTGATCCGCATCGGATACAGCTTGCCGATCAGGTGATCGTATTCGTGCTGGACGACCCGCGCGTGGAACCCCTCCGCGACGCGGTCGATCTTCCCGCCATGCTGGTCGAAGCCGCTGTAGCGGACCTTCGCGTAGCGGCTGACGACGCCGCGCATGCCCGGCACCGACAGGCACCCCTCCCACCCTTCCTCCATGTCCGGCGGCAGATACTCGACCTTCGGGTTGATCAGCACGGTCTCCGGCACGGGCGGCGCTTCCGGGTAGCGGTTGTTGCTGCCGAAGCCGAAGATGATGATCTGCAGGCCGATGCCGATCTGCGGCGCGGCGAGCCCCGCGCCGTTCGCGTGATGCATCGTCTCGAACATGTCCGCGACGATCTTGTGCAGTTCGGGCGTGTCGAACTTCTCCACTGGCCTGGCGATCTCGAACAGGCGGGGATCGCCCATTTTCAGGATGTCGCGAATCATGGCGTGTGTCCCTCCAAAAGTTTGTGCAGGCCGTCCTCGTCGAGCACGGGAATGCCGAGTTCCTCGGCCTTTGCGAGCTTGCTGCCCGCTTCCGCGCCCGCGACGACGTAATCCGTCTTCTTCGATACCGAGCCCGCGACCTTCGCGCCGGCCGCCTCGAGCATTTCCTTCGCCGTGTCGCGCGTCAGGTTCGGCAGCGTGCCCGTCAGCACGACCGTCTTGCCCGCCAGCGCGCCCTGCGGCGCCTTCGGCGCGGGCGGCCCTTCCGGCCACGTGACCTTGCCCGGCGCGCGCAGCTGCTCGATCACCGTCCGGTTGTGTTCCTCGGCGAAGAACTGGTGGATCGACTCGGCGACCACCGGCCCGACGTCGTTGACTTCGAGCAGCGCTTCGATCGATGCGCTCATGATCGGATCGAGCGAACCGAAATGTTTCGCGAGATCCTTCGCCGTCGATTCGCCGACGTGACGAATGCCGAGCGCGTAGATGAAGCGTGCAAGCGTCGTGTGCTTGGCCTTCTCGATCGAATCGAGCAGGTTCTGCGCGGACTTCTCCGCGAACCGGTCGAGCTCCGCCAGCGTCGAAAAGCCGAGATGGAACAGGTCGGCGGGCGTGCGCACCAGATTCTGCTCGACCAGCTGGTCGATGATCTTCTCGCCGAGGCCGTCGATGTCGAGCGCGCGCCGCTGCGCGAAATGCCACAGCGCCTGCTTGCGCTGCGCCGGGCAGAACAGGCCGCCCGTGCAGCGCGCGATCGCCTCGTCCGGCAGCCGCTCGATGCGCGAGCCGCACACCGGGCACTCGGTCGGCATCACGAACTCGGCCGCGTCGGCCGGACGCCGGTCGAGCAGCGCCGCGACGACCTCGGGAATCACGTCGCCCGCCCGCCGCACGATCACCGTGTCGCCGATGCGGATGTCCTTGCGGCGGACCTCGTCCTCGTTGTGCAGCGTCGCGTTGGTGACGGTCGCGCCGCCGACGAACACCGGCTCGAGCCGCGCGACCGGCGTGATCGCGCCGGTGCGCCCGACCTGCACGTCGATCGCGACGAGCCGGGTCAGCGCTTCCTGCGCGGGGAATTTGTGCGCGAGCGCGAAGCGCGGCGCGCGCGACACGAAGCCGAGCCGGTCCTGCTCGTCGCGGCGATTCACCTTGTAGACCACGCCGTCGATGTCGTACGGCAGCGATTCGCGCTTGTCGCCGACCTTGCGGAAAAATCCGAGCAGCCCGTCGGCGCCGCGGACGACCGCGCGTTCGCGGTTCACCGGCAGCCCGAGCGTCTCGTACCAGTCGAGCAGCGCGCTGTGGGTGTCGGGCATGTCGGCGCCTTCCAGCACGCCGATGCCGTACGAAAAGAACGACAGCGGACGCTGCGCGGTGATCTTCGAATCGAGCTGGCGCAGGCTGCCCGCCGCCGCATTGCGCGGATTCGCGAATTCACGCTGCTCGGCCGCGCGCTGGCGCTCGTTCAGGCGCGCGAAATCGCGCTTGAACATCAGCACCTCGCCGCGCACGTCGATCACGGCGGGCACGCGATCGCCCTTCAGCCGCAACGGAATCGAGCGGATCGTGCGGACGTTTTCCGTCACGTCCTCTCCGGTCGTGCCATCGCCGCGCGTCGACGCCTGCACGAACACGCCGTTCACGTAGCGCAGCGAAATCGCGAGGCCGTCGAACTTCAGTTCGCATGCGTATTCGACCGGATCGGTCACGGTGCCGGCCAGATCGGCCGGCTTGTCGAGCGCGTCGGCGACGCGCCGGTCGAACGCGGCGATGTCATCGTCGCTGAAGCCGTTGTTCAGCGACAGCATCGGCATCGTGTGGACGACCGGCGTGAAGCCGCTCGCGACTTCGCCGCCGACGCGCCGGGTCGGCGACTCGGGCGTCACGAGTTCGGGATGCGCCGCTTCGAGTTCCTGCAGCTCGACGAACAGCCGGTCGTATTCGGCGTCGGGCAGTTCCGGCTGGTCGAGCACGTAATACGCGTAGTTCGCGCGCTCGAGCTCGTCACGCAACCACGCGGCACGCGCGGCGGGTTGGCTGGCTGGCGGTTCAACGGGGGTTCGGGCCATGCTGGCGGCAGTTTCTTTCTGAGACAGTCGAGTGTCGGATTATCTCAGTTCGCCGCCGCTTCGGCACATGCGCTGAACGATCGGCATGGTGCCGTGGCGCCATCGCCTCCGTCGGGCAGCCCCCGCCTCTCTCGGCAGCGCGCACGCCAGCCGGGCGACTGCGCCCGGCGTCCACACCATCACTTACTGGCTGAACAACCGCCGCGTGACCGGCGAACCCGCCGGAATGCCCGCCTCTTCCAGCTTCGCGTACAGCTTCATCAACTGCTGCTCGATCGCGAGCAGCGTCGATTCCGGCAGCGGCCGGCGCTGGTCGTCGACGACCCGCGCGCCGATCCGCTCGGACAGCGACTTCGCGTAATCGCACATCAGCCGGAACGGCAGGATGTCCTCTTCCGCGACCGGCACGTCAAGCACCAGCGTGATCATGTTGCCGCCCTTGTAGGTCAGGTCGTCGCGCAGGAAGTTGGTGTCGCCGAACTGCAGCATGAAAACCGGGTTCTGCTTCGCGTCGAGCTTAACGAAGCGCGTGCCGTCGCGCGACAGCAGCAGGCCGTCCTGCGACGCGACCGCCTGCACATAGTTGGCCGACCACGGCGCGCCGTCCGACATCACGTTGATCGACAGCTGCGCGTCGCATTGCGCCGCGAAGCCGTCCAGCTCGCGCGCCATCGACACCGTCTCCATCATGTCCGGGAATTCGGGCGCGCCGTCGATCGCATCGGCGAACTGCTGGACGCCCGTCACGAACTCCGAGAACTCCAGCTCGTTGAGCGGGCCACCGCGGTTAGCGAGCTGTGCGGCCGCGCGCAGTTCCTCATAGCGCACGCCGTTCTGCAACAGCTCCCAGTTGCCGTCGCCCTCCGGCTTGCCCTCGATGTGGACCGGCTTGCTGCCCGCGCGGCGCAAACGCTGCGCGGCCGGCAGGATCTTGTCGCCCGCGAGCGGCGCGCCGAGGCGGATCGGCACGATGCAGTCGATGCGACGGTCGACGATCGCGGGCGGCGCCGCGGAAATCGTCGTGGCGGCCGGCAGAACCGGCTCGGCGGCCTCCGTGGCTTCGGCCGGCTCGCCCGGCTCGGCCTCGCCGCTCTCGGCGACGGCCTGTGCCTCCGGTACGTCCGTCTCGGCCGATGCGGCCTCAGGCGCGTGCGCATCCACCGGCACCTCGGCCGGCACCGCGCCGCCGAACGTCGGCTCGACACGCGCGGCCTCGTCGCCCGGCGCGGCCGCATCGGCCGCCGGCTCGCGACGCACCGGCTGGCGCACCGGCTCGATGAACGGCAACTCGTCGTCGCGCTCGGGGCGATTCATCGCCTCCGCAGCCTCCTCCGGCATCGGCCGCGGCATCTTGCGCCGCACCTTCGCGCCCTGCCACGCGTTGTAGACCGCGACGCCGCCCACCACGACTGCGCCCGCGCCGATCAAACCGAGTGTCAACTCGTCCATGCACGCTCCATCAACTGTTCTTTTTCATCGGACTCGCGGGCGGGCGCCGGTGCGCCGCGCGCCCGCGGGCCATTCGTCAAACGTTATTCTGGGCAAAACCCGCGGCGGTTTCCATGTCCACCGCGACGATCCGCGACACGCCCTGTTCCTGCATCGTCACGCCGATCAGCTGCTGCGCCATCTCCATCGCGATCTTGTTGTGCGAGATGAAGAGGAACTGCGTCTTGTCGGACATCGCGCGCACGAGATTCGCGAACCGCTCGGTGTTCGCGTCGTCGAGCGGCGCGTCGACCTCGTCGAGCAGACAGAACGGCGCCGGGTTCAGCTGGAACATCGCGAACACCAGCGCGGTCGCGGTCAGCGCCTTCTCGCCGCCCGACAGCAGGTGAATCGTCGCGTTCTTCTTGCCGGGCGGCTGCGCCATCACCTGCACGCCGGCATCGAGGATTTCGTCGCCCGTCATGATCAGCCGCGCCTGGCCGCCGCCGAACAGGCGCGGGAACAGGTCGCTGAAGTGACGATTGACCTCGTCGAAGGTTCCCTGCAGCAGCGTGCGGGTTTCCTGGTCGATCTTGTGGATCGCGTCCTCGAGCGTCGTGATCGCGTCGATCAGGTCGGCCGACTGCGCGTCGAGGAACACCTTGCGCTCACTCGCGGTGGCCAGCTCCTCGAGCGCCGCCATGTTGACGGGGCCGAGCGCGTTGATCGCGTTGTTGATCCGCGTGACCTCGCCCTGCAGATACGACGGCTTCAGATCCGGCGTGAGCTTCTCGCGCAGCGCGGCCTCGTCGACCTCGGCCGTCGCGAGCTGCTCGGCGAACTGCTCGACCGACAGGCGCGCCGCCTGCTCCTTCAGCTGCAACTCGGTGATGCGGTCGCGCAGCGGCTGCAGCGAGCGCTCGACGGCCAGCCGCGCGTCGTCCGACGCGCGCAGCTTCGCGGTCAGGTCGTCCAGCTCGATGCGCGCGGCGGCCAGCGCCTCTTCCTTGACGGCGCGAATCTCCAGCGCGTCCTGCAGGCCGTTCTGCGCGGTCTGCCCGTTGATCGTTTCGAGTTCAGCGCGCGCATCCTCGAGCGATACGGCAACCCGCTCGCTCTGCTCGTGCGCGACCTGGATGCTGCGCGTCAGCTCGTCGATCCGCGTCGCCGCGTTGCGCGCGGCAAAGCGCGCGTCATTCGCGCCGCGCTCGAGATCGCGCGCGACCTGGCGCGCGTGGGTCAGCGACTCGTCGAGCGCCTCGAACGCGAGCTGGTTGTCCTCGTAGCGCGCCTGCAGCTCCGCCAGTTCGCCGTCGTAGCGCTCGAAATTCGCTTCCGACTCCACGCGCAGCGCACGCTGCTCCTCGATCTGCGCGCCGATTTCCTCGAGCTCGTCGCGGATCTGCGTGCTGCGCTGCGTGTAACGCTCGTGCGCCTGCGCGAGCTTCAGCACGTCCATCTGCAGCGCGTGCACGCGCTGCGTCGCGCGCTCGGCCTGCGCGCGCACGTCGCCCAGCGCCTGCGACGCCTGCGTGTGCGCGGCTTCCGCCCGCACCACCGCCGTCTTCGCCTCGTCGGCGAGCAGCGCCTGCGCGCGTACCTGGCGCGTCAGGTTCTCGATTTCCTGCTGGCGGGCCAGCATGCCCGACTGCTCCGAATCGGCCGCATACAGCTGCACGCCGACGCGCGTGACCACGTGGCCTGCCTTGACGACGAACGCGCCGCCCGCCGGCAGCTGCGTGCGCGTCGCGAGCGCCTGCGCGAGATCGTCGGCGACGTACACGGCGCCGAGCCAGTCGTTCAGCACCGCCCGCAAGCCGGCGTCGTCGATGCGCACCAGCGACAGCAGCGGCCGCAGGCCGCCCGCCGCCGCCAGCGGCTCACCGGCCGGTGGCGGCGCGTAGAACGCGAGCTTCGCCGGCGGCGCATCGCTCGCGAACGCCTTCACCCAGTCGAGATTCGACACTTCGAGCGCGGCGAGCCGCTCGCGCAGCACCGCCTCGAGCGCCGTCTCCCAGCCCGGCTCGACGTGCAGCTTCTTCCACAGACGCGGCAGCGTGCCGAGCTCGTGCTTGTCGAGCCACGGCTGCACCTTGCCTTCGGTCTGCACGTTTTCCTGCAACTGCCTGAGCGCGGCGAGACGCGCCTCGAGCTGGTGGATCTGCGCGCTTTCGGCCTGCACGCGCTCGTGCGCCGCACGGCGCTCCGCATCGAGGCGCGGCACCGTCTGCTGCGCGTCGGCGAGGCGCGCCTGCGCGTCGCCGAGAATCTCCTCCTGCTCGGCGAGCTGCATGCGCAACTCCTCGAGCTGCGCCTCGTCCGGCACGTCGAGGCCGCCCGCTTCCGCCTTCAGGCGCTCGTGACGCTGCTGCAGCTGCTGCAGCTGCTGGTCGGCGTTGCGCTGGTGCGCGGCTTCGAGCTTGAGCGACTGCTCGGTCTGCGCGATCCGCCCGCGCTCGTCGTTGAGCTGCGCCTGCGCGTCGCGCCAGGTCGCCTCGAGCGCCGGCAGCGCGTCGTGCTTCGCAGCCGCATCGTCCTCGGCGATCGCCGCCTTCTCGTCGGCGATCGCGCGCGCCTCCTCGGCGTCCTCGAGATCGCCCTGCGCCTTGTCGGCCTGCGCCTGCCACTGCTCGCGCTGCGCGGCGAGCGCGGCGATCTGCGCCTGCACGCGGTTGCGCGATTCGACGATGAACTTGATCTCGGCCTCGAGCCGGCTCACTTCCGCGTTCGACTCGTAGAGCGCGCCCTGCGCGCCCTGCATCGCATCGCTCGCCGCGTAGTGCGCGACACGCAGCGTCTCGAGCTGCGCCTCGACTTCGCGCAGCCGCGCGGTCTGCGCGTCCAGGTCGATCTGCGCCTGGTCGATCGCGCGCTTCTGCCGGTCCTGCTCGTTGCCGGCCTCGTTCTTGCGCAGCAGCCACAGCAGGCGCTGCTTCTCCTCGCCGTCGGCGACGAGTTCCTTGTATCGGGTCGCGACCACCGCCTGCGCCTCGAGCTTTTCGAGGTTCGCTGACAGCTCGCGGACGATGTCCTCGACGCGGGTCAGGTTCTCGCGCGTGTCGTGCAGGCGGTTCTCGGTCTCGCGGCGGCGCTCCTTGTACTTCGACACGCCCGCAGCTTCCTCGAGGAACACGCGCAGCTCCTCGGGCTTCGCCTCGATGATCCGCGCGATCATGCCCTGGCCGATGATCGCGTACGCGCGCGGCCCGAGGCCGGTGCCGAGGAAGATGTCCTGGATGTCGCGGCGCCGCGCCGGCAGGTTGTTGATGTAGTAGCTCGACGTGCCGTCGCGCGTGAGCACGCGCTTCACGGCGATCTCGCCGTACTGGCCCCACTGGCCGGCCGCGCGCCCGTCGGAGTTGTCGAAGATCAGTTCGACGCTCGCGCGGCTGCCCGGCTTGCGGGCGGTCGAGCCGTTGAAGATCACGTCCTGCATCGACTCGCCGCGCAGCTCGGACGCGCGCGACTCGCCGAGCACCCAGCGCACGGCGTCGATGATGTTGGACTTGCCGCACCCGTTCGGGCCCACCACGCCGACCAGCTGGCCCGGAACCTGAAAATGCGTGGGATCGACAAAGGATTTGAAGCCAGCGAGTTTGATCGAGCTCAGACGCACGGAGGTATCGGATGTGAAGAATGTGTAAAACGGACGGCGGCGCGCCGCGCAAGGCCTGCCGGCCCGTGCGCGCGACACGCCCCGGAAGTCGGAAAACGGGGCCATGCTGTGCAGCGTCCGGCCCCGCGAATGGCTGCCATCATACCATCGCGCGTGCGCCGTCCTGCCCGCCGTCCGCTTTGTCCTGCGCGGCGCCCGACCGGTGCACGCGGCTCGACAGCAGCGTCGCGAGCACGATGCACACGCCGCCCGCCCATTCGCGCGCGCCCGGCAGCTCGTTGGCGAACAGCCACGCCGACAGCGCCGTGATGACGATCTCGAACAGCATGATGATCGACGCGCGGTTCGCCGGCACGCGGGCCAGCCCGTACTGGACGAGCAGATTGTTCGACGCCATCGTCACGCCGATGCCGGCGACCAGCAGCGCCGCGGCGGTGAGTCCGCCGCCCGCCGGCGCGGCCGGCTGTCCCTCGAACAGCGACGCGACCGCGCCGAACAGCGCCGCGCCGGCGAACAGCGTCGCGGTGCGCATCTCCGCCTTCATCTGAGGCAGCTCGCGGCTCGCCTTGACGACCAGCACGTTGCTCATCGCGAAGCTCAGCCCGGCGGCGAGCCCCGCCCACTCGGCCGGGCCGGCCGGCAGCGGCACGCCGAGCCTCGGCGACCACAGCATCAGCATCGCGCCGCTGATCGACAGCGCCGCGAGTCCCGCGCCCGCCCAGGTCAGCCGCTCGCGCAGCAGGAAGTGCGCGTAGATCGCGGTCCATGCCGGGGTCAGATAAAAAAGCAGCATCACGCGCAGCACTTCGCCGTGGATCGTGCCCCAGACGAAGCCGAGATTCGTCACCCCCGCCGTCACCGCGATTCCCGGCAGCACCCAGTGCCAGCGCAACGTCGCGATCGAGCGATGCCGCACGACGATCACGAACAGGAACGCGACGAGGCTCGTCAGCGCGCTCGCCGCGGTGCCCGTCACGCCCAGCGACGCGAGGATCCGCAACGGATACCAGATCAGGCCCCACACCGACGCGCCGACCAGGATCGCCAACGTCGGCAGGCTGCCGCGCACCCCATTGTTCATTTGCTTCGATACCCTCTGTTGTCGTCGCCACGCGGGCGGCCCCGCCGCCCGTGACACGATGTCCTCACGCTATAATCGACGGCCGCGGACGCTCCGCATCGCCGGTGCCGCCCGCGCTGCCGCGCGGCGCCCTTCGCCGCTCCTATCGCCCAAACCGGCCGCGATGGCCGCTTCGCCCGTGAACCCTCGACTCGATTCGCTCCAGCCCTATCCATTCGAAAAGCTGCGCGCCCTGTTCAAGGACGTGACGCCGCCCGCCGACACGAAGCCGATCAGCTTCGGCATCGGCGAGCCCAAGCACCCGACGCCCGCCCTGATCCGCAACGCGGCGGTCGCCGCGCTCGACGGCCTCGCCGCCTACCCGGCGACCGCCGGCTCGGACGCGCTGCGCCAGGCGATCGCGCGCTGGCTCGAACGCCGCTACGGCCTGCCGGCGATCGATTCGGCCACGCAGGTGCTGCCCGCGTCCGGCTCGCGCGAGGCGCTGTTCGCGCTCGCGCAGACGGTGATCGACGCGACGCCGACCGAAAGCGGCGAGAAAGCGATCGTACTCTGTCCGAATCCGTTCTATCAAATCTACGAAGGCGCGGCGCTGCTGGCGGGCGCCGAGCCGTACTTCGTGAACAGCGACCCGGCGCGCAACTTCGCGTGCGACTACGCGGCGGTGCCCGACGACGTCTGGGCGCGCACGCAGCTTCTCTACGTGTGCTCGCCGGGCAATCCGACGGGCGCGGTGCTGACGCTCGACGACTGGCGCGAGCTGTTCGCGCTGTCTGACCGGCACGGCTTCGTGATCGCATCCGACGAGTGCTACTCGGAAATCTACTTCGACGAGACGAACCCGCCGCTCGGCGGGCTCGAGGCGGCGCATCGCCTCGGCCGCGGCTTCGAGCGGCTCGTGATGCTGTCGAGCCTGTCGAAGCGTTCGAACGTGCCGGGCATGCGTTCCGGCTTCGTCGCCGGCGACGCGGCGCTGCTGAAGAAATTCCTGCTCTACCGCACCTACCACGGCGCGGCGCTGTCGCCCGTCTGGCAGCAGGCCAGTATCGCCGCATGGGGCGACGAGGCGCACGTGCGCGAGAACCGTGCGCTGTACGTGCAGAAGTTCGACACGGTGACGCCGATGCTCGCCGACGTGATCGACGTGAAACTGCCCGACGCCGCGTTCTACCTGTGGGCCAACGTCGCCCGCACCGGCCTGTCGGACACCGAGTTCGCCCGGCGCCTGTACGCCGACTATAATGTGACGGTCCTGCCCGGCTCGTACCTCGCGCGCGAAGCGCACGGCACGAATCCCGGCCGCGATTACATCCGGATCGCGCTCGTCGCCGGCACTGCCGAGTGCGTCGAGGGCGCGCAGCGCATCATCGATTTCTGCCGCGGTCTCGCGCGGTAACCGCCTACCCCGATCAACTCAATTTCCTGCGAAAACGAACATGTCGCAACAACTTCAGCAAATCATCGATAACGCCTGGGAAAACCGCGCCGAGCTGTCGCCGAAGGCGGCGCCCGCGGAAGTCCGCGAAGCGGTCGCGCACGCGATCGAGCAACTGGACAAGGGCCAGCTGCGCGTCGCCGAGAAGCAAGGCAGCGACTGGATCGTGCACCAGTGGCTGAAGAAGGCCGTGCTGTTGTCGTTCCGCCTGGAAGACAACGTGCCGATGCCGGCGGGCGGCTACTCGCAGTTCTACGACAAGGTGCCGTCGAAGTTCGCGAACTACACCGCCGAAGACTTCGCCGCGGGCGGCTTCCGCGTCGTGCCGCCGGCGATCGCGCGCCGCGGCTCGTTCATCGCGAAGAACGTCGTGCTGATGCCGTCGTACACCAACATCGGCGCCTACGTCGACGAAGGCACGATGGTCGACACCTGGGCGACGGTCGGCTCGTGCGCGCAGATCGGCAAGAACGTGCACCTGTCGGGCGGCGTCGGCATCGGCGGCGTGCTCGAGCCGCTGCAGGCGAACCCGGTCATCATCGAGGACAACTGCTTCATCGGCGCGCGCTCGGAAGTCGTCGAAGGCGTGATCGTCGAGGAGAACTCGGTGATCTCGATGGGCGTCTATCTCGGCCAGAGCACGAAGATCTACGACCGCGAAACCGGCGAGGTCAGCTACGGCCGCATCCCGGCCGGCTCGGTCGTCGTGGCCGGCAACCTGCCGTCGAAGGACGGCACGCACAGCCTCTACTGCGCGGTGATCGTCAAGAAGGTCGACGCGAAGACCCGCGCGAAGGTCGGCCTGAACGAGCTGCTGCGAGGCGACTGATGGCGAAGCCGCACACCGTGGTCGTGTACGGCATTCCGAACTGCGACACCGTGAAGAAGGCCCGCGTGTGGCTTGCCGACCACGGTGTCGCGTTCGAATTTCACGACTTCAAGAAAGCCGGCGTCAGCGCGCCGCTGGTCGAGGACTGGCTGAAGGACGTGTCGCTCGACGCGCTCCTGAACCGCCGCGGCACCACGTGGCGCGCGCTGTCCGACGACATGAAGGCGGCCGCCGAAACGCCGGCCGGCGCGATCGCGCTGATGATCCACAAGCCGTCGGTCATCAAGCGTCCGGTGCTGGTCGTCAACGGCCGCGTGAAATCGCTCGGCTTCGCGGCCGACCAGTACGCGGCGCTGTTCGCAGCCTAGGCCCGCTCACGCCGCACGGCGTCCGAAGTCATCGCTGCCGGCCACCGCGCCGGCTTTTTTATCGAAAGTGGTCCGAACCATGTCCGCCACCCTAGCCCTTACCGAACAGCTGATCGCCCGCGCGTCCGTGACGCCCGACGACCAGCACTGCCAGCAGATCATGACCGACCGCCTCGCCGCGCTCGGCTTCGACATCGAGACGATCGCGTCGCACGGCGTGACCAACCTGTGGGCCGTCAAGCGCGGCGCGGACGGTCGCGACGGCAAGCTGCTCGCGTTCGCCGGCCATACCGACGTCGTGCCGACCGGTCCGATCGAGCAGTGGACGTCGCCGCCGTTCGTGCCGGCCCATCGTGACGGCAAGCTGTACGGCCGCGGCGCGGCAGACATGAAGGCGTCGCTCGCCGGCTTCATCGTCGCGACCGAGGAATTCGTCGCCGCGCACCCCGGCCACCGCGGCTCGATCGCGTTCCTGATCACGAGCGACGAGGAAGGCCCGGCGACCGACGGAACGGTGAAAGTCGTCGAGGCACTCGACGCGCGCGGCGAACGGCTCGACTACTGCATCGTCGGCGAGCCGACGTCGACCGCCGAGCTCGGCGACGTGGTCAAGAACGGCCGCCGCGGCTCGATGTCCGGCGAGCTGATCGTCAAGGGCGTGCAAGGCCACATCGCCTACCCGCATCTCGCGAAGAACCCGATCCACCTGCTCGCGCCGGCGCTCGCCGAGCTCGCCGCCGAGCAGTGGGACGAAGGCAACGAGTACTTCCCGCCGACCACCTGGCAGGTGTCGAACCTGCACGCGGGCACCGGCGCGACCAACGTGATCCCCGGTCATGCCGAACTGCTGTTCAACTTCCGCTTCTCGACGGCCAGCACGGTCGACGGCCTCAAGGCGCGCGTGCATGCGATCCTCGACAGGCACGGGCTCGATTACGACCTGAACTGGTCGGTGAGCGGCCTGCCGTTCCTGACGCCGCGCGGCGACCTGTCGAACGCGCTCGAGGCCGCGATCCGCGCGGAGACCGGCCTCACGACCGAACTGTCGACGACCGGCGGCACGTCCGACGGACGCTTCATCGCGCGCATCTGCCCGCAGGTGATCGAATTCGGTCCGCCGAACGGCAGCATCCACAAAATCGACGAGCACATCGAAGTGCGCTTCATCGACCCACTGAAGAACGTGTACCGCCGTGTGCTCGAACAACTGATCGCCTGACGGAGCCCATTCATGACGACACCATTCACCACCGTTCGCGACCTGCTGCGCTACGCGGTCACGCGCTTTTCGAAGGCGAAGCTCGCATTCGGCCACGGTTCGGACAACGCGTACGACGAGGCGGCCTATCTCGTGCTGCACACGCTCGACCTGCCGCTCGACACGCTCGAGCCGTTCTTCGACGCGCGCCTGCTGCCCGACGAAGTCGACGCCGTGCTCAATGTGATCGAGCGGCGCGCGACCGACCGCGTGCCCGCCGCGTACATCACGCACGAGGCATGGATGCACGGCCACCGCTTCTACGTCGACGAGCGCGTGATCGTGCCGCGCTCGTTCATCGGCGAACTGCTCGACGACGGGCTGCAGCCGTACGTCGCCGATCCCGACCAGGTCGGTGCGGTGCTGGAGCTGTGCACCGGCTCCGGGTGTCTCGCGATCCTCGCGGCGAGCGCGTTCCCGAACGCGGAGATCGACGCGGTCGACCTGTCCGACAAGGCACTCGAAGTCGCGAAGATCAACGTGCGCGACTATGGCCTCGAAGACCGCATCGCGCTCCATCAGGGCGACCTCTATGCGCCGCTGCCCGGCTTCCGCTCGACCGACCCCGCCGCGCGATATGACGTGATCCTGACCAATCCGCCGTACGTGAACGCGGCGTCGATGGCCGCGCTGCCGCCGGAGTACCGGCACGAGCCGCAGATGGCGCTCGCCGGCGGCGAGGATGGCATGGACATCGTCCGCCGCATCATCGGCGAAGCGCGCAACTGGCTGCACGACGACGGCGTGCTGGTCGTCGAGATCGGCAACGAGCGCGCGAACGTCGAAGCCGCGTTCGGCGGCCTCGAGCTGACCTGGCTGTCGACCAGCGCGGGCGACGACAGCGTGTTCCTGATCCAGGCCGCCGACCTGCCCGCGAAGCCCTGAACGGCGGGCCAGCCCCCGACCGGCCGCAACGCGACGCGCCCCGCTTCGCGTTGCGGTTCGGTAAGATGCGCGTAAGCGGCCGTCGCGCCGCGCGACTTCAGGAGTCCGTTACGCGCCCATGTATCTCGACTGGCTACACGTTGGCACGCTCATCCTCGTCCTGCATGTGCTCGGGGTGGTTGCGGCCTGCCACGCGATCCTGAACACCCGCACGTCGCAGGGCGCGATCGCGTGGGCGGTGTCGCTCGCCGCGATGCCGTACCTGACGCTGATCCCCTATCTCTTTCTCGGACGCAGCAAGTTCTCCGGCTATGTCGACGCGCGGCGCCACGAGTCCGAGGCGCTGCGCTCGCACACCCTGCCGGCGCCGTGGAGCGCAGGCGGCTCGACCGGGGGGGCGCCGTCGGACGCGCTCGGCGTCGCCGCCGCGCGCGCGCTCACCCGGCTCGGCGGCATGCCGTTCCTGCCCGGCAACGCGGTGCGCACGCTCGTCAACGGCGAGGCGACGTTTGCGGCGATCCTGTCGGCGATCGACGCCGCGCGCCATTACGTGATCGTGCAGTTCTTCATCATCCGCGACGACGCGCTCGGCGCGATGCTGCGCGACGCGCTGATCGCGCGCGCCGCCACCGGCGTGCGCTGCTATCTGCTGTACGACAGCATCGGAAGCTTCGACCTGCCGCACAGCTACGTCAACGACCTGCGCGCCGGCGGCGTCGAGGTGCATCCGTTCGCGACCAAACGCCAGTTCGTCAACCGCTTCCAGCTCAATTTCCGCAACCACCGCAAGATCGTCGTCGTCGACGGCACCTGCGCGTTCGTCGGCGGTCATAACGTCGGCGTCGAATATCTCGGTGCGAACGCGCGCCTGTCGCCGTGGCGCGACACGCACATCGAGGTGCGCGGCCCCGCCGTGGCGAGCATCCAGTACGTGTTCGCCGAGGACTGGCACTGGGCGACACGGACCCTGCCGCACCTCGCACCGCCGCCCGCGCCGGTACCCGATGCGGACATGCACTGCCTCGCGGTGCCGATGGGGCCGGCCGACAAGCAGGAAACCGGCTCGCTGTTCTTCGTCGAGACGATCAATGCCGCACGCGAGCGGATCTGGATCACGACGCCTTACCTCGTGCCCGACGAGGCCGTCGTCGCGGCGCTCAAGCTCGCGGTGATGCGCGGCGTCGACGTCCGCATCCTGATCCCGAGCCGGCGCGATCACTATGTGGTGTTCGAGGCGTCGAAGCTCTACGCGCGCGATCTCGCCGATGCCGGCGTCAAGGTGTTCCGCTACCGGCCCGGCTTCCTGCACGAGAAGGTCGTACTGATCGACCGCAGCGCGGCCGCGATCGGCAGCGCGAATCTCGACAACCGCTCGTTCCGGCTCAACTTCGAAATCATGGTGCTGACGGTCGACCGCGCGTTCGCGGACGAAGTCGAAGCGATGCTCGTGCGCGACTTCGCGCAGGCCTATGCGGTCGACGCGCGCGAATACCGGCAGTCGCCCGCATGGCGGCGGGTCGCGATGCACATCGCGCGGCTGTTCGCGCCGATTCTCTAGCGGCTGTTCAGGCGGATTCACTCGCGCCTGTTCACGCGCGCAACGGGCTTGCGCGGGCCGCCGCACTCGCCGGTCACACGCAGGCGCCGGTGCGCGCGCCGGCACCGGGTACGAGTCACAGCAGCTTTTCGATATCCGCCACGATCTCCTCGGGCTTCGCCGACGGCGCGTAGCGCTTGACGATATTGCCCTGGCGGTCGACGAGGAACTTCGTGAAATTCCACTTGATCGCCTTGAGCCCGAAAATGCCGGGCGCCTCGTCGGTCAGATAGCGGTACAGCGGATGCGCGTTCGCTCCCTTGACGTCGATCTTCGCGAACATCGGGAACGTCACGCCGAAATTGCGCTCGCAAAACGCGCCGATCTGCGCGGCGTCGCCGGGCTCCTGCTTGCCGAACTGGTTGCACGGGAAACCGAGCACGTCGAAGCCACGCGCCGCAAAGCGGCTGTAGAGTTGCTGGAGGCCCGCGTACTGCGGCGTGAACCCGCACTCGCTCGCGGTGTTGACGATCAGCAGCACGTTGCCGCGATAGGTGTCGAGCGACACCGGCGCGCCGGCCAGCGATTCGGCGGTGAACGAATACAGTTTGGACATCAGCGGCCCCCTTCTTTGTGTCGATCGTGATGGACGTGGAGTCTAGGCGAAATCGGACGCGAACGGGGCATCGTCCGAACGGTCGATGCCCGGCGCCGGCCGCCCGGTCTAAAATAGCGCTTTTGCCTCACATTCTCCGTCGTGATCCGTTTCAATCAGTTCAGTCTTGCGCGCGGCACCAAGCCGCTTTTCGACGCGGCCACGTTCGTGCTCAACCCCGGCGAGAAGGCCGGCCTGATCGGCGCGAACGGCGCCGGCAAGTCGACGCTGTTCGCGGTGTTGCGCGGCGAGCTGCATGCCGACGCCGGCGATTTCTCGATGCCGCCGTCATGGCAGATCGCCCACGTGTCGCAGGAAACGCCCGCCGTCGACCGCACCGCGCTCGATTACACGCTCGACGGCGACGCTGCGTTGCGCGCGATCGAGGCGCGCATCGCCGCCGCGTCGGCCGCGCACGACGGCGCGGCGGAAGCGGACGCGCACGCCGCGTTCGCCGATGCCGACGGCTATACCGCGCCGGCGCGCGCCGAGGCCCTGCTGCTCGGCCTCGGCTTCACGCTCGCACAGACGCGCGAGCCGGTCGCGAGCTTCTCCGGCGGCTGGCGCATGCGCCTGAACCTCGCGCAGGCGCTGATGTGCCGCTCCGATCTGCTGCTGCTCGACGAACCGACCAACCACCTGGATCTCGACGCGATCGTCTGGCTCGAAGACTGGCTGCACCGTTACCCGGGCACGCTCGTCGTGATCTCGCACGACCGCGAGTTCCTCGACGCGATCTGCAACGTCACGCTGCACCTCGACAACCGTCAGGTGAAGCGCTATGGCGGCAACTACTCGCAGTTCGAAGTGCTGCGCGCGCAGCAGCTGACGCTCCAGCAGAGCGCCTACGAGAAACAGCAGCGCACGATCGAGCATCTGCAGAGCTTCATCGACCGCTTCAAGGCCCAGGCGACCAAGGCGCGGCAGGCGCAGAGCCGGATGAAGGCGCTGGAGAAGATGGAACTGATCGCGCCGGCGCACGTCGCGTCGCCGTTTACGTTCGAATTCCGCACGCCCGATGCGGCACCCAACCCGATGATGGTGATGGAGGACGTCCGCTGCGGCTACCACGGCGACGACGGCGCCGAGATCCCGATCGTCGAGCGCGTGTCGCTGTCGATCCAGAACGGCCAGCGCATCGGCCTGCTCGGCGCGAACGGCCAGGGCAAGTCGACGCTGATCAAGACGCTGGCGGGCACGCTCGCGCCGCTGTCCGGGCATGTCCGCGAAGGCAAGGGGCTGACGATCGGCTATTTCGCGCAACACCAGCTCGAGACGCTGCGCGAGGACGACTCCCCGCTCGCCCATCTTGCGCGACTGGCGCCCGACACACGCGAGCAGGAGCTGCGCGATTTCCTCGGCGGCTTCAATTTTTCCGGGGAAATGGCCACCAACCCGGTCGGGCCGTTCTCCGGCGGCGAAAAGGCGCGGCTCGCGCTCGCGCTGATCATCTGGCAGAAGCCGAACCTGCTGCTGCTCGACGAACCGACCAACCACCTCGACCTCGAGACGCGCCATGCGCTGACGATGGCGCTCGCGCAATTCGAAGGCACGCTGATCCTCGTGTCGCACGACCGTCATCTGCTGCGCGCGACGACCGACCAGTTCATGCTCGTCGCCAAACACCGGCTCCAGCCGTTCGACGGCGATCTCGACGATTACCGGGACTGGCTGCTCCAGCACGCCGCCGAGCAGCGCGCGGCGGCGAAGGCGGACAGCGCGGCCGCGCCGGCCACCGGCCCCGTCGTCAACCGCAAGGACCAGAAGCGGCAGGAAGCCGAGCAGCGCCAGCGCCTGTCGCATCTCAAGAAGCCGCTGCAAACGCGCATCGCGAAGCTGGAAAAGGAAATGGAAACGCTGCACGCGCAGAAGGCGCGGCTCGACGCGTTCGTCGCCGATCCGGCGAGCTACGAGGCAGCGCGCAAAACGGAGCTGACCGACGCGATCCGCACGCTCGGCGACGTCAACAGCCGGCTCGAGACCGTCGAGGCCGACTGGCTGGCTGCGCAGGAGGAACTGGAGCAGATCGGCTGACGGACGCGCCTGCGGGCGTGCCGCGGGCCGCTGGCGAATCGCCCCGCGGCCCGGCCGGCAAGCCCGGCTTGACGCGTGCTTCCGGTCAGCGCCGCCGCAGCGTGTCGCGCGGCATCTGTTCGTCGTCGCGCATCAGGTGCCGGCGCCCTTCGGGCGGCCGCTGCATCGCCGCGACGACTTCCGCCTCGGTCACGTGCTCGGCCACCACGCGGCGGGCGACGCGCCCTTCCGCATCGATCCACTCGACGATCCTGCAACCGCCGCCCCACGGCTGGCGAATCGGCTCCGACACGCGACAGCCACGCAGGTTGTAATCGCGCCCGACGGGCGCTTCCACAGACCGTTTCACATCCATCCTTTGCGCATCGCGCGGTTCGACAGTTCGTCAAAGGATAGGGAAGCGCGATGTCCGGCGGGTTACAGAAGCCTACAAAAACATTACACGCAATTACGCGACAGGACGGCGGGCGTGCCGCGCGCCGTCACTCGAGCCCGCGCACGCGGTCGATCGCCTGTTCGAGCCGCTCGACCGCGATCACCTGCAGCCCGTCGACCGGCTGCTTCGGCGCGTTCGCCTTCGGAATCAGCGCCGTCGTGAAGCCGAGCTTCGCGGCCTCGCGCAGCCGTTCCTGGCCACGCGGCGACGGGCGGATCTCGCCCGCGAGCCCCACTTCGCCGAAGACGATCAGGCCCTTCGGCAGCGGCTTGTTGCGCATCGACGAGTGGATGGCGAGCAGCACCGCGAGATCGGCGGCCGGCTCGGCGATCTTCACGCCGCCGACCGCGTTGAGGAACACGTCCTGGTCGAAGCACGCGATGCCCGCATGGCGGTGCAGCACGGCGAGCAGCATCGCGAGCCGGTTCTGCTCGAGGCCGACCGCGAGGCGGCGCGGATTCGGCACATGAGCGGTATCGACGAGCGCCTGGACCTCGACCAGCAGCGGACGCGTGCCCTCCTGCGTCACCAGCACGCACGAGCCGGGCACCACCTGTTCATGCTGCGACAGGAACAGCGCGGACGGATTGGCGACGCCGCGCAGGCCGCGCTCGGTCATCGCGAACACGCCCAGCTCGTTGACCGCGCCGAAACGGTTCTTGAACGCGCGCACGAGCCGGAACGACGAATGGGTGTCGCCTTCGAAATACAGCACCGTGTCGACGATGTGCTCGAGCACGCGCGGGCCGGCCAGATTGCCTTCCTTCGTCACGTGGCCGACCATGATGATCGCGGTGCCGGACTGCTTCGCGATGCGCGTCAGTTGCGCCGCGCACTCGCGCACCTGCGCGACCGAGCCGGGCGCCGACGTGAGCGCTTCCGAATAGACGGTCTGGATCGAGTCGACGACGGCGACGTCGGGGCGCTCCGCGTCGATCGCCGCCTGGATCTTCTCGAGCTGGATCTCGGCGAGCAGCTTCAGTTCGGCCGCCGGCACACCGCCGTCGAGCAGCGCGAGCCGCTGCGCGCGCAACGCGATCTGCGCGGCCGATTCCTCGCCGCTGATATAGAGCGTGCGGCGCTCGCTCGCGATGCCGGCGAGCGACTGCAGCAGCAGCGTCGACTTGCCGATGCCCGGATCACCGCCGATCAGCACGACGCCCCCCGCGACGAGGCCGCCGCCGAGCACCCGGTCGAATTCGCCGATGCCGGTCGAAAAGCGCGGCACGTCGGCCGCCTCGATGTCGGCGAGGCGCTGCACCGGCGCGCGCTTTGCGAGCGACTGAAAGCGGTGCGCCGACGGCGACTCCGCGGCCGACTCGACAAGCGTGTTCCACGCGTGGCACGACGGGCATTGCCCCTGCCACTTCGGCGTCTGGCCGCCGCACTCGCTGCAGACGTAAACGGTCTTCTGCTTGGCCACGTGATGCGCCCTTATTCCGCGCGCACCGGCACGCGGGCCGCGACCGCGCACATCAGCTCGTAACCGATCGTGCCGCAATGGCGCGCGACGTCGTCGATCGGCAGCGCCTCGCCCCACAGTTCGACGCGCGAGCCAACATTGGCCTGCGGACACGGGGTCAGGTCGACGGTCAGCATGTCCATCGACACGCGGCCGACGATCCGCGTACGGATGCCGTCGACGATCACCGGCGCGCCTTCGGGCGCAACACGCGGATAACCGTCCGCGTAGCCGCACGCGACGACGCCGATGCGCATCTGCGCGTGCGCCGAGAACGTCGATCCGTAGCCGATCGTCTGCCCCTTCGCGATCGTCTGCACGGCGATCAGCTCGGACGCGAGCGTCATCGCCGGCTTGAGGCCGGTGTCCGCGATGTCGGCGCTCGCGCCCGACGGCGACGCGCCATACAGCATGATCCCCGGGCGCACCCAGTCGAAATGGGTGGCCGGGTGCCAAAGCACCGCCGCGGAATTCGCGAGGCTGCGCGCGCCGGCGATGCTCGCGGCACCGCGCTCGAAGGTCGCCAGCTGCTCGGCGACGCCGCGCTCGCTGTCCGCATCCGAAAAATGCGTCATCAGCGTGATCTGGCCGACGCCCGGGCACGTGCGCGCGCGCTCCCACGCGGCGCGGAACTTCTCCGGCGTGTAGCCGAGGCGGTTCATGCCGCTGTTCATCTTCAGCTGGATGTTGACCGGCTTGGACAGCCGCGCCGTTTCCAGCATCCGCATCTGCTCGTCGTTGTGGACCGTCGTCGTGAGGCTGTAGCGGTCGATCACGTCGATGTCGGTCGAGCGGAAAAAGCCTTCCAGCAGCAGAATCGGCCCGGCCCAGCCCAGCTCGCGCAGCTTGACGGCCTCGTCGAGATCGAGCAGCCCGAAGCCGTCGGTGCCCCGGAGGCCGGGAAACGCCCGCGCGAGGCCGTGCCCGTAGGCGTTCGCCTTGACGACGGCCCAGACCTTGGACTGGCCGGCGCAGCGGCGGGCGACGGAAAGATTGTTCGCAAGAGCGGCGGTGTGGATGGTGGCAGAGATCGGGCGCGGCATGGGAATTTTTACGTAAAGACGCTTGCGAATCATCAGCTTAGCGCGCCTTTTGAGCACTGTAGCCGACAATTCACGGAACGATCGGGGAATCTTGCTAGTCCGAGTTGCTGTATTTTCGTGTTATAAAGCCGTGCGCACAACCCATTTCGAACGGAATAAGCCGATCGCATATCAGGCGGCCCTCGCGGCCGAGCCGCAGCGAGGAAAGCATCGCTTCAGATGAAAAAAGGTTTTTACACCATCATGGCCGCGCAGTTTTTCTCGTCGCTGGCCGACAATGCGCTTCTCATCGCCGCCATCGCCCTGCTGAAAGATCTGCACGCTCCCAACTGGATGACACCGCTGCTCAAGCTGTTCTTCGTGTTGTCCTACGTCGTGCTGGCGGCGTTCGTCGGGGCTTTCGCGGATTCGCGCCCGAAGGGGCGCGTGATGTTCATCACCAACTCGATCAAGGTCGTCGGCTGCCTCACCATGCTGCTCGGCGCGCATCCGCTGTTCGCATACGGAGTCGTCGGCTTCGGCGCAGCGGCCTACTCGCCCGCGAAGTATGGCATTCTCACCGAGCTGCTGCCGGCCGACCGGCTCGTCGCGGCGAACGGCTGGATCGAGGGCACGACCGTCAGCTCGATCATCCTCGGCACGGTGCTGGGCGGCGCGCTGATCAGCCCTCACATCGCGTCGCACGTGATCGCGCACACCCCGGCGTCGATCAACACGCCCGCCGAAGCGGCGATGCTGGTCATCATGGCGATCTACGTGATCGCCGCGCTGTTCAACCTGCGGATTCCCGACACCGGCGCACGCTACCCGCGGCAGCAGCACGGCCCGATCAAGCTCATCAGCGACTTCGCTGACTGCTTCACGTCGCTCTGGCACGACAAGCTCGGCCAGATCTCGCTTGCCGTCACGACGCTCTTCTGGGGCGCGGGCGCGACGCTGCAGTTCATCGTGCTGAAGTGGGCCGAGGTGTCGCTCGGCATGTCGCTGTCCGAAGGCGCGATCCTGCAGGCGGTCGTCGCGGTCGGCGTCGCCGGGGGCGCGATCGCCGCGGCCGGCCGGATTCCGCTGAAAAAATCGCTCACGGTGCTGCCCGTCGGGATCATGATGGGCATCGCGGTGATGCTGATGGCGTTCTACACGCGCGACCTGTTCCCGTCGGACTGGGTCGTCCACGTCGGCCACCTGCGCGTGCCCGTCTATCTGCTGATCGCCTACCTGTTCCTGATGGTGGTCGGCGCGCTATCGGGCTACTTTGTGGTGCCGATGAACGCGCTGCTGCAGCATCGCGGCCATGTGTTGCTGTCGGCCGGCCACTCGATCGCCGTGCAGAACTTCAACGAGAATCTGTCGGTGCTCGTGATGCTGTGCCTGTATGCGGTGCTCGTGTGGCTCGACGTGCCGGTCGGCGTCGTGATCGTGCTGTTCGGCACGTTCGTCTGCCTGACGATGTGGCTCGTGATCCGCCGTCACCAGGCAAACCAGCGCCAGTTCGACTCGGTCGCGCTGATCGGCGAGTCGAAGCACTGAGCCGGCTCCCGCTACACTGTCTCCTGTCCGATTCTCCGTGCCGGTTCGCCCGAACCGGCACTTCGCCATCATGACGCACCCGATTCCCAACGTTCTCACGATCGCCGGCTCCGACTCCGGCGGCGGCGCCGGCATCCAGGCAGACCTGAAGACGTTCTCCGCGCTCGGCGCCTATGGTGCGAGCGTGATCACCGCGCTGACCGCGCAGAACACGCAGGGCGTGACCGGCGTGCACGCGCCCGACGCCGCATTCGTGACCGCGCAGCTCGACGCGGTGTTCGGCGACATCCGCATCGACGCGGTGAAGATCGGCATGCTGGCGAACGCGGCGATCGTCCGCGCGGTGGCCGACGCGCTGCGGCGCCATGCGCCCCGCTACGTGGTGCTGGATACGGTGATGATCTCGAAAAGCGCGCACGCGCTGCTCGCGCCGGACGCGGTCGACGCGCTGCGCGACGAGCTGCTGCCGCTCGCGAGCGTCGTCACGCCGAACCTGCCCGAAGCAGCGGCGCTGCTCGGCGAAGCGGCGGCCGTCACCGAGGACGACATGGTGCGCCAGGGTCGGGCGCTGCTGAAAGCCGGCGCGCAGGCCGTGCTGATGAAGGGCGGCCACCTGCCGGATGCGGCGGCGAGCCCCGACTGGCTCGTCGACGCGGCGCATGCGCTCAGGCTCGACGGCGCACGCGTGCCGGTCAGCAACACGCACGGCACCGGCTGCACGCTGTCGTCGGCGATCGCGGCGCTGCTGCCGCGACATGCGGATCTCGACAGCGCCGTATCCGCGGCCAAGGCATACCTGACCGGCGCGATCGCCGCCAGCGGCCAGCTCGACGTCGGCCACGGCGTCGGCCCGGTCCATCACTTTTACCGCTGGTGGTAAGCGCGCGCTGACGCGCCGTCAACTCGCCGCGAACGCCGCCGCCCGCACGGGCCAGTCGTCGGGCACGACGAAGCCGCGCGCCGTTTCGCGCCATGCGCCGTCGTCCGCTCGCCGGTAGACGCCGATCAGCGCCGGCGCCTCGCGCGCCGCGAGCGTCTCCGGCACGCCGCCAGCCGCGTCGTCGAACGGCTCGATCGTACCGCCCGCGGCGATGCGTCGCGGCGCGAGCCAGGCCAGTCGAGACAGCACCGCCCATCCCGCCCCATTGCCCTGCTCGGCCGCCCACGCGCGCCATTGCGCATGCGTCACCCAGAAGCCGCGCGGGTGATCCGGCGCGATTTCCGGACTCACGCGGGGAATCGGCTCGCCGTGCGGATAGAACAGCCAGCCCTTGACGAACATCTGCGCGTCGTGCGGCGCGCCGTAGCCGAGCAGCGCGAACGCGTCACGCTCGCTCAGCCGCAACTGATGGCCAATCAGCCGCTCGCGCTTGCGGTCGAAGCGGTCGACGAGGTTCGGCCCGACGAAATCGGCGAGCGACGCCATGTCGCCGTGCGCCGGCGCGCACAGGTAGCACTTCACGGCCAGCTCCCAGTGCAGCCGGCGCCCGCCGGGCGCATCGATCAGGAAATCGACTTCGCCGAGCGTGTGCCCGTTGCTGCGCAGCGCGAGGTTCGCCACGACGAGCCGCAACACCGGGCCGTACGTCAGGAAATATTCGAGCAGGCATTCCGCATAGCGGCCGAGCCGCACCGGCCGCAGCCCGTCGAGCGCGCGATGCAGCGGCCCGGGCGCCGCGTCGAGCGCGGCGAGCCACGCCTGCACCGCCGCGCGCTCCGCGTCATCGGCCCACGGGTTCGCGAGCGGCGCGCCGGGCGCGGCAGTCAACAGACCCGGGCTGGCTAGCAGCCACGCCAGATCGCGTACCGCGGCATCGCGCAGCGTCTCGACGAACGACAGCGCGGCGGCGGCTGTCATTGCCCGGATGGGTCGTCCTGCGTGCCGCCCGCGGCGCGGAACGTGTCGCGCGCGAGGCACAGGTCGGCCCAGGCCTTCGACTTGTCCTGCAGGCTGCGCAGCAGATACGCCGGGTGATAGGTGACGATCACCGGCACGCCCTCGTACGCATGCACGCGGCCGCGCAGCGACGCGATGCTCGCGTCCGTCTTCAGCAGCGTTTGCGCGGCGAACCGGCCGAGCGCGACGATCAGCTTCGGCCTGACGAGCGCGACCTGCCGCTGCAGGTACGGCTCGCAACGGGCGACCTCGTCCGGCTCCGGGTTGCGGTTGCCCGGCGGGCGGCACTTGATCACGTTGGCGATATAGACGTTGTCGCCACGCTTGAGCGACAGCGATTGCAGCATGTTGTCGAGCAGCTTGCCCGCCTGGCCGACGAACGGCTCGCCCTGCTTGTCCTCGTTCTCGCCGGGTGCCTCGCCGATCAGCATCCAGTCCGCTTCGCGGTCGCCGACGCCGAACACGGTGTTGGTCCGCTTCTCGCACAGGCCGCAGCGCGTGCAGTCGGCCACGCGCGCGGCGAGCGCGTCCCAGTCGAGTTCGGTCACGGGCGGCTCGGCCGGGCGCGCCGCAGCGGGTGGTGCCGGATCGGCCGGCGGCGCAGCGTCGAACCACGCGAAATCGTCTTCTTCGAGCGGCGGTGCGGCATCGAACGGCGGCGGGAAATCCTCTGCGGGCACGGCGGAGGCATCGACTACAGCGCGCTCCACCGGGCGTGCAGCGGACGGCCGCGCATCGGCCTGAGGCGTCGCGCGTCGCATCTCCGTCGGCTCGACTGCCGGCACGGTCGCATTGACCTCGCGCGGTCGGGCATCGGTCAGTGCGTCGGCCTCACCAGCCGGCAGCGACGCATTGCCTGGCACCGGCGCATCGGCCGCATGCCGCACCTCGCCAGCCGGCACAAACATTCCGGCCCCGCGCGGCACAGCATGTGCCGCCGGCACGGCTGCCGGCGGTGGCGGCACGTCACGCGCAGACGCGACGTCGGCCGCCCCGATGGCCATCGAGGCCGTCGCGGCAGCAGGCCTGGGCGCGCCCGAATCCGGCGCGGCATCCGGTCCGCCCGATCGCACCGCCTCGTCCGTCCGCCTCCCGCGCCGCACCCAGACATGAGCGAGGCCCATCTCCTCGAGCACCGCCTCAGCCCACGCCATGCTCGCCTCCGTCCTTGTTCAGCGTCAGACGCATCACGATCGCGTCCTCCCGGCCATGATGCCGGGCCGGGTAATAATTCTTGCGGCGGCCGATCGTGACGAAGCCGAAACGCTCGTAGAGGCGGATGGCGCGCGGATTGGACGGCCGCACCTCGAGCAGCACGCCGTCGAGCCTCTCCGCGCGGGTGATGCGCGCCGCCTCGCGCAACAGCGCGAGCCCGGCCCCCGTGCATTGCGCAGCCGGCGCGACGCACACGTTGAGCAGATGCATCTCGTCGATCACCGGCATCAGCACGCAGTAGCCGACGAGCGTGCCCGTCACGTGGCGCAGGCACACGCCGAAATAGCCGTTGCGCAGCGAATCCTCGAAATTGCCGCGGCTCCACGGAAACTCGTACGCGACACGCTCGATCTCGACCACCTCGTCGAGATCCGAATCCGTCATCGGCGACAGATACCGGTCGCTCAGCAGCACGCCCGTCATTTCGGCGCTCCGGCCGGATGCAGCGCCCGCGCGGCCATCCGTTCGGCCGTGGTCTGCGCGACCTTGTTGCGGATGTACTCGGGCGCGGCCTGATCGGCGGGCACGGTGCGCCCGGCGCGGTACGCGCGCAACGCCAGATGCGCAATCGGCACCGCATGCGGCAGCGCGTCGGCGTCGATCGCCGCCGCACGCGCGGCGGCAGGCAGTTGCGCGCCGAACGCGGCCGCTGCGTTACCCGCGAGCGTAAACGGCGCGTCGGGCACCCCGACCGCGCCCGGCGCGTCGAGCGCGGCCGCGTGCAGCGTGCGCCATTCGCCGGCGGCATCGTCCCATGCGAAATCGGCCCAATAGACTTCGTCCATCCGCGCATCGAGCGCGGCGAGCACGCGCGCCGTGCCGGGCGCGCGCAGCCGCGCGTGCTCGGCGCATGCGAGCAGCGTGCCGACCGGCACGACCGGCAGCGCGCGCCCGAACGCGAGGCCCTGGGCGATGCCGGTCGCGGTGCGCAGGCCGGTAAACGAGCCCGGCCCGGCGCCGAACGCGATCGCGTCACAGTCGGCGAGCGTGAGCCCGGATTCGGCGAACACTTCGCGAATCGCCGGCAGCACGCGCGTGCTCGACACGGCGCCCGTCAGTTCGTGGCGGACCCAGCATTGTGGGGAGGAATCAGCGCCGGCGGCCGTGGCCGAGCGCAGCAAGGCGACCGAGCAGTATTCGGTCGACGTATCGATGGCGAGGAGCACTGTTTGCGTCATGGCCGACATTGTAATGCCGCGCCCCGCTCCCACGGGCGATCCGCACGGATCGCCGCCCTCACCCGGCGCACGGCGTCGTTTGGAAGGATCGCTCGACCCGCCGCGCCGACGCGCTTGCTAAGATCGTTCGACTCGAACCCTTAATGGAGACACCCGATGAGCGACCTCACCGCCCACTTCAACCAGGCCCAGATCGACGTCAAGGCGCTGACCGAGCGCCCCGGCAACCTGACGCTGCTGCGCCTCTACGCGCTCTTCAAGCAGGCGACCGACGGCGACGCTCACGGCGACAAGCCGGGCTTCACCGATATCGTCGGCAAGTACAAGTACGACGCGTGGGAAGCGCTCAAGGGCACCGCCCCCGATGCAGCAAAACAACAATATGTCGAACTCGTCGAATCGCTGAAGAACGGCACGGCGTCCTGAGCGCCCGCCCACGCAATTCAACGATTGGGGTGGCGCAGCGCAGCAAGAATCGCTATAATGCCGGCTGCGTCACATCCGACTCCGGCCCACTTGGCCGATACGGCCAGACGCCTCGTAGCGTTAAGCTCCAATCCGGTTTAGAACCTGTCCCCTCCTGCTTCGGCCTCGCTGGCCGTCAATTATCAGGCTGGCGGCACCGCCCCCAGGGCGCGCCGCACCCAAAACAGCTTCTAGCCTCATCCGCCGCATGTCCGGCGGATTGCACCCGTTTCCCGATTTGCTCGCTGAATCCGACGACTTGGGTATGCGCGATTGGCGCCGACGTTTCACCCACTGTGTTTCAAGGATTGTTATGACTTCGAGCATCAACCCCAGCCCGCTCAACGCGATCGCCGATCAGGCGCTCGGCCTCGACGACGCAGCGCCGGCCGCAGCCGCGCCGGCCGCCGACGAGCCGACCTTCGCGTCGCTCGGGCTGTCTCCGGAGATCGTCTCCGCGCTGGAGGCCGCCGGCTACGTGAAGCCGACGCCGGTTCAGCAGCGCGCGATTCCGGCGGGCATCGCCGGGCGCGATCTGCTGGTGTCGAGCCCGACCGGCTCGGGCAAGACGGCCGCCTTCATGCTGCCCGCGATCGAGCGTTTCGCGCAGCTGCAGAAGGCGCAGGCGCAACAGCCGCGCACGCCGCGCGAGCCGAACGGCGGCGATCGCCGCGGCCGCCGCCCGCAGCCGGTCGCACGCCCGGGCCTGCTCGTGCTGACGCCGACCCGCGAGCTCGCGATGCAGGTCACGACGGCCGCCACGACCTACGGCAAGCACCTGCGCCGCCTGCGCACGGTCAGCATCCTCGGCGGCGTGGCCTACGGCCAGCAGCTGATGCTGCTCGCCAAGAACCCGGAAATCCTCGTCGCGACGCCGGGCCGCCTGCTCGACCATCTGGAGCGCGGCCGCATCGACCTGTCCGAGCTGAAGATGCTCGTCCTCGACGAAGCTGACCGCATGCTCGACATGGGCTTCATCGACGACATCGAGACGATCGTCGCGGCGACGCCGGAATCGCGTCAGACGATGCTGTTCTCGGCAACGCTCGACGGCAAGATCGGCTCGCTGACGAGCCGCCTGCTGAAGGACCCGGAGCGTATCGAGATCACGCAGCGCCTCGAGTCGCGCACGAACATCGCGCAAAGCGTGCACTACGTCGACGACCGCGATCACAAGGATCGCCTGCTCGACCACCTGCTGCGCGACGACGCGCTCGACCAGGCGATCATCTTCACCGCAACGAAGATCGACGCCGACCAGCTCGCCGGCCGTCTCGCGGACGCGGGCTTCGAGTCCGCCGCGCTGCACGGCGACCTGCCGCAAGGCGCGCGCAACCGCACGATCCGCGCGCTGCGCGAGCGCCGCGTGCGCGTGCTGGTCGCAACGGACGTCGCGGCGCGCGGGATCGACATCCCGGGCATCACGCACGTGTTCAACTACGACCTGCCGAAGTTCGCCGAAGACTACGTGCACCGCATCGGCCGTACCGGCCGCGCGGGCCGCTCGGGCATCGCGGTGAGCCTCGTGCATCACGCCGAGCAAGGCGCGCTCAAGCGCATCGAGCGTTTCGTGCGCGCGCCGCTGCCCGTCAACGTGGTCGAAGGCTTCGAGCCGCGCAAGGCGCCGCCGCGCAACGATCGCGGCCCGGGCCGCGGCCGCCCCGGCGGCAATGGCGGCAATGGCGGCCGTCGCTTCGGCGGCAAGCCGGGCAGCAGCGGTCACAGCAACGGCCGCCAGGGATACGGCGGCAATGGCGGCAACGGCGGCGGCTGGAGCGGCAAGCCGGGCGGCAGCCGCGAAGGCTACGGCGGCGGCCGCCGCAGCGACGGCCAGCGCAGCCCGCGTCGCGGCAATTCCGCGTCGTAAAGGCCTGCGGGCGGCGCAGTTCGGCCGCCCGTCGCCCCCGCGATGACAGCCAACCGGTGCTTCGGCACCGGTTTTTTTTTGCCCACAGAAAATTTCACGATGCGAAAAAAATTTCTGCGTCGTAAAAATCATGTTGCGTGGCACAACCCGTGCCATTGCAGCATGGAAAAATACGTTTCTCATTGCAAAACAGTCACAATAAATACCTGATTTAAAAGTATAAAAATTTTATACACTTCCTGAAAAAGCCGCTGTATCGCACCATCGGAGTTGCCTAGACTCTTATACAAGACATCACAAAACGGAACGCCGCTCTCCGCCCCGCTTCGTGGATCGCCGCACCATCGGATTCATCACTTCAGGCAACACGCACTTCAAGGAGCACACCATGTCGCGTCAGCAACAGGCACTGGAATTGCAGAAGCAATGGGAAACCGATCCGCGCTGGAAGGGCATCAAGCGCGCGTACACGGCGGAAGACGTGATCCGTCTGCGCGGCTCGGTTCAGATCGAGCACACGCTTGCCAGGCGCGGCGCCGAAAAGCTGTGGAGCCTCGTGAACAACGAGCCGTTCGTCAACGCGCTCGGTGCGCTGACCGGCAACCAGGCAATGCAGCAGGTGAAGGCCGGCCTGAAGGCGATCTACCTGTCGGGCTGGCAAGTCGCAGGCGACGCGAACGTCGCGGGCGAAATGTACCCGGACCAGTCGCTGTACCCGGCGAACTCGGTGCCGCTCGTCGTCAAGCGCATCAACAACACGCTCACGCGCGCCGACCAGATCCAGTGGTCGGAAGGCAAGAACCCGGGCGACGAAGGCTACGTCGATTTCTTCGCGCCGATCGTCGCTGACGCGGAAGCCGGCTTCGGCGGCGTGCTGAACGCGTTCGAACTGATGAAGGCGATGATCGAAGCCGGCGCTTCGGGCGTCCACTTCGAGGATCAGCTCGCTTCGGTGAAGAAGTGCGGCCACATGGGCGGCAAGGTGCTCGTGCCCACGCGCGAAGCCGTGGCGAAGCTGTCGGCGGCGCGTCTCGCGGCCGACGTGATGGGCACGCCGACCGTGCTGGTCGCGCGCACCGACGCTGAAGCAGCCGACCTGATCACGTCCGACATCGACGACAACGACAAGCCGTTCCTGACGGGCGAGCGCACGGTCGAAGGCTTCTTCCGCACGAAGCCGGGCCTCGACCAGGCAATCTCGCGCGGCCTGGCCTACGCGCCGTATGCCGACCTGATCTGGTGCGAAACGGGCAAGCCGGATCTCGAGTACGCGAAGAAGTTCGCGGAAGCGATCCACAAGCAATTCCCGGGCAAGCTGCTGTCGTACAACTGCTCGCCGTCGTTCAACTGGAAGAAGAACCTCGACGACGCAACGATCGCGAAGTTCCAGAAGGAGCTCGGCGCGATGGGCTACAAGTTCCAGTTCATCACGCTGGCCGGCTTCCATGCGCTGAACTACTCGATGTTCAACCTCGCGCACGGCTATGCCCGCACGCAGATGAGCGCATTCGTCGAACTGCAGCAAGCCGAGTTCGCGGCTGCCGAAAAGGGCTTCACCGCGGTCAAGCACCAGCGCGAAGTCGGTACCGGCTACTTCGACGCCGTCACGCAGACGGTCGAGCGCGAAGCGTCGACGACCGCCCTGCACGGCTCGACCGAAGACGAGCAGTTCTTCGAGGGCAACAAGGTCGCGTAAGACGCCACACGGCGTCGTGCCGACGCCCGCCGGTCATGCGACGGCGCGGCGTCGGCGTTCGTCCGGGACGATGAACAGGGGGAGGCGGCCTGACGTGCGCGGTTGCCGGGCGCACGATCGGCCGCGCGGCCTGCGGGCCGCACACGACATTGCGCGCCGGCCCCTGCCCGGCGCGTCTTTTGCTCCGCCCGCAACGCCTATCGATAGACGATCACCGGAATTTTCGTATGGGTCAGCACGCGCTGCGTCTCGCTTCCGATCAGGAGGCTGCCCAGCCCGCGCCGGCCGTGCGACGCCATGAAGATCACGTCGCAGCCGCCGCGTTCGGCCGCTTCGATGATGCCGAGATACGGCGACGGATGCACGCTCGTCCAGCTGTCGCATTCGACCCCCGCCTGCTGCGCGGCCGACTTCACTTCGTCGAGATGCGCACGTGCCTCACGCTCGCTGCGCGCCCTGAAATCGGCGGGCGGCTCGATGATCACCTCGGAAAACGGCGAGTAAGGATATTGCGGCAGGCAGGCGTAGGCGGTCACGCGCGCGCCGACCGCACGGGCCAGATCGATCGCGCCATCGATCGCCTTTTTCGACAGATCGGTGCCGTCGGTGGGAACGAGGATGTGCTTGAACATCGCGGCCTCCATCGGCAATCGCACCCGGTGTGCCATGCCGCCGCACGCCGCGGCCATGACGCACCCGGTGTTCCTGCTTCGATTGTAGTGTGCGAAAACCCGCCGCCCGCCCGGGCAGCGGGTTCGCCCTCATATCGAAAACACGCGGGCGCCGCCCCGGCCCAGGCTTCACCCCCAATAACCCGGCCGCTCGTACGTGTGCTTCAGGTAGTCGAGAAAGAGCCGCACGCGCAGCGGCAAGTGGCGCCGCTGCGGAAACACCGCGTGGATGCCGATCGGCGGGGCGGCGAACGCATCGAGCACGCTGACGAGTCGCCCGGCCGCGATGTCCGCCCCGACTTCCCACCACGAACGCCATGCAAGACCATGCCCTGCAACGCACCATTCGCGCAGCACGGCGCCGTCCGAGCATTCCATCGTGCCGCTCACGCGGATCGACACGGGCTTGCCATCCTCCAGGAACGACCAGCCGCGCTGCTGGTTCGCGTTCGCGGCGAGCGCGAGACAGTTGTGGCGGGCCAGTTCCGCGAGCGTCTGCGGCGTGCCGCGCCGCGCCAGGTACGCAGGCGACGCGACGCACACGCGGCGATTCTCGCCGAGCTTCAGCGACACCAGCGACGAATCGGCCAATGCGCCGAGCCGGACCGCACAGTCGAAGCCCTCGTTGACGAGGTCGACCATCCGGTCGGACAGGTCGAGCGTCACCGAGACGTCCGGATGCGCGCCCGTGAAATCGGGCACGAGGGGCGCGACGTGACGCCGCCCGAAACCGGCCGGCGCGGAAATCCGCAGATGGCCGCTCGCCTTGACCCCGCCCGCGGACACGCTCGCCTCGGCGTTCTGCATGTCGTGGATGATGCGCTGGCAATCCTCGAGGAATGCCGAGCCTTCGAACGTCAGCGTGAGCTTGCGCGTCGTGCGCACGAGGAGCTTCACGCCGAGCCGCTCTTCGAGCGCGTCGAGACGGCGGCCGATGATCGCGGGTGCGACCCCTTCCGCATGCGCCGCCGCCGACAGGCTGCCTTTCGCCGCGACCGCGGCGAACGTTTCGATTTGCTTGAACCGGTCCATGCATCGGGCGGGCGGCATTGGCCGCCCGGTCAGGTTGACGGAAACCGCCCCAGATTAGGTATGTAAAAGTAAAAGATCAAGTGATGTTTAGAGACTTTTTCGCCGATGGCGATCATTAATAGAATCGTCATTGACCGCTGAACATGGAGCGCAACGCGATGTCGGCCACCACGGCACTCTCCCCCCGAGCCATCCTCTTCGACGCATACGGCACGCTGTTCGACGTGCATGCGGTCGTGGCCGCGGCGGAGCAGCTGTTCCCCGGGCACGGCGAGCGGCTGTCGCAGCTGTGGCGGCGCAAGCAGCTCGAGTATTCGCAGCTTCGCACGCTGGCCGATCCCGCCGGCAGCCGCTACCGGCCGTTCTGGGACGTCACGCTCGACGCGCTGCGCTTTTCCGCCCGATCGCTCGGCCTCGCGCTCGACGGTACCGCCGAGAAGCGGCTGATGGACGAATACGCGTGCCTGTCGAGCTACCCCGACGCGGTGCCCGCGCTGCGCGAGCTGCGCGCGCGCGCGCCGCGGCCGCAGCTCGCGATCCTGTCGAACGGCAATCCGCAGATGCTCGACATCGCGATCAAGAGCGCCGGGATGAACGGCCTGTTCGACCGCGTGCTGTCGGTCGACGCGGTGCGCGCATACAAGCCGAGCGCGGCCGCGTATGCGCTGGGCACCGACGCGTTCGGCGCCCCGCCGCGCGACATCGTGTTCGTCTCGTCGAACGGATGGGACGTGACGGGCGCCGGCTGGTTCGGCTACACGACGTTCTGGCTCAATCGCACCGGCGCGCCGCCCGAGGAACTGGGCGCACCGCCCGACGGCACCGGTGCCGGCATGGCCGACCTGCTCGCCTTCCTCGCCGCCCCGGCTTCGCCAGGCAGGCATGCGAACCGCGCGCGCCCCGGCCCGGGCGCGTGACGCACGCATCGCTGCCGGCCTTTCCCGCTTTACCGAAATTGCAATGACCACCAAGGAGATGACACTCATGACCACCACGCTCACGCTGCCGCAAGGCATGGCGATCACCGGCGAAATCAAGCCGGGCTACGAAGCGATCCTGACGCCCGACGCACTCGAGCTCGTCGCGACGCTGCATCGCACGTTCGAATCGCGCCGCCAGGCGCTCCTGCAAGTGCGCGCCGAGCGCACGAAGCGCCTCGACGCCGGCGAGCGCCCCGATTTCCTGGCCGACACGAAGGCCATCCGCGAAGGCGACTGGAAGGTTGCGGCACTTCCCGCCGACCTGCAGTGCCGCCGCGTCGAAATCACCGGCCCGGTCGAGCGCAAGATGATCATCAACGCGCTGAACTCGGGCGCCGATTCGTACATGACGGACTTCGAGGATTCGAACGCGCCGAGCTGGACGAACCAGATCGACGGCCAGATCAACCTGCGCGACGCCGTGCGCCGCACGATCTCGCTCGAGCAGAACGGCAAGTCGTACAAGCTGAACGACAAGATCGCGACGCTGATCGTGCGTCCGCGCGGCTGGCACCTCGACGAGAAGCACGTGACGGTCGACGGCCAGCGCGTGTCCGGCGGCATCTTCGATCTCGCGCTCTACCTGTTCCACAACGCGAAGGAACTGATCGCGCGCGGCTCCGGCCCGTACTTCTACCTGCCGAAGATGGAAAGCCACCTGGAGGCACGCCTCTGGAACGACATCTTCATCGCCGCGCAGGAGCGCGTCGGCATTCCGCGCGGCACGATCCGCGCGACGGTGCTGATCGAGACGATCCTCGCCGCGTTCGAGATGGACGAAATCCTCTATGAACTGCGCGAGCACAGCTCGGGCCTGAACGCGGGCCGCTGGGACTACATCTTCTCGGCGATCAAGAAGTTCAAGAACGACCGCGACTTCTGCCTCGCGGACCGCTCGAAGATCACGATGACGGTGCCGTTCATGCGCGCGTACGCGTTGCTGCTGCTCAAGACCTGCCACAAGCGCAACGCGCCGGCGATCGGCGGCATGAGCGCGCTGATCCCGATCAAGAACGACCCGGAAGCGAACGACAAGGCGATGGCCGGCGTGCGCGCGGACAAGGCGCGCGACGCGACCGACGGCTACGACGGCGGCTGGGTCGCGCACCCGGGCCTCGTGCCGCTCGCGATGGAGGAATTCGTCAAGGTGCTCGGCGACAAGCAGAACCAGATCGGCAAGCAGCGCGACGACGTGCAGATCGAAGGTCGTGACCTGCTCAACTTCCAGCCGGAAGCGCCGATCACCGAGGCTGGCCTGCGCAACAACATCAACGTGGGCATCCACTATCTCGGCTCTTGGCTCGCGGGCAACGGCTGCGTGCCGATCCACAACCTGATGGAAGACGCGGCGACGGCCGAGATCTCCCGCTCGCAGGTGTGGCAGTGGATCCGCTCGCCGAAGGGCACGCTCGAGGACGGCCGCAAGGTCACGGCCGAGCTCGTGCGCGACTACGCGAAGGTCGAGCTCGAGAACGTCAAGAAGACGGTCGGCGGCGACACGACGCCGTATGAGCGCGCCGCGGTGATCTTCGAACAGATGTCGACGTCGGAGACGTTCACCGAATTCCTCACGCTGCCGCTCTACGAGGAAATCTGACCGCGCAGCGGCGCGAAGCGCAGTCGGCTTCGCGCGCTGGTCGTCACAGCGAAGAAGCGCCCCTCGGGGCGCTTCTTCGTTTACGGACTCGGCCGGGAGCCGGTGTCACGCGCTCGCGGGCTCGCGCCGACACTTGACCCAGCCGCCCGATTCGATGTGCGGCATGCCCGCTGCCGCATGCGGCGCAACGGGCTCATTGCCGCGTTAGGTCAGCGGCGCGTCGCTGACCAGCACGCCGTCCGCATCAGCATAGATCCACTCGCCCGGTGCGATCCGCGTGCCGAGCACCGTGACGGGCACGTCGCATTCGCCGACGCCGCGCTTGTCGCTCTTGCGCGGATGCGTCGCGAGCGCGAGCACGCCGACGTTGCACGCGTTCAGTTCATCCGAATCGCGCACGCATCCGTTCACCACGATCCCGGCCCAGTGGTTCTTCTCAGCCAGTGCGCCGAGATTGCCGCCGACGAGCGCGCAGCGCATGCTGCCGCCGCCGTCGACGACCAGCACGCGGCCCGCGCCGTCCTGCTCGAGCGCGGCGCGCACCAGTGTGTTGTCCTCGAACAGCTTCAGCGTCGCGACCGGGCCGGCAAAGCGTGCCGTGCCGCCATACGCGCGCAGCGCCGGCTCGAGCACGCGCAGCGTGCCGGCTGCGAGCTTGTCTTCATGGGCGTCGCAAAGATCGGTTGTCGCAAAGGTCATGTCGTCGTCTCCTGTCGACCAAGGTTAATGCGCTAGCAGTAATTGCTGGTCCGATGCAAAGCTGTCGACCAGAGTCAATTCGAAGCTCGCATTATCGACCGAAAAATTCCCGACGCGCACCCAGACGCGCGCCCTTCTACAATGACGGCATCGTCCCGCGTCGCCAAGCCGCACCTGATCTCCCCCATGAATCCGTCCGCTCGGGCCGCCGTCCCTGTCCATATCGACGTCATCGACATTCCGCCGGAATTCGCGCCGACGGACGTCCACCCGATGCGGGTGCGCGCGCGTCCGCTCGCCGCAGGCGTACGGGTGCCGCGCCACACGCACGCGTGGGCGCAGATGGCGTATGCGTCGCGCGGCGTGCTGCGCGTCGCGACCGCCGGCACGACATGGATGGTGCCGCCATCGCGCGCGATCTGGGTGCCGCCGCACGTCACGCACGAAGTCGTGGTCGTCGAGGACGCGTACCTGCGCACGCTGTACGTCGACGAATCGGTCGTGCCGGACGGTCTCGATGCGTGCCGCGTCGTCGAAGTGTCGGGCCTGCTGCGCGAACTGATCGTCGCGCTCGACGCACGCGAGCTGGGCGCCACGCGAGAGCGCCTGCTTTGCGCACTCGTGCTCGACGAGCTGAGTCACGCAGAACCGCTGCCGCTCGCGGTGCCGATGCCCGACGAAAAGCGGCTGCGCATGTTGTGCGAAGCCGTGCTCGCACAACCCGCGCACGTGGAATCGCTCGAACACTGGGCGGCCGAAGTCGGCGCCAGCACGCGCACGATTTCCCGTCTGTTCAAGCACGAGCTGGGAGTGAGCTTTTCGCAATGGCGGCAGCAGGCGCTGCTCGCGCGGGCGATTCCGCTGCTGAACCAGGGACGCCCGCTGTCGCATATCGCACGCGAACTCGGCTATCAAAGCCAGAGTGCGTTTTCCGCGATGTTCCGGCGTGCATTCGGTGAAAGCCCGCGCGCGTTCATGCTGCGCGGTCAGGAACCGCCGCCCGGCGAAACGCCGGCCGCGCACGGTGGGTTGCATGACAGCGAGGCCGGTGACGCAGCCGGAAGCTAGGAGCGATTCTCGCGTGTGGCGGGCGTGTGGCGGGCGTGTGGCGGGCGTGTGGCGGGCGTGTGGCGGGCTTGCGCCAGCCCCGCGACATGTCAGACCGGCCGCACCATACGGCGGATCGACCCGAGTTGCGCAAGCCGGGGACCTGAGACGCGATAACCCATGCGCAGGTAGAGGCGCGCAGCGGGGTTGTCGACGAACACCCGCAGTTGCAGCTCGCTCAGGCCGCGCGCTTTCGCCCAGCGGTGCGACGTCTCGAGCAGGTAGGTGCCCGCGCCCTTGCCGCGATGGCCGGCGGCGATCTGCACGTCGCGGATATGCAGCGAGTCACCCTCTTCGGTGATGCGCAGCATGCCGATGCGTTCGCCGTCGGCTTCGAGGATGAAGTTCTCCGATTCGCACCAGCTCGCATAGAACAGGTCGCCGCGCCAGACGAGGCCGTGGCGCTTGTAATAGCCGCCCATGTTGCCGTGCGTGAGCGCTTCGGCAAACGGAAAATCGCCGGGCTCTGCCGGACGAAGCTGAAAGACAAGTCGGAGGTCGGTAGGGTCGAGCATCGCGCGGCTATTGTTGACGCATGCCGTCACGATAGCGCAGCGCGGCACGGATGCAATTGCGATTTGCACGCATCGGCGCGGACGGGACTCGCCTACGTCCCGCAGGCCGCTGAGCGTGTGCACGCGCATCTCTTCGATGTCCCGCCGGAAGTCGCGCGGGCGGCTCCCCCCACCCCGCAGCGGCGTGCCCGCAAGCGGGCACCTGTGGTCAAAAACAAAAATGCCCGCACAAGGCGGGCATTTATTGTTTGGCGGAGCGGACGGGACTCGAACCCGCGACCCCCGGCGTGACAGGCCGGTATTCTAACCGACTGAACTACCGCTCCAGTCTTGCTTCATTACCTGGCAGGCGTCGGTCATTTCCTGCCGGCGCATCGATCGAACACTCGAACGACGCCGAATCTGGCGTCCCCTAGGGGATTCGAACCCCTGTACTCACCGTGAAAGGGTGATGTCCTAGGCCTCTAGACGAAGGGGACAACGTACAGCTTACATCTTTAATACAAAAGCCCGCTCAAAAAATGTCTTGAACGGGCTTCGTTCTGGCGGAGCGGACGGGACTCGAACCCGCGACCCCCGGCGTGACAGGCCGGTATTCTAACCAACTGAACTACCGCTCCAGTCTTGCTTCACTACCTGGCAGGCGTCGGTCATTTCCTGCCGGCGCATCGATCGAACACTCGAACGACGCCGAATCTGGCGTCCCCTAGGGGATTCGAACCCCTGTACTCACCGTGAAAGGGTGATGTCCTAGGCCTCTAGACGAAGGGGACAACGTACAGCTTACATCTTTAATACAAAAGCCCGCTCAAAAAATGTCTTGAACGGGCTTCGTTCTGGCGGAGCGGACGGGACTCGAACCCGCGACCCCCGGCGTGACAGGCCGGTATTCTAACCAACTGAACTACCGCTCCAGTCTTGCTTCACTACCTGGCAGGCGTCGGTCATTTCCTGCCGGCGCATCGATCGAACACTCGAACGACGCCGAATCTGGCGTCCCCTAGGGGATTCGAACCCCTGTACTCACCGTGAAAGGGTGATGTCCTAGGCCTCTAGACGAAGGGGACAACGTACAGCTTACATCTTTAATACAAAAGCCCGCTCAAAAAATGTCTTGAACGGGCTTCGTTCTGGCGGAGCGGACGGGACTCGAACCCGCGACCCCCGGCGTGACAGGCCGGTATTCTAACCAACTGAACTACCGCTCCAACTACTTTAACCGTCACTTGCGGGCGTCGATCAAACTCCCGCAAGCTGCACCGCTTCTCATCGAAGTGACGCCGAATCTGGCGTCCCCTAGGGGATTCGAACCCCTGTACTCACCGTGAAAGGGTGATGTCCTAGGCCTCTAGACGAAGGGGACATAATCTTTTCAGATCTGTCTGGTTTCGCCATTCATTTACGTCAACAGCGAAGACCGAGATTCTGACTGTTTTAAATCGTTTTGTGAAGCTTTTTTTACTGCCCGCTTCACTCAGCGATTTACCGTTCTGTTGGTGGAGGTAAGCGGGATCGAACCGCTGACCTCTTGCATGCCATGCAAGCGCTCTCCCAGCTGAGCTATACCCCCTTGCAGAACAGAAGTGAAATTATAGGGGCCTATTTTTCGTTTGTAAATACCTTTTTTGCGATTCGAGTGAAATTTTTGCGAAGCCGTCAGCGGACAGCTTCGCACCACCCTCACCTTACGCGAGCGCCGACTCGATACGCGACACCACCACGTCACGGCCGAACAGCATCAGCACCGCATCGATCGACGGCGTGTGCGTCGTGCCCGCCACCAGCAGGCGCACCGGCATCGCGAGCTGCGGCATCTTCAGCTTGTGTGCGGACAGCGCCGCCTTCAGCGCCGCAGCGATCGACTCCTTGTTCCACTCGATCGTCTTCAGCGCCGCCGCCAGTTCCGCCAGCGCCGGACGCACCGTATCGGTCACGTGCTGCGCGAGCGCCTCGGCGTCGGGCGCGGGCACGCGGTAGAACATCGCCGCGCCGTCCGCGATCTCCTTGATCGTCGACGCGCGATCCTTCATCAGGCCCATCACACCCTCAAGGTCAGGCCCGTTCGCCAGCGCGCCCTCGTCGATGCCGAGCGCGGCGAAGAACGGCCCGGACAGCCCGGCAAGGCGCGCGTTGTCCGCTTCCTTGATGTAGTGGTTGTTCAGCCAGTTCAGCTTGTCGTGGTCGTACTGCGCCGGCGACTTGCCGAGATGCTCCAGATCGAACCACTCGACGAACTGCTCGCGCGAGAAGATCTCCGCGTCGCCGTGCGACCAGCCGAGGCGCGCCAGATAGTTCAGCACCGCCTCCGGCAGATAGCCGGCGTCGCGGTAGCCCATCACGCTCATCGCGCCGTGACGCTTGCTCATCTTCTCGCCCTGCTCGTTGAGCACGGTCGGCAGGTGCGCATACACCGGCACCTCGCCGCCCAGCGCGCGCAGGATGTTGATCTGGCGCGGCGTGTTGTTCACGTGATCGTCACCGCGGATCACGTGCGTGATCCGCATGTCGAGATCGTCGACCACCACGCAGAAGTTGTAGGTCGGCGTGCCGTCCGGACGCGCGATCACGAGATCGTCGAGCTCTTCGTTCGAGATCTCGATGCGGCCCTTCACCGCATCGTCCCATGCGACGGTGCCGGTGAGCGGGTTGCGGAAGCGCAGCACGGGCTTCACGCCGGCGGGCGGCTCGGGCAGCACCTTGCCCGGCTCGGGACGCCACGTGCCGTCGTAGCGCGGCTTCTCGCCGGCTTCGCGCTGACGCTCGCGCAGCGCATCCAGTTCCTCGGTCGACATGTAGCACGGGTAGACGAGACCGTCGTCGGCCATCTTCGCGAGCACCTCGCGATAGCGGTCCATCCGCTGCATCTGGTAGAACGGGCCTTCGTCGAAATCGAGCTCGAGCCACTTCATCCCTTCGAGGATCGCGTCGACCGACGCCTCGGTCGAACGCTCGACATCGGTGTCCTCGATGCGCAGCACGAACGTGCCTTTCATCTTGCGGGCGAACGCCCACGGATAGAGCGCGGAACGGATGTTGCCCAGATGGATGAAGCCGGTGGGGCTCGGCGCGAAGCGGGTACGGACAGGATGGGTCATAAGCGGTAACTCGGACGCCAGAGGCGCATGATTGAATCGACGCGGGTTCGACGGGGCCAGCCGCGCTGCAACGCGGGGCAGCCGGCACCCGGAACGGAAAGAAGCCGGAATTATACTCGCCCGGACACTGCGTGCAGCGCGCGCCGCTTGCTTTATGATGTGCGCGCCGCGGCCGCCAGCCGGCGCCGCCTTCTGGAACGTACCGGCGCCGCGGGCGCACCGCCCGCCGCCCGAAGCTGGAGAGTTTTCGATGTCTTCCCCTCGCCCGTCGCGCCGCCATTTCGTGATTGCCAGTGCCTGCGCGAGCCTCGCCGCCTGCACGTCGCTCGGCGGCAAGAGCCGCTCCGACACCGCGTCGCCCGCCAATCCCGCGCAGCCGCGCGAAAAACCGGTGCGCATCGGCATCGCGCTTGGCGGCGGCGCCGCGCGCGGCTTCGCGCACATCGGCGTGCTGAAGGCCCTCGAAGCACGCAGCATCCCGGTCGAGCTGGTCGCGGGCACGAGCGCGGGCTCGGTCGTCGGCGCGCTTTACGCGTCCGGCATGAATGCGCTGCAGATGAACAAGCTCGCGCTCGAGATGGACCAGGCGGCGATCAGCGACTGGGCGCTGCCGTTCCGATCGCGCGGCCTGCTGCAGGGCGTCGCGCTGCAGAACTTCCTCAACAAGACGCTCAACAACCGCCCGATCGAGAAGATGGCGAAGCCGCTCGGCATCGTCGCGACGGATCTGCAAAGCGGCCAGCCGATCCTGTTCCAGCACGGCAACACGGGCCTCGCGGTACGCGCGTCGTGCAGCGTGCCGTCGGTGTTCGAGCCGGTGAGGATCGGCAACCGCGAATACGTCGACGGCGGGCTCGTGAGCCCGGTGCCCGCGTCGTACGCGCGCAAGATGGGCGCGGACTTCGTGATCGCGGTGGACATCTCGTCGCGCCCGGAAGGCGCGCCGACCAGCAACCCGATCGACATGCTGATGCAGACGTTTACGATCATGGGCCAGACGATCAAGACCTACGAGCTCGACAAGTATGCCGACGTCGTGATCCGCCCGAATCTCGCCGCGATGGGCGGCAGCGACTTCAACCAGCGCAATGCGGCGATCCTCGCCGGCGAGGAAGCCGTGGCACGCATCATGCCCGAACTGCAGCGCAAGCTCGCCACCGCCCGCGCGGCCACCGCGTAAGCGGCGGTCCCGGGCAGCGAGCGGGCGGGCGCGGCTTCGCGAAGCGCGCCTGCCTGCTGCCTGCCAAAAGAAAAAACCCTGCAGCCCGAAGGCTGCAGGGTTTTTTCTTCGGGTTCAACCGGCGCGGCGTGGCGCTCAGTTACCGCCGTTCATCGCGTCGTTGCCGAGCGTCGCGCGCACGCGCTGGCGCAACTCTTCCGGCTTCATCTGGAACTGCGTCTCGATGCGGCGCGCGCCGTTGAAACGCTGTTCCCAGTAGCCGCTATCGAGATCGTCGACACGCACCGTGCTGCCGGTCGACGGCGAATGCACGAATTTGTTGTCGCCGATGTAGATGCCGACGTGCGAGAACGAACGGCGCAGCGTGTTGAAGAACACGAGATCGCCCGGCTTGAGCTCGCTCATGCGCACCTTCTCGCCGACGCGGCTCATTTCCTCGGCGCGGCGCGGCAGCGACATGCCGAGCGTGTCCTGGAACACGTAGCGGACGAAGCCGCTGCAATCGAGGCCCGAATCGGGCGTGTTGCCGCCCCAGCGGTAACGCACGCCGATCATGTTCAGCGCGCCGACGACGACGTCGCCCGCCTTCCCCGCCATGCCGGACAGGAACGACTTCGCACCGCCGCCTTCGGTGGCCGGTTGAACGTTTGCCTGCGCACTCGAAGAGGAATTCGACCCGGATTGAGTCGAAAATGCGGCATTTTGATTAAAGTTGCTCGCTTCGTCGGCGAACGCGCCGGGAGCTGCAGCGAAAAGAGCGCCGACGAACATCCCGGCGAGGGCCCGCGCGCATACCTGGGTCAGGGATCTGTGCTGCATTGGTCGATGGATTGTGCTTAAAAATCAGCTGATTGGCGAAAATTTTGATCGATAGTAGCCAGCGAGTAATCGTTTGTCAAAGTGAATAGGAAAATTCAATCGGGATACCCGCACCATTGGGGCGATTCACTCACGCCAGACCGATTTCAGCAGTTTTTGCGTGTACGGATGTGACGGTTTCATAAAAATGTCATCGACATCGCCGGACTCGACGATCTCGCCGCCCTGCATCACCGCGACCCGGTGCGCCATCGCGCCGATCACCTCCAGGTCGTGACTGATGAACACATAGCCGAGGTTGTATTTCTGCTGCAGGCTCGCGAGCAGCTTCAGCACCTGCTGCTGGATCGACACGTCGAGCGCCGAGGTCGGCTCGTCAAGGATCAACACGCGCGGCTCGACCACGAGCGCGCGCGCGATCGCGATGCGCTGGCGCTGGCCGCCCGAGAACTCGTGCGGGTAACGCTGCATCACGGTCCGGTCCAGCCCCACCTCGCGCAGCACCGCGAGCGACTTCGCTCGGCGCGCGTCGGCCGACAGGTCCGGGCGATGCAGCGCGAGCCCCTCGCCGACGATCCGCTCGATCGTCTGGCGCGGCGACAGCGAACTGAACGGATCCTGGAACACGACCTGCATGCTTGCTCGCAGCGCGGTCTGCTCGCGGCCGCGATAGTCCGACAGCGCGCGGCCCTGGAATTCGATCTCGCCGTGCGCGGTCTTCTGCAGCCCGAGCAGCGCCATCGCGAGCGTCGACTTGCCGGAGCCGGACTCGCCGACGATGCCGAGTGTCTCGCCTTGCCGCACGGCCACGCTCGCATCGGACACGGCCGTGAAATACGCCGGCTTGAACCAGCCGGCGATGCCCGGGCGCGGGCGCGCGAACCGCACGCTCACGTCGCGCGCCTCGAGCACGACGGGTGCGATCGGCAGCACCGGCGCGACGGTGCGTTGCGGCCGGCTGTGCAACAGACGCTGCGTATAGGGATGCTCGGGGGCGTCGAATATCTGCTCGACCGGCCCGCTCTCGACGAGCCGGCCCCGCTCCATCACCGCGACGCGTTCGGCGAAGCGCCGCACCAGGTTCAGGTCGTGCGTGATCAGCAGGATCGCCATGCCGCGCTTTTCGGCTTCCTCGCGCTGCAACTCCAGCAGCAGATCGACGATCTGCGCGCGAATCGTCACGTCGAGCGCGGTGGTCGGCTCGTCGGCAAGCAGAAGGCGCGGCCGGCACGCGAGCGCCATCGCGATCATCACGCGCTGCCGCTGCCCGCCGGACAGCTGGTGCGGATAGCTGTCGACCCGCTTGTCCGGCTCGGCGATCCCGGTGCGCGCGAGCAGCGCGATCGCGCGCGTGCGCGCCTCGGCGGCCGTCACGCCGTCGTGCAGCACGATCGTCTCGGCGATCTGCGCGCCGATCGTGTAGAGCGGATTGAGCGCCGTCATCGGCTCCTGGAAGATCATCGCGATGTCCGAGCCGCGCAGCCCGCGCATCTCCCGCTCGCTCTTGCCCGCGAGATCCTCGCCGGCAAAGCGGATCGTGCCGCTCACGTCGGCGTCGCTCAGCAGGCGCAGGATCGACAGCGCCGTCACGCTCTTGCCTGAACCCGACTCGCCGACGAGTGCGACGCGCTCGCCGCGACCGATCGACAGCGTCACCTCGTCGACCGCGACGGTGTCGCCGAAACGCACCCGCAGGCGCTCGATCGACAGCAGCGGCTCGCCCTGCCGCGGCGTGGCCACGGCGCTCATCGTCCGCCTCCGGCCGCGCGCGCGGTGTCGGCGATGCGCGTGTCGAGCGCGTTGCGCAGCGCGTCGCCCATGAAGGTCAGCAGCAGCAGCGTCGTGACGAGCACGCCGAACGTCGTCAGCGAGATCCACCATGCGTCGAGGTTGCCCTTGCCCTGCGCGAGCAGCTCGCCGAGGCTCGGCGTCGGCGGCGGCACGCCGAGGCCGAGGAAGTCGAGACTGGTAAGCGCGAGGATCGCGCCGCTCATCCGGAACGGCAGGAACGTGATCACGGGCGTCAGGCTGTTCGGCAGCACGTGGCGCCAGATGATCTGCCAGCTCGACAGCCCCATCGCGCGCGCCGCGCGCACGTAGTCCTGCGTGCGGTTGCGCAGGCATTCCGCGCGCACGTAGTCGGACAGCCCGATCCAGCCGAACAGCGACAGCAGCACGATCAGCAGCACGAAGCTCGGCTCGAAGATCGACGCGAAGATGATCAGCAGGTACAGCTCCGGCAGCGAGCTCCAGATCTCGATCAGCCGCTGGCCGACGATGTCGATGCGCCCGCCGAAGAAGCCCTGCACCGCGCCCGCCAAGATGCCGAGCACCGTGCCGATCGCGGTCAGGATCAGCCCGAATTCGACCGACACGCGAAATCCGTAGACGAGCCGCGCGAGCAGGTCGCGCCCCTGCGCGTCGGTGCCGAGCCAGTTCGCGCGCGAAGGCGGCGCGGGGTTCGGCACGTTCGAGAAGTAGTTCAGCGTGTCGTAGTGGTAGCGGTTCGGCGGATAGACGACGAAGTTGCCGGGCGCCGCGAGGCGCTTCTGGATGTATGGATCGAGGTAGTCGGCGGGCGTCGGGAAGTCGCCGCCGAAGGCCGTCTCCGGGTACGCATGGAACATCGGGAAATAGTAGTGGCCGTCATAGCGGACGACGAGCGGCTTGTCGTTCGACCACAGCGGCGCCGCGAGGCTGGCGGCGAACGCGGCGACGAAGATCATGAAGCTCCAGTAGCCGAGGCGCTGCTGCGTGAAACGCCGCCAGACCCGGCGCGCGGGCGACGGCGACACGCGCGCACGCGCGGCGTCGAGGCGGGAAGGCACGGCGGCTTGGTTCAAGTCAGCGCTCCAGTTGTTCGAATTGAATGCGCGGGTCGACCCACACGTAGCACAGATCGGAGACCAGCTTGGTCGCGAGCCCGATCAGCGTAAACAGGTACAGCGTGCCGAGCACGACCGGATAATCGCGCCGCACGACCGACTCGTAGGACAACAGCCCGAGCCCGTCGAGCGAGAACAGCGTCTCGATCAGCAGGCTGCCGGTGAAGAACGCGCCGATGAACGCGGCCGGAAAGCCGACGACGAGCGGCAGCATCGCGTTGCGGAACACGTGCTTCCACAGCACGCTGCGCTCGGACAGCCCTTTCGCGCGCGCGGTCAGTACGTATTGCCGGCGGATCTCGTCGAGGAACGCGTTCTTGGTCAGCATCGTCACGACCGCGAAGCTGCCGACGACCGACGCGGTGATCGGCAGCGCGATGTGCCACAGATAGTCGAGGATCTTGCCCATCGTCGACAGCTCGGCGAAGTTGTCCGACGTGAGGCCGCGCAGCGGGAAGATTTGCCAGAACGACCCGCCGCCGAACAGCACCAGCAGCAGCACGCCGAGCACGAAGCCGGGGATCGCGTAGCCGACCAGCACGACGAGGCTCGTCGCGAGGTCGAACGGCGAGCCGTTGCGCACCGCCTTCGCGATGCCGAGCGGCACCGAGATCAGGTAGGTGAGGAAGAACGTCCAGAGCCCGATGCTGATCGATACCGGCAGCTTCGACACGATCAGCGACCAGACGCTCTGGTGACGGAAATAACTGTCGCCGAGATCGAAGCGCGCGAAGCGCTCGAGCATCAGCACGTAGCGCTCGAGCGGCGGCTTGTCGAAGCCGTAGAGCGCCTTGAGCTGCGCGAGCTGCTGCGGATCGACGCCCGTATGCGCGCGCATCCCGAACGGCACCGCGCCCTGCTCGGCGCCCTTTCGCAGCTCCTGCACGGCCTGCTCGACCGGGCCGCCCGGCACGAACTGGATCACGGCGAACGTGATCGTCAGCACGCCGACGAGTGTCGGGATCATCAGCAACAGGCGTTTGAGGATGTAACTCCACATGGGCGGCAACTCGCGGTGATTGGCAATGAAGGGACGGCGGCGCGCACGGCAGGCGTCAGCCGCCCGGCTTGATCCACCAGGTCGACACGACCCAGCCCTCCGCCGAATAGTACAGCGGCAGCGCCGTCGGATAGGCAAGCGTGCGCTTGTACGCGATCCGGTGCGTCGTGCTGTACCACTGCGGGATCGCGTAACGGCCGTGCATCAGCACGCGATCGAGCGCGTGGGTCGCGTCGAGCATCTGCTCGCGCGTCTGCGCGGCGCCGAGCGTCTGCAGCAGCGCGTCGACGGCCGGCGACTTGAGCCCGATCACGTTGTCCGAGCCCTGCACGTCGGCGAACTTGCTGCCGAAGCGCGCGAACTGCTCGGCGCCCGGCACCTGCACGCCCGGATAGCGGATCGTCGTCATGTCGTAGTCGAACGCGTCGAGCCGCTTTTGCAGCAGCGCGTAGTCGGCGGTGCGGAACGTCGCGTCGATGCCGAGCTTCGCCAGGTTGCGCTGGTACGCGGTGACGATCGGCTCCATCGCCGAGCCGGAATCGTCGAGGATCTCGAACGTGAACGGCTCGCCCTGCGCGTTGCGCAGTGCGCCGTCGCGGTATGTCCAGCCGGCCTCGGCGAGGAGTGCGCGCGCCTCGAGCAGGTTCGCGCGCAGCGAGCCGGGCCGGTTCGTGTCGGGCTGCGTGACCATCGGCCCGAACACCGCCGGGTCGAGCTGCGCGCGCAACGGCTCGAGCAGCGCCAGCTCGCCCGCGCCCGGCATGCCCGTCGCCTGCAGGCTGGTATCCGCGAAATAGCTGTCAAGACGCGTGTAGCCGCCGTAGAAGAGCTGCCGGTTCAGCCATTCGAAGTCGAACGCGAGGTCGAGCGCGCGCCGCACCCGCACGTCGCGAAACTGCGGCCGGCGCAGGTTCATCATGAAACCCTGCATCCCGGCGCCGTTGTGCTGGCGGAATTCCCGCTTGATCAGCTCTCCGCTGTCGAAGCGCTTGCCGACGTCGCGCCGCACCCAGTTGCGCGCGATGTATTCGACGAGCACGTCGTATTCGCCGGCCTTGAACGCCTCGAGACGCGCGACGCCGTCCCCGTACAGCTTGTAGACGATCCGCTCGAAGTTGTAGGTGCCGACCCGCACCGGCAGGCCGGCGCCCCAGTACGCGGGGTTGCGCCGGTACGTGATCGTGCGCCCGCTGTCGTAGCGCTCGATCAGGTACGGCCCGCTGCCGATCGGCTCCTGGAATGCGAGCTGGTCGAACGGCACGCGCGTGCCGTCCGGCCGCAGCCCCCACTTGCGCGAGAACACCGGCACGCCGCCCGCGATCAGCGGCAGCTCGCGATTGCGCCGGCGGAACTCGAAGCGCACGGTGGCCGGATCGACGATCACCGCACGCGAAATGTCCGCGAAGTACGCGCCGAACTGCGGCGCGGCCAGGCGGCTCTTCAGCGTGTCGAACGAATACTTGACGTCTTCCGCCGTCACCGGATCGCCGTTCGAGAAGCGCGCGCGCGGATTCAGGTGGAACGTGACCGACAGGCCGTCCGGCGCGACCGCGATGTCGTCCGCGAGCAGGCCGTACGCGGACGCAGGCTCGTCCGAGCTGCCCGTCGTCAGGCTCTCGAACAGCAGGTCGATGCCGGGCGCGGGATTGCCGCGCATCGTGTACGGGTTGAACTTGTCGAACGACGTCAGGCGGCTCGGGTTCGCCAGCACCAGCGTGCCGCCCTTCGGCGCATCCGGATTCACGTAGTCGAAATGCTTGAAGCCCGGCGGATATTTCGGCGCGCCGTACTGCGCGATCGCATATGCCGCATGCGCGGCGGACGCCGCGAAAAGCGCCTGCGCCAGCAGGCAGGCGGCCGCGCGGCAGGCGGCCCGCATCGTGCCGGCCGCGCGCGCCGCCGCGCCGGATCGGGCGCGCGCGGCGGCGGCCCGGGGCGAACCCGTCGTCATAAAGGCCCTGTCAGTCGATTGAAGGTGGCAATGTGAGAGAATTCTACCCACTCGAAACCGATTACAGTCATCCGCCGCCCGTCGCCGCACGGGTGCGCGTGCATCAAATAGGAGAATTCATGGGCTTTCTCGCTGGTAAACGTATTCTGCTGACGGGCCTTCTGTCGAACCGCTCGATCGCCTACGGCATCGCGCAGGCCTGCAAGCGCGAAGGCGCCGAACTGGCGTTCACGTATGTCGGCGACCGCTTCAAGGACCGCATCACCGAGTTCGCGGCCGAATTCGACAGCAAGCTGGTGTTCCCGTGCGACGTGGCCGACGACGCGCAGATCGACGCGCTGTTCGCATCGCTGAAGCAGCACTGGGACACGCTCGACGGCGTCGTCCACTCGATCGGCTTCGCGCCGCGCGAAGCGATCGCGGGCGACTTCCTCGACGGCATGACGCGCGAGAACTTCCGCATCGCGCATGACATCTCCGCATACAGCTTCCCCGCGCTCGCGAAGGCCGCGCTGCCGATGCTGTCGGACAACGCGGCACTGCTGACGCTGTCGTATCTCGGCGCGGAACGGGCCATCCCGAACTACAACACGATGGGCCTCGCGAAGGCGTCGCTCGAAGCGAGCGTGCGCTATCTCGCGGTGTCGCTCGGCGCGAAGGGCGTTCGCGTCAACGGCATCTCGGCCGGCCCGATCAAGACGCTCGCGGCAAGCGGCATCAAGAGCTTCGGCAAGATCCTCGACTTCGTCGAGCACAACGCGCCGCTCAAGCGCAACGTAACGATCGAGCAGGTCGGCAACGCGGGCGCATTCCTGCTGTCCGATCTCGCCAGCGGCGTGACGGCCGAGATCATGCACGTCGACAGCGGCTTTTCCGCGGTGGTCGGCGGCATGGCCGGGCTCGACGAATAAGCCGCGCGGGCGCCTCGCCCGCCGCTGCGCCCAGCCAAAGAAAAACCGCCCCGAGGGGCGGTTTTTTCATGGCCTGCGGGGCCGTGCCGCATCGCGCGCGGGCCGCGCGTCAACGCCAGCCTTCATGGCGGCCGCGGTCATGGTCCCAATGGTCGCCGCGGCCGTGATCCCCACGGTCGCCGCGGTCGTGATCCCAGTGGTCGCGGCCGTGGTGGCGATACCAGTCGTCGCGATCCCAGTAGCGGCGGCCATCCCAGTAACGGTCGCCGTGCCAGCCCATCACGATCGCCGGCGCGGGCGCGACGTACACGGGCGCCGGCTGGTACACGACGGGCGGCGGCGGCGGCGCGTACACCGGCGCGGGCTCGACGTAGACCGGCGCCGGCACGCCGACGTTGATCCCGACACTGACACCCGCCATTGCTACGCCCGACACGAGCAAGGCTGTAAGACCGGTCATGAGCGAGGCAATACGCAAGGTCTTCATGGACTCCCCTTCTGGTTCAATCGTTGGTGACTCGACTATAGCGGCATCGGCCGCGCACGCATATTTCCACTTTGTAAGAACTGATGCGCGGGATCGCATCCCGGTCGAGCCGCTTACATCCTGTAACATCCGCGCCCGTCGCGTCGGCCCGGGCGCGCCGCCGCGGATGATACGGCATCTGCGCGGCACGCATCGGCCGGGCCGCGACCGCCCCGCCATCCGCAGGCACACGCCGCCGTGCGCAAAAGAAAACGGCACGCATTGCGTGCCGTCTGTCGCCGCCGGCCGCGCCGGCGACGGAACGTCGGCGAGGCGGAGGCCCCTCGCCGCGTCGCGCTATCGGGACATCATGTTCATGCTGACGTTGTGCATCACCCACAGCGTCCCGACGATCACGATCGCGCCGGTCAGCACCGTGTAGCTGAACGCCATCACGTTCCAGCGCTGGCTGGACGAACCGTTCATGTGCAGGAAGTACACCAGATGCACGACGATCTGCACGAACGCGAGCGCGGCGATCGCGATCAGCGACGCATGCGGCGACAGCACGCCGCCCATCACGAGGCCGAACGACGCGGCCGTCAGCACGACCGACAGGATGAAGCCGGCGACATAGCTGCCGATGCTGCCGTGCCCTTCTTCGAGGTGAGACGAATGCGATTGGGCCATTTAGATCACGCTCGCGAGATAGACAAAGGAAAACACGCAGATCCACACGATGTCGAGGAAGTGCCAGAACAGGCTCAGGCACGTCAGGCGGCGGATGTCGCGCTCGGACAGCTCGGCGCGGCCGGCGATCTGCAGGACCAGCACGACCATCCACACGAGGCCGACGGTCACGTGCAGGCCGTGCGTGCCGACCAGCGTGAAGAACGCCGACAGGAACGCGCTGCGTCCCGGCCCCGCGCCTTCGGCGATCAGGTGCGAGAACTCGCGCAGTTCCATCGACAGGAACGCGGCGCCGAGCAGGAACGTGACGGCGAGCCAGCCGATCGTCGCGCCGCGCTTGTGCTGGTGCGCGCCGAGCATCGCGAAACCGTAGGTGATGCTGGAGAGCAGCAGCGCCGCGGTCTCGACCGCCACGCCCGGAATGTCGAACAGATCCTTCGCGGTCGGCCCGCCCGCATGCTGCGGGCCGAGCACCGCGTACACAGCGAACAGCGCCGCGAAGATCACGCAGTCGGTCATCAGGTACAGCCAGAAGCCGAACACCGAGTGCGACGGCGGATGATCGTGCAGATTGACGCTCAAGGTTTTCTGCAGCATCAGTTGGCCTCCAGTTCTACGTCGTCGACGCGCGTCGCCACACGCGTGCGGTGATGCTTCTCTTCGATCGCGCGGACCGTCGATGCGGGAATGTAGTAGCCGTCGTTGTCACGCGAGCTGTAGATCACGAGCGTCGCGACGATGCCGACCAGCCCGGCGATCGCGAGCCACCAGATGTGCCATACGCCTGCGAAGCCGAGCACGAGGCTGAAGATCCCGATGAACAGGCCCGCGCTGGTATTCGACGGCATGTGGATGTCCTGGTACGACGCCTGCTTGCCGAGGCCGTGCCCGCGCGCCTTCATGTCGGCCAGCGCGTCGAGTTCGCGCACTTCGGGGATCACCGCGAAGTTGTACGCGGGCGCCGGCGAGGCCATCGCCCACTCGAGCGTGCGGCCGCCCCACGGATCGCCGGTCGTGTCGCGGTAGGCCGGCAGGTTGCGGTTGCGGATACTGACGACGAGCTGCAGCAACTGGCATCCGATGCCGATCGCGATCAGCACGGCGCCGAACGCGGCGACCAGCAGCCACGGATGCCATGCCGGGTTGTCGTAATGGTTGATGCGGCGCGTCATGCCCATGAAGCCGAGCACGTAGAGCGGCACGAACGCGACGTAGAAGCCGACCTGCCAGAACCAGAACGCGGCCTTGCCGAGCTTCTCGTTCAGCTTGAAGCCGAACGCCTTCGGGAACCAGTAGTTGAAGCCCGCGAGATAGCCGAACAGCACGCCGCCGATGATCACGTTGTGGAAGTGCGCGATCAGGAACAGGCTGTTGTGCAGCACGAAGTCGGCACCGGGGATCGCCATCATCACGCCGGTCATGCCGCCGAGCGTGAACGTGACCATGAAGCCGATCGTCCACAGCACCGGCGTCGAGAACTCGAGCCGGCCGCGATAGATCGTGAACAGCCAGTTGAACACCTTCACGCCGGTCGGGATCGCGATGATCATCGTCATGATCCCGAAGAACGCATTGACGTTCGCGCCCGAGCCCATCGTGAAGAAGTGATGCAGCCAGACGAGGAACGACAGCACCATGATCGCGCAGCTCGCGTACACCATCGTCTTGTAGCCGAACAGCGGCTTCTTCGCGTAGGTCGCGACGACTTCCGAGAAAATCCCGAATGCCGGCAGGACCAGGATGTACACCTCCGGATGCCCCCACGCCCAGATCAGGTTCAGGTACAGCATCGCGTTGCCGCCGGCTTCGTTCGTGAAGAAGTGCATGCCGAGGTAGCGGTCGAGGCCGAGCAGCGCGAGCGTCGCGGTCAGGACCGGGAACGACGCCATGATCAGCACGTTCGTGCACAGCGCGGTCCACGTAAACACCGGCATCTTCATCAGCGTCATGCCCGGCGCGCGCATCTTGATGATCGTCACGAAGAAGTTGATGCCGGTCAGCAGCGTGCCGACGCCCGAGATCTGCAGCGCCCACAGGTAGTAGTCGACGCCCACGCCCGGACTGAACTGCAGCTCCGACAGCGGCGGATACGCAAGCCAGCCGGTCTGCGCGAATTCGCCGATCACGAGCGAGATGTTGATCAGGATCGCGCTGACCGCCGTCATCCAGAAGGAGAGCGAGTTGATGAACGGGTAGGCGACGTCGCGCGCGCCGATCTGCAGCGGCACGATCAGGTTCATCAGGCCGACCATGAACACCATCGCCATGAAGAAGATCATGATGACGCCGTGCGCGGTGAACACCTGGTCATAGTGATGCGGTGGCAGGTAGCCGGGGCCGTTGTACGAGAGCGCGAGCTGCAGGCGCATCATGATCGCGTCGGCGAAGCCGCGCAGCAGCATGATGAACGCGACGATGATGTACATCACGCCCAGCCGCTTGTGGTCGACCGTGGTGAGCCATTCGGTCCACAGCCATTTCCATTTGCCGGTGAGCGTCAGAGCGGCGAGGATGCCCAGCACGGCCAGCCCCATGAGGGCGCCCGCCCCCATGATGATGGGCTGATCGAACGGGATCGCCGAGAGTGTCAGTTTGCCGAACATGCGTTACCCCTTCGTTCCGCAGGCGGCGTCCTTGAGGTCGAGGACGTGGCCATCGTTGTATTTCGCGATGATGTTGTGGAAGAGCTTCGGATCGACCGACGAGAAGTAGCGCACCGGCGCCTTTTCGCTCGGCTGCGCGACCGTGCCGTACGCGGTCATGTCGAGCCGGTCGGACGACGCCTTCACCTTCTGCACCCATGCGTCGAACTGCTCGCGCGGCTCGGCAAGCGTGCGGAATTTCATGTCGGAAAAGCCCCGCCCGCTGAAGTTGGCCGATGCGCCCGCATAGTCGCCGGCCTCGTCGGCGATCAGGTGCAGGCGCGTCTGCATGCCGGCCATCGCATACACCTGGGTGCCGAGCTGCGGGATGAAGAACGAATTCATCACCGAATCCGACGTGATGCGGAAGTTGACCGGCGTGCCGACCGGAATCTCGAGCTGGTTGACCGTCGCGATGCCGAGATCCGGATAGATGAACAGCCATTTCCAGTCGAGCGCGACGACCTCGACATCGATCGGTTTCACCGACGACTCGATCGGCCGATACGGGTCGAGCTCGTGCGTGGTTTTCCACGTGAGGATCCCGAGAAACAGGATGATCAGCGTCGGCACCGTCCAGATCACGACTTCGATCGCGGTCGAATGCGACCACTCCGGCGCATAGGTCGCGCTGCGGTTCGACGCGCGATAGCGCCACGCGAAGAACAGCGTCAGCAGGATCACCGGCACGACGACGATCAACATCGTCCATGTCGACGTCGCGATCAGCGATTTCTCGGCGACGCCGATGCTCCCCTTCGGATTCAGCACGTCGAAGTTGCAGCCGGACAGGCTCAACGCCGCACCGAGCGGCAGCCACCTCGACATGCCTTTCAAAGCCTTTCTATTCATAACACTGCCTGATTGTCATTGAATCCATTGCAAACGCCCGATGCGCATTCGATCCACGAAAGCGCTCGAATCATACGGCGTGCGGATTTGATGAAAATCAACGAATGCGGTAAATCATCGTTACAAAAATCGTCATGCGTCGGATTGTCGCGGGCGGGTTTGTCGCACCGGTGGAACGGCAGCCCGGCGGCATTCACCGCATTGCGCCCGCTGTGCAACCCAAGTAGCCTATGACCATCCGGCGTCCGGCGAAGAGTGACGCGACGGGCTGCGCATCGATGCCCGTCCCGCCCGACAGGGGCGCGCCGGCGCTGGCGACATGAGCCGGTTGCCGGGTTCCTTGCGCGCGATGATTTCGCTGGGGCCGTCGGGCCCGACCGCGTTCCTGCGGGAGAGCCGCCCCGTGGAGCGCGTCGGCGCACGTGTGCGCGCCAAATTCAAAGGGGCACGTGATGGCGACAGGATCGCTCGTCCGATCTCCGTTCGGCGCCTGTGAGCATGCGCCAGCCCCCCGATAGCCCGGGCGGCATCATTGGCCGCCGTGGCCATCCGCCGCTTTTTTTACTAATGCCTGGTCGCCGATCCCCAGGTAATGCGCTGCGCCGGACGCAGTCGACGGATGATGCTCAGAAAGCCACGGCTTCTTTACGTTTCGACTCTCGGTCTCCTGCCCAATCGTGCAGTTGGGCAAGCCAAGCCATCTCGACCAATTCGATATAGCTGCGCTGCCTGACCGTGATCGTCCAATGCCCGGGGGGCAATGCGAATTCGATCACCTGAGCGTTCGCGACCGGCCTCACCACCGCACCCGAATCGTTGGTAGCCATGCTATCGAGAAACGGCGTCGAAAACTGATTGATACGAACGTGCCCCGGATAAGCGCACACGCTGGAAATCCACAACGTATCGAAGTACGTGGGGCGAGCCACATCGGAATACTCGCATCCGCTCGCCTCGACCAGCGGTCGACGCACAGGTAGCGCCGAAGATGCGCTCGTCCCCCAAACCTTGAAATTCATCTGGTTTAGCCGAGCCTGAAAGGCAACCGGGAAATACTCCCCGGTTGCGTCCGGCCCCGGCCCCGAAGACGGCACCTGATGGCGCAGCTCCGCAAGCGGTATCGTTACAGGCGTCATCGGGCGCCACTTGATCCAACACAGCGTCAGTCCCAAATTGAAAATTGCGACAACGAGCAAGTCGAATTGCATGCGTCGTCTCCTGGTCGGCTCAAGTCTTTCGATCAAGCCGAACAGCGCAACGATCGCGATGGGCGTCGCGATCGCCAGTACACGCCACGGAAACTGGAAAAAGTCGGCTTTCGAAGATAGCTGCCACAGCGGTTTTGCGACCGGCGTCATTATCAGAATCAGCAGGATCGCAACCACGCCGAGACCGAGCGCGAGATCGTCCGATCGCGCTTTCCCCTGGCGAAGCCGAAAGTAGATCGCGATCAACAGCGCCGTTCCCGGCCATCCGAGGCGCGACCACGGAAACGGCAGCAAGACATAGAGCATGGGCACGACGTAATTGCCAGGCTTGCCGAACACGCTTGCCTGACCCGCGCAAAACAGCGCAGACCAATGTGTGAAGGGAACGTATATCAGGCCGACGAATGCGGCCACCGCCACCAACGACGGGCAAGCGAGCGCCCAGCCACCGCTTTGCGCCGAGGCGATCCTATATAGCGACAGCACCAGCAGCAGGCCCGCCGCAGCGACGAAAATCAACACGTGCGCGAGCGCCAATGACACGAGCAAGGCAATGAGCGTGGGCGCGCGCCATTTCCGATTGGCCCCCGTGTGGAAATCGAGCACGAGCGCAAGAATGCACGGGATCAACGCCATCGCCGAATATTCCGCCACGGCACAGCGCTCGACGATATTGTTGATCGCATAAGGCGACAGCACGCACGCGGTTGCGGCGACAAACCGCGAAGGCCTGTCAAGGTCGAGCCGCGTCGCACATTGGTAAACGCCCCAAAACATCACGGAGGAAAAGAACAGTACCGCGAGCCGAAAGCCGGTCACGATGTCACCGGCGAACAGCCCCAGCATCGCGCCGACCAAATTGAAGAGCTTGTGATAGAAGAACGGCATCGGCGAACCGAAGCCGTTGGCATCCGTGGGCGTCCAGACCGACAGCGGATTGCCCGCCTTCAACGCTGCGGTCCATGCGTCGAGGTGCGCGAACGAACTAAATGTGTCGTCGCCCCTGACGATCGGTCCCAGCCACAGCGCGGCGAGATTGGCGACGAGCATGGTGCCTGCCAACGCCAACAGCCGCGCCTGCTCCGGAGCGAACCCGAACGGCCTGCCGCGCGTCATGCGACGCGATTCATGCTCCACCGGACTATGGTCGAGTTCCTGGCCCATACTAAGTGCCGCCTTCGCGATGGGCCTGCACCAACGCAACAGGATCGGCTGCTTCGACAGTCCGAGCGCGCAAGATGATCACCGTGAGAAGCGCCAGCATGACGGCGGGCATGCCATTGCCCACCGACCATTGAGTCGGGAGCAAGAATACCGCCGGCGAAAGCCATGCAACAACCAACACCGTCAGCTCGCCGGGATGCCATCCGTGGCTCATGCCGTCGTCCCACAGCAGCAGAAGCGAAAGCGCCATCCATATGAAGTCGTAGGACATCAAATAAGGCTGGCACAACAAGCTTGCAATCACCAGTCCCGCTGCACGCAGCTTGTCCCGCGCGTTCCGAATCCACAAGCTCGCCACGGCAGCCACGGCGATCACCGCAACGGCCCCGTGTATTGCGTACGCATATCCTGCGCTCAGGCCCGCGCGATGCGCCGCGCCGAATACCGTCGGCATGCCTGCGGGCCAGTCTGACATCTTTTCAACGACGTAATGTTCAAACGCCGCAGCCGTTTCGAAGAATCTCGCGTATGCGTCGAAGCCCAACACGGCGCCCGCCACCAGACAAAGCAAGGATGCTGTGCACGCCGCCGCGGCAAACGCACGCCACCGTCGGCCGAATGCCAGCGCGATCGGAATCAAAACACCGAGTTGCGGCTTGATCACCAGCAGCCCGAAGCACGCCCCCGCCAGCCGGGGCCGGCGATCCAACCAGGCCAGACCGAGCGCCATCAGCCCGACAGTCAGGAATGAATTCTGTCCAGTCATAACGACGATCCAGACTGGCGGGAACGCCGCAGCAGCGAACCAGAATGCAGCGGGCAATCGGCGTCGAACCAGCTGCGTGCAGGCAAACGCGGCAAACAGCAGCCCGCCGAGCACAAACGCGAGATAGGCGAACGGGAAAGGCGCGAACGCAAACGGCCAGACGACGAGCAGGAAGGTCGGCGGATACACCCACGGCGTGAGCATGTCAGTGGAGGTCAGGCCTTGCAGCGGCAGCGCGAACTGCTCGATCTGCGCCCAGTCGTACGCGCTCGCCGCCCCGTGATTAATCGTCAGGTGTGACGCGCTCCAGAACACTGCGAAGTCCCAGCCCGGGATCAAGATATGAGCGTTTCGCAGCGCATAACGGCCATACAAGTGGATGAACGGCAAGCCGAGATCGACCAGCAACAAGATGCAGGAGTAGAACACCACTCTGCCTCTCGTCAGCCAGTGACCATACCTCCGCCGTTCAGGCCCGCGCGATGTCTGCATCGGTATGCCTCCACTCTGCAATCCGCGCTTCCGCAAAGAACCCAGATGGGCTGGGCGCACGCTTGCTTGCCACGCCTATCAACCTGCGTGCGGCTCATCTTATCGGAAAGGAGCAAATGTCAAATGTAATGGAATGTACGCCCCCAAACTGAAAAGACGTCGATGCGGCAACGTGAAAGTATCAAAGCCTCCTGATCGATGGACGCATTAGGAATGCGTGCGACATTGCACCGACCTACCCGCCCGTATGAACGAGAAGGAGAAGGCGTCCGCGAGCACCCCGGTTCCGTTCGGTCCGGTTCGCTACAAGGATGGCGGAACCAACAGCGCCTTGTTCTTGGCGGTCGCTGGGGTGTAGGGAGGACCACTTTTCGCGGCGCTTGCCAGCCACCTGAAACGGGTGACGGTACCAGTAGACGCCGTGACGCGATTGAGCGATGCGGGTGGACAGTTTCAACGTCTCTTCGTGAGGGACGAGGTACCCCTACGAGTGACACCGCAAGAGATGGAAAAAGAAAAGCCCCGCAAGTCCGAGAACTTGCGGGGCTTGTTCCGCCACTTCTGGCGGAGACGGAGGGATTCGAACCCTCGATCCAGGTTTTGGCCCAGATGCTCCCTTAGCAGGGGAGTGCCTTCGACCTCTCGGCCACGTCTCCCAAACTTTCGCTCGCACCAGGGAGTCAGTGCGACGAGAACAAGATCATATCGGGTTTGAGAGCGGACGTCAATTTCCTTGATGCATTTTCTTCAACGCATCTCGAAAATTTCATTACGCCTGGTCGAGTTCGAATGCCTTGTGCAGCGCGCGGACGGCCAGCTCCATGTATTTCTCGTCGATCAGCACCGAAATCTTGATTTCGGACGTCGAGATCATCTGGATGTTGATGCCCTCTTCCGACAGCGTGCGGAACATCGTGCTCGCGACGCCGACGTGCGAGCGCATCCCGACGCCGACGACCGACACCTTCGAGACCTTCGGGTCGCCCAGCACCTGCTCGGCGTTCACGTGGCCCTTCACCTGGTTGGTGAGGATGTCCATCGCCTTCTGGTAGTCGCCGCGGCCGACCGTGAACGTGAAGTCGGTCTTGCCCTCGACGCTCTGGTTCTGGATGATCATGTCGACGTCGATGTTCGCGTCGGCGACCGGGCCGAGGATCTGATATGCGATGCCCGGCTTGTCGGGCACGCCCATCACCGCAATGCGTGCTTCGTCGCGCTGGAACGCGATGCCGGAAATGACTGCCTTTTCCATGGTCTCGTCTTCTTCAAAAGTAATCAGGGTGCCCGAGTGCATTTCTTGGTCGAGCGGAATCATCGGATCGGTCAGGCTCGACAGCACGCGCGTCTTCACCTGGTACTTGCCGGCGAATTCGACCGAGCGGATCTGCAGGACCTTCGAGCCCAGGCTCGCCATTTCCAGCATCTCTTCGAACGTCACGCGATCGAGGCGGCGCGCCTCCTCGACAACGCGCGGATCGGTCGTGTACACGCCGTCGACGTCGGTGTAGATCAGGCACTCTTCGGCGCCCAGCGCGGCCGCGACCGCCACTGCCGACGTGTCCGAGCCGCCGCGGCCGAGCGTCGTGATGTGGCCGGCCGGATCGACGCCCTGGAAGCCCGTGATGATCACGACCTTGCCTGCGGCCAGATCGGCCTTCACACGCTCGTCGTCGATCGAGTTGATGCGCGCCTTCGTAAACGCGCTATCGGTCTTGATCGGAACCTGCCAGCCGGCATAGCTCACGGCCTCGACGCCGATTTCCTGCAGCGCGATCGACAGCAGGCCGACGCTGACCTGTTCGCCCGTCGACGCGATCATGTCGAGCTCGCGCGGGCTGGGCTGGCTCGAAATCTCTTTCGCGAGACCGAGCAGACGGTTGGTTTCGCCAGACATCGCCGACGGCACGACCACCAGCTGGTGCCCGGCCTGATGCCATTTTGCGACGCGTTTCGCGACGTTCTTGATGCGCTCGACCGAGCCCATCGAAGTGCCGCCGTATTTATGTACGATGAGTGCCATTGTCGTTCTGAACTGAAGGAGAGACCGCACGGGGCGTGCTGGACAGGCCGCGATGCCGTTCGGTCACGCGGCTTGTGGCTGTGGACGGACGACGAAAGGGGCGGCTGAGGCGCAGCGCGCAGGCGTGGCGGATTTGCCCGGAAGGCGGATCAGGCCGCGCAAACCGGGTACGTCACGCGGAAAACCTGCACAAGATGCTCAAAAATCGAGCCGAGCAAACATCTGAGCGTACTCCATCAACGCGCGCTTGACAAGCTGCAGGCCGATCCTCCGCGCTTTCCCGAATCGCGCAAATCGCCGCCAGCCGCATCGAGCCGGTCACGCGATCAGCAGGTCGGGCCGCCATTCGATGCGCCGCCACGCGGCGCCGTCCGGCGCGGCGCCTTCGCGATTGACGCCGAGCCCCGGCACGTAAAGCAGCCGGCCGCCCGCGTACAGCAGCGGCACGTCGCGCTGCCAGGCCGGCACGCCGCGCTCCTGGAACAGGTTCTTCAGCGTGCGGCTCGGCCGGCTCGGCTCGGCGCGCAGCCGTTCGCCGCCCTCGCGGGCGCGCGCGACGAGCGGCGCGGCGCGCAACAACGTCTCGGGCACCGCGTTCGCGTCGCCGGGCGCGGCCGGCGCAAACACGTACGTTCCGCGCCACGCGGGCAGATGCCAGACCTCCTGCCCGTCCCACGCACAGGTGGTGGCGGGACGCGCCGGCACGCCGCCGTCCTCGGCGGTCTCGATGCGCCCGCCCGCGTCCCAGAAAACCATGTCGCGATACAGCCGCAGGCATTGCCCTGCGTGATCGACGCGCAACGCATGCGCGTCGTGCGCGTCCCGCAACTGGCGCATCATGTTCGCAAGCCGCGCGGCCGACGCGCCCGGCAGCCCGAGCGAGCGCATCCAGAACCGCAGAAGGTTCGCGCCGCGCTCGTCGTCGAGCGCAACGAGCGCCTCGCGCGACAGTGCGCGGCCGGCATCGCGCGCGGCAACGTCGAAATCGAGCGCGGCCAGGTCGTCGAGCAGGCGCTGCGCCGCCGCCGCGTGCTGCGCGGCGCGGCCGAGCGCATCGCGAAAGCCCGGAAAATGCGCGGCGAGCGCGGGCAGCACGTCGATGCGCAACGCATTGCGCGCAAAGCGCGTGTCGGCGTTCGATTCGTCGTCGATCCAGTCGAGCCCACGCACCGCCGCATACCGCTCGAGTTGCGCGCGCAACAGCCGCAACAGCGGACGCACGCGCTCGACGGGCGCCCCGGCCGGCCGGTAGCGCGGCGCCATCGCCGCGAGCCCGGCGATGCCCGCGCCGCGCAGCAGTTGCAGCAGCACCGTCTCCGCCTGGTCGTCGGCATGCTGCGCGAGCCAGAGCACCGCCGCGCCATGCCGCTCGCACATCGCGTCGAGCGCCCGGTAGCGGGACTCGCGCGCGCTGGCCTCGATGCCCGCGCCGCTCGCGCGCGGCACGTCGACGCGCATCGCGTCGAACCCGACGCCGAGCGCCGCGGCGCTCGCCTCGGCATGCGCGGCCCACGCATCGGCGTTCGGGCTCAGACCATGATGCACGTGCAGCGCGATGCAGCGCGGCGCGCCTGCGATCCGCACGGCCGCGTCGAGCAGCACGGACGAATCGAGCCCGCCGCTATAGGCGATCGCAATGCGCGCGCCCGGCGGGACGTCGGAAAGCGCAACGCCGACCGCATCGAGCACGATGCGGTCGGCGGAGAATTCACTCGGGGGAATCACGATGGGCAGGCGCGCGCGGCGCGCCATGAAAGCGTCACGCGGCGGATCATGCGCCCGGCGTGGTTTCCTTGAACTTGCCGTAGGCCATCAGGCGCTCGAAGCGGCGCTCGCGCAGCGCGTCGATGCTCATGCCCTGGAACTGGCGCAGCGAATCGGCGAGCGCACGGCGCAGCAGCGCGGCCATGCCCTTCGGGTCGCGGTGCGCGCCGCCGAGCGGCTCGTTGATGATCTTGTCGATCAGGCCGAGCGCCTTCAGCCGGTGCGCGGTCAGGCCAAGTGCCTCGGCCGCCTCGGGCGCCTTCGCGGCGCTCTTCCAGAGGATCGACGCGCAGCCTTCCGGCGAGATCACCGAATAGGTCGAGAACTGCAGCATCATCACCGTGTCGGCAACCGCGATCGCGAGCGCACCGCCCGAGCCGCCCTCGCCGATCACCGTCGCGATGATCGGCGTCTTCAGTTCGGCCATCACGTACAGGTTGCGGCCGATCGCCTCCGACTGGCCGCGCTCCTCCGCGCCGATGCCCGGATACGCGCCCGGCGTGTCGATGAACGTGAAGATCGGCAAACCGAACTTCTCGGCGAGACGCATCATGCGCTCGGCCTTGCGATAGCCTTCCGGACGCGGCATGCCGAAGTTGCGCGCCGCGCGCTCCTTCGTGTCGCGGCCCTTCTGGTGGCCGATCACCATGCACGCATGACCGTTGAAACGGGCAAGGCCGCCGACGATCGACTGGTCGTCCGCGAATGCGCGGTCGCCATGCAGTTCGTGGAAATCGGTGAACAGCTCGCCGATGTAGTCGAGCGTATACGGACGCTGCGGATGCCGCGCGATCTGCGAGACCTGCCACGGCGACAGATTCGCGTACAGATCCTTCGTCAGTTGCTGGCTCTTCTTCGACAGCCGCTCGATTTCTTCCGAAATATCGACAGCCGAATCGTCCTGTACGAAACGCAGTTCCTCGATCTTGCCCTCAAGCTCGGCGATCGGCTGCTCGAAATCCAGAAAAGTGGTTTTCATGTGTTCGAATCCTTGGGTCTTGCGGCAGCGCGTATTCTACTCGCGCGGGAAGCGGTCAAAACCGGCTCGCAACTATTGTTTTTCAAAAACCGATAGCTTTAATCAGCTCTCGGCATCCAGCGCATCCAGACTGCGCCACATGTACCATGTCGCGACGGTGCGCCACGGCTCCCAGTTGGCGGCCACCTCACGCGCCTCGCTGCGGGTCACCGGCTCCCCGCTGAAATAATTCAGGCTGATCGCACGGATCAGGCCGGGATCGTCGAGCGGCAGCACGTCGGGCCGCGACAGGTTGAAAATCAGGAACATCTCGGCCGTCCAGCGGCCGATGCCGCGAATCTGCGTCAGCTCGGCGATCACGTCCTCGTCGTCCATCGACGTCCATTTGTCGACGTGCAGCGCGCCCGACACGAAGTGCCGGGCCAGATCAAGGATGTACTCGGTCTTGCGCTTCGACAGCCCGCAGCCGATCAGCTTGTCCGCGCCGAGCTTGATGACCTGCTGCGGCGCGAGCTTCGGGCAGGCTGTCTGGATGCGCTCCCACAGCGCCTGCGCCGACGCGACCGACACCTGCTGCCCGACCACCGAACGCGCCAGCGTGACGAACGGATCGGCTCGCTTGACGAGATGCGCGGGGCCGAAGTTCGGGATCAGCTTCTTCAGGATGCGGTCGCGCTTGACGAGATCGGCACACGCCTTCTCCCAGTACGGCGGGCGCACGGCGACATCCGCGTCGACGACCGGCGCCGGTGCGTCGGCATCGGATGCGCGCGGCTTGCGGCCCGGCGCATCGGCGACCGCCAACGCGCCGTCGAGCGCCGCGGCGTCCATGCCCTTCGCGCGCGCAGGCTTCGCGGCAGGCGCTTGTGCCTGACCGTCGAGCGCGCCGTTCGGCGCGGCGCGCTTCGCGCCTGCCTTCGCGGCCGCCGCGTGCTGCGCTGCCGGCTGGCGCACCGTCGCGCGCTTGACCGGCGCTTTTCTGGCCGTTGCCATCTTGCCTCCTACCTGGCGAGTCGATCAGTGGGACAGACGCGGCGCGCTCATATGCGACGCCATTCGGTCGACCCGCCCGGTTTGTCTTCAAGCGCGACACCGGCTTCGAGCAATTCCGCCCGGATCCGGTCCGCTTCGGCATAGTTCTTCGCCTGCTTCGCCGCGCTGCGCGCGGCGATCCTCGATTCGATCTCGTCGACCGCCAGCGCGCCCGCCTGCGCGGCACCCGCCGCATGCTGCAGGAACGCGCGCGGCTCGCGGCCGAGCAAGCCGAGCAGGCCCGCCAGCTGTTTCAGCTGGCGCGCGAGCGCGGCATCGCCCGTGCGGTTGACCTCGCCTGCGAGCTCGAACAGCACGGCGACCGCCACCGGCGTGTTGAAATCGTCGTTCATCGCGGCGGCGAAGCGCTGCGCGTACGGCTCGTTCCAGTCGAGCGCGAGCCCGTCCGGCGCGACGTCCTTCAACGCGGTGTAAAGGCGCGTGAGCGACGCGCGCGCATCGTCCAGGTGCACGTCGCTGTAGTTGAGCGGCGAACGGTAATGCGTGCGCGCGATGAAGAAACGCACCACTTCGGCGTCGTACTTCTCCAGCACCTCGCGGATCGTGAAGAAGTTGCCGAGCGATTTCGACATCTTCTCACTGTCGACCTGCACGAAACCGTTGTGCATCCAGTAATTGACGAAAGTTTGACCGGTCGCACCCTCGCTCTGCGCAATTTCGTTTTCGTGATGCGGGAACTGCAGGTCCTGGCCGCCGCCGTGGATGTCGAAATGCTCGCCGAGCAGCGTGCAGCCCATCGCCGAGCACTCGATGTGCCAGCCCGGGCGGCCCGCGCCGTATTTCGAATCCCACGAGGTGTCGGCCGGCTCTTCCGCCTTCGCACGCTTCCACAACACGAAATCGAGCGGATCTTCCTTCGCGTCGTTCGCCGCGACGCGCTCGCCGGCGCGCAGATCCTCGAGCGACTTGCCCGACAGCTTCCCGTAGCCGGCGAACTTGCGCACCGCGAAATTGACGTCGCCGTCCTTCGCCTGATACGCGTAGCCGTTCGACTCGAGCGCCTCGATCATGCCGAGCATCTGCGGAATGAACTGCGTCGCGCGCGGCTCGATGTCCGGGCGCTGGACGCCGAGCGCGTCGGTGTCGGCGTGCATCGCCGCGATGAAACGGTCGGTCAGCGACTTGATCGTCTCGCCGTTCTCGACCGCGCGCCGGATGATCTTGTCGTCGATGTCAGTGATGTTGCGCACGTACGTGACCCGGTAGCCGAGCGCACGCAGCCAGCGCTGCACCAGGTCGAACACGACCATCATGCGCGCGTGGCCCACGTGACAATAGTCGTAGACGGTGATGCCGCATACGTACATCCGCACTTCGCCGGGCTGGCGCGGCACGAAGACTTGCTTGTCACGCGCGAGCGTGTTGTAGATGCGCAGTGATTCCATAGAGATGACACGTGAGCCGAAGGAAACCGCCCTGGCGATGCTCGCCCTGCATGCGAACCGGCCGAGGCACCCGCGACGGCGGCATGCCGCGCGCGTCCTCGGTATCACATGGGGCGGGTCAGGCTGCATGCACAGCGGTGACGGCCACGAGAGGCAAAAGACTGTCTGCGGCTCGCCGGAACGCGCAGACGTTTTGTTAGAATGGCTCGGAGTATAACATTCCGATTTACGCCTATGAAATCTCCCCGCGGCCGCGCGCCGAGCGCTGCGACCCTCGTTGCGACCGCCGTCCTGGGCGCCGCACTGACGCTTCTGCCGGCCGCCGCGGCCCTGGCGCAGAAGGCTCCGCCCACCGCCGACGGCACGCCGGAGATCGACACGTCGATCTCCGGCAAGAAGTGGACGCAGGCGCTCGAGCAGCTCGACGCACGCATCCTGGCCAATCCGCACGACGTGCAGGCGCAGTTCAAGCGCGGCACCGTGCTCGCCCGCCTGAACCGCGACGACGACGCGATCGAGCAGTTCGTCGCGCTGACCCAGGCATACCCGGAACTGCCCGAGCCGTACAACAACCTCGCGGCGCTCTACGCGAAGCACGGCCGCTACGACGAGGCGCGCGCCGCGCTCGTCACCGCCACGCAGGCGAACCCGAGCTACAACCTCGCCTACGAGAATCTCGGCGACCTGTACCTGCGGCTCGCCGCCGAATCGTACAAGCGCGCGCAGGCGCTCGGCGGCACGACCGGCGCGACCGCGCAGCGCCTCGCCGACCTGCAGAAGATCATCGCGCCGCCGAAGGCGTCGGCCGCGCGCGCGTACTCGGAGCGGGCGGCCGCGAACGTGTCCACCACCACGCTGCCGCTGTCGCCGACCTTCCAGTTCGGCGGCCCGTCCGCCGCGATGTCGGCGCCGTACCTCGCGCCGTCGCGATAAGCGGCGCGCACCCCGTCATCTCCCCCAACAAGAGGATCGTCATGAAACGTCTGTTGCTGGCGCTTGGCAGCGCCGCCCTTCTCGCGAGCGCACCGTCCTTTGCGCAAACGGCCACCGCGCATCCCGTCGTGCAACTGAAGACCACGCAGGGTGACATTCGCGTCGAGCTGTATCCGGAGAAGGCGCCGAAGACGGTCGCCAACTTCCTCGACTACGTGAAGGCGGGCCAGTACAACGGCACGATCTTCCATCGCGTGATCAAGGGCTTCATGATCCAGGGCGGCGGCTACAAGGCCAACTTCGACGAGAAGCCGACCCGCGCGCCGATCCCGCTCGAAAGCCGCAACGGCCTGAAGAACGTGACGGGCACGATCGCGATGGCCCGCACGAGCGACCCGAACTCGGCGACCGCCCAGTTCTTCATCAACACGGTCGACAACGCCGGCCTTGACTACCCGAATCCGGACGGCAACGGCTATGCGGTGTTCGGCAAGGTCGTGTCGGGGATGGACGTCGTGAAGAAGATCGAAGCCGCGCCGACCACGTCGCGCGGCCCGATGCGCGACGTGCCGGAACAGCAGGTCGTGATCGAATCGGCGAGCGTCGTCTCGAAATAATGCCGGCCGGATCGTTCCGGCGCCACACGCGGCCGTGTCGTCCGACCGGCCGCGTGCCATTTAAACCACCTCATCGAAGGAATCATCATGGTTGAACTGCATACGAACCACGGCGTCATCAAGCTCGAACTCGATGCCGAGAAAGCGCCGAAGACGGTGGAAAACTTCCTGAACTACGTGAAGAAGGGTCACTACGACGGCACGGTGTTCCACCGCGTGATCAACGGCTTCATGATCCAGGGCGGCGGCTTCGAGCCGGGCCTCAAGCAGAAGCCGACCGACGCGCCGATCGACAACGAGGCCAACAACGGCCTGAAGAACGACGCATACACGATCGCGATGGCCCGCACGAACGATCCGCATTCGGCGACCGCCCAGTTCTTCATCAACGTCAACGACAACGACTTCCTGAACCACTCGTCGCCGACGCCGCAAGGCTGGGGCTACACGGTGTTCGGCAAGGTCGTCGAAGGCCAGGACGTGGTCGACAAGATCAAGGCCGTGAAGACGGGCAGCAAGGGCTTCCATCAGGACGTGCCGAGCGACGACGTCGTGATCGAGAAGGCCGTCGTCGTCTGACACTGGCGCACGGAGGCACTTCGATGTTGCAGGAAACCCCGCCGCGAAGCGTCTCCGCGGGCGTGCCGGGCGAGCGCGAATACGCGCAGGCGGCACGCCCCTTTCTGTTTCTGTCCGACCTGCATCTGAGCGAGGCGATTCCGAAGACGGTCGCCGCGTTCGAGCATTTCGTGACCTTCACCGCGGACAGCGCCGATTCGGTGTTCATCCTCGGCGACCTGTTCGAATACTGGATCGGCGACGACGTGCTCGGCGCCGACCCGTTCGCCGCGCGCATCGCATCGCTGCTGCACACGCTCTCCGAGCGCGGCATCGCGCTGTACGTGATGCACGGCAACCGCGACTTCCTGCTCGGCAAGCGCTTCATGAAAGCCGCCGGCGCGAAGCTGCTGCCCGATCCCGCATTGATCACGGCGTTCGGCCAGCACATCGTGCTCGCGCACGGCGACGCGCAATGCACGGCCGACCGCGGCTACCAGCGCTTCCGGCGGGTGGCACGCAACCGCGCGTTGCAGTGGCTGTTCCTCGCCTGCCCGTTCCGCTGGCGCCGCTCGCTGGCCGAACGCATGCGCGCGAACAGCGAGGCCGGCCGGATGCGCCCGGCCTCACCGCGCTACGACGTGACCCGCGAAGGCGTCGCCGCGCTGTTCAGGCTCAGCCATGCGAGCGTGATGATCCACGGCCACACGCACCGCCCCGCGCGCCATCTGGAGCCGGGCGGCGTGCGCTGGGTGTTGCCGGACTGGGATCTCGACCACGGCACGCCGCGCGGCGGCTACCTGCGCGTCGACGCGGAAGGCATCCACGCGCTGCCGCTCGACTGACCCCGATCAGCGCTCGCGCTCGACCGCCTTGCCCTCCAGCACCGCCGACAGGCGGCGCAAGTCCAGCCGTGCCGCATCGGCGCCCTGCAACGATTCCAGATGCGTGCCGAGGCGTTCGAGCGCCGCCACGATCTCGTCGACCCGCCGGCTTTCCCTGGCCGCGTGATCGATCAGCCCGTGGATCGCAAGCGACATCGGATCGTCCGCGTTCGGCGTGATGCCGTACGCGTAGAACGCCGGGCGCGCCGGCTCGGGCTTCGGCTGGGCCGGCATCACGATCCGCGCCGGATTGCCGACCGCCGTCCCGCCGGCCGGCACCGGCTTCACCACCACCGCGTTCGAGCCGATCTTCGCACCCGCGCCGACCGTGAAACTGCCCAGCACCTTCGCGCCGGCGCCAACGATCACGCCGGCCTCGAGCGTCGGGTGGCGCTTCGCGCCGCGGGTGAGCGACGTGCCGCCGAGCGTCACGCCCTGGTAGATCGTGCAGTCGTCGCCGACGATCGCCGTCTCGCCGATCACGACACCCATCCCGTGATCGATGAACACGCGCCGCCCGACCGTCGCGCCCGGGTGAATCTCGATGCCGGTCAGAAAGCGCGCGAGCTGCGACACGAGGCGCGCGAGCCAATACCGCTTCCCGCGCCAGCACGCATGCGCGGCGCGATGCAGGACGAGCGCATGGAGCCCCGGATAACAGGTCAGCACTTCCCACGCGCTGCGAGCGGCGGGATCGCGCTCGCGGATCGTGGCAACGTCTTCGCGCAGTCTCGTGAACATGGTCGGGTCCGGGAGAAGCCGGCGCGCACCGCCGGCGATGCGCCGGCCCTTATCAGGCCGGCAGCTTTACATATGACGTCGGCTGATTGTAGGTCGACTCGCGCGCACCCGCACGGTGTGCCCGGATCACCCCGCCGCCGGCACGGGTATTGGGCGACGCGCCGTTACGCGTCGCCGTCGGGCGTGCGCGATTTCAGCAGGATGTGCTTCGCGATGCCGCGCAGGATGTTCACCTCCTCGCGCTCGAGGCCGGTGCGCGCGAACAGGCGCCGCAGCCGGGGCATCAGTTTTTTCGGGTTGCGCGGATCGAGGAAATCGATCGCGATCAGCGCGTTTTCCAGGTGCGCGTACATCCTCTCGATCTCGTCGCTCTGCGCGAGCGTGCCCGCCTCGGACTGCGGTTGCGGCGCGTCCGCGTGGTCGAGGAACGCGACGCGCAACTCGTACGCAAGCACCTGCACCGCCTGCGCGAGGTTCAACGAGCTGTAGGCCGGATTCGCCGGGATGTGCGCGAGCACGCTGCATTGCTCGACATGCTCGTTCGACAGCCCGGTGCGTTCGTTGCCGAACACGAGCGCGATGTCGCCCGCGCCTGCCTGCCCGCACGCCTGCCCGGCCGCCTCGCGCGGCGCGAGCCGCGGCGGGCCGTACTCGCGGCCGCGCGCGGTCAGCGCGATCGACCAGTGCACGCCATTGAGCGCGTCGCCGAGCGTCGGCACGACGTGCGCGGACGCGAGCACGTCGTCGGCGCCGCTCGCCATCGCGATCGCCTCGGGATCGCTCTGCACGTGCGGCACGCGGGGCGCGACCAGCACGAGCCGCGAAAATCCCATCGTTTTCAGCGCGCGGGCGGCCGCGCCGACGTTGCCGGGATGGCTCGGCTCGACGAGCACGAAGCGGGTCGACGTAAAGCCGCCGCGCAGCGGCCCGGATGACTGCGCCGCGCCGGCGGCTGACGGAGCGGCAGTTTTCTGCAAGGATTCCAACACCATACGACTCGATTCACCAGAATGCCGGTATGGTACGCCAACACCGCGCCAAACCCACCTGCCAGGATGGCGAATGGGGTTTCCCCGTGCCATCCCCGCGAAAAAAAGCCGAAAGTCGGGTAAAATCATGCCCTTATCCGCGCCCGCATCAAGCGGCGCGCGTCGTTCTTTGTCAATTCGCGTCTCTCCTCGCCGAAGCGTGCCCGCGCCGCTTCGGGCGGTTTGTTCCATTTTCGTGGCGGCCACCTGCCGCCAGCAACAGGATCCAGGCTCATGCATCCCATGCTCAACATCGCTGTCAAGGCTGCGCGCCGCGCCGGACAGATCATCAACCGCGCTTCGCTCGATCTCGACCTGATCGAGATCCGCAAGAAGCAGCAGAACGACTTCGTCACCGAAGTGGACAAGGCCGCCGAAGACGCGATCATCGAGACGCTGAAGACCGCCTACCCCGATCACGCGATCCTCGCGGAAGAGTCGGGCCATTCGGAAAACGAATCCGAATACCAGTGGATCATCGATCCGCTCGACGGCACCACCAACTTCATCCACGGCTTCCCGTACTACTGCGTGTCGATCGCGCTCGCGCACAAGGGCGTCGTCACGCAGGCGGTGGTCTACGACCCCAACAAGAACGACCTGTTCACGGCGACGCGCGGCCGCGGCGCGTACCTGAACGACCGCCGCATCCGCGTCGGTCGCCGTGACCGCCTGTCGGACGCGCTGATCGGCACCGGCTTCCCGTTCCGCGAGAAGGACGGCCTCGACGCGTATGCGCGCCTGTTCACCGAAATGACCCAGGCCTGCACGGGCCTGCGGCGCCCGGGCGCCGCCGCGCTCGACCTGGCGAACGTCGCGGCCGGCCGCCTCGACGGCTTCTTCGAACAGGGCATCAGCATCTGGGACATCGCCGCGGGCAGCCTGCTGATCACCGAAGCCGGCGGTCTCGTCGGCAATTACCTGGGCGACGCCGACTTCCTGGAGCGCCATGAGATCGTCGCGGCGAACCCGAAGATCTACGCGCAGATGATCCCGATCCTGAACCGCTACAGCCGGATGCACCCCGCAGCGGAATAACGCGCGCCCTCCGGTTGCGTCTACGGCCCGAGTCGCCCCGTGCGGCCCGGGCCGTTGTCGTTTTTGCGGCGGGGATCGCGGTGCGTGGGTTGGCCGGCCAGCGTCCGGCCGATCGCAGACGGGGTGCAGTCACTCCTATTCCAAACTGCAATCTGTATAGTCGACGTGCGCGCTTCGCGCCGACGCGACTTCCATTCACTCTTTTTTGCGACTCGCCATGATCCGAAAAGCCGCATCCGTGCGCCCAGACTGGGTGATGCGCGCCCAGCCGACAGAGGGCATCGAGCGTATCGAGGCCTGGTTTCATGGCAAAGCGTATGCCATGCATCGCCACGATACGTACGCGATCGGGCGCACGCTCGCGGGGGTGCAGAGCTTCAGCTATCGACGCAGCCGGCGCGACAGCCTGCCGGGTAACACCATCGTGCTTCATCCCGACGAAGCGCACGACGGCCAGGCGGGGACGGGCGAGGGCTTTCGCTACCGCATGATTTACGTGGAGCCCGCGCTTTTTCAGGAGGTATTGGGTGGCCGAGCGCTGCCGTTCCTCGAAGGCGGTGTGACAACCAACCCAGGTATCGCGGCAGCAACGGAAACCTTGCTGCAACACGTCGGCCATACGTTCGAGCCGCTCGAACAGAGCGACGCGCTGGCCGAGCTTGCGCATGCGCTCGCCACCGTCGCGGGCACGCCCCGCGAACGAGGGAAAGGTGATTATTCCGCGGCACGCCGTGCGCGCGATTATCTGCACGCGAACTTCACGCGCGTGGTTCCGCTCGAAGAGTTGGAGACAGCCGCAGGCCGTGACCGCTGGAGCCTCTCGCGTGATTTCCGCGCGTTCTACGGCACGAGTCCGTATCGCTACCTCACAATGCGGCGACTCGACGCCGTGCGGCGCATGTTGCTCTCTGGCATCTCGCTCGCGAGCGCGGCAGCAGACGCGGGCTTCGCCGATCAAAGCCACATGACGCGTCATTTTCTGAAGACCTTCGGCCTCACGCCGGGACGCTGGGTCCAGATCGCGAGCAACGTGCCCCGCGATTGAACACTCACCCAGGATCGTTCAATACGGCCCCCTGGCGACTGCGTATTCTCGACGGTACATCTACACCGAACGGAGAAAACGATGTCCACATCAACTCATTCCCGCACTGCACCGGCAGCGCGCGGACAATGTGAGGCGATTGACCTGAGTGGCAAGATTGCACTGGTCGAGGGCCACTGGCAGCCACGCGTGGTCGCGGAGATGAACGATTATCAGTTCAAGGTCGTCAAGATCGAAGGTGAATTCGTCTGGCACAAACACGGTGATACAGATGAGACCTTTCTCGTGCTGGACGGCGAATTGAGAATCGACTTCCGCGGTGGACCCTCGGGCGACGGCTCGATCGTGTTGCGTGCCGGTCAGATGTCGAACGTGTGCTTCTGGCGAATTCAGCCACCTAGCAGGCTGCTGAAATACTGTTTTCCGGGATGCCCGTAAGCCATTTTTGGGGGTGGCCTACCCCTTACCAAAGTCGCTCGAGCGGCTTGTAGGGCTTCCTACGCGGTCGGCAATTTTTTGCGTGCCCCTTCTCTGGAACTAGTGGTTCACACAGTAGTCGATCGCGTCAATAGCCGCATCTAGCGGAAGTACGATTTCCTCTTTCGAAATCGATTGCAGCGCGAGTTCGCGCGGTAGCACTTGCAACTGCATCATTCGGCACGCTCATTCAGTTCGGATCTGCTTGGATTGTCAGCAATCCACCAGCCGATGTCGAGCGTCCGGTCATGGCCGAGGCTGTGTCAAAACGTGCGACTTCGACAGCGGGCGCGAAAGTTGACCCACCAGAATGCTCTGTATCGGCCTCGCGGCACTTCGGGAAGGGTAATGCGACACCCGAAAAACGGGTAATTTCGAGTTTTGACACAGCCTCGGCCGGCAGCCGCCAGTGGGAGCACTGGAAACTGGCCGAAAGGCGAACTTTGGGCGAAGGTGCCGGCGCCACTGGTAAACTCGGGCAGCCAAAGTAACCTTACGCCTGACCTATGAGTACCATGCCGACCGACGCCCTCGCCGGCCACACGCCGATGATGCAACAGTACCTGCGCATCAAGGCCGACCACCCCGACACGCTCGTCTTCTACCGGATGGGCGATTTCTACGAGTTGTTCTTCGAAGACGCGGAAAAAGCCGCGCGCCTGCTCGACCTGACGCTGACGCAGCGCGGCGCGTCGGGCGGCAACCCGATCAGGATGGCCGGCGTGCCACATCACGCGGTCGAGCAATACCTCGCCAAGCTCGTGAAGATGGGCGAGTCGGCCGCGATCTGCGAGCAGATCGGCGACCCGGCCACCTCGAAGGGGCCGGTCGAGCGCAAGGTGGTGCGGGTCGTCACGCCCGGCACGCTGACCGATGCCGCGCTCCTGTCCGACAAGAACGACGTCTACCTGCTCGCGATGTGCACCGGGCACAACAAGCGCGGCGTCGCAGTCAACGTCGGCCTCGCGTGGCTCAACCTCGCAAGCGGCGCACTGCGGCTCGCCGAAATCGCGCCCGACCAGCTCGGCGCCGCGCTTGTTGTGCCCGG
>NZ_JGVW01000085.1 GCF_000687455.2 Burkholderia sp. lig30
CGACCAGCTCGGCGCCGCGCTCGAGCGCATCCGTCCCGCCGAGGTCCTCACCGCCGACGTTCCGGCCGACGACGCGATGCCGGCCGGCGCCGGCGCGATCAGGCGCGTCCCGGAATGGCACTTCGACATCGCGTCGGGCACGCAGCGCCTGTGCGACCAGCTCGACGTCGCGAGCCTCGAAGGCTTCGGCGCGCACTCGCTGACGAGCGCCTGCGGCGCCGCGGGCGCGCTGCTGCTTTACGCGGCAGCCACCCAGGGGCAGCAGCTGCGGCACGTGCGCAGCCTGAAGGTCGAGACCGAAACCGAGTACATCGGGCTCGATCCGGCGACACGCCGCAATCTCGAGCTGACCGAAACGCTGCGCGGCACCGAGTCGCCGACCCTCTATTCGCTGCTCGACACCTGCTGCACGACGATGGGCAGCCGCCTGCTGCGCCACTGGCTGCATCATCCGCCGCGCGCGTCCGTCGCCGCGCAGGCGCGCCAGCAGGCGATCGGCGCGCTCCTCGACGCGCCGGCGCACGCGAGCCTCGATACGTTGCGCAGCGCGCTGCGGCAGATCGCCGACGTCGAACGGATCACCGGCCGCCTCGCGCTGCTCTCGGCGCGGCCGCGCGACCTGTCGAGCCTGCGCGACACGTTCGCCGCGCTGCCGGCACTGCGCGAGCGCATCAGCCCGATCGTCGGCGACGCGGATGCGCTCGCCCGCCTCGACGCGTCGCTCGTGCCGCCCGCCGAGTGCCTGGACCTGCTGACGAGCGCGATCGCTCCCGAGCCGGCCGCGATGGTGCGTGACGGCGGCGTGATCGCACGCGGCTACGACGCCGAACTCGACGAACTGCGCGACATCTCGGAAAACTGCGGGCAGTTCCTGATCGACCTCGAAGCGCGCGAGCGCGCACGCACGGGCATCGCGAACCTGCGCGTCGAGTACAACAAGGTGCACGGCTTCTACATCGAAGTCACGCGCGGCCAGACCGACAAGGTGCCCGACGACTACCGGCGCCGCCAGACGCTCAAGAACGCCGAGCGCTACATCACGCCGGAGCTCAAGACCTTCGAGGACAAGGCGCTGTCCGCGCAGGAGCGTGCGCTCGCGCGCGAACGCGCGCTGTACGACACAGTGCTGCAGGCGCTGCTGCCGTTCATCGCCGAATGCCAGCGCGTCGCCTCCGCGCTGGCGGAGCTGGACGTGCTCGCCGCGTTCGCCGAACGCGCGCGTGCGCTCGACTGGGTCGCACCCGCGTTTGCCGACGAGATCGGCATCGAAATCGAGCAAGGCCGCCATCCGGTCGTCGAGGCGCAGGTCGAACAGTTCATCGCGAACGACTGCCGGCTCACCGCCGAGCGCAAGCTGCTGCTGATCACCGGCCCGAACATGGGCGGTAAGTCGACGTTCATGCGCCAGACCGCGCTGATCGCGCTGATGGCCTATGTCGGCAGCTACGTGCCCGCGAAGGCCGCGCGCTTCGGCCCGATCGACCGGATCTTCACGCGCATCGGCGCGGCGGACGATCTCGCCGGCGGCCGCTCGACGTTCATGGTCGAGATGACCGAGGCCGCGGCGATCCTCAACGACGCGACGCCGCAAAGCCTCGTGCTGATGGACGAGATCGGGCGCGGCACGTCGACGTTCGACGGGCTCGCGCTCGCGTGGGCGATCGCGCGTCACCTGCTCGCGCACAACGGCTGCTACACGCTGTTCGCGACGCACTACTTCGAATTGACGCAACTGCCGGCCGAGTTTCCACAGGCCGCGAACGTCCACCTGTCCGCGGTCGAGCACGGTCACGGCATCGTGTTCCTGCATGCGGTCAGCGAAGGCCCGGCGAACCAGAGCTACGGCCTGCAGGTCGCGCAGCGCGCCGGCGTGCCGACGCCCGTGATCCGCGCGGCACGCAAGCATCTCGCCTATCTCGAGCAGCAATCGGCCGCGCAGCACACGCCGCAGCTCGATCTGTTCAGCATGCAGCCCGCTGCGGACGGTTTCGAATGCGCGGACGACGCGCCGCAACCCGCTGCACCGCATCCGGCGCTGGAGAAACTGCGCGGCATCGATCCGGACGATCTGAAGCCGCGCGACGCGCTCGACCTGCTGTACGAGCTGCGCGCCATCGTCCGGTCGCACGATGCCGACGAGCGCGCCTGAGCGCCCGGCGGCCAGCCCCCGCGCGCAGCGCGACGCCGCGCCACGGATCGCGCTTGCGGCCGCCGCCGCGTTCGCGCTCGCGCAGGCCGCCGCGCTTGCCGCATCGCCGCGCGACGCCGCTGCACCGTATGCGTTCGCGGTCGTCTCCGGCGTCATCGCGTCGCCCGCGGACGAGCCGGCCGCACAACGCATGCTCGAGGCCATCGCCCGCGAGCGGGATGTCGCGTTCGTCGTCTACGAAGGCAACCTGAAGGGCGCGAAGGAAGCCTGTCGCGACCAGGTCTACACGCAGCGCGGCGCGATCCTCGGCGCGTCGCGCGTGCCGCTCGTGCTCGTGCCAGGCCGCAACGACTGGGCCGCGTGCAACACGGCGGCGGGCGGCGGATACGACCCGGTGGAACGGCTCGATTTCGTGCGGCAGACGCTGCTGGCGGACAGCGCATCGCCCGGCCCCAGCCCGTTGCAGATCGCCCGCGAGAGCGAAGTCGCGCGCTTTCGTCCGTACCGCGAAAACACGCGCTGGGTCCGTGACGACACGGTGTTCGTCGCGCTCAACGCCCCGGCGCCGAACAATCATTACCTGATCGCCGGCGGCCGCAACGGGGAATTCGAGGATCGCAGCATTGCGAATGGTTTCTGGATCGACCATGCGGCCGAATACGCGAAACGGCGCGGCGCGCGTGCGCTGGTGATGTTTTTCGAGGGGAATCCGCAGTTCGACCGTTACGAGCGTGCGGAACGCTTCGCGTGGCTGCGCTTCAATCGTCCGCGCCCGCGCGACGGCTTTCGCGAACTGAAGCGAAGCCTGGTGAAAGCCGCGACGATTTTCCGCGGCCCGATACTGGTGGTGCATGCGAGCGGCGAGACGGTGCCGGGCGGTTTCGCCATCGACCGTCCGCTGCACGAGGACAGCGGCGAACTTGTGGGCAACGTGACGCGCATCGCGATCGGCCCGCACCAGCCCGCGAATCAGTGGGTGCGCGTGAGCGCCAATCCTGCGCGGCAGACGCTCTTCAGCGTCAGCCTGCGTGACGTGCCGAAGAACCTGCCGGTGCCGCCGCCCCTTCCGGCCATGCCCCGCGACGAAACGCCGCTGCCCCAGATGCCGGAAATCCCGGCGCTGCCGGAGCTGCCCGACGCGTCGTCGGTCGCGCCACCGCTGCCGGGCGACAGCGGCGCGCCGAACGGTCTGCCGAACGGCGCATCCCAGCCGGTGCCGGTGCCGGTGCCGTCACCCGCGCCCGGCCTGCCGGCCAGCTCAGTGCAGCGTGCGCCCTGACTGTTCGCCGTCCTCGTCGTCTTCGTCCTCGTCGACGATCTCGAGCCCTTCCGCGCCGTGCGCGTGCTCATGTTCGATTTCGTCGGCGGTGGCCTCGCGGACGTCCTTCACGGTCAGCGAGAAACGCAGCGCCATGCCGGCGAGCGGATGGTTGCCATCGAGCACGACCTTGTCCTCGGCGACGTCGGTGACCGTGTAGATCAGCGTGTCGACGTCTTCGTCGGCGTCCTCGGGCGTGCCTTCGAACTGCATCCCCACTTCCAGCGGCTCGGGGAAACGATCGCGCGGCTCGATCTTCACGAGCTCCGGATCGTAGTCGCCGAACGCGTCTTGCGGCTCCAGCTGAATCTGCGCCTGATATCCCGGCTCCTGGCCATCGAGCTGTTCCTCGATCTTGGGGAACGTGCCATCATAGCCGCCGTGCAGATAGACCATCGGCTCGTCGCTTTCCTCGATCAGATTGCCTTGCGCATCCGACAGCTTGTAAGCGACCGATACGACGGTGTTTTTTGCGATTTTCATCCAATTCTCCCAAATACAAATCTCATTATACGATGCGCAAACGGTCTCAAGCCGAACCGTCGGGCAGCGCGAGCGCCCCGTTCGGCGCGCCGCCTCCCGACACGCCTACCCCGCTGCTCGGCGGCCTCACCCCGGCGCAGTTCATGCGCCGCTACTGGCAGAAGAAGCCGCTGCTGATCCGCCAGGCGATCCCCGGCATCGCCGCGCCCGTCTCGCGCGACGACCTCTTCGAGCTGGCGGGCGACTATGACACCGAATCGCGGCTGATCACGCACTTTCGTAACAAGTGGCAACTCGCCCACGGCCCGTTCGAAGCGGACGCGCTGCCGAGCGTGACGCGCCGCGCATGGACCCTGCTCGTGCAAGGCCTGGACCTGCACAACGACGCGGCGCGCGCGCTGCTCGAGCGGTTCCGCTTCGTGCCCGACGCGCGTCTCGACGACCTGATGATCTCGTACGCGACGGACGGCGGCGGCGTGGGCCCGCATTTCGACTCGTACGACGTTTTCCTGCTCCAGGTGCACGGCAAGCGGCGCTGGCGCATCGGCGCGCAGAAGGACCTGTCGCTCGAGCCCGGCGTGCCGCTCAAGGTTCTCGCTCACTTCGAGCCGAGCGACGAGTGGGTGCTCGAGCCGGGCGACATGCTTTACCTGCCCCCGCACATCGCACACGACGGCGTGGCCGAAGGCGAATGCATGACCTGCTCGATCGGCTTTCGGGCACCATCGGCCGGGGAATTGCGCACGCAGTTCCTCTATCATCTCGCGGAGCGCGGCGGTCTGCTGGACGCCGGGCGCGGCGATGCGCTCTACCGCGACCCGAAGCAGCCCGCGGTCGCGACGCCGGCGCAGCTGCCGCCGGCGATGGTCGAACGCGTCGCGGAAATCGTCAATGGCATACAATGGCGCGAGCGCGATATTGCCGAGTTCCTGGGTTGCTACCTGAGCGAACCCAAATCGAACGTCGTTTTCGAGCCGCCCACGCGGCTGCTTTCCGAAACTTCGTTCGTTGCGCAGGCGGCCCGGCGCGGCCTGCATCTCGACAGACGCGCCGCATTGATGTATAACGCGCGCTCGTACTTCATCAACGGCGAGGAAAGTCCGCTCGATCAGGCGGCCAAATGGCTGCCCGAGCTGGCCGATCAGCGCCGGATGGAGGCGAAACGCTTTGTAACACTCTCCCGGGATGCGTCCATGACAGCCTTGTTGCACGAGTGGTATTGTGCGGGCTGGCTACGGGTCGGAGTCCGGGATTAGTGTGACTTGGCCTCTATGCCCATGCGAATCAAAATTTGTATGGGAAAGACAACGTATTGACCCCGGATTTGTCGACGGTCGATAGGAAAGTGCATATAATTTCCGCCCAAGCCGTAGGGAAGATTCACGCTCTAGCAGTGCATCTCCACCGGCGGCCCAGGTCGGTGTTGGAGCACATTACCGGTATTTTGTTTCGCGCTGTTGCTTACTACCTTTATCCATAAAAGGACGTGATCATGAAGAAATCCCTCCTCGTAGCTTCCCTGTTGGCTGCTGTTGCACTGGCTGCATGCAACAAGAGCGCTGACCAAGCTGCTTCGTCGGCTGCTAGCGACGCCGCTGCTGCCGCTTCGTCGGCTGCTTCGTCGGTTGCCGCTGCTGCTAGCGATGCAACGGCAGCTGCTTCGTCGGTTGCTGGCGCTGCGAGCGATGCAGCTGCTGCTGTGGCGTCGGCTGCTTCGGCAGCGACGGCTGCTCCGGCTTCGGGCGCAAGCCAGTAAGCCTCAGCATCAGCTGAAAGAAAAACCGGCCCTCGGGCCGGTTTTTTTATGCCTGTGCGAGCCCGATACGGGCGCGCAGAGCGGCTCCCGCCACTTCCCCCTATCCTAGCCCCAGCCAGTCGAATCCAGCGTCCTGCGACGCCACGATCACGTCGCTGCCATCGGTGCCGAGCACGCTCGCGAGCGCTTGCCGCGCCAGTTCCGGCGTGTTGTTCTGCTGGCTCAGATGGGCCGCGACCAGATGCTGCAGGCGGCTGCGCTCGAGCGACGCCAGGATGCCGGCCGACGCGTCGTTGCTCAGATGCCCGTGACTGCCGCCGATGCGTGCCTTCAGCGACCGCGGATAGCGGCTCGCAGCCAGCATTTCGGTGTCGTGGTTGGATTCCAGCACCAGCGCGTCGCAGCCGCTCAGCACGGCATTGATGTGCGGCGTGGACGTGCCCACGTCGGTCAGCACACCGAGGCGGTGACGCCCATCCATGAAGACGAACTGAAGCGGTTCGCGGGCGTCATGCGGGACGGTATAGGGCAACACGGCCAGATCGCCGATCCGGGCCGTCTCGTCGCCCCACAGGACGTTCAGCTCGACGTCGGCGTCGTCCGCGCCGACGGCGCGCGCCGTGCCCCAGCTCATGTAGAGCGGCAGCGACGCGCGCCGGGCGAGCGTCAACGCGCTGCCGACGTGGTCACTATGTTCGTGCGTGATGAGAATCGCGTCGAGATCGTCGACGCACAGGTTCAGGCGGCCGAGCCGACGCTCGACCTCCTTGGCCGAAAAACCGCAATCGAGCAGCACGCGGGTCGTGGTCGTGCCGCTCGCGGCCTCGACGACGAGGGAATTGCCCTCGCTGCCGCTGCCCAGACTGGCGAATCGCACGCGCTTAGTTGAGCTGCGCGTGGAGCAGCGAAATGATCTGCTTCGCTTCCGACGAGTTGTCGACCTGGCCGTTCGCGTCGATCACGGCAACCTGCGTGCCGCCGCCCTGCGCGCGCACGTTGACGAGGAACTCCTTGCCGGGCTTCGCCGCCGCCGGGCCGCCGTAGAACAGCTTGCCGAACAGGCCGTCGCGCTTGAGCTCTTCCATCGAATTCGCAAAGCGGACGTAGTAGAGGCCCTTCTCGCGGTCGCGGTTGTCGACGGTGAAGTTGGTGCGGTCGAGCGCGAGGCCGACGCGCAGCCACGCGCGATCGAACGATTCAGCCAGCTGCAGCGTCGCCGCGCCGGCGTTCGTGTCGGCAACCCGGGCCGGCCCCGTCGCGGGCCGCGCATCGGTCAGCAATTGCTTGGCCTGCGACTCGGTCAGGCCGAATTTCTCCATCAGCTTCGCCAGGAACACCGCTTCCAGCACCGGGTTGCGCGGACGCTCCTCCCAACGCGACGACGTGCCGCCCTGCGGCCCGACCATCATCTCCTCCATCGCGCTGTGCGTGATCGAGATGTCGGTATCGCCGTTCGCCGTGCGGCTCACCAGCGTGCGGAAGCGATCGCGCGTGCCGGACGAATACGCGAAGTCGATGACGCGGCCGACCGTGCGGCGGAACCAGTCGTCGGGGATGTTCGCGCGGTTCTCGGCCCAGTCGGTGATCATGATGCCGGTCGACGGCGCATCCGTCTTCAGCGAGAAGCCGCTGTCCTGCCAGAAATCCTTCAGCTGCGGCCAGAGCTGCTCGGGCGTGCGGCCGTCGACCACCAGCCAGCGGTGGTCGCCGTCGCGCTCGATGTGCATCCCGAGCGGATCCTGCGCGCTCGGCACGCCGTCCGTCGCATTGCCCGCCGCCGTCACCGCGCGCTGCGGCAGCGTGCCGAGACCCGCATTGCTCGGCGGCGCGATGTACTGCTGGCTCATCGGCACAGTCGTCAGGTCGCTCGGCACAGCGAGCGGCGGCGCGGAGCCGGTGTTCTTGTAGTTGACGCGGTCCGGCGCCAGATAATCGTTCAGCGTGTCGCAGCCGGCAAGCGTGCCCAGCGCCAGCGCCATCACCGAAATCTGCATGGCGCGAGAGGAAAAGGCGAAACGTTTCATGAAATCCTTCGTCTTGCTAGAGCGCTCGTCAGGAGCGGTGCCGGACACGGCCGGCCGGTGCGGGTTGATCGACAGGAGCCTGCGGCCGCGATACGCGGCCGCCTGGCATCAGTTGAGGACGCCGGCCTCGACAAGGGCCGAGCGAACCGCCTCGTGGCAACGCTCGTCGAGCGGCGTGAGCGGCAGGCGGATGCCGCCCTGGATCTTGCCCATCGCCTGCAGCGCCCACTTCACCGGGATCGGGTTCGCCTCGATGAACAGGTTCTTGTGCAGCGACAGCAGCTTCATGTGGATCTCGCGCGCCGTCTTCACGTCGTCTGCGAGCGCCGCGCGGCACAGCGCGCTCATCGCGCGCGGCGCGACGTTTGCCGTCACCGAGATGTTGCCGTGGCCGCCCAGCAGCATCAGCGCGATCGCCGTCGGATCGTCGCCGCTGTAGATCGCGAAATGCGCCGGCGCGCCCTTGATCAGGTGCGCGGCGCGATCGATGTTGCCCGTCGCTTCCTTCACGCCGATGATGCCCGGCACCTGCGCGAGGCGCAGGATCGTCTCGTTCGTCATGTCCGCGACCGTGCGGCCCGGCACGTTGTACAGGATCACCGGCAGGTCGACCGCCTCGGCGATTGCCTTGAAGTGGCGGTACATGCCTTCCTGCGTCGGCTTGTTGTAGTACGGCACGACCTGCAGCGTCGCGTCCGCGCCGACCGCCTTCGCGTGCCGGGTCAGCTCGATCGCCTCGGCCGTCGAGTTGCCGCCCGCGCCGGCGATGATCGGGATGCGCTTCGCCGCATGCTCGACCGCGGTGCGGATCATCAGGATGTGTTCTTCGACGTTGAGCGTCGCGGATTCGCCGCTCGTGCCCACCACGACGAGCGCATCGGTGCCTTCTTCGATGTGCCAGTCGATCAGTTTCCGAAACGCCGGCAGATCGAGACTGCCGTCTTCGAGCATCGGGGTGACGATCGCGGGGATGCTGCCGCGGATTTGAATGCCGTCTTGAGTGCCGTTAGCCATGAAACGCGATTGATTTGAACCAGTAAATGTCGATTGTAGCGGATTAGCCGGTCAGTTCGTAACGCGGAATTCCCGCCCCTTTTCCTGCGGCCGCGCCATCGCGCACCGCGCAGATTCTTTGAATGAAGGCTTCGCGCGGCGCCGCGACGAAGCCGTCCTCGAACGCGACCACCTTCAGCCGCCCCCGCACCGCCTCCAGCAACTCGCCCGGCGCCAGCAGGAATGCCGGGTTGGACGGTTTGCCGACGGTTTCGTTGCCTTGCGCGAAGGTCTCGTAGATCAGCACGCCGCCGGGCGCGAGCGCATCGATCAGATGGGGCCAGAGCGGACGGTGCAGGTAACGCGTGACGACCACCGCCGCGAACTGCGCGTCGGCCGGCAACGGCCACGGCGCGCCCTCGAGATCCGCTTCGCGGGCGTCGACGCCGGCAATCGCGCGCAGCGCGTCGAGCGCCGCGGGATCGCGCTCGAGCGCGACGACCGGATGGCCGCGCGCCGCGAGCCAGCGCGCATGCCGCCCGCCGCCCGCGGCGACGTCCAGCACCGCGCCACCCGATGGGATCAGGCGCGACCAGCGGACAACCCAGCGCGACGGCTCGGCGAGTGCGCCGTGACCGCCCGCGGCGAGGATGACCGGTTCGCGCATGCCGCTCAGCTGTATGAGAGGCCCATCGCCTCGCGCACGTCGCGCATCGTCTCCGTCGCGTACTTGCGCGCCTTGTCGCAGCCGTCCGCGACAATTGCGCGCAGCAGCGACGGATCGTCCATGTACTTCTGCGCGCGTTCGAGCATCGGCTGCTGTTCGCGCAGGATGCCCTCGATCACCGGCTGCTTGCAGTCGAGACAGCCGATGCCCGCCGAGCGGCACCCCTTCTGGACCCAGTCGTGGGTCGCGTCGTCGGTGTAGACCTGGTGCAGCTGCCAGACCGGGCACTTGTCCGGATCGCCGGCATCGGTGCGGCGCACGCGCGCCGGATCGGTCGGCATCGTGCGAACCTTCTTCGTGATGGTCTCGGCGTCTTCGCGCAGGCCGATCGTGTTGCCGTACGACTTCGACATCTTCTGGCCGTCGAGGCCCGGCATCCGCGACGCTTCGGTCAACAGCGCCTGCGGCTCGACGAGGATGATCTTGCGTGCGCCTTCGAGATAGCCGAACAGGCGCTCGCGATCGCTCATCGACAGGCTCTGCGACTCGTGCAGCATCGCGCGCGCCTGCTCGAGCGCCTCGTCGTCGCCTTCCTGCTGATACGCGTTGCGCAGCTCGTGATACAGCTTCGCGCGTTTGCCGCCCAGCTTCTTCGCGGCTTCGAGCGCCTTCTCCTCGAAGCCCGGCTCGCGGCCATACAGATAGTTGAAGCGGCGCGCGATCTCGCGGGTCATCTCGACGTGCGGCACCTGATCCTCGCCGACCGGCACCAGCGAGCCGCGATACAGCAGGATGTCCGCTGCCATCAGCACCGGATAGCCGAGGAAGCCGTAGGTCGACAGATCCTTGTCCTTCAGCTTCTCCATCTGTTCCTTGTAGGTCGGCACGCGCTCGAGCCAGCCGAGCGGCGTGCTCATGCCGAGCAGCAGCGCGAGTTCCGCGTGCTCGGGCACCTTGCTCTGGATGAACAGCGTCGCCTGCGCCGGGTCGATGCCGGCGGCGAGCCAGTCGATCAGCACGTCCCACACGTTCTTCTCGATGACCTCGGGCGTCTCGTAGTGCGTCGTCAGCGCATGCCAGTCGACGACGCAGAAGAAGCACGGGTACTCGGACTGCAGCTTCACCCAGTTTTTCAGCACGCCGTGGTAGTGGCCGAGGTGCAGCGACCCGGTGGGCCGCATGCCGGAGAAAATACGATCTGGGAACATGATTGTCGTTAGAAAAGCGAGGCGAAAGGAGTCAGGATGGCCATCAGGACGTCATAGCCCACATTGACGAGCGGACGCAGCCAGAACTTGGTCAGCACGCCCGTCGAGACGAGCAGCAGGACGATGATGAAACCGTACGGCTCGATGCGGGACAGCGCGATGGATTCCTTCGGCGGCAGCAGCGCCGCCAGGATGCGGCCGCCGTCGAGCGGCGGCAGCGGGAACAGGTTCAGCACGCCGAGCACCAGGTTCACGCTGACGCCGGCCGCGGCCATGCGCGTGAAGAACGGCTCGTCGACGGCGGCGGCGGCGAGCGCCACGCTCGCGATACCCCACACGAGCGCCTGCACGAAGTTGCACGCGGGGCCGGCGAGCGACACCCACAGGCTGCCCCAGCGCGGATTGCGCAGGTTGCTGAACGCGACCGGCACGGGCTTCGCATAACCGAACAGGAACGCACCGCCCGTCAGGAAGTACATGACGAGCGGAATCGCGATCGTGCCGACCGGATCGATGTGGCGCATCGGGTTGAACGACACGCGGCCCATCATGTAGGCGGTGTTGTCGCCCAAGAGGCGCGCGGCGTAGCCGTGCGCGGCCTCATGCAGCGTGATCGCGAAGATCACGGGCAGCGCGTAGACGGCGATGGTCTGTATCAGGGAAGCATCCATAGCACGCTATTGTAACAAGCGCGACCGCGCGCAAGTCGAACGGCGCCGGCGCTCACGCCGCGTCGAGCCCGAACGGCTCGAGCGGCCCGCGCCCGGCGCGCACGAGCTGCGGCGCATCGCCCGTCAGGTCGATCACGGTCGATGGCTCGCGCGGGCATGCGCCGCCGTCGATCACGAGGTCGACCTGCTTCTCGAGCTGCGCGCGAATCTCCTCGGGATCGTTGAGCGGATCGGTGTCGGACGGCAGGATCAGCGTCGTGCCGAGCAGCGGCTGGCCGAGCGCCTCGAGCAGCGCGAGCGTGATCGCGTGATCCGGCACCCGCAGCCCGATCGTCTTGCGCGACGGATGCGACAGGCGCCGCGGCACCTCCTTCGTCGCCTGCAGGATGAACACGTAAGGCCCCGGCGTGACCGACTTGATCAGCCGGTACTGACGGTTGTCCACCATCGCGAAGTTCGCCAGTTCCGACAGGTCGCGCACCAGCAGCGACAGGTGCTGCTTGTCGTCGAGACCGCGGATGCGGCGCACCCGCTCGACCGCGTCCTTGTCGTCGAGATGGCACGCGAGCGCGTAGCTGGAGTCGGTCGGCAGCGCGATCACGCCGCCCTGATTGACGATCTCGACCGCCTGCTTGATCAGGCGCGGCTGCGGATTTTCCGGGTGAATCCTGAAGAATTGGGACATGAGGACACGATGAGTGGGGAGATCATGCGTCGCGCGGCGCAGCCGCCGGGTGCGCCGCGCAAGGCCTGGGCGGCGTCACAGCCAGCGTTCCCAGACCGGCTTGAGATCGGAAGGCAATGGCGGCAGGCTGCCGAGCTCGACCCGCCCCTCGCCCGGCGCATGGAAATCCGAACCGCGGGATGCCTCGAAGCCGAAGCGGCGCGCGACGTCCGCATACTCCCGGTATTGATCGGGCGAATGGCTGCCCGTCACCACCTCGATCGCACGGCCGCCGAGGTCGATGAATTCGCCGAAGAACGCGTCGAACTCCAGCGGCGAATACCCATAGCGGCCCGGATGCGCGATGACGGCTTCGCCGCCCGCGCCGCGGATCCACCGCACGGCGTCCGGCAGCGACGCCCACCGGTGCGGCACGAAGCCCGGCTTGCCGTCGCCGAGGTAGCGGTCGAACACGTCGGAGATCGATGCCGCACGGCCGCTCTCGACCAGAAAGCGCGCGAAATGGGTGCGCGAGACCAGATCGGGATTCGACACGTACTTCAGCGCCCCCTCGTACGCGCCCGGGATGCCGAGCGACGCGAGCTGCGCGCCGATCGCCTGCGCGCGCGCCGCGCGGCCATGACGCGTGCGAAACAGGCCTTCGACGAGTGCCGGATCAGCCGGATCGATGTTCAGGCCGACGATGTGAACCGTTCGCGACGCCCAGGTCACGGAGATCTCGACGCCGTTCAGGTAGCGCATGCCGAGCGCCTCCGCCTCGCTGCGCGCCGCCTGCTGGCCGCCGATCTCGTCGTGATCGGTCAGCGACCATAGGGTCACGCCGCCGGCATGCGCGCGGCGCGCGACGTCGGCAGGCGACAGCAGCCCGTCGGAAACATTCGAATGGCAATGGAGATCAGCGTTCATCGTCGGCATCGGAGGTGAAGCTTCATTCTACTGCAATGCGACAAAATGCCGTCCATGCCCCCGCGGACTACGCGCAGAACGCCTCGATCAGCGCAGCGATCTGCTCCGGCTGGTCATGGTGCACCATGTGGCCGGCATCGTCGACCCGCTTCTCGCGCCAATCGGGGAACGCGTCGAAGCGCGCCTTGAACGCCGCCAGCGGCACGTCGCCCGCGAGATACGCGAGCGTCGGCGAATTGACCGCCTCGACGTGCAGCACCTTCGCGCGCACCCGGGCCCAGATCGCCATCACCTCGTCGAGCCGGTACAGGAGCGGCCCCCGCATCTTGTGCGCGGGATCGGCAAGCAGGCAGTAGCGTCCGTCGTCGTCCTGCCGCGACCAGTGCGCGGCGAGAAACGCCGCGCGGTGTGCGGCGAGCCGCGGATTGGTCTTGATCAGCCGGGCCGCCACCTCGTCGAGCGACGCGTAGGACTTGAGCGCCGGCGGCTCGCGCAGCTCGTCGAGCCAGCCGCTCAGCCGGCGCGGCGCCTGCTCCGCCCGGGCGGCCGGCAGGCCGAAACCCTCCAGGTCGACCACCCGCCGCACCCGCTCCGGCCGCACGCCCGCATACAGGCAAACGACGTTCGCGCCCATGCTGTGCCCGACCAGGTTGACTTCGCCGGCCGGCGCATAGTGGTCGACCAGCGCGTCCAGGTCGGCCACGTAGTCGTGAAACCAGTAGTGGCCGCCGCCCTGCCGCGCCACCGGCCAGTCGGACAGGCCGAACCCGCGCGCATCCGGCGCGATCACCTGCCAGTCGCCCGCGAGCGCGTCGACGACGAACTGGAACGACGCCGCGACGTCCATCCAGCCATGCAGCATGAACAGCGTCGGCGCATCCGGGCGGCCCCAGCGCCGCACATGCAGCTTCACGCCGCGAACCGTGACGAAATCGGAGACAGAACGGGTGGCAGTCATCGCATCGGCCATGAAAAAGAATGATCGTTCGATTATAGCGGCGACCGGGGTGTCGTCACGCGTGCCGGCCCGCCCGCGTGTCGAGGCACGCCTCTACGCGTCAGGTGTTCGCGGAGGTGGATGCGGTGCCGTCCTGCGCGGCCAGCTCGTCCAGTTCGGCCGCGTCGAATCCGGCGCTGCGGCGCGCGTCGAAGTTGAACGGGCCGCGCAGGCGCGGCGCGTGGTACTGCTGCGCCAGTTGGCGGTAGGTCGGCACCGGGTCCACGTCCGCGCGCTCGCACAGATGACGGAACCAGCGGTTGCCGATCGCGACGTGGCCGATTTCGTCGCGCAGGATGATGTCGAGCAGCGCCGCCGACGCGTGATCGCCCGCCTGCGCGAGCCGCGCGCGAATCGGCGGGGACGCATCGAGCCCGCGCGCCTCGAGCGTGCGCGGCACGAGCGCCATGCGCGCGAGCACATCGCCCGCGGTCCGCTCGCACATGTCCCAAAGGCCGTTATGCGCGGGAAAATCGCCGTATGCATGACCGAACTCGGCCAGCCGGCCGGCGATCAGCGAGAAGTGATACGCCTCTTCGGCGGCGACCGTCAGCCAGTCCGCGTAGAACGCGGCCGGCATGCCCGGGAAGCGCCACACCGCGTCGAGGGCCAGGTTGATTGCGTTGAATTCGATGTGCGCGAGCGCATGCAGCAGCACGGCCCGCCCTTCCGGCGAGCGCATGCTGCGGCGCTCGAGCTGGCGCGGCTCGACGAGCGCGGGACGGTCCGGCCGCCCCGGCAGGCCGGGTGGCTCGGCCAGCGCGAGCGACGGGTCGATCGTCGCCTGCCCGGCGCGCAACGCATCGTGAAGCGCACGCACCTGCGCGGCTTTCGGAACGGGCGCGGGCTCGCGAAGCGCCGCGAGCGCCGAACGGCGCACGCACGGCGCAGCGCCTGACGGAGGGGAAATCATGCTCATGAACAGGAACACCATCGATCGCGCATCGGGAGCCCGCGCGCGCAACGGTTTAGAATAGCCTCTTGTGCCACGGCGATGCGCGCCGGGCAGAACGCGCCATTGTACCGGCACCCTTCGAACGAAACCCCAGGAGACCCCGTGACGATCTACAAGCTTGGCGACACCGCCCCGACGATCCACGAAAGCGTGTTTGTCGCCGATACCGCGGCGATCATCGGCAAAGTCGTGCTCGAAGAAAACGCAAGCGTGTGGTTCGGCGCGACGATTCGCGGCGACAACGAGCCGATCACGGTCGGCGCCGGCAGCAACGTTCAGGAAGGCGCGGTGCTGCACACCGACCCCGGCTATCCGCTGACGATCGCCGGGAACGTGACGATCGGCCATCAGGCGATGCTGCACGGCTGCACGATCGGCGAAGGCTCGCTGGTCGGCATCCAGGCGGTGATCTTGAATGGCGCGGTGATCGGCCGCAACTGTCTGGTCGGCGCCGGCGCGGTCGTGACGGAGGGCAAGACGTTTCCGGACAATTCGCTGATTCTCGGCGCCCCGGCAAAGGTGGTGCGCGAGCTGTCGGCCGAGGACGTCGCGCGCCTGCGCGCCAATGCGAAGACGTACGTCGACCGGCGTGCGCACTTCAAGGAGCAACTCGTGCGGATCGGCTGATCCGCACGCGATTTTCAAGGAAGAAGAGTGAGCGACCAGTTACAGAAATTCATGTTCAGCGCGGCGCCCGTGCGCGGCGAAATCGTTTCGCTGCGCAATACGTGGCAGGAGGTTCTCACCCGCCGCGACTACCCCGCGCCCGTTCGCACGGTGCTCGGCGAAATGATGGCTGCGTGCGCGCTGCTGTCCGCGAACCTGAAGTTTCACGGCACCCTCGTCATGCAGATCTTCGGCGACGGCCCGGTGAAGATGCTGGTCGTGCAGTGCAGCTCCGACCTGTCGATGCGCGCGACCGCGAAGTTCTCCGGCGAGGCCGCGCAGACGATCGGCGACGACACGCGCTTCGCCGAGCTCGTCAACGCAAGCGGCCACGGCCGCTGCGTGATCACGCTCGACCCGGCCGACAAGCAGCCGGGGCAGCAGCCGTATCAGGGCATCGTCCCGCTGAATGGCGTTGACGGCCCGCTCGAATCGGTCGCGCAGGTGCTCGAGCAGTACATGCACCACTCGGAGCAGCTCGACACCCGCCTGTGGCTCGCCGCCGATCGCGAACGCGCAGTCGGCATGCTGCTGCAGAAACTGCCCGGCGACGGCGGCATCGTGCCGCGTGCGGCCGAGACGGATGCCGACACCTGGGAGCGCGTGTGCACGCTCGGCGGGACGATGTCCGCGCAGGAATTGCTGGAGGTGGATCCGGAAACGGTATTCCGCCGGCTCTTCTGGCAGGAAAACGTGCAGCACTTCGATCCGGCCACCACGCGCTTCCTGTGCACATGCTCGCGCGAGAAAGTGGGCGCGATGCTGCGCATGCTCGGCCGCGAGGAAGTCGATGGCGTGATCGTCGAGCGCGGTCACGTCGAGGTCCATTGCGACTTCTGCAACCAGCGTTATGAATTCGATCCGGTCGACGTCGTGCAACTGTTCGCGACACCCGAGATCGGCGCGAGCGTGACGCCCGCCGCCGATCAGCGGCACTGAACAGGGCGCGCCGCGCCTGTCGCCGACGCATCACCACGAACGCGGCGCGGCCGCCCCACCGCGCACCGCCGCTGGAGAAGGACATGACCCGCCTCTATCGCACGATCGCATCGGCAAGCGCCGCGGTCGGCGCGCTTGCGCTCGCCGGCTGCGCGGTGCAGCCCACGTCCACCATTCTGAGCCGCCTGCCCGAGCCGGCCACCGCGACCGGCGACGCGCGCGCGCTGACGCCTGCGGAACGCAAGCGCTATGACGAGATCGATCGACAGGTGCTGCGCGAGCAGAACGACGCGATCGCCGCGGACGCCGCGATGCGCGCGTGGTCGTACTACGCGCCGTACTACGCGCCGGCGCCTGTGACCTTCTACGGCGGCTACTCGAACGGTGGCTGGGGGCCGCGCTGGGGTACCGGGTTCGGCTACGGCTATCCCGGCTGGTGACAGGCGTCGCGGCGACGCGATCGCGCGAGGATGAAAAAAAACGCGCTGCCGCGCGCTTTCATGAGCATGCGCCGCACGCGTGCGGCCTGGCCATCTTCAGGAAATAAAAAAGCGCGGCATGTACCGCGCCATGTCGATAGGCGATGCGTGGCGCACGCGGCCGGCCTCACGGATGCGCCGGCTTCTGCGCGGCCCTGCCGCCGTGGTGCTTCTCCGGCTTCGCACGCGAGACAGGGTTCGGCACGACACTGACCGGCGCCGCCGAGACTTCGCCGCGCGTCGACGTGTTCGACGGCGTGTTGGCCACCGGCGCGGCCGGCGTGTTCGGCGACACGAACTGCACGAACACCTCGCCGTCCTTCACCATGCCCATCTCGTAGCGCGCGCGCTCCTCGATGGCCGCCGTCCCGCCCTGCAGATCCTGCACCTCGCCCGCGATACGCTCGTTGCGCAGCTTCTCGTCGGCGTTCTTCTGCAATTGGGCGTCCAGTTGCTGACGCAACTCGTGAACCCGCAACCAGCCGCCATGCCCCCACCAAAGGGGAATCTGGATGAGCGCCAGCAAGGCAATCAGAACGACAGTGACAAGCCGCATGAACGAGCCGCAGATATAAGAAGCGCCGCTCCACGCATTACGCAGAGCGGCGTCGAAGGACTAACCGGATAGTAGCGCGTTAGCGCAGGTTGTAGAACGCCGACTTGCCCGGGTAGCTCGCGATATCGCCGAGATCTTCCTCGATGCGCAGCAGCTGGTTGTACTTCGAGATGCGGTCGCTGCGCGACAGCGAGCCGGTCTTGATCTGGCCGGCGTTCAGGCCGACTGCGATATCGGCGATCGTCGAGTCTTCGGTTTCGCCCGAGCGGTGCGAAATCACGGCCGTGTAGCCCGCGCGCTTCGCCATCTCGATTGCCGCGAACGTCTCGGTCAGCGTACCGATCTGGTTGATCTTGATGAGGATCGAGTTCGCGATGCCCTTCTCGATGCCTTCCTTCAGGATGCGCGTGTTGGTCACGAACAGGTCGTCGCCGACGAGCTGCACCTTCTTGCCGAGGCGCTCGGTCAGCAGCTTCCAGCCTTCCCAGTCGCCTTCGTGCATGCCGTCCTCGATCGACACGATCGGGAACTTGTCGGCGAGCGTCGCCAGGTAATCGGTGAACTCGGCCGACGACAGCTGCAGGCCTTCGCCCGCGAGCTGGTACTTGCCGTCGTGGTAGAACTCCGAAGCCGCGCAGTCGAGCGCGAGCAGCACGTCTTCGCCGGCACGGTAGCCAGCCTTCTCGATCGCCTGCAGGATCGTCGACAGGCATTCGTCGTTGCTGCCGAAGTTCGGCGCGAAGCCGCCTTCGTCGCCCACCGCCGTGCTCATGCCGCGGTCCGACAGGATCTTCTTCAGCGCGTGGAACACTTCCGCGCCGCAACGCAGGGCTTCACGGAACGTCGGCTGGCTCACCGGCACGATCATGAATTCCTGGATGTCGAGGCTGTTGTTCGCGTGCGCGCCGCCGTTGACGATGTTCATCATCGGCACCGGCAGCTGCATCGCGCCCGAGCCGCCGAAATAGCGGTACAGCGGCAGGCCGGCCTCTTCGGCGGCGGCCTTCGCGACGGCCATCGACACGGCCAGCATCGCGTTCGCGCCAAGGCGCGACTTGTTGTCGGTGCCGTCGAGCTCGAGCAGCGTCTTGTCGAGGAACGCCTGCTCCGACGCGTCGAGGCCCATGATCGCCTCGGAAATCTCGGTGTTGATGTGCTCGACCGCCTTCAGCACGCCCTTGCCGTTGTAGCGGCCGGCTTCGCCGTCGCGCAGCTCGATCGCTTCACGCGAGCCGGTGGACGCGCCCGACGGCACCGCCGCGCGGCCCATCGTGCCCGATTCGAGCAGCACGTCGCATTCGACGGTAGGGTTGCCGCGCGAATCCAGAATCTCGCGGCCGATGATATCTACGATTGCACTCATGGTTTCCTCTGGGAATGACGTTGGATTCTTCGAGCCGAACGGCGGGCGCGCAGGTGCCGCATTCGCTGCGGATGCGCGGCGCCGCCGCCGGGTTCATTCGTTAGTTGAAATCGTTTTCCAGGAACGGCGCACGCTTCACCGCCTGGTCGAGCGTGACGAGCGTCTCGAGCAGCGCGCTCATCCGGTCGAGCGGCACGGCGTTCGGGCCGTCCGACCTGGCCTCGGCCGGATTCGGGTGGGTCTCCATGAAGAGACCCGAGACGCCCACGGCGACCGCCGCGCGCGCCAGCACCGGCACGAATTCGCGCTGACCGCCCGAACTCGTGCCCTGCCCGCCGGGCAGCTGCACCGAGTGGGTCGCATCGAACACGACGGGTGCGCCGGTCTCGCGCATGATCGCGAGCGAGCGCATGTCGGACACGAGGTTGTTGTAGCCGAACGACACGCCGCGCTCGCACGCCATGAAGCGGTCTTCCGACAGGCCCGCCTCGCGTGCCGCGTCGCGCGCCTTGTCGATCACGTTCTTCATGTCGTGCGGCGCGAGGAACTGGCCCTTCTTGATGTTGACGGGCTTGCCCGAGCGCGCGCATGCGTGGATGAAATCCGTCTGCCGGCACAGGAACGCCGGCGTCTGCAGCACGTCGACGACCGACGCGACCGCCTCGATCTCCTCGACCGCGTGCACGTCGGTCAGCACGGGCAGGCCGAGCTGGCGCTTCACTTCGGACAGGATGCGCAGACCCTCGTCCATTCCGAGGCCGCGGAACGACTTGCCGGAACTGCGGTTCGCCTTGTCGTAGGACGACTTGTAGATGAACGGTACGTTCAGCTTGGCGCAGATTTCCTTCAGGCGGCCGGCCGTGTCGATCGTCATCTGCTCCGACTCGACGACACAGGTGCCCGCGATCAGGAAGAACGGCCTGTCGAGACCGACCTCGAAATCGCACAGCTTCATGCTTTCACTCCGGCGCGCGCCTGCTGGTTGGCGAGCGCTGCCTGAACGAACGACTTGAACAGCGGATGCCCGTCACGCGGCGTCGACGTGAATTCCGGGTGGAACTGGACGCCGACGAACCACGGGTGCATCGAACGCGGCAGTTCCATCATTTCCGGCAGATCCTCGCTCGGGGTGCGCGCGCTGATCACGAGGCCGCTCGCTTCGAGCTGCGGCACCATCAGGTTGTTGACCTCATAGCGGTGGCGGTGACGCTCGTTGACGTCCTTGCCGTAGATTTCCGACGCCAGCGTGCCCGGCTTGATCGGGCAGCGCTGCGAGCCGAGACGCATCGTGCCGCCGAGATCGGAATCTTCCGTGCGCTTCTCGACGCGGCCTTCGCGGTCGTGCCACTCGGTGATCAGCGCGACGACGCGGTCCGGCGTATCCTGATCGAATTCCGTGCTGTTCGCCCGCTTGAGGCCGACGACGTCGCGCGCGAACTCGATCACGGCGAGCTGCATGCCGAGGCAGATGCCGAGATACGGCACCTTCGCCTCGCGCGCATAGCGGATCGCGGCGATCTTGCCTTCCGTGCCGCGACGGCCGAAACCGCCCGGCACCAGCACCGCGTCGAGATGCTTCAGGCTGTCGACGCCATTCGTCTCGATCTCTTCCGAGTCGATGTACTCGATGTTGACCTTCGTCGACGTGTGGATCGACGCATGGCGCAGCGCCTCGATCAGCGACTTGTACGATTCCGTCAGGTCGACGTACTTGCCGACCATGCCGATCGTCACTTCGTGCTTCGGATTCTGCAGCTTCTCGACCAGCTCCGACCACATGCTGAGGTCGGCGTCCTTCGGCGACAGCTTCAGCTCGTCGCAGATGATCCGGTCGAGGCCCTGGTCGTGCAGCATCTGCGGAATCTTGTAGATGCTGTCGGCGTCCCACACCGAGATCACGGCGTCTTCGGGGACGTTCGAGAACATCGAGATCTTCTTCGATTCGTCGTCCGGAATGCGACGGTCCGCGCGGCACAGCAGCACGTGCGGCAGGATGCCGATCTCGCGCAGCTTCTGCACGCTGTGCTGGGTCGGCTTCGTCTTCAGCTCGCCCGCCGTCGCGACGTACGGCACGAGCGTCAGGTGCACGAAGCACGCGCTGTTGCGGCCGAGGCGCAGGCTCATCTGGCGCGCGGCCTCGAGGAACGGCAGCGACTCGATGTCGCCGACCGTGCCGCCGATCTCGACGATCGCGACGTCCGGATCGCCGCAGGTGGCCGATGCCGCCCCGCGCTCGATGAACGCCTGAATCTCGTTCGTGATGTGCGGAATCACCTGGACGGTCTTGCCCAGATAGTCGCCACGGCGCTCCTTGCGGATCACCGATTCGTAGATCTGGCCCGTCGTGAAGTTGTTGGCCTTGCGCATCTTCGTGCTGATGAAGCGCTCATAGTGGCCGAGGTCGAGGTCCGTCTCCGCTCCGTCTTCGGTCACGAACACTTCGCCGTGCTGAAACGGGCTCATCGTGCCGGGATCGACGTTGATGTACGGATCGAGTTTGAGGAGGGTGACTTTGAGACCGCGCGATTCGAGGATCGCGGCGAGAGAGGCGGCGGCAATCCCCTTGCCGAGGGAAGAAACTACGCCGCCGGTGACGAAAACATATTTGGTCATCGCTGGATGCTCGCGGGAAAAACGGATTATACCGTAAAGCCCGCCCTTCTCTCAGCAATTGGCGCGATGATCGTGCCCTTTGCGGCGGCGTCCCGGACGATCACGCAGATCGCGCGTGCGGCGCCGCGGCCTCCTCCGCGCGCAGCACGTTCAGCATGCGCTGCAACGCGCGGGCCGTCTCGAGCGGCTGCTCCATCGGGAACAGATGACTGCCTTCGAGCCACTCGATGCGCCCGCGTGCCGCACGCCGCGTCGCATCGAGGCCGACCTGACGGACCTCGCGCGAGTGCGTGCCCGCCAGAAAGCCGAGCGGCACCGGCGTGCCGTGCGCGAGCCGCGCGCCGAGCGTGTGCGGCAGCGTCCGGTAGATCAGGTACTCGACCTGCCGGTCGAACGCGAGCGCGCGCTCGCCGTCGGCGGCCGCCTGCGGAATGCCGTAGTCGATGTAGTCGGCGAGCATGCGCTCGTCCCAGCGCGCGAACGCCGGCTTGCCATGGAAATGCCGCCACGCGTCGTCGCGGCTCGGCCACCGGGTGCGCCGGTTGCGCGTCGCCGCGGCGGGCGACAGACGCTCGTCGAGCCCCGCCCACTGGCTCGCGCGCAGCGCGCCGCTGCGCCAGCCCGCGATGATCGGCGAATCGAGCATCACCACGCCGCGCACCCACTGCGGCTTCTTCAGTGCGGCCATCAGCGACAGGTAGCCGCCGAGCGAGTGGCCGACCAGCCATACCGGCCGCTCGTAGCGGCTGCCGATGTCGTCGAGCAGCTGCTCGACGAGATGCGTCCAGTCGCGCGTGACCGGATAACGCCGGTCGTGCCCGATCCGTTCGATGTAGCGCAGCTCGTACTCGTCGGCCAGCTCGGCGAAGATCGTCCGGTACGTGGAGGCCGGAAAGCCGTTCGCATGCGAAAAATGGAGGATGTCCTTCAAGCGCCGATGTCTCCTGTCGTCGTGCCGCGGCGCGCATCAGCGGCCCATCCAGTAGCGGCGATGCGTGTCGCGGAAGCGTTCGAGCGCGAACCCGCCGCCCGCCGGTGCGACGTCGATGCGCACGGCGCCGTCGCGATCGGTGCGTGGCAACGGAATGCCGCGCCCTTCGTAACGCGCCCGGACGGTCGGGTGCGGATGCCCGAAGCGATTCCGATAGCCTACCTGAAATACCGCGACGCGCGGCCCGACGGAGTCGAGGAAAGGCTCGGTCGACGACGTGCGGCTGCCGTGGTGCGGGACGACGAGGATTTGCGCGGCGAGCGCGTCGCGGTCCGCGTCAACGAGCCGCCGCTCCGAGCGCGCGTCGATGTCGCCCGTCAGCAGCGCCGACGTGCCGCCCGCGTCCACGCGCAGCACGCAGGACTGCGCGTTCGACGGCCCGCCGCCGGGACCGCCGTGCGGCCACAGCACCGAGAACGTCACGCCGTCCCACGTCCAGCGCTGCCCGGCCACGCACGGCAAGCGCGCGGCGACGCCCGCCGCTTGCGCGGCTCGCCAGAGCCCGCTTGCCGGCGGCAGACCGGCGAGCAGCAGACGCACGTCGGCCGCGCCATAGACGGCCGACGCGCCGCCCGCATGATCCGCATCCGCATGGCTGAGCACGAGCGCATCGAGCGTGCGGATGCCGTGCGCGCGCAGGAACGGCGTGACGATCCGCTCGCCCGCATGGGACGATTCCGGCCCCGGCCCCGCGTCGAACAGCAGCGCATGGCGCGCCGTCTCGACCAGCACCGCCGAACCCTGCCCGACGTCCAGCGCCGTCAGGCGAAAGCCGCCTTCGCGCGGCGCGTCGGACGCCGGCGCGAGCAGCGGCAGCCACGTGATCGGCGCCGCCCAGCGCAGCGGCCAGCCGCGCGGCATCAGCGCCCAGACCGCGCCGCCGCACGCGAGCGCCAGCGCCGCCCCGCCCGGCATCGGCAGCCACCGCACGCTGCCCGGCCACTCCGCGAGCCGGACCAGGGCCGAACCCATCGGCCCGAGCAGCGCGTGCGCGAGCCGGAACGCGTGCACGTCGAGCGGCGCGGGCAGCACGATGCCGGCGAGCACCACGGGCGTCACCAGGAAACTGACCCACGGAATCGCGAACGCGTTGGCAAGCGGGCCGACGACGGAGATCTGCGCGAACCATGCGGCGGTCAGCGGCGCAAGGCCGATCGTGACCGCGTACTGGATGCGCGCGGCGCCGGCCACGCGCCGGCCCGCTCGGGCGCAGCACGCGCGCAGCCGCTCGCCGAACCCTGCGTCGTCCGGCTCGTCGTGCCCGTCGGGCGCACGCACGCCCGACGCGGCGAGCAGGATCACGCCGACCGCGCCGAACGACAGCCAGAACCCGGCGGACAGGACGGCCCACGGATCGGCCAGCAGCACGCCGCCGAGCGCGATGCACAGCAGCGACGATGCCGGTGCGCTGCGCCCCGCGAGATACGCGATGCTCGCCGCCGCGATCATCCACCACGCGCGTTGCGCGGGCACGTTGAAACCGGCGAGCGCCGCGTAGCAGCCGGCCGCCGCCATCGCGGCGAGCGCGCCCGCGCAGGGCGCCGGGACAACGAGCGCCGCGCTCCAGCCGCGCCAGCGCACACGAGGCCAGCCCGCCGACGCGAGCCAGCCGGCCAGCCCGCCGACTAGACCGATGTGCAGCCCCGAGATCGCGACCAGATGGCTGGTGCCGGTGTCGCGCAGCACGCGCCAGTCGTCGGCGCCGATGCCGGCCTGATCGCCGATCGCCAATGCCGTGACGATCCCGCGATGCCGCGCGTCCGGCCCGAGTGCCACGGCGATGCGCTCGCGCAGGGCGGTGCGCCACCGGTCGACCGACGCCCGGACGCCGCGCGCATCCACATCGAGCCGCTCGGCGCGCTGCGGCTGCGTCACGTAACCGAGCGCGCGCACGCCGGCCGCCAGCCACGCCGCTTCGCCGTCGCGCACACGGGGGTTGGCCTCTGCGTGCGGCCGCTTCAGGCGCACCGTCAGGCGCCAGCGTTGCGCGGCGCGCAGGTCCGGGATCGCGGCCGCGTCGCGCGCGCCGTAGTGGCGCCAGCTCAAACGGATCGACGGCGGAAAATGCGCGATGCCGGCATCGTTCGACTCGACGTCGAACAGAAACCGCGCGCCGGCGTCGTCGACGGCCGGCAGCCCCCTGATTGCACCGGTGACGACGATGTCGCGCCCTTCCCACTCGACCGGCAACGCGTCGCGCAACCGCCATTCGGCGCGCGCCGCCGCATACCCGAACCCGGCCAGGCCCGCCGCCGCCGCGCACGCGAGCCAGCCGAGCATCGCTGTCGCGCGGGTGCGCGCAGTGCGGCGCGCGCACCACACGCCTGCTGCCAGCCCACCGCACGCAAGCGTGCCGCCCAGCCAGCCCGCGACGCCCGGCAACGCCGGCTGCCACTGCAGCGCGACGACGCCGAGCGCGAACGCCATCCACCCTACGCGCATCCCGCCTCCTCGCCGGCATCGCGCCGCCGTTCCGGAAGCGGCGCCCGTTCGAAGCGATTATGCGGACAAAAGCGCGAGGCGCGGCAATGCGGCGTGCGCGTTGGCCGAAGTGGATACTGCGAGCGCGTGCGCGTCGATCCCGCGCAACGCGGCGAGCACGTCGCCGATGCGCGGCACCTGATCGGGCGTATTGCGGGAGTTGTAGCGCCATTCGGGCGCGATGTCGGGCGCATCGGTCTCGACCACGAGCGCGTCGACCGGCAGTTGCGCCGCCAGCCGGCGGATCTGCAGCGCGCGCTCGAACGTGATGTTGCCGCCGAAGCCGAGATGGACGCCCTGCGCGAGATAGGCGTGCGCCTGCTGAAAGCTGCCGTTGAACGCATGCGCGATGCCGCGCCGCACGCCGAAGCGGCGCAGCCCGGCCAGCACGCGATCCTGCGACTTGCGGACATGGCACACCACCGGCAGGTCGAAGTCGCGCGCGAGCTTCAGTTGCGCGTCGTAAAAAAATTGCTGACGCGCGTCGTCGAGCCCCGGCACGAAACCATCCAGACCGATCTCGCCGATACCGACGAAACACGGATCGTCGAGGCTCGCGTCGATTTCCATCCGCAACAGGTCGAGATCCTCGTCGCGTGCGCGAGGCGTATACATCGGATGGATGCCGAGCATGTAGACGGCGCCCGGCGTGCGGTGCGCCAGCTCGCGCACCGCCGTGAAGTTGTCGCGCCCGACGCTCGGGATCACGATGCGCGACACGCCCGCATCGCGCGCCGCCTGCGCGACCGCGTCGCGGTCGGCGTCGAACTCGGCAGCATCGAGATGGCAGTGCGTGTCGATCCACATGTCAGGTCAAAATTCGCGACGCGGCCCCGGGCGCGCCGGCGCCCGCCCGGCGGGCGGCGCGCGCGCAAGCCGCCGTTTCCCGTCAGACCGGCACCGCCGGCTCCTCGTACAGCACGCCGTCACGCAGCCGCATGATGCGGTCGCAACGCGCGGCGAGATCGGTATCGTGCGTGACGATCACGAAGCTCGTGTCGAGCGTCGCGGACAATTCGAGCATCAGGTTGAACACCGTATCCGCCGTGCCGCCGTCGAGGTTGCCGGTCGGCTCGTCGGCGAGCACGCACGCGGGCTTCGTCACGAGCGCGCGCGCGATCGCGACGCGCTGCCGCTCGCCGCCGGACAGCTCGCCCGGACGATGCTTCGCGCGCCCGCCGAGCCCGACCCGATCGAGCATCGCCTGCGCTTCGCGGCGTGCATCCTCGGTCGTCATCCGGCGAATCCGCAGCGGCATCGCGACGTTGTCGAGCGCGGAGAATTCCGGCAGCAGATGGTGGAACTGATAGACGAAACCGAGCGCGCGGTTGCGCAGGTCGTTGCGCTCGCGCTCGGCGAGCTGCGTAAACGGCTTGCCGAGCAGCGACACCTGGCCCGCGCTCGGCTCGTCGAGCCCGCCCAGCACGTGCAGGAGCGTGCTTTTGCCGGAGCCGGACGCGCCGACGATCGCGAGCTTCTCGCCACGCCGCACCGACAGCTCGGTGTTGTTGAGCACTTGCACGTTGAAGCCGCCCTGCACGAACGCCTTCGTGATCCCGCGCGCCTGAAGCACGTATTCCTGCATACCCGCCGAACCTTGATTGTCCTGTTGATGAGAGAAAGCGACGGCACGGTCATTCATAGCGCAGCGCCTCCGCCGGCCGCACCTTCGCGCCGCGCCAGCTCGGATACAGCGTCGCGACCGCCGACAGCGCGAACGCGATCAGGCCGATCCGGATCACGTCGCTCGCGACCAGCTCGGACGGCAACTCGCTGATGAAGTACACCGACGGCGGCAGGAACTGCACGCCGAACGCATGCTCGATCATCGGAATCAGCCACGGGATGCTCCACGCGATCAGGCAGCCGAGCGCGACGCCTGCGGCCGTGCCGACGAAGCCGATCGTCACGCCCTGCACGACGAAAATCTTCATGATCGAGCCTGGCTGCGCGCCGAGCGTGCGCAGGATCGCGATGTCCGCCTGCTTGTTGGTCACCGTCATCACGAGCGACGACACGAGGTTGAACGCGGCCACCGCGATGATCAGCGTGAGGATGATGAACATCATCCGCTTCTCGATCTGCACCGCCGAGAACCACGTCTTGTTCTGCTGCGTCCAGTCGCGGATGTACAGGCTGCCCGACAGCGAACGCGACAGCTCGACCGCGACCTCGGGCGCCTTCTGCATGTCCTTCAGGCGCAGCCGCACGCCGGTCGGCGCGGGCAGGCGGAACAGCGCCTCGGCATCCTGGATGTTGACCATCGCGAGGCTGCTGTCGTATTCGTAATGCCCGGACTCGAAGATGCCGACCACCGTGAACTGCTTCAGGCGCGGCAGCATCCCGGCCGGCGTGATCGTGCCTTCCGGCGCGACGAGCGTGACCTTGTCGCCGACCGTGACGCCGAGATTGCCGGCGAGTGCATCGCCGAGCACGATGCCGAACTGCCCCGGCACGAGCGCCGCGAGCGCGCCGGCCTTCATGTCCTTGCCGACCTCCGACACCTGCGGCTCGAGCGACGGCTCGACGCCGCGCAGCATCACGCCGTTGACCGCGTCCTGGCGGGTGAGCAGCGCCTGCGCGTCGACATACGGCGCCGCGCCGATCACCGACGGATTCAGGCGCGCTTCCTTCGCAGTCATTTGCCAGTCGGGCATCGCGCCCGTCGGCGAGAACACCTCGACGTGCGCGAGCACCGACAGCATGCGGTCGCGCACCTCCTTCTGGAAGCCGTTCATCACCGACAGCACGACGATCAGCGCTGCGACGCCAAGCGCGATGCCGAGCATCGAGACGAGCGCGATGAAGGAAATGAAACCGTTGCCGGTCGTGCGTTTGCCGGCGCGCGTATAGCGCCAGCCGATCTGCCATTCGTATGGAACTTTCAAGCGAATCCTTTCTGCTGGTTGCGGCGAATCGGGCGGTCCATCACCCGGCTCGCGTTCGGCCCGCGCGGGACGGAAAACGGCCGCCGTGCGCAGGCGGGCCGTCGACCGGCCCGATCACGCGCGCAGTTTGCCATACAATGCGCACCATCATGCACGACCGACGCCTCCATTTTCTCGTCCCCTTCGCGCTGCCGGCCGCGGCCGATGCCGCCTCGTCCCTGCACACCCTGGACAGCCCCGCGCTCGAAAAGTTGCTGTCGCGCGCCAGCCTCGTCGAGCGGGTGGCCGGCGAGGACTTCCAGCGCACGCTGCCGCACGAGCGCTGGCTCGCCCACCGGTTCGGCGCGGCGCCGGGCAACGCCGCCGACGAGGCGCCGCTCGCGCCCTACATGCTGCTCGCCGACGGCGGCGACCCCGGCGAGCACGCGTGGGCGTGCGTCGAGCCCGTGCACGTGCAGATCGCGCACGACCATCTGGTGCTCGTCGACCCGGCCGCGCTTGCGCTCGGCGACGACGAGGCCGCCGCGCTGCTCGCCGTCGCCCGGCCGCTGATCGAGGAGCTGGGGGTGCGGCTCGAAGCGCCCTGCCCGACCCGCTGGTATCTGTCGAGCGAACAGTTCCGCCCTCTCGCGGGCGCCGCGCCGCTGCGCGCGAGCGGGCGCAACATCGAGATCTGGCTGCCGCACGAGGCGCACACGGGCGAACGCTCGCGCGTCTGGATGAAGCTGCAGAACGAAGTGCAGATGGCGTGGTTCCAGCATCCCGTCAACGAGGCCCGCGAGGCGCGCGGGCTACCCGCCGTCAACTCGATCTGGTTCCACGCGCAGGGCGTGCTGAAACCGGTCGGCCGGCCGTTCGCCCGCGTGCTGTCGGATTCGCCCGCGGCGCTCGGCCTCGCGCGCGCCGGCCAGGCCGACACCGGCGCGCCGCCGGCCCGGTTCGACGCGCTCGGCGCGCCCGCCGATGGCGCGACGCTCGTCGAGCTGTCGACGCTCACCGCCCCGTTCATCGAGCAGGACTGGGCGCGCTGGCACGCGGCGCTCGACGCGCTGGAACGCGACTGGTTCGCGCCCGCGCTCGCGGCGCTTTCACGCGGCGAGCTAACGAGCCTCGACCTCACCCTGTGCGGCGACACCAGCTCGGTGACGCTGCGCACGACGCGCGGCGACCTGCGCAAGTTCTGGCGCCGCCGCGCGCTCGCCTCCCTGTTCGAATAACCCGCCCGAGCATGACCCGTATCGTTCAACGTTCCGTCGCGCCCGCCGATGCCGAGGCGCTCGCGCGCCACGGCGTGCATCCGGTGCTCGCGCGCCTGTTCGCGTCGCGCGGCGTCACGTCGCCCGCCGACATCGAGACCGCGCTCGCGCGGCTTGTCCCGCCCACCGAACTGAAAGGCTGCGCCGACGCCGCCGCGCTGCTTGCCGACGCGATCGCCGAACAGCGCCGCCTGCTGGTCGTCGCCGACTACGACTGCGACGGCGCGACCGCCTGCGCAGTCGCGGTGCGCGGCCTGCGGATGTTCGGCGCACAGATCGACTACCTGGTGCCGAACCGCTTCGAGTACGGCTACGGCCTCACGCCCGAGATCGTCGAGCTGGCCGCGACGCGCCGGCCCGACCTGCTGATCACGGTCGACAACGGCATCGCGAGCGTCGCGGGCGTCGAGGCCGCGAACGCGCGCGGCATCGACGTGCTGGTGACCGATCACCATCTGCCCGGCGACGCGCTGCCCGCCGCGCGCGCGATCGTCAACCCGAACCAGCCCGGCTGCACGTTCCCGAGCAAGCACGTCGCCGGCGTCGGCGTGATGTTCTACGTGCTGCTCGCGCTGCGCGCGGAGCTGCGCCGGCGCGGCGCGTTCGCCAGCAAGGACGCCGAGCCGCGCCTCGACGGCCTGCTCGATCTCGTCGCGCTCGGCACCGTCGCCGACGTCGTGCGGCTCGATGGCAACAACCGGGTGCTCGTCGCGCAGGGGCTGCACCGCATCCGCAACGGCCGCATGCAGCCGGGGATCGCCGCGCTGTTCCGCGCGGCGGGCCGCGACGCGCGCACCGCGTCGGGCTTCGATCTCGGCTTCGGCCTCGGCCCGCGGCTGAACGCCGCCGGCCGCCTGTCGGACATGTCGCTCGGCATCGAGTGCCTGATCACCGACGACATCGGCCGCGCGTGGGAACTCGCGCAGCAGCTCGACGCGATGAACCGCGAACGCCGCGAAATCGAGGCCGGCATGCAGCAGCAGGCGCTCGCCGACCTCGCCGCCGTCGATCCGGCCGACGCGTGCTCGATCACGCTGTTCAACCCCGAATGGCACCAGGGCGTGATCGGCATCGTCGCCGGGCGGCTGAAGGAGAAATTCCACCGCCCGTCGTTTACGTTCGCGCACGCGGACGAGCACGGCGAACGGGTCAAGGGCTCCGGACGGTCGATCCCCGGCTTCCATCTGCGCGACGCGCTCGATCTCGTGTCGAAGCGCGAGCCGGACCTGCTCGTCGCGTTCGGCGGCCACGCGATGGCGGCGGGCGTCACGCTCGACGCGCGGAACGTGCCGCGCTTCGCCGCCGCGTTCGAGAAGGTTGCGCGCGAGTGGCTGTCGGACGACGCGCTCGCCCGCGTGATCGAAACCGACGGCGAGCTCGAAGACGCGTACTTCACGCCGCAGTTCGTCGAGCTGCTCGACGCCGCGGTGTGGGGCCAGGGCTTTCCGGCGCCGCTTTTCTCCGGCGAATTCGACGTCGCGTCGCAGGCGCTCGTGAAGGACAAGCACCTGAAGCTGCAGCTGGTGCGCGGCCGCCAGCGCTTCAACGCGATCTGGTTCAACCACACCGAGCCGCTGCCGCCGCGCGCGCTGCTCGCCTACCGCCTCGTCAGCGACACCTGGAACGGCGTGACGCGCGTGCAGCTGATCGTCGAGCACGCGGCGCATTAGGGCCCGTTCGCGCCGATAACCGGCTTGCGCCGGCCGCCGGACGGAATTTCTCGAGGACTGAGGAACGCGCCTTGCCCGCCGGGGCGCGGCCGCCTGCCTGCGGCGCGCCGTCGTCGCCGGGCGGATGCCCCGATCGGCTATAATTCCGCTTTTTTACGAAGCACGAAAAGCGAAACGATCATGGAAGCGGAACGTCTCAACGCGATCGAAAGCTCTCTGCTCGACCTGCGCCGCCGCGCGGGCGAGCTTCGGGGGTATCTTTGACTACGACGCCAAGTCTGCGCGTCTAGCCGAAGTCAACAAGGAACTCGAAGATCCCAACGTCTGGAACGACTCGAAGAACGCGCAGGCGCTCGGTCGTGAGAAGAAGTTGCTGGAAGGCGTCGTGACGACGCTGAGCGCGCTGGACAACGACCTGCGCGACGCGCAGGACCTGTTCGACCTCGCGCACGAGGAAAACGACGAGGACACCCTCGTCGCGAGCGAAGGCGAGGCCGCCGCGCTGGAACTGCGCGTCGCCGACATCGAGTTCCGCCGGATGTTCTCGAACCCGGCCGACCCGAACAACTGCTTCATCGACATCCAGGCCGGCGCTGGCGGCACCGAGGCGTGCGACTGGGCATCGATGCTGCTGCGCCAGTACCTGCGCTACTGCGAGCGCAAGGGCTTCAAGGCCGAAGTGCTCGAAGAATCCGACGGCGACGTCGCCGGCATCAAGAACGCGACGATCAAGGTCTCGGGCGAATACGCGTACGGCTACCTGCGCACCGAAACGGGCATTCACCGCCTCGTGCGGAAGTCGCCGTTCGATTCGTCGGGCGGGCGCCACACGTCGTTCTCGTCGGTGTTCGTCTATCCGGAAATCGACGACTCGATCGAAGTCGAGGTCAACCCGGCCGATCTGCGCATCGACACGTACCGCGCATCGGGCGCGGGCGGCCAGCACATCAACAAGACCGACTCCGCGGTGCGGATCACGCACATGCCGACCGGCATCGTCGTTCAGTGCCAGAACGACCGCTCGCAGCACCGCAACCGCGCCGAAGCGATGGCGATGCTGAAGTCGCGGCTGTACGAGGCCGAGCTGCGCAAGCGCCAGGCCGAGCAGGACAAGCTCGAATCGAGCAAGACCGACGTGGGCTGGGGCCACCAGATCCGCTCGTACGTGCTCGACCAGAGCCGTGTGAAGGACCTGCGCACGAACGTCGAAATGAGCAACACGAGAGCGGTGCTCGACGGCGATCTCGACGACTTCATCGGCGCGAGCCTGAAACAGGGCGTGTAAGCGCCGCGGCGCGGCCCTGCCGCGCCGCCCTCTCCCGCTTGCGTTGCCGCACCCACACCGAATCCCGACCATCATGACCGAACCGACCCAAACGCAGCCCGCCGTCGCGGCGGACGAAAACCAGATCATTGCCGAACGCCGCGAGAAGCTGCACGCATTGCGCGAGCAAGGCATCGCCTACCCGAACGACTTCCGCCCGACCCATCACGCGGCCGACCTGCAGGCCACCTATGCGGACACGGACAAGGAAGCGCTCGAGGCGAGCCCGCAACACGTCGCGATCGCCGGCCGCATGATGCTCAAGCGCGTGATGGGCAAGGCCAGCTTCGCGACGGTGCAGGACGGGTCGGGCCAGATCCAGTTCTTCGTGACGCCGAACGATGTCGGCGCGGAAACCTACGACGCGTTCAAGAAATGGGATCTCGGCGACATCGTCGCCGCGCGCGGCGAGCTGTTCCGCACCAACAAGGGCGAGCTGTCGGTCAAGTGCACGGAGCTGCGCCTGCTGTCGAAGGCGCTGCGCCCGATGCCGGACAAGTTCCACGGCCTCGCCGACCAGGAAATGCGCTACCGCCAGCGTTACGTCGACCTGATCGTCACGCCGGAGACGCGCAACACGTTCCGTGCGCGCACGAAGACGATCGCGTCGATCCGCAAGTTCATGGGCGACGCCGACTTCATGGAAGTCGAAACGCCGATGCTGCACCCGATTCCGGGCGGCGCGACCGCGAAGCCGTTCGTCACGCACCACAACGCGCTCGACATGCAGATGTTCCTGCGCATCGCGCCGGAGCTGTACCTGAAGCGGCTGGTCGTCGGCGGCTTCGAGCGCGTGTTCGAGATCAACCGCAATTTCCGGAACGAGGGCGTGTCGCCGCGTCACAATCCGGAATTCACGATGATGGAGTTCTACGCCGCGTACACCGACTACCGCTGGCTGATGGACTTCACCGAGCAGCTGATCCGCCAGGCGGCGATCGACGCGCTCGGCACCGCGACGATCCAGTACCAGGGCCGCGAGCTCGACCTCGCGAAGCCGTTCCATCGCCTGACGATCACGCAGGCGATCCAGAAATTCGCGCCGCAGTACACCGACGGCCAGCTGTCGGACGACGCCTACGTGCGCAGCGAACTGAAGCGCCTCGGTGTCGACGTGACGCAGCCGGCGTTCCTGAACGCAGGCATCGGCGCGCTTCAGCTCGCGCTGTTCGAGGAAACGGCCGAAGCGCAGCTGTGGGAGCCGACCTTCATCATCGATTACCCGATCGAGGTGTCGCCGCTCGCGCGCGCATCGGACACGGTGCCGGGCATCACCGAGCGCTTCGAGCTGTTCATGACCGGCCGCGAGATCGCGAACGGCTTCTCGGAGCTGAACGATCCGGAAGACCAGGCGGCACGCTTCAAGAAGCAGGTCGAGCAAAAGGATGCCGGCGACGAGGAAGCGATGTTCTTCGACGCGGACTACATCCGCGCGCTCGAGTACGGCATGCCTCCGACGGGCGGCTGCGGGATCGGCATCGACCGCCTGGTCATGCTGCTGACCGACAGCCCGACGATCCGCGACGTGCTGCTGTTCCCGCACCTGCGCCGCGAGGACTGACCGGCTGCGCCGACTGCACGCCCCGCCACGCGGCGGCGTGCGGCCGGCGGCTTTGTAACCGCGCGTAAATCCCGCCTGCCGGCGTCCGCCGGCAAACGATCCTCTCCCCCTTTTCATTTCCGCTTCCCGACGGCCCCGGCCGGGTTTCGGGCGCCAATGCCTGCGATCTCCGGCAGCGAATCGTTACAACTTGATACCCCGCCCTGCCCGCGCGTGGACCACACTGGTTCGTGCCAGATCGCGCACGTCCGTGTGCGCCAGGAGCGAGAAAAATGGACAACCAGAACCAAAACCAGAGCAACACGCAACGGCAACGTCTTCACCCGCTCGTCGCGACCGCGGCGGGCGCCGTCATCATCGCGAGCCTCGCCGCGACCGCGGCCGTGACCGGCCTGTTTCCGAAGGCCACCAGCGGCGACGCGCAGAACGGCCAGACCCAGGCCGCGCTGATCGCGTCGCAGCCGGCCATCGACACGGCAGCGCCTGCCAGCGCGGCGCTCGCCGCCCAGACGCAGCAGCAGGCGGCCCGACAGGGCATCCAGCAACCGGCGGCCGCGCAGCCGCAGCCGCAGGCTCAAGCGCAGCCGCAGCCGCAGGCTCAAGCGCAGCCGCAGCCGGCCCCGCGCCCGGCCACGACGCACCGCCGCCACCATTCATCGACGGTGCCGCAGCCGCCCGAATACGCACAACAGCAGTCGGGCGGCGGTTATTCGCAGCAGCCGTCCTACTGCCAGAGCTGCGGCACGGTCGTCGCGATCACGTCGGTCCGCACGCCGGGCCAGAGCACCGGCATCGGCGCGGTCGGCGGCGCGGCGGCGGGCGGCCTGGTCGGCAACCAGTTCGGTCGCGGCAACGGCCGCACCGCGATGACGCTGCTCGGCGCGCTCGGTGGCGGCCTCGCGGGCAACCAGGTCGAAAAGCAGGTGCGCAGCGATACCGAATACCAGGTGCAGGTCCAGATGGAAAACGGCGCGACCCGCACCTTCACGTACCACAACCCGCCGCCGTTCGGCCAGGGTCAGCGCGTGCGGATCGAGAACGGCACGCTGGTCGGCGCATAACGCCCCGCTGCCCGCGCGCGATGCGCGGGCTGGGGCGCACACGCAAAAACGGCTCGCGATCGCTCGCGAGCCGTTGTCTTTCCTGCCGGGCGATGCGCGCCGGCGCGGATCCCGAATCTCAGTCTTCGTCGTCGAAGTCCGATTCGTCGATCCAGTGCGCCTGAATCGCCTCGAGGATCTTCTCGCCGGAATGCTTCGGATCGTCGTCGAAACCGTCCAGTTCGAGCACCCAGGTGCGCAGGTCGACGAAGTTGACCGCCTTCGGATCGACGTCCGGATGCGTGTCGGCCAGCGCGATCGCGATCTCGCGCGAATCGGTCCATTTCATCGCCGCTTCTCCTGTCAGTGATTTTCCTTCGCGTGGTTGATCGAATACTTCGGAATCTCGACCACCAGATCCACGTTGTCCTTCACCATCGCCTGGCACGACAGCCGCGACGTCGGCTCCAGCCCCCACGCCTTGTCGAGCAGGTCGTCCTCGTCCTCCTCGGACGGATCGAGATCGTTGAAGCCCTCGCGGATCACCACGTGGCACGTCGTGCACGCGCACGACTTCTCGCACGCATGCTCGATCTCGATGCCGTTGTCGAGCAGGTTGTCGCAAATACTCTTGCCGGGCGTCGCGTCGATCACCGCGCCTTCCGGGCACAGTTCGACGTGAGGCAGCACCACCAGTTGAGGCATGTCCGTTCCGTCAGTCTACGTGCGGCGCGATGCGCCGCACCATTCATCATAGCGCCGGCCGCCATCGGCCGGCACGCATGTCGTTCGTTCAGATCTCGTCGAGCCGGCGGCCGGCGAGCGCGCGCTTGATGCTCTTGTCCATCCGGCGCGCGGCGAATTCGTCGGTGCCTTCGGCAAGCGTCTTGGTCGCCGCTTCGATCGCACCGGCGTCGTCGCCCTGCGCGACCGTGCGCAGCGCCGCGACGCATGCATCGACTTCCGCGCGTTCCGCCGCATCGAGCAGTTCGCCGTCGGCGGCCAGCGCCGCTTCGGTCGCCTCGATCATCCGCTCGGCCTCGACCTGCGCCTCGCGCAGCGCACGGGCGCGCATGTCGATTTCGGCCGTCTTGAAGCTCTCCTCGAGCATCTTCGCGATATCGTCGTCGGCGAGGCCGTACGACGGCTTCACGACGACCGACGCCTCGACGCCGGAGTGCTGCTCGCGCGCGAACACGGACAGCAGGCCGTCCGCGTCGACCTGGTAGGTCACGCGAATGCGGGCCGCGCCGGCCGTCATCGGCGGGATGCCGCGCAGCTCGAAGCGTGCGAGCGACCGGCAGTCGGCGACGAGCTCGCGCTCGCCCTGCACGACGTGGATCGCCATCGCGGTCTGGCCGTCCTTGAAGGTCGTGAATTCCTGCGCGCGTGCGATCGGAATCGTCGAATTGCGCGGAATGATCTTCTCGACGAGTCCCCCCATCGTCTCGACGCCGAGCGACAGCGGAATCACGTCGAGCAGCAGCCAGTCGTCGCCGCTGCCGCGGTTGCCGGCGAGCATGTCGGCCTGGATCGCCGCGCCGAGCGCGACGACCTGGTCCGGGTCGAGATTGACGAGCGGCGGCTGGCCGAAATACGTCGCAACCGCCTCGCGAATCACCGGCATGCGCGTCGCGCCGCCGACCAGCACCACGCCCTTGATGTCGGCGGGCGCGACCTGCGCGTCGCGCAACGCCTTGCGGGTCGGCGTCAGCGTGCGACGCACGAGCGGTTCGACGAGCGCCGCGAACGTGTCGTGCGTGACCGTCTGCGCGAGATGCGCGCCCGTCGACAGCACGACGTCGAGCGGCGCTTGCGGCGCGCTCGACAGCGCTTCCTTCAGTTGCCGCACGCGATCGAGCAGCAGGCGCACGTCCTCGGGCGCGAGCGTCTTCGCATCGATGCCGGCCTGCGCGAGCACGTGTTCGAACAGCGCGTGGTCGAAATCGTCGCCGCCGAGCGCGGAATCGCCCCCCGCAGCCAGCACTTCGAACACGCCCTTCGTCAGTTTCAGGATCGACAGGTCGAACGTGCCGCCGCCAAGGTCGTACACCGCGTACAAGCCTTCCGCCGCATTGTCGAGACCGTAGGCGATCGCCGCCGCGGTCGGCTCGTTCAACAGGCGCAGCACGTTCAGGCCGGCGAGCCGCGCGGCGTCCTTGGTCGCCTGGCGCTGCGCGTCGTCGAAATACGCGGGCACCGTGATCACCGCGCCGACCAGCTCGTCGCCAAGCGTGTCTTCGGCGCGCTGGCGCAGCGTCGCGAGAATCTCGGCGGATACCTCGACCGGGCTCTTCACGCCGTCGACGGTGCGGATCTGCACCATGCCCGGCGCATCGACGAATTCGTACGGCGCATTCACCGCGCCTTCGACTTCCGCCTTGCCGCGGCCCATGAAGCGCTTGACCGACACGATCGTGTTGCGCGGATCGCGCGCGGCCTCTTCCTTGGCCGTATGGCCGATCCGGCGGCCGCCCTTCTCCAGGTAACGCACCACCGACGGCAGCAGCACGCGGCCCTCGTCGTCCGGCAGCACTTCCGGCACGCTGTTGCGCACGGCAGCGACGAGCGAATTCGTCGTGCCGAGATCGATCCCGACGGCGAGCCGCCGCTGGTGCGGCGCCGGCGCCATGCCCGGTTCGGAGATTTGCAGTAAAGCCATCTTGGTTCGTTCGGGAGCTCGCGCTCCGCTTGGCTGCGTGCCGCGAGGCACGCGGTTAATGTTCGAGACGCTCGATCTGCGCGCCCACTTCCGACCCGACGCGCTCGATGAACATCAATTGGCGCACCGCCTCGGCGGCCGCCTGATCCGCGCCGCTGTCGAGCAGCGTGCCGAGGCGCGCGAAGCGCGCGCGCTTCTCGTCGCGCAGCTCGGCGAGCAGCGCATCGAGCGCGGCGACGTTGCGCGCGGCGGCGGCATCCTCGATGCCCTCGCGCCACTCCATCTGCTGCATCAGGAACGCCGGCTCCATCGCCGTGTTGTTCTCCGCGCCGATATCCACGCCGCGCAGCGACAGCAGGTAGGTCGCGCGCTTGAGCGGATCGCGCAGCGTCTGATACGCCTCGTTCGCGCGCGTCGCCCATTGCATCGCGATGCGCTTCTGCGCGTCGCCCGCCGCGGCGAAGCGGTCCGGATGCACCTGCGTCTGCACCGTCCGGTAAGCGGTGTCGAGCGCCGCATCGTCGAGCGCGAACTGCGCCGGCAGGTGGAACAGGTCGAAGTGGCTGTCGTTCAGCGAGACCATCGCGTGTCGTTCAATCCTGGTTCGTCGCGCGGCAAACGCCGCGCATTAAAAAGGCGGCATGTGCCGCCTCTTGCCCGCATCGCGCGGATCGCACCGTCACACTCGGAACGATTCGCCGCAACCGCACTCGTCCTTCACGTTCGGGTTGTTGAACTTGAACCCTTCGTTCAGGCCTTCGCGCGCGAAATCCAGCTCGGTGCCGTCGATGTACGCGAGGCTCTTCGGATCGACGATGACCTTCACGCCATGGCTCTCGAACACCTGATCCTCGGGCGCCAGCTCGTCCACATATTCGAGCTTGTACGCGAGGCCGGAACAGCCTGTCGTACGCACGCCGAGCCGCAGGCCCAGCCCCTTGCCGCGCCGGACCAGATACTTCTGGACGTGTTGCGCTGCTTTTTCGGTCAGTGTAATTGCCATGATGTCCTTGCCGCACGCGCCGATCGCGGCGCGCACGTTCTAGCTCAGTCGCTCGATGCCGCTCAGGCTGCTGCCTGATCGCCTTCCGTGCCGTCGTGGCGCTTCTTGTAGTCCGCCACGGCTGCCTTGATCGCGTCTTCCGCGAGGATCGAACAATGGATCTTCACGGGCGGCAGCGCCAGTTCCTCGGCGATCTGCGTGTTCTTGATCGAGAGCGCCTCGTCGAGCGTCTTGCCCTTCACCCATTCGGTCACGAGCGAGCTCGACGCGATCGCCGAGCCGCAACCGTAGGTCTTGAACTTCGCGTCCTCGATCACGCCGTCCGCACCCACGCGGATTTGCAGCTTCATCACGTCGCCGCACGCCGGCGCACCGACCATGCCGGTGCCGACCGCGTCGTCGTCCTTCGCGAACGAGCCGACGTTGCGCGGGTTTTCGTAGTGATCCAGAACCTTGTTGCTGTAAGACATGACTCAGACTCCTTGACTCGTTACATCTGCGTGCGTCAATCCGCCCGCGAAATATTCAGTGCGCCGCCCACTCGATCGTCGACAGATCGATGCCTTCCTGGTGCATTTCCCAGAGCGGCGACAGTTCGCGCAGCTTCGCGATCTTGCTCTTCAGCAGATTGATCACGTAGTCCACTTCCTGTTCCGTCGTAAAGCGGCCGACCGTGAAGCGGATCGAGCTGTGCGCCAGCTCGTCGTTGCGGCCGAGCGCACGCAGCACGTACGACGGTTCCAGCGACGCCGACGTGCACGCGGAGCCCGACGACACCGCGACGTCCTTGATCGCCATGATCAGCGACTCGCCTTCGACGAAGTTGAAGCTGATGTTCAGGTTGTGCGGGATACGGCGCTCGAGGTCGCCGTTCACGTAGGTTTCCTCGATCTCCGAGAGCCCGCGCAGCAGCTTGTCGCGCAGCGCACGGATGCGCTCGTTCTCGGTCGCCATTTCTTCCCTGGCGATGCGGAACGCCTCGCCCATGCCGGCGATCTGGTGCGTCGCCAGCGTGCCCGAGCGCATGCCGCGCTCGTGGCCGCCGCCGTGCATCTGCGCCTCGATACGCACGCGCGGCTTGCGGCGCACGTACAGCGCGCCGATGCCCTTCGGGCCGTAGGTCTTGTGCGCGGAGAACGACATCAGGTCGACCTTCAGCTTCGCGAGGTCGATCTCGACCTTGCCCGTCGACTGCGCGGCGTCGACGTGGAAGACGATGCCCTTCTCGCGGCAGATCTCGCCGATCGTCTCGATGTCCTGGATCACGCCGATCTCGTTGTTGACGTGCATCACCGACACGAGGATCGTGTCCGGGCGCAGCGCGGCCTTGAACGCGTCGAGGTCGAGCAGGCCGTCTTCCTTCACGTCCAGGTAGGTCACCTCGAAGCCTTCGCGCTCGAGTTCGCGGCAGGTGTCGAGCACGGCCTTGTGCTCGGTCTTCACCGTCACGATGTGCTTGCCCTTGCCCTGATAGAAGTGCGCGGCGCCCTTGATCGCGAGGTTGTCCGACTCGGTCGCGCCGGAGGTCCAGATGATTTCGCGCGGGTCGGCGTTGACGAGCGCGGCCACCTGCTCGCGGGCCTCTTCGACAGCGCGCTCCGCATCCCAGCCGTATGCGTGGCTGCGCGATGCCGGGTTGCCGAACTGCTCGCGCAGATACGGCACCATCTTGTCGACCACGCGCGGGTCGACCGGCGTCGTCGCGCTGTAATCCATGTAGATGGGCAGGTGGAGAGTCTGTTGGTTCATCTATCGCTCCGGGTATTCTGTGCGGGGACTATGCTATGTGGGTTCGGCGGGCTGTCTTCGCGCTCACGAGCTCGCGATGTTGAACACCGAATTCGGGCCGAGCGGGATCGTGCGCACCGGCTCGGCGGGCGCGGCGACGGACTCCGGCGCGCGCCTGTCGCGCAGCACCGTGGGCACGCCTTCACGCGCGCGCTGCTGATCGACGAGATCCTGCAGCGACACCGAATCGAGGTATTCGACCATTTTCTGGTTGAGCGTCGCCCACAGCTCGTGCGTCATGCAATGGCCGTCGGGCTGCTTCGAGCCGTCGCACGCGCCCTTGCCGCCGCACTGCGTCGCGTCGAGCGGCTCATCGACTGCAATGATGATGTCGGCGACCGTCACGTCCTGCGCGCGGCGCGCGAGGTTGTAACCGCCGCCCGGGCCACGCACGGATTCGACGATTTCATGCCTGCGCAGCTTGCCGAACAGCTGTTCGAGGTACGAGAGCGAAATCCGCTGGCGCTGGCTGATGCCTGCAAGCGTCACCGGACCCTGCTCCTGGCGCAGTGCCAAGTCGATCATCGCCGTGACGGCGAAACGGCCTTTGGTGGTGAGTCTCATGGTGTTAGGGGACTGCAATCTTGACGATTTTGGTCAAGTATAAATATTTGACGAATTTAGTCAAGTATCCCTATTGAGGACAGGGTATTCGCGAAGCGGTTAACGAAATCAGCGTGCCGCGCGTTGCCGCAGCGTGCCGAGCAGCCCTTCGCAGGCGGCCTCGCACTGATCCAGCACCTGTTCGAAACCCTGCGCGCCGCCGAAATACGGGTCGGCGACTTCCTGCTCCGGCACGCCGCTTGCGAACTCCATCAGGAGCCGCACCTTGCCGCGATGCGCGGGCGGGCAGCGACGGTGCAATTCCGCGAGGTTCGCCGCGTCCATCGCGAGGATGAAGTCGAAACGTTCGAAATCGGCCGCGCCCACCTGCCGCGCGCGCAGCGCCGACAGGTCATAGCCGCGCGCGAGCGCCGCCGCCTGTGCCCGCGCGTCCGGCGGCTCGCCGACATGCCAGTCGCCGGTGCCGGCGGAGTCGATCTCGATCCACTCGCCCAGCCCGGCGGCCTCCACCTGATGGCGCATCACGCCCTCGGCCGTAGGCGAGCGGCAGATGTTGCCGAGGCAGACGAAACAGATCGCAACGCGGGTCATCGCACTCACGGAAATCCGCGGCGCGCCGCGACGAAGGGGAACGCGCCATTATACAAACAGGCGCCCGAACGCGCTGCGCGTCGCACGGCGGCGGCGACCTGCGTCAAAGCGACTTCGACGTGGCGAGCGGCACGTCGCCGGTTGCGGCAGGCAGCGGCTTCGCAGCTTCACCGACCAGCCCGAACGACACCGCGCGCGCCAGTTCGGCGGACGCCTGGTGAACCGCGATCGGGCCGCGCGACGGCATGTCGCCCGCGGCATGGAGATAGGCGGCTGCCGCCAGCGGTACGATGATCGCCAACGGCCAGTACATCGATATTGTCTTTTTCATCATGATGCGACCTCTTTGACTGATGCCCCGGATCTTCGTCCGGAGCCTGCAGATCAAATTCTATAGATCGCATCTATCACGATAAATGCCTGAATAGCGAACTGAGTGTTGCCCTGCGATAAACAGTCGCAGCCGTCAGCCGAGATGGCTGCGCGACGCGGCGTACAGCTCGCGGAAAGTCCGCCCGGTCGGCACCGGCAGGTCGCGGGTGTCCATCCAGCCGCCCATCAGCGGCAGACGCCGCAGCATGCCGCTGTCGCCGCCCAGCCGCTCGAGGATCCGCACCGCGAGCTTCGTCGTCAGCGCATAGAGCGTCGGATGGCGGGCCAGGAACCCCCAGGCGGCAAGCCCGGCGCGCTCGCGCCACGGCCGCAGATGCCGCTCGACCTGCTTCTCGCGCAGCGTGCGCAACAGATGCGACAACGGGATGCCGACCGGGCAGACACTGTCGCACTCGCCGCACAGCGTCGCCGCCTGCGGCAGGTCGAGCGCACGGTCGAGCCCGACGTAGCTCGGCGTCAGCACGGAGCCCATCGGCCCCGGATAGACCCAGCCGTACGTATGGCCGCCGACCTTCTGGTACACCGGGCAGTGATTCATGCACGCGCCGCAGCGAATGCAGCGCAGCATCTCCTGGAACGCACCGCCGATGAGGCCCGTGCGGCCACCGTCGACGAGCACCACATAGTTGTGCTCCGGGCCGTCCTCGTCGCCCGGCTGGCGCGGCCCCGTCAGCAGCGAGAAGTAGTTCGACGTCTTCTGGCCGGTCGCCGAGCGCGGCAGGAGGCGCATCGCGGTCGCCAGGTCCTCGAGCGTCGGCAGCACCTTCTCGATGCCGGTCACGGCGACATGCACGCGCGGCATCACCGTGCACATCCCCTCGTTGCCCTCGTTCGTCACGAGCGCGACCGAGCCCGTCTCGGCGATCACGAAGTTGCCGCCCGTCACGCCCATGTCGGCCGACAGGAAGTGCGGACGCAGCACCTCGCGCGCCTCGCGCGTCATGTCCGGAATCTCGGTGAGGCGCGCGCGGTGGTGCGTGCGCGCGAACAGGTCGGCGATTTCGTCCTTGTCCTTGTGCACCACCGGCGCGATGATGTGGCTCGGCGGCTCGCTGTCGTTGATCTGCAGGATGTACTCGCCGAGATCCGTCTCGATCGACTGCACGCCCATCTCGGCGAGCACCGCGTTCAGGCGCATTTCCTCGGACACCATCGACTTGGTCTTGATGACCTTCTTCACGTCGTGACGGCGCGCGATGTCGGCGACGAGCCGCGCGGCGTCGGCCGTCGTCTCGGCGAACAGCACCGTCGTGCCGCGCCGCGCCGCCTCGCGCTCGAACGTCTCGAGCCAGACGTCGAGGTTCTCGAGCGCGCGGTTGCGGCGCGCCTTGAGCGCCGCGCGCGTGGCCGGGAAGTCGATCTGCGTCATCGCGTCGGCGCGCGCGGACACGAACTTCGTCGACAGCTTCTTCAGGTTTTCCTGCAGGCGCTGGTCGGCGAGCTTCTGGCCGGCACGCGCCTTGAAATGCATCGATTGGACTTGCATCGCGGATTCGGGAAGAAAAGGATACGGGACCCGGCGGCGCTCAGACGTCGCCCGCCAGCACCTGCGCGATGTGCAGCACGCGCGTGTCGCGGTCGCCGGTGCGGCGCAACCGCCCTTCGATGTTCAGCATGCAGCCCAGATCGCCAGCCACCACGGCGCCCGCGCCCGACGCGTGGATATTCGCGCATTTCTCGTCGGCGATCGCCGTCGAGATGCCGCCGTACTTGACCGCGAACGTGCCGCCGAAGCCGCAGCAGTGCTCGCAGTCCTTCATCTCGGTGATGGCCACCCCGCGCTGCGCGAGCAGCGCGCGCGGCTGCGCCTTCACGCCCAGCTCGCGCAGCCCGGAGCAGGCGTCGTGATAGGTGACGGGCCCCGTGAATTCGCCGGGCTCGAGCGCGACCTTCGCAACGCTGGCGAGGAAGTCGGTCAGCTCGTAGACCTTCTGCTGCAACCGTTCGTAGCGCCCCATCAGCTCCGGATCGTCGCGAAACAGGTCGCCGTAGTGCGTGCGGATCATGCCGCCGCACGAGCCCGACGGCGCGACGACATAGTCGAACTGCTCGAATTCGCGCAGCGTCTTTTCCGCGAGGTCGCGCGCGAGCGCGCGGTCGCCGGAGTTGTAGGCCGGCTGCCCGCAGCAGGTCTGCGCGGGCGGCACGATCACTTCGAATCCGGCCTCCCGAATCAGCTTGAGCGCCGAAAAACCGATTTCGGGACGCATCAGATCGACCAGACAGGTCACGAACAAACCGACTCGCATAGACGCTCCTTCGAGTAAACCGCGCTCATTATCCGCCGTTTCCCCGGCAAGACCAACGCCATTCCGGAAGGATGTGAATCAGGCGCGGGCGAGGAATTCCTCGAACGCCGTTCGCTTTTTTCACCATACGAGATACAATCACCCCCAATACCGCTTGACGCGCCAACCGCCCCCCCGAAGATGAGCAACCCGACTCCGGATTCCAAGACGTCGATCCAGGTGATCGAACGCATGATGCGACTGCTGGACGCGCTTGCCTCGCACAGCGACCCGGTCAGCCTGAAAGAACTGGCGCAGCGCACCGAGCTGCACCCGTCGACCGCGCACCGCATCCTGAACGACATGGTGACCTGCCGCCTGGTCGATCGCTCCGACCCGGGCACCTACCGCCTCGGCATGCGCCTGCTGGAGCTCGGCAACCTGGTGAAGGCGCGCCTGTCGGTGCGCGACGCCGCGCTGATGCCGATGCGCGAGCTGCACCGCCTCACCGGCCAGACCGTGAACCTGTCGGTGCGCCAGGGCGACGAGATCGTCTATATCGAGCGCGCGTATTCGGAGCGCTCGGGCATGCAGGTGGTGCGGGCGATCGGCGGCCGCGCGCCGCTGCACCTCACGTCGGTCGGCAAGCTGTTCCTCGCCGCGGACGAAACCGCACGGGTGCGCGCATACGCGACGCGCACGGGCCTCGCCGGCCATACGCAGAACAGCATCACCGACCTCACGAAGCTCGAGCGCGAGCTGACGCTCGTGCGCCAGCAATCGTGCGCGCGCGACAACGAGGAACTGGAACTGGGCGTGCGCTGTATCGCCGCGGGCATCTACGACGACTCGGGCAAGCTGGTCGCGGGGCTGTCGCTGTCGGCGCCGGCCGACCGTCTGCAGGACGCGTGGCTCGGCCAGTTGAGCCGCACCGCACTGACCATTTCCGAATCGCTCGGCTATCGCCCCGAGCCCGCGAAGGAAGCGGTGGGCGGCGTGCAACGGCAGGCGTGAGCCCGCCGCGCGCAGCATGAAAAAGCCCCGCGACTGCGGGGCTTTTCGTTGGCGGGGACGCCGGCGCGCCGGCTCAGGTGCCGCCGTTCGGCGAATTGGCGGCCGTCAGTCGGTCGCCGCCGCCGTTGTCCAGCCAGTTGCGCAGCCGCACCGCATCGGCGAAGCGCGAATACTTGCCATACGAATCCAGCAGCACCATCACCATCGCACGGCCGTGGATCGTCGCCTGCATCACGAGGCACTCGCCCGCCTCGTTGATGAAGCCGGTCTTCTGCAGACCGATGTCCCACGTCGAATTCGAATTGCGCACGAGCGCATTCGTGCTGTTGTACGCGAGCGTGCGCTTGCCGGTGTTCACCTCGTAGCTGCGGTCGGTCGAGAACTTCCGGATCAGCGGGTACTGGTACGCCGCGTCAACCATCTTCACGAGATCGCGCGCGCTCGACACGTTCTGGCTCGACAGGCCGGTCGAATTCTCGAAGTGCGTGTCGTTCATGCCGAGCGCCTTCGCCTTCGCGTTCATCGCCGCGATGAACGCCGGCCGGCCGCCCGGGTAGTAGCGCGACAGCGCCGCCGCCGCGCGGTTTTCCGACGCCATCAGCGCGATGTGCAGCATGTCCTCGCGCGACAGCACCGAACCGACCGACAGGCGCGAACCGGTGCCCTTCTCGTAGTCGCGGTCTTCATCGGTCACTTCGATCTGGTCGCCAAGCGGCAGCTTCGAATCGAGCGCGACCATCGACGTCATCAGCTTCGTGATCGACGCGATCGGCACGACCGCATGCGAATTCTTGTCGAACAGCGGCTCGTTCGAGTTCTGGTCGACGACGTAGGCGACGCTCGAGCGCAGCGCGAGCGCGTCGGGCGTGTCATGCAGGCCGAAGGCCTGGCCGGCCGACGGCTGGCGCGGCTGGAACGCGACCTTGCGCACCGCGGCATGATGGCCGCGCGCGTTCGCGGCGAGCGTGACGCGCTTGCGCGTCGCCTTCGCGCGCGGCGCGTCGGCGGCGGCGTCGGCCGTCTTCACCGATTTTTTCGCGGACGAAGCCGCCACCTTCTTCTTGGCGGCCGGGTGGGACGATTTCGCAGTCGCGGCAAACGCATCGGCGGGCACGATGGCGGCGGTGGCCGACAGCACGGCGACGGCAACCGAGACCGCGGTGCTGAGCGCCATGCTCTGCAACATTCTGCGCGGTGAAAACAATTCGGCTTTCATTGGGGTCTGGACAAAGCGGCGGGAGGTTTCCGCAAGTGTAGTTAAGGCTGAAAAAATAAGCAATATTAGACACTTACCGATTGTCTTTAAACCGGACTGTAAGAGTCGACCCGAATGAAATCGATCGACTCCCCGCCTCCATCGCCCAATCTCATGATGGTCTCGCCTCATAGCGCCGTCTCCCGATTACCACCCGGATAATTGAGATAACGTCACTTTGAGGACAATTTAAAGCGGGAAAACTACGTATCCGGCTACGTATTCGGCAATCGGCAAGCAAAACGGCGCGCGGCCCGGGCTGCGGCGACCACACATCGAGGCAACCCCGGCAACTGCGCGCGTTTCGACACGATTCCCTACACAACGTTCCATCGGCCTGTTAGGTTTACCTGTGCCCGGCGATGGTGCGCGCTGCCCGCCGGCCAGTTGCGCGCACGACGGAGAAGCATCAACTGAAACCGTTCCCAACCCCGACATATAACTCGTTGTTTTGTCGATAATTTGTCATGATTGTGCGGCGCACAAAAAACGCTTGACATGCACAGCCGCTGCCCTACAATAGCTTCCAATGCTGCGTTGCACAAAGCGCGCAGATCCGTAGTTCCCCAGAGTAGTGCCCCTTACCCTTGCGATCGTTTCGATCGCTTTTCAGGAGGATGACATGTCTTTGCTGACCCCCGAGCAAATCGCTGCCGCCCAGAAAGCCAACCTCGAGAGCCTGTTCGGCCTGACGACCAAGGCATTCGAAGGCGTCGAAAAGCTGATCGAACTCAACCTGCAAGTCGTGAAGTCGACGCTCTCCGAAGGCCAGGAAAATGCGCAGCGTCTGCTGTCGGTGAAGGACGCGCAGGAGTTCATCGCGCTGCAGGCCAGCCTGTCGCAGCCGGTCGCGGAAAAGGTGCTGTCGTACGGCCGCCACCTGTATGAAATCGCGACGGCGACGCAAGCCGAGTTCGCGAAGGTTGCCGAAGCGCAATACGAAGAGCAGAACAAGAAGGTGCAGGCACTCGTCGACAACGTCGCGAAGAACGCACCGGCCGGTTCGGAAACGGCTGTTGCCGCGCTGAAGTCGGCACTGAACGCCGCGAACACGACGTACGAAACGGTGCAGAAGGCTGCGAAGCAAGCGGTCGAAATCGCCGAGACGAACTTCAACGCCGCTGCTGCTGTCGCGACGAAGGCCGCCAGCGCCGCAGCCGCGCGCCGCACCAGCAAGCCGACCGCCTAAGCGATCCGGATGTGCCAGAAAAAGCCGCGCCGAGCGCGGCTTTTTCTTTTGGTGCGCCCGGGCGCCGGACGCGCGGGATTTTCCGGGAGTGCCCCGCCGCGCCCCAACAAACGAAAACGGCGCTTCCGTTGCGGGAAGCGCCGTTTTTCCTTCACGACCGGCGCGTCGCGCCGGCAGTGTTTACTTCTTGCGTTGCGGGGGCAGATCCGTGCAGACGCCTTCGTACAGCTCGGCCGCCATGCCGATCGACTCGCCGAGGGTCGGGTGCGGATGGATCGTCTTGCCGATGTCTTCCGCGTCCGCGCCCATCTCGACGGCCAGGCACACTTCGCTGATCAGGTCGCCCGCGTTCAGGCCGACGATCCCGCCGCCGATCACGCGGTGCGTTTCCTCGTCGAAGATCAGCTTCGTGAAGCCCTCGTCACGGCCGTTCGCGATCGCGCGGCCCGATGCGGCCCACGGGAACACGGCCTTGCCGTACTTGATGCCTTCGGCCCTGCACTGCTCTTCCGTCTTGCCCGCCCACGCGACTTCCGGATCGGTATAGGCGACGGACGGAATCTGCAGCGCGTCGAAATACGCCTTCTCGCCGTGCGCCGCTTCCGCCGCGACGTGGCCCTCGTGGACAGCCTTGTGCGCGAGCATCGGCTGGCCGACGACGTCGCCGATCGCGAAGATGTGCGGGACGTTCGTGCGCATCTGCCTGTCGACGTCGATGAAGCCGCGATCCGTCACTGCGACGCCGGCCTTGTCGGCACCAATCCTCTTGCCGTTCGGGCTGCGGCCGACCGCGACCAGCACGAGGTCGTAGCGCTGCGCTTCCGCCGGGGCCTTTTCGCCCTCGAACTTCACGTAGATGCCGTCTTCCTTCGCCTCCGCGCCGACCGTTTTGGTTTTCAGCATCACGTTGCCGAAGCGCTTCGCGTTGTACTTTTCCCAGACCTTGACGAGGTCACGGTCCGCGCCGTTCATCAGGTTGTCGAGCATTTCGACGACGTCGATTTCGGCGCCGAGCGTCGAATAGACGGTGGCCATTTCGAGGCCGATGATGCCGCCGCCGATCACGAGCATCCGCTTCGGGAGCTGGCGCAGTTCGAGCGCGCCGGTCGAATCGACGATGCGCGGGTCGTCCGGCAGGAACGGCAGCTTCACCGACTGCGAGCCGGCCGCGATGATCGCCTGCTTGAACCGGACGACCTTCTTGCCGCCGTCGCCCTGCACTTCCATGTGATACGGATCGACGAACGCGCCGACGCCGGTCACGACTTCGACCTTGCGCGCCTTCGCCATGCCGGCGAGGCCCGTCGTCAGCTTCTTCACGACGCCGGACTTGAAGTCGCGCAGCTTGTCGAGGTTGACTTCGGGCTTGCCGAACGAGATGCCGTGATCCGCGAGCGCGGCCGCTTCCTCGACGACGAGCGCGGTGTGCAGCAGCGCCTTCGACGGGATGCAGCCGACGTTCAGGCACACGCCGCCGAGCGTCGAATAGCGCTCGACGAGCACGGTCTTCATGCCGAGGTCGGCGGCGCGGAACGCGGCCGAGTAGCCGCCGGGGCCGGCGCCGAGCACAAGCATGTCGCACTCGACGTCGACGGGGCCGGCATAGCTGCCGGCTTGCGGCGCGGGAGCCGGAGCGGCGCCGGGCGCCGGTGCGGCGGCCTTCGGTGCTTCGGCGGGCTTGGCGGCGGGCGCGGCAGCACCTGCGGCGGCCTCGACCAGTGCGATCACAGTGCCTTGCGAGACCTTGTCGCCGGCCTTGACCTTGATTTCCTTGACGATGCCGGCGACGTCGCTCGGCACTTCCATGGAGGCCTTGTCCGATTCGAGCGTGAGGAGCGTCTGCTCCTTTTCGATCACGTCGCCCGGCTGAATGTTGACTTCGATGACATCGACGCCGCTGAAATCGCCGATATCCGGAACTTTGACTTCGATGAGACTCATTACTGTCCCCTTCTTGATTAACTGCAGACAGAGGGAGGGAGAAACTCGCGAGTGAACTACGGCCTGACTGGAGAACGGGGACTTGGGCAGGACCACCTTTGCCGTCCGCCCAAGGACGCGCCTTTCTTTTGGTTACTTTTCTTTGGAAGACAAAGAAAAGTGACCGCCGCCCCGCGCAGGGGCGACGCATGCAGGCCGTTAAGAAAGCAAGTTCAACGACGAGACGCGGATCACCGACAGAAAATCCGCGCCCCCGCGAGCGCCCCTCACGCTCATCAAAGAATCACTCGACGGAAGTCGCCCAAGAGCGCGCCGAGATACGCATTGAACCGTGCGGCTTCCGCGCCATCGATCACGCGATGGTCATACGACAGCGACATCGGCAGCGTGAGGCGCGGCACGAACTGCTTGCCGTCCCACACCGGCTTCATCGCGCTGCGCGACAACCCGAGGATCGCGACTTCCGGCGCGTTGATGATCGGCGTGAAGTTCGTGCCGCCAATCCCGCCGAGCGACGAGATCGAGAAGCAGCCGCCCTGCATCTGGTCCGGCTTCAGCTTGCCGTCGCGCGCGGCCTTCGACAGCTCGGTCATTTCCTTCGCGATGTCGACGAGGCCCTTCTTGTCCGCATCGCGGATCACCGGCACGACGAGGCCGTTCGGCGTGTCGGCGGCAAAACCGACGTGGTAGTACTGCTTGAACACCAGGTTGTCGCCGTCGAGGCTCGCGTTGAACGTCGGGAATTTCTTCAGCGCCGACACGACCGCCTTGATCACGAATGCGAGCATCGTGAACTTCACGCCCGCCTTCTCGTGCTCCTTGTTCAGTTGCACGCGCAGCGCTTCCAGCTCGGTGATGTCCGCTTCGTCGTTGTTCGTGACGTGCGGGATCATCACCCAGTTGCGATGCAGGTTCGCGCCCGAGATCTTCTTGATCCGCGACAGCGGCTTCGCTTCGAACGGACCGAACTTCGAGAAGTCGACCTTCGGCCACGGCAGCAGGTTCAGCTCGCCGCCGCCGGCCGGTGCGGCCGCGGCAGCCGGCGCCGCGCGCTGGCCGGTCATCACGCCCTTCACGAAGTTCGTGATGTCTTCCTTGGTGATACGGCCCTTCGGGCCGCTGCCCGCGACCCGGCCCACCTCGACGCCGAGCTCGCGCGCGAACTTGCGCACCGACGGCGACGCGTGGCTCGCGCGGTATTCGCCCGCGGGCGCAGCGGCAGCCGGCGCAGGCGCCGCGACCGGCGCGGGTGCGGCGGCAGCCTGCGGCGCGGGAGCCGGCGTCGTCGCTGCCACCTGCGCGGCGGCCGGAGCCTGCGGCGCGGCGGCCGGCGCGCCGGCGGCCTCGAGCAGCACGATCAGCGTCCCTTCGGACACCGTATCGCCGATCTTCACCTTGATGTCCTTGACGACGCCCGCGGACGGGCTCGGCACGTCCATCGTCGCCTTGTCCGATTCGAGCGTGACGAGCGACTGTTCCTTCTCGACCGTGTCGCCGATCTTCACGCCGATCTCGATCACCGGCACGTCCTTGTAGTCGCCGATGTCCGGCACCTTCACCTCGAGCGTGCCGCCGGCCGCGGCCGGTGCGGCAGCCGGTGCCGGCGCTGCGGACGCAGGCGCGGCGACAGGCAGAGCCGCCGGCGCGGCTGCGCCGTTCGGCTGCGCCGCGACGCCGCCTTCGAGCAGGATGATCAGCGAGCCTTCCGACACCGCGTCACCCACCTTCACCTTCACTTCCTTGACCGTGCCGGCCGCCGGGCTCGGGACGTCCATCGTCGCCTTGTCCGACTCGAGCGTCACGAGCGACTGCTCGGGCTCGACCGTGTCGCCCGCCTTCACGAGCACTTCGATGACGGGCACGTCCTTGTAATCGCCGATATCCGGCACCTTCACTTCGATCGCTTGACTCATCTGTTTGTGTCTCCTGAACCGCGCCCGCCCCTCCCTGGAGCGGACCGCGGTATCACACGGCGCGTGTGCGTTAAACCGTCATCGGGTTGGGCTTCGACGGATCGAGGTTGTACTTCGCGATCGCATCGGCGACGACCTTGCGGTCGATCGTGCCTTCGTCGGCGAGTGCGTTGAGCGCCGCGACCGTGACCCAGTAGCGGTCGACCTCGAAGAAGTGACGCAGTTTCGCGCGGGTATCCGAACGGCCATAGCCGTCGGTGCCCAGCACCACGTACTTGCGGTCGATCTGGCCGCGGATCTGGTCGGCGAGCGCGCGCACGTAGTCGCTCGATGCGACGACGGGACCCTGCGTGTCCTTCAGGCACTTCTGCACATGCGACAGACGGCGCTCGGCGGTCGGGTTCAGCAGGTTCCAGCGCTCGACGTCGTGGCCTTCACGCGCGAGCTCGGTGAAGCTCGGCACGCTCCACAGGTCGGCGGCGACGCCCCAGTCGTTCTTCAGCAGGTCTGCCGCGGCAATCACTTCGTTGAAGATCGTGCCGGCGCCGAGCAGTTGCACGCGCGGCGCCTTCGCCTCGGCGTCGGCCTTCCGGAACGCATACATGCCCTTGATGATGTCGGCCGCCACGTGCTCGCCCTGCGGAATCGCCGGGTGCTCGTAGTTCTCGTTCATCACCGTGACGTAGTAGTACACGTCTTCCTGGTCCTGCACCATGCGGCGCAGGCCATCCTGGATGATGACGGCAAGCTCGTAGCCGAAGGTCGGGTCGTAGCTCACGCAGTTCGGCACCGATGCCGCCCACATCAGGGAGTGGCCGTCTTCGTGCTGCAGGCCTTCGCCGTTCAGCGTCGTGCGGCCCGCGGTGCCGCCCAGCAGGAAGCCGCGCGAGCGCATGTCACCCGCCGCCCATGCGAGGTCGCCGATCCGCTGGAAGCCGAACATCGAGTAGAAGATGTAGAACGGCACCATGATCTCGCCGTGCGTCGAGTACGACGTCGCCGCCGCGATCCAGTCGCACATGCCGCCCGCTTCGTTGATGCCTTCCTGCAGGATCTGGCCGGTTTCCGATTCCTTGTAGAACATCAGCTGGTCGGAATCTTCCGGCACGTACTTCTGGCCTTCCTGGTTCCAGATGCCGATCTGGCGGAACAGGCCTTCCATGCCGAACGTGCGCGACTCGTCCGGGACGATCGGCACGACGCGCTTGCCGAGCGCCTTGTCCTTCAGCAGGATGTTCAGGATCCGCACGAACGCCATCGTCGTCGAGATCTCGCGGCCCTCGCCCGTGCCCTTCAGCAGCGGCTCGAACGCGTCGAGCGCCGGCACCGGCAGCGACGTCGCCTTCTGGCGGCGCTGCGGCAGGTAGCCGCCGAGGTCCATGCGCTGCTTGCGCATGTATTCGAGCTCCTTCGAGCCTTCTTCGAACGTGAGGTACGGCACGTCGGCGATCTGCTCGTCCGAGATCGGCAGGCGGAACTGGTCGCGGAGCTTCTTCAGTTGCTCGACCGGCAGCTTCTTCTGCTGGTGCGTGATGTTCATCGCCTGGCCGGACTCGCCCATCCCGTAGCCCTTGATGGTCTTCGCGAGGATGACGGTCGGCGCGCCCTTCGTGTTGCTGGCCTCGTGGAACGCCGCGTAGATCTTGTGCGGATCGTGGCCGCCGCGGTTCAGCGCCCAGATGTCGTCGTCCGACCAGTCGGCGACGAGGGCCTTCAGTTCCGGCGAGTTGAAGAAGTGCTCACGGACGTACGCGCCCGATTCCGACTTGTAGGTCTGGTATTCGCCGTCGACGACTTCCATCATGCGGCGCATCAGCGCGCCCGACTTGTCGCGCGCGAACAGCGCATCCCAGCGGCCGCCCCAGATCACCTTGATCACGTTCCAGCCGGCGCCGCGGAATTCCGATTCGAGTTCCTGGATGATCTTGCCGTTGCCGCGTACCGGGCCGTCGAGACGCTGCAGGTTGCAGTTGATCACGAACACGAGGTTGTCGAGCTTCTCGCGGCTCGCCATGCCGATCGCGCCGAGCGATTCCGGCTCGTCGGTCTCGCCGTCGCCGAGGAACGCCCAGACCTTGCGGCCCTGCGTCTTCGCGATGCCGCGCGCTTCGATGTACTTCATGAAGCGCGCCTGGTAGATCGCCATGATCGGGCCGAGGCCCATCGACACGGTCGGGAACTGCCAGAAGTCCGGCATCAGCCACGGGTGCGGATACGACGAGATGCCGTTGCCGCCGACTTCCTGGCGGAAACTGTCGAGCTGGTCTTCGGACAGGCGGCCGAGCAGGAACGCGCGCGAGTACACGCCCGGCGACGAGTGGCCCTGCACGAACACGAGGTCGCCGCCGTGCTGGTCGGACGGCGCGTGCCAGAAGTGGTTGTAGCCGACGTCATACAGCGTCGCGGCCGACGCGAACGACGCGATGTGGCCGCCGACGTTGGTTTCCTTGCCGGCGCGCACGACCATCGCGATCGCGTTCCAGCGGGTGTACGAGCGGATGCGGTGTTCGATTTCCTGGTCGCCGGGGATCTTCGCCTGGGCTTCGACCGGAATCGTGTTGATGTAAGGGGTGTTCGCGGAGAACGGCAGATGTTCGCCGTGCACACGCGCGAATTCGATCTGCTTCTCGATCAGGTAGTGCGCGCGCCCGGTGCCGACGGAGGAAATCACGCCGTCGAGCGCCTCGAGCCATTCGACGGTTTCCTGCGGATCGTCGTCACGCTCGGCGGCGACATATTTCATCACTTCATTGGGTACGGCGGACATTCTCGTCTCCTGGGTCCTGAAATGTGAGGATCGCGCTTCGTGCAGACGACGCGTCGCGACCGGCTGCGGCAAGCTCCAGCGGATTGTAATGAGCGCTCGCGACCCGGCGCAACAAAATTTTCGAATTATGAGATCTTTTCTCGTAATGCGGAATATTGCTGCGGCGCACCGCGTATTTCTGGCATCCGAACGCGACGCGGCGTGACAAATCCGTTTCCGTTCAACATATCTGGTATCGGTTTTCCATGATTTGCGCTGCGCTACAATCCTGCCATGTTGACCGACCGGCTTTTCGCACGCTCGGCGCGACCGTCCGGCCCGCCGGCGGATTCGCAGCCGTCCCGCTGGCACCACGGACCGTGGTGGTCCAATTCCTATTTGCTGACGCCGCTGCTGTCGATCCTCGTGTTCCTGGTGGTGATGAGTCTCATCCTCTGGAGCCTCAACCGCCGGGAGCAGCAGCAGCAGGAAGACACCCTGTTCCGTAACGTCGCGTGGGCGCAGCAGCAGATCCGCCTGTCGATGACGGGCGCTCAGGAGCAACTGCAGGCGCTGTCGCGCGACCTCGCGGCCGGCCGCCTCGATCAGAACGCGTTCCAGATGGCGGTCGCGGACGTGATGCAGACGCATCCCGAGATCCTCTACCTGAACTGGTACACGGCGCCCGGCACGCAGCGCTGGGCGACCGTCCGGCCGCCCGAGCACGGCCAGCGGCTCGCGAAGCCGAACGACGCGCAGATGGAAGACGCCGTGCGCGGCGCATACGCGGAAGCGCGCAGCTCGCGCCGCCAGGCGTATTCGCCGCTGATCTACGACGACTTCGGCAACGGCTACATCACGCTGCAGACGCCGGTGATTCGCGAGCGCGAATACCTCGGCGCGATCGCGGCCGTGTTCTCGGTCGAAGGCATCCTGCGGCACGACATCCCGTCCGAGCTGTCGTCCAAGTACAAGATCTCGATCACCGACGCGAACAACCGCGAGCTGTCGTCGACGTCGTCGCGCCCGCGCCTGCCGCGCGACTCGCACTACGACCTGCCGCTCGACCCGCCCGGCCAGGGGCTGACCGTGCGCGTCTACGCGTTCCCGCAGCTCACCAACCTGACCAACAACACGCTCGTCTGGCTCGTCGCCGGGCTGTCGTGCTTCGTGCTGTGGAGCCTCTGGAGCCTGTGGAAGCACACCCGGCAGCGCTTCGAGGCGCAGCAGGCGCTGTATGCGGAGGCCTTCTTCCGCCGCGCGATGGAGAACTCGGTGCTGATCGGCATGCGTGTGCTCGACATGCACGGCCGCATCACGCACGTGAACCCGGCGTTCTGCCGGATGACCGGCTGGGACGAGAGCGACCTCATCGGCAAGGTCGCGCCGTTCCCCTACTGGCCGCGCGACGCGTATCCGGAGATGCAGCGCCAGCTCGACATGACGCTGCGCGGCAAGGCGCCCAGCTCCGGCTTCGAGCTGCGCGTGCGGCGCAAGAACGGCACGCTGTTCCACGCGCGCCTCTACGTGTCGCCGCTGATCGACAGCTCGGGCCGCCAGACCGGCTGGATGTCGTCGATGACCGACATCACCGAGCCGAAGCGCGCGCGCGAGGAGCTGGCCGCCGCGCACGAGCGCTTCACGACCGTGCTCGAAAGCCTCGACGCGGCCGTGTCGGTGCTCGCAGCCGACGAAGCGGAGCTGCTGTTCGCGAACCGCTACTACCGGCATCTGTTCGGCATCCGCCCGGACGGCCATCTCGAGCTGTCCGGCGATGGCTTCGACCACGCGCAGGCGTCGTCGGATTCGATCGACATGATCGACGCGTTCGCCGGCCTGCCGGCCGCTGCGCTGACCAACAGCACCGCGGACGCGCAGGAGATCTACGTCGAGAGCATCCAGAAGTGGTTCGAGGTGCGCCGCCAGTACATCCAGTGGGTCGACGGCCACCTCGCGCAGATGCAGATCGCGACCGACATCACGACCCGCAAGAAGGCGCAGGAGCTCGCGCACCAGCAGGAAGAGAAGCTGCAGTTCACGAGCCGCCTGATGACGATGGGCGAAATGGCGTCGTCGATCGCGCACGAGCTGAACCAGCCGCTCGCGGCGATCAACAACTATTGCTCGGGCACGCTCGCGCTCGTCAAGAGCGGGCGCGCGACGCCCGAAACGCTGCAGCCCGCGCTCGAGAAGACCGCGCAGCAGGCGCTGCGCGCCGGGATGATCGTCAAGCGCATCCGCGAGTTCGTGAAGCGCAGCGAGCCGAAACGCCAGCCGGCGCGCGTCGCGGACATCGTCGCCGACGCGGTCGGGCTCGCGGAAATCGAGGCCAGGAAGCGCAGGATCCGGATCGTCACCGAAATCCTCGCAAGAATGCCTATCATTTATGTCGACCCGGTGCTGATCGAGCAGGTGCTCGTCAACCTGATGAAGAACGCGGCCGAGGCGATGGCCGACGTGAAGCCGCCGGCGGCGGACGGCGTGATTCGCGTCGTCGCCGACCTGGAGGCGGGCTTCGTCGACATCCGCGTGATCGACCAGGGCCCGGGCGTCGACGAAGCGACCGCCGAGCGCCTGTTCGAGCCTTTCTACAGCACCAAGTCCGACGGCATGGGCATGGGGCTGAACATCTGCCGTTCGATCATCGAATCGCATCGCGGGCGTCTGTGGGTGGTGAATAATGTCGAGGCGGATGGCAGCATCTCCGGCGCGACGTTCCACTGCAGCCTGCCCATTGGGGAACCCGAGGATCTCGGCCGAGGGGGGTCCGAGGCATCGGCATCACATACTGTTACGGGAGAACTATGAATAGCCCTGTCACCACCACTCAGGAAACCGTCTTTGTCGTCGACGACGACGAGGCCGTGCGCGACTCGCTGCGCTGGCTGCTGGAGGCGAACGGCTATCGCGTGCAATGCTTCTCGAGCGCCGAGCAGTTCCTCGATGCCTATCAGCCGGCGCAGCAGGCAGGCCAGATCGCGTGCCTGATCCTGGACGTGCGGATGTCGGGCATGAGCGGCCTCGAACTGCAGGAGCGCCTGATCGCCGACAACGCCGCGCTGCCGATCATCTTCGTCACGGGTCACGGCGACGTGCCGATGGCCGTGTCGACGATGAAAAAGGGCGCGATGGACTTTATCGAGAAGCCGTTCGACGAGGCGGAACTGCGCAAGCTCGTCGAGCGGATGCTCGACAAGGCCCGCAGCGAGAGCAAGAGCGTGCAGGAGCAGCGCGCCGCGAGCGAGCGCCTGTCGAAGCTGACCGCCCGCGAGCAGCAGGTGCTCGAGCGGATCATCGCCGGCCGCCTGAACAAGCAGATCGCCGACGATCTCGGCATCAGCATCAAGACGGTCGAGGCGCACCGCGCGAACATCATGGAAAAGCTCAACGTCAACACGGTGGCCGACCTGCTGCGCCTCGCGCTGTCGAAGAAGCAGGCCTGACGCACCCGGCCTGACGCGCCGCCGCGCACGCCGGCCGGCGCGCGCCGTTCCCCGCACGCGCCGCGCCGTCCGTCTTCGCGGTGCCGGCAGCCCCCGCCGTTCGGCGCGCCGATGGCGCTTCCCGGGCATTTCCTGTCGGGCGGCGGCATGCGGGCGGTATAATTCCATGCTTTGCTGCGGCGCCGACCCGGTCGCCGCACGCCCGCATTCCAACTCCCAAGCTAGATCCCACCATGACAGCCATCCTCATCGACGGCAACGCCCTCTCGAAGACCCTGCGCGCCCAGGCCGCCGAACGCGCCGCCGCGTTGACGGCGCGCGGCCACCAGCCGGGCCTCGCGGTGATTCTCGTCGGCGACAACCCGGCCAGCGAAGTCTACGTGCGCAACAAGATCAAGGCGTGCGAGGACAATGGCTTCTCCTCGCTGAAGGATCGCTACGCGGCGTCGCTGTCCGAGGCCGACCTGCTCGCGCGCATCGACGAGCTGAACCGCGATCCGCGGATCCACGGCATTCTCGTCCAGCTGCCGCTGCCCGCGCATATCGACAGCCACAAGGTGATCGAGGCGATCGCGCCGGAAAAGGACGTCGACGGCTTCCACGTCGCGAACGCCGGCGCGCTGATGACCGGCAAGCCGCTGTTCCGCCCGTGCACGCCGTACGGCGTGATGAAGATGTTCGAGGCGCACGACATCCCGCTGCAAGGCGCGAACGCGGTCGTGATCGGCCGTTCGAACATCGTCGGCAAGCCGATGGCGATGCTGCTGCTCGAAGCGGGCGCGACCGTCACGATCTGCCATAGCAAGACGCGCGACCTCGCCGCGCATACGCGGCAGGCGGACATCGTCGTCGCCGCGGTCGGCAAGCGCAACGTGCTGACCGCCGACATGGTGAAGCCCGGCGCGACGGTGATCGACGTCGGCATGAACCGCGACGAAGCCGGCAAGCTGTGCGGCGACGTCGACTTCGCGGGGGTCAGGGAAGTCGCCGGCCACATCACGCCGGTGCCGGGCGGCGTCGGCCCGATGACCATCACGATGCTGCTGATCAACACGATCGAAGCCGCCGAGCGCGCCGCGTCGGCCGCCTGATCCCCCTCCCCGTCCGGCGCGTCGTCTGGCGCGCCGGCACCGCGCCGCCCGCCGGGCGCGCATCCGTCCCCGCTCGATCGCGTCATTGGAAACTATCGATTGGAAAGCGCACGATGCGCCCCAATAATGTCGATAGCAGGCGCCCGCGCGCGCCAGCCTCATCCCCCGGTTCACCCCGCAACAGACAGGGAGTCTTATGTCCGCAAGCGCCAACACCAATCCGCTCCTCGATTTCTCGGGCCTGCCCCGCTTCGGCGAGATTCGTCCGGAACACGTCACGCCCGCGCTCGACACGCTGCTCGAGACCGCCAATCGCGCCGTCGACGACGCCAGCGCGCCCGGCACGGCGGCGACCTGGGCGGAGATCGTCGAGAAGGTCGAGCATGTGACGGAGCCGCTCGGTCGCGCATGGGGCATCGTCGGCCACCTGAATGCGGTGGCCGATACGCCGGAACTGCGTGCCACGTACGGCGAGAACCTGCCGCGCGTGACCGAATTCTGGTCGAGCGTCGGCCAGAACCTCGCGCTGTACGAGAAGTACAAGGCGATCGCCGCGAGCGGTGAATATCCGGCGCTGTCCGCCGAGCGCAAGAAGATCCTCGACAACGCGCTGCGCGACTTCCGCCTGTCGGGCGCCGAGCTGCCCGAGGAACAGAAGCCGCGCTTCGCCGAGCTGCAGGAGCAGCAGGCGGCGCTGTCGAAGGCGTTCTCCGATCACGTGCTCGACGCGACCAACGCGTATGCGTATGTCGCGCAAACCGAAGCCGAACTCGCCGGGCTGCCCGACGACGCGATCGAGGCCGCGCGCGAAGCGGCACAAAAGGACGGCCACGAAGGCTGGAAGTTCACGCTGCATTTCCCGTCCTACTTCCCGGTGCTGCAATACGCGGACAACCGCGCGATGCGCGAGACGCTGTATCGCGCGTACGCGACGCGCGCGTCGGAGCTGGGGCCGCAGTACGGCGACGGCAAGGCCGGATGGGACAACACGTCGATCGTCGCCGACGAACTCAAGCTGCGCCGCGAGGAGTCACAGATGCTCGGCTACCGCAACTTCGCGGAAGTGTCGCTCGCGCCGAAGATGGCCGAATCGCCGCAGCAGGTCATCGCGTTCCTCGAGGATCTCGCGGTGCGCGCCCGCCCGCACGCCGAAAAAGACTGGGACGAACTGCGCGCGTTCGCGGCGGCGGAACTCGGCCTGACGGAACTCGCGCCGTGGGACGTCGCCTACGCGGCGGAGAAGCTGCGCGAGCAGCGCTATGCGTTCTCGGAAAACGAGGTCAAGCAGTACTTCCCCGAGCCGGCCGTGCTCAAGGGGCTGTTCACCGTCACGGAAACGCTGTTCGGCGTGAGCATCAAGCCCGACGAAGCGCCCGTGTGGCACAAGGACGTGCGCTTCTTCCGCGTCGAGAACCGCGACGGCTCGCTCGTTGCGCAGTTCTACCTCGACCTGTACGCGCGCGAAGGCAAGCGCGGCGGCGCATGGATGGACGACGCGCGTTCGCGCGCGAAGCGCGGCGACGCCGTGCAGACGCCTGTCGCGTATCTCACCTGCAACTTCTCGGCGCCGGTCGGCGGCAAGCCCGCGTGCTTCACGCACGACGAAGTGATCACGCTGTTCCATGAGTTCGGCCACGGCCTGCACCACATGCTCACGCGTGTCGACGAACTGGGCGTGTCGGGCATCAACGGCGTCGAATGGGATGCGGTCGAGCTGCCGTCCCAGTTCATGGAGAACTTCTGCTGGGAATGGGATGTGCTGACGTCGATGTCGTCGCACGTCGACACGGGCGCGCCGCTGCCGCGCGCGCTGTTCGACAAGATGCTCGCCGCGAAGAACTTCCAGAGCGGGCTCGGCACGCTTCGGCAGATCGTGTTCTCGATGTTCGACATGCTGCTGCACGTCGACTTCGATCCGGCCGGCGCGGTGAGCGTCAACGACTTCGCGCGCGCGATCAACGAGCGCTTCCACGTGATCCCGCAGGCGCCGTTCTCGCGCTGGCCGAACACGTTCAGCCACATCTTCGCGGGCGGCTACGCAGCCGGCTATTACAGCTACAAGTGGGCGGAAGTGCTGTCGGCGGACGCCTACGCGGCGTTCGAGGAAGCCGCGCAGTCGGCGGGCGGCAGCGTGCTCGACGTCGCCACCGGCACACGCTATCGCCGTGAGATTCTCGAGGTCGGCGGCAGCCGGCCGGCGATGGATTCGTTCAAGGCGTTCCGCGGCCGCGAGCCGAAGATCGACGCGCTGCTGCGCCACAACGGGATGGCCGCGCCCGCGCAATAAGCGCGCGCGAAGCGTGTGAAGACGGCACCGCGTTGCGGTGCCGTTTTTTCATGGTGCCGGCCATTCGTGCTCGAACAGCGCGATCTGGCCGTGCCGTTCGGCCGTGTCCTCGTCGATGCGCACGCCGACGCCGAGCAGCCGCACCGGCTGCGCACGCCGCGCCAGCCCCTTCGCGAGCAGCGCGACGGCCGTCTGCGCGCTGGTCGCGTCGGCGATGCATTCGACCGTGGTGCGCTGGAAGTCCGCGAAGCGGATCTTCACGTACAGCTTGCGGATCGACCTCGCCGCGCCCGCGCGCGCGATGCGCGCGTCGAGCGAGTCGACCAGCCGGCGAATTTCGGCCGCGCACTGGTCGAGCGTCGTCAGATCGGTCACGTAGGTCGTCTCGACGCTGACCGACTTGCGCTCCTGGTCGGCCACCACGCGCCGCTCGTCGATACCGCGCGACAGCTCGTGCAGGCGCCGCCCGAACGCGCCGAATTCGCGGTGCAGGTCGATCAGCGGCCATTCGCGCAATTGCGCGCAGGTCTGGATGCCGAGCCGGTCGAGGCGCGCGGCCGTCACCTTCCCCACTCCGAACAGCTTGCGAACCGGCAGCGCCGCGACGAACGCGTCGACTTCATGCGGGCGCACGACGAACAGGCCATCCGGCTTGTGCCAGTCCGACGCGATCTTCGCGACGAACTTGTTTGGCGCGACGCCCGCCGACACGGTCACGCCGACCGTGTCGCGCACGCGTTCGCGGATTTCGCGCGCGATCAGCGTCGCGCTGCCCTGGCACCGCTCCGACCGGCTGACGTCGAGATACGCCTCGTCGAGCGACAGCGGCTCGACGTCCGGCGTGTAATCGCGATAGATCGCCATGATCTGGCGCGACGCGGTGCGGTACTTGTCCATCGACGGCGGAAGGATCAGCAGGCCCGGGCACTTGCGCATCGCGAGCGCCGACGACATCGCGGAATGCACGCCGAAGCGGCGTGCCTCGTAATTGCAGGTCGCGATCACGCCGCGCTGGTCCGGACGACCGCCGACCGCGAGCGGACGCCCGCGCAGCGACGGGTCGTCGCGCATTTCGACCGATGCGTAGAAGCAATCGCAGTCGCAGTGGATGATCTTGCGCACGAGCGGCGGCGCGTCGCTCGACGGCGGCGCTGGCGGATCGGCGGACGGGACGGTAAGCGCATTCACGGTGTCGATACTGTACAAAAACACAGTGACTGTTTCAACTGCGCCGTGCCGCCCTGCGTTGCTGTGCCGTTCCGGGCCGTTGCGCGAGCCGAGTGTCCCGGCGAGCGTTGGTGCTCAATGCTCTCAGCGTCGTGTGTAATCGCGGCGCCGCCAATAAAGGCAATCGGATTGATTGGCCAAGGGGGCCGAAAATCTCGGCCTGGTGTTACCGGATGCCAAACCGATGACACCGAAGGTACTCACCCACCCGTCATCCAGAAAAAAACAACCATTAGCAATGCGAATCTCGAATTTTTACGATTGATTCTTCTTTGTCGTTTCCGCTAGTTTGGTAGGTGGGAATTCTCACCAATTTACCAACGGAGGAGATCCGGATGAGTAACGAGCAGAGGGCGCCGACCGATCTTTTTTCCACCATCGACGCACTCACAAAGCGCGACGGCCAGGTGACAACGGCCAACAACCGCCTGACCGGCATCGAACTTGTCATTGCCCGCGTCGGCGATATCGTCACCTGCAAGGATGACAGCGAGGCCGCATGATCCGCTATTTTCTCGCCAAGGGCGACCGCGCCGGAAGCGCGGTGATTACCCAAGGTCTCGAACACGTGACCTGTTCGAATCCACCGCCGAGGGTGCACATCGCCACGCTCTATATGAAGACCTATTGCACTGCCTGCAAGCAGGAGGGGTTTATCGCGCCGAAAGGGCCGCGCCGCTCCGGCACGGGGCCAAACGGCCAGCCGTGGGCGTTAAGCGGCGACATCAACGTCTGTGGCTGCAATCCGCCTCCCGTCTTTTATGCCGAGCGCGGCATGACGATGACCTTCACGTCGCAAGAGGTGGCGGCGCTGGCCGGAGAAAGAGCCATCTCGGTCGCGGATACCACGAGGACCGAGGCGGCGTCGGAAGCGCAGGCCGATGCATCCACCACCTATGACGAGCAGGTGCGCGCCGGTATCCGCACCACGGCACCGCAGGACTACCCGTATCTGGTCGAAATGAGCGACGGGCGCACGTTTGCCGGGCGTGTCGACAGTAATGGTCAGTTACCGCGCGTCCGCACTGAGGCTGCCGACAGCTACATCATCTATTGGGGCGAGGACGCCCTTGCACATAAGGACTGGATGTCATGCCAAACAGACCGACAACGGTAAGAACGAATACGACGCCGAATTCCATCAAGGTAGTGCAACTACGGGCGGTGACGTTCAAGGAGTTATGGGAGGCTTACCCGTCGGGCGATCCCCATGACGATCCGGCGTATACCAATCAGTGTGCAATTCGCATGAGCGTCGCCTTCCATCGCGCCGGCATTGAAATGAAGTCGTTTTCGTCGAAGGTGGTCAAGCCGCTCGGCGGTCAGCCGAGCATCGGGCGAATCCTGATGAACGGAAAGGCAACCGCTACACGTGCCAACGAACTTGGGGAATGGCTGAAGCTACAACCGCTCGCGGGTTTGGGAAGAGCCGAAAACATTACAGGGCAAGATTGGCGAGATAAAGTTAAAGGTCGAACTGGCATCATTATGTTTGATGGCTACTGGGCCCGCGAAGGGGAAGCAGAAGGGAATGCCAGCGGCGGACACATTGACTTATGGAATGGCGAAAAACTCACCGGGTTCGGCAGCGGACTCCGAACACGCTGGAATATCGTTATCCCGGGTTTTTGGTCGGATTTTAGAAATTCAAAAACCGTTTTATTTTTCCAAATAAAATGAAATTTTTACGAGCTGCCGTTGGCGCCATCGCTGGCGCCATCATAATTACGTTTTTTTTCTGGTTCGGCCTGTATCTTTTCGGCGTCTTCATTCTTCACGGGAAAGGAAGCCTGTTTGACACAAATCCACAAGCAGCCAATCTGTTTTTTGCCGGTTGGTTCATCGCTATGGTTACCGCATCGACAGTCGGCGGCTGGCGTGGTTACGTATCGGCCCGAAACCGGGTAGAAAAAAACGGGCAGCATGGCTAACGCATCCCGTTTCAGACCTTCTTCGCGCCCCCCCTGACTTGATCCGCGGTTAATTCTTGTCGAATCTGAAAATATCGAATCGGAGGTCGGTAAAACTGCCGTAGCGCGACTCGGGGCACGGCTTGCATCCGCCCAACTGCGCCGTGCCGCCCTGCGTGGCCGTGCCGTACTGGCCCGTTGCGCACAGACCGTACCGCCGCGCGTGCGCACCGGCCCCTATACTCGCCGCAATGAATGCAACGGGAGCCACGCAAATGAAGACGATCGGACTGATCGGCGGGATGAGCTGGGAGTCGTCGGCGGAATACTATCGGATGCTGAACCGGCACTCGAAAGCGCTGCACGGCGGACATCACAACGCGAAGAGCGTGATGGTGACGGTGGATTTCGCGGAAATCGAAGCGCTGCAGCGCGCGCACGATTGGCCGGCGCTCGGTGCGCACATGGCCACCGCCGCCCGCCAGCTCGAAGCGGCCGGCGCGGACCTGATCGTCCTCACGACCAACACGATGCACCGCGTGCACGACGCGATCGAGCACGCGGTCGCACTGCCCTTCCTGCATATCGCCGATCCGACCGGCGAAGCGTTGCGGACAGCGGGCGTCGCGCGCGTCGCCCTGCTCGGCACGCGCTACACGATGGAACTGCCGTTCTACGCGGAACGGCTGCGCGAGAAATTCGGGCTCGACGTGCTGGTGCCGGATGAGCACGAACGCGGCGAGGTGCACCGGATCATCTACGACGAGCTGTGCCACGGCGTGATCGAACCGGCGTCGCGTGCGGCGTATGTACGGATCATCGAAGGGCTCGCGCATCGCGGCGCGCAGGCGGTGATACTCGGCTGCACCGAGATTACGCTGCTGATCGGTACGCAGGACTCGCCGCTGCCGGTGTTCGACACGACGGCGCTCCATGCGCAGGCTGCAGTCGAATGGGCGGCGCGTTGAAGCGCACGCAGAAAACAAAAAACCCGGCATGGAGCCGGGTTCTTTTTGGCGAAGCGCGCATCGGTCACTTGCGCTGCACACCGCCTGATGTGCTTGGTTGCGGGGGTAGGATTTGAACCTACGACCTTCGGGTTATGAGCCCGACGAGCTGCCAGACTGCTCCACCCCGCGTCAGAGAAAGAAAGTATAGGGTTATTAAACACTCACGTCAATACTTTTGTCACGATTCTTTCTTGCAGCCGCGATACGCGGGGCGCACGGCCATCCAACAAGCACCTGATGCCGACGCTCGGCGACCGCCTGATGGCAGACGTTACGCGATTTGATTTCAGCGATCTGCTGACAGCAATGGCTTGATCGCCTGCAGTACCGGATTGTCATTGTCCCGACGGAATACGAATAGCTGCGTCACCGGCCGCGCCGGCATCGTTGCCACGGCGCGGAAAACGACGTCGTCGAAATGCAGGTTCGCCGCCGATTCAGGCACCAGCGCAACACCGAGCCCCGCGCGCACAAGCGCCAGCATCGTGTGGATCTGGCTCACGTATTCGACCACCGTCGGCACGACGCCGGCCGCCTCGAACAGGCTGTTGACCAGATTGTGGAAATAGCGCGCCTCGTACGGTGAGTACATCAGCAGCGGCTGCCCGTCACAGTCCTTCAGCGTGGGCTGGTCCGGCCAGTCTGCCACCATCGCCTCGGGCAGCGCGAGCACAAGCGGCTCGTCAGTGCAGTGGCGCGTTTCGAGTTCGCCGTGCTCGACCGGCGGGCGCACGAGACCAAGATCGATCTGTCCGGCCTCAAGCGCTTCCAGTTGCGCGCCGCTCACCATCTCCTTGAGCGTCAGGCTCACGCCGGGCACGCGTGCGCGAATCGCGCGCACCAGCGACGGCAGAAGCCCGTAGCCGACCGTCGCGGTATAGCCAACGCCAAGTGTGCCGGCCATTCCGCCTGCCACGCGCCGCGCGCTGGCGCTCGCCTCTTCGGCCAGGCGCAGCAGGCGCGCGGCGTCGGGCAGAAAACTGCGCCCGGCCGCCGTCAAGCTGACTGACCGACTGGTGCGATGCAGTAGTTCAGTACCGACCTGGTGTTCGAGCAGGCGGATCTGCCGGCTGAGCGGCGGCTGCGTCATGTTCAGGCGCAGCGCGGCGCGTCCGAAGTGGCGTTCTTCGGCGACGGCGACAAAGCAACGGAGTTGGCTGAGCTCAAACATCGATTCAAAATTGGTATCAATGAAGTCATTCTTTATTCTGTACCAGCATTGATCGGGGTGCAAGAATCCTCACATCACGATCCATCACGAGCGAGCCCAACCATGTCCCACTACACCCCGGCCGATTTCGCCCGCCAAGTCGGCAACGGCCTGCTGTCCTTTCCTGTCACCCATTTCAAATCCGATTTTTCGTTCGACGAGCACGCCTACCGCGCGAACCTGAATTGGCTGTTCAGCCATGACGCAGCCGGCCTGTTCGCCGCCGGGGGCACCGGCGAGTTCTTCTCGCTGACGCCCACCGAGGTCGATCGCGTGGTGCGCGCCGCCGTCGAGGAAACCGGCGGCCGCATTCCGGTGATCGCGCCAGCCGGCTACGGCACCGCCACCGCGATCGAGTACTGCCGCGCCGCCGAAGCGGCGAACGCCGACGGCATCCTGCTGCTACCGCCCTACCTGACCGAAGCGCCGCGCGACGGCATCGCCGCGCACGTCGAAGCGGTGTGCCGCTCGACCAAGCTGGGCGTCATCCTCTACAACCGCGCGAACCAGCAGCTCGACGACGTCGAATTGTCCCGTCTCGCGGACCGCTGCCCGAACCTGGTCGGCTTCAAGGACGGCGTCGGCGATATCGAACTGATGACGCGCATCTATTCGCGCCTCGGGAATCGTTTCACGTACATCGGCGGCCTGCCGACCGCCGAGACGTTCGCACTTCCGTATCTCGAAATGGGCGTGACCACGTATTCGTCCGCCATCTTCAACTTCGTACCCAGGTTCGCGCTGGATTTCTACGCGGCCGTACGGGCGCGCGATCACGCGAAAGTCTATGAAGCACTCAACCGCTTCGTGCTGCCGTACATCGAGCTGCGCAACCGCAAGCGCGGCTACGCCGTATCGATCGTGAAGGCCGGCATGAAGGTCACTGGCCGCGACGCAGGTCCGGTGCGCACGCCGCTCGTCGACCTGACAGAAAGCGAGCTGGCCGAGCTGGCCGCCCTCGTCGCCCGGATCGCGTAAGGAGGAAAAATGTACGTGACAGGAGATCTGCTGATCGGCGCCGGCGAGCAAGCGAACAACGGCGCGAACCGCGAGTGGCGGGCCGTTGATCCGGCGACCGGCAATACGATCGAGCCGCCTTTCGTGCAGGCCGAAGCGGCCGACGTTGCACGCGCGTGCGCACTGGCAGCGGCCGCATTCGACGCGTATCGCGACACCACGCCGGAAGTCCGCGCGCGCTTCCTCGACACGATTGCCACGCAGATCGAAGCGATCGGCGACGTGCTGATCGAACGCGCCATGACGGAAACCGGCCTGCCCCGGCCGCGCCTGACCGGCGAACGCGCGCGCACCTGCAATCAGCTGCGCCTGTTCGCGACGCTCCTGCTGCGCGGTGACGTGCAGGGCGCACGCATCGATCCGGCGTTGCCGGCGCGCGCGCCTCTGCCGCGCCCGGATCTGCGGATGCGTCGCATCGGTCTCGGGCCGGTCGCGGTCTTCGGCGCAAGCAATTTCCCGCTCGCGTTTTCGGTCGCGGGCGGCGATACCGCTGCCGCGCTCGCGGCAGGCTGCCCGATCGTCGTGAAAGCGCATCCCGCGCATCCGGGCACATCCGAGCTGGTCGGACGTGCGATCCGGCGCGCGGTCGCCGAATGCGGCCTGCACGAAGGCATATTCTCGATGCTCACGGGCACCGGCAACGAGATCGGCGCGGCGCTGGTCGCGAATCCGCTGATCCAGGCGGTAGGCTTCACCGGTTCGCGCGCAGGCGGGCTCGCGCTGCTGCGTATCGCGCAGGCTCGTCCGCAACCGATTCCCGTCTATGGCGAGCTCAGCGCGATCAATCCCGTGTTTCTGTTGCCCGGTGCGCTGGCTGAACGCGCGGACACCCTCGGAAAGCAGTTCGCCGCGTCGTTGACACTCGGTGCCGGGCAGTTCTGCACGAACCCGGGAATGCTGCTGGCGGTCGACTCCGACGGGCTCGACGCGTTCGTCGAGGCTGCGCAGCATGCGCTCGCTGCAACGCAGCCGCAGACGATGCTGACCGGGGGGATTCGCCGCGCGTACGAACAAGGCGTCGAGCGGTTCGCGAAGCACACGCACGTCACGACGCTCGCTCGGGGCGCAGTCGATGCGTCGCGCCCGAATGCAAGCTCCGCCGCATTTTTTTCGACCTCCGCCAGCGCGTTTCTGGATGATCCGGCCCTGCACGACGAAGTGTTCGGCGCCACGGCGCTGCTCGTGCGCTGCCGCGATCAGCACGAGCTGCTGCAGGTGGCAGAAGCGCTGGACGGCCAGCTGACCGCGACGCTGCAATACGCCGACGCCGACCTGCCGCTCGCGCGCCGCATGCTGCCGGTGCTGGAACGCAAGGCCGGCCGCATTCTCGCGAACGGCTGGCCGACCGGCGTCGAGGTAGCGGATGCGATGGTGCACGGCGGCCCATGGCCGGCAACGACGGATACTCGCATGACCTCGGTCGGCACGGCGGCGATCGAGCGCTTCCAGCGGCCGGTCTGCTATCAGGATCTGCCGGATGCGCTGTTACCCGCCGAACTTCAGCGCGCCAATCCGCTCGGCCTGCGCAGGCTGATCGATGGTACCTGGCAGACGACGTAATACGCGCGGCAACGCGCACGAGGCGGCGCGGACAACTCCCGCCGCCTGACGTGGAGGCCGGCACATCGACCGGCCCCACCAAAGCAATCTCACAGGAGACAAGATCATGAGAGCTGCACCTAGCGCGACTGGAGGCGCCGCAATCGAAACGCAGCGGCGCAGCCGGGTCCGTTACTCGATTCTGGCGATGCTGTTCCTCGTCACCACGCTGAACTATGCGGACCGCGCGACGCTGTCGATCACGGGCTCCGCGATCCAGAAGGAACTGCATATCAACGCGGTATCGCTCGGCTACATGTTCTCGGCGTTCGCATGGTCGTACGTCGCCGCACAGATCCCGGGCGGCTGGCTGCTCGACCGTTTCCGAGCGCGCATCGTCTATGGGTTCAGTATCGGACTATGGTCGTTCTTCACGTTGCTGCAGGGCTCGGTCGGCTTTTTCGCGGGCGGCACGGCCGTCGCCGTGCTCTTCGCACTTCGGCTCGCGGTGGGCCTCGCCGAATCGCCTTCGTTTCCGGGCAACAGCCGCATCGTCGCGACGTGGTTTCCTACCGCCGAGCGCGGCATGGCTTCCGCCGTGTTCAACTCCGCACAGTATTTCGCAACCGTGCTGTTCGCTCCGCTGATGGGATGGATCGCGCACGATTTCGGCTGGCACTGGGTGTTCTACGTCATGGGTGCCGGTGGCATCGCACTTTCATTTGCATGGCTGAAGATCGTGCGCGACCCGCGCAACCATCCGCGCGTGAACGCCGCTGAATTCGACCATCTGGAGCGCGGCGGCGCGCTGATCGACCGCACCGCACCGAGCGCCGATGCCCAGGCCGAACGGACCGGCACGATGCGCTATCTGCCGCAGTTGCTGCGCAACCGGATGCTGCTCGGCATCTATATCGGGCAGTACTGCATCACCACGCTCACGTATTTCTTTCTCAGCTGGTTCCCCGTGTACCTCGTGCAGGAGCGCGGCATGACGATCCTGAAGGCCGGCTTCATGGTGTCGATGCCCGCGATCGCCGGCTTTCTCGGCGGCATTCTGGGCGGCATGTGGTCGGACGCGATGATCCGGCGCGGCTATTCGCTGACCGTCGCGCGCAAGACGCCGATCATCGCCGGCATGCTGCTGTCCACCGCGATGATTGCGTGCAACTACGTGGATTCGCCGATGCTGGTGATCGGCATCATGGCGCTCGCGTTCTTTGGCAAGGGGATTGGTGCGCTCGGCTGGGCCGTGGTGTCGGATACGTCGCCGAAGCAGATCGCCGGCCTGAGCGGTGGCCTGTTCAACACGTTCGGCAACGCGGCAGGCATCACGACGCCGATCATCATCGGTTACATCGTGCAGGGAACCGGCTCGTTCGCCGGGGCGCTGCTGTTCATCGGCGCGAACGCGATCGGCGCGATTCTTTGCTATGCATGTGTTGTCGGCGAAATCAAACGCGTCGAACTCAGGTAATTCTGGAGCATTTTCATGACTCGATATCAAACCCCTGTCGTCACTTCCGTGCGCGTCGTGCCCGTCGCCGGGCAGGACAGCATGCTGCTCAACCTGAGCGGCGCGCACGCCCCGTTCTTCACGCGCAACATCGTGCTGATGGAGGACAGCGCCGGGCACACCGGGCTCGGCGAAGTGCCCGGCGGCGAGGGAATCCGCAAGACGATCGAGGACGCGGGCGCGCTCGTGGTCGGCCAGCCGATCGGACACTGGCAGGACGTGCTGAACCGCGTGCGCACGACATTCGAGTCGCGCGATGCGGGCGGGCGCGGACTGCAGACGTTCGACCTCCGCATCACGGTTCACGCAGTGACCGCGCTCGAGGCCGCGCTACTCGACCTGCTCGGGCAATTTCTCGACGTGCCGGTCGCCGCACTGCTCGGCGAGGGGCAGCAGCGCGACGCGGTCGAGATGCTCGGCTACCTGTTCTACATCGGCGATCGCACGAAGACCGACCTGCCCTACCGCAGCGAGTGTGATGCGGCGGATGGGTGGTTCCGTGTCCGCAATGAAGCGGCGTTGACGCCTGACGCGGTCGTGCGCCTGGCCGAAGCCGCATACGAACGCTACGGCTTCCGGGATTTCAAGCTAAAAGGTGGCGTGCTGAGCGGCGAAGACGAAATCACCGCGGTGACGGCACTGGCCAGGCGCTTTCCGGACGCACGCATCACGCTCGATCCGAACGGCGCGTGGAAGCTCGACGAGGCGATCCGCCTGTGCAAGGGCAAGGGCGACGTACTCGCCTATGCGGAAGATCCGTGCGGCGCGGAAGACGGCTATTCGGGGCGCGAAGTGATGGCCGAATTCCGCCGTGCGACCGGCTTGCCGACGGCGACCAACATGATTGCTACCGACTGGCGGCAGATGGGCCATGCGATCCAGTTGGGCGCGGTCGACATTCCGCTGGCGGACCCGCATTTCTGGACCATGCGCGGTTCGGTGCGCGTCGCGCAGATGTGCGCGGACTGGGGATTGACGTGGGGTTCGCACTCGAACAATCATTTCGACATCTCTCTGGCGATGTTCACGCACGTGGCGGCAGCCGCGCCCGGGCGCATCACCGCAATCGACACGCACTGGATCTGGCAGGACGGCCAGGCGTTGACGCACGATCCGCTGAAGATCGTCGGCGGCAAGGTCTCCGTGCCGCAGCGGCCCGGTCTCGGCATCGAGATCGATCAAGCGGCGCTGGAGGCGGCGCACCAGCTGTATCTGAAGCACGGACTGGGCAGCCGCGACGACGCGCAGGCGATGCAGTATTTGATCCCCGGCTGGCGGTTCGATAACAAACGTCCGTGCCTGGTACGGTGACCCCATGGAACAGCCCCCGCTTTACATTCGCGTCCACCCGGACGACAACGTGGCCATCGTCGTCAACGACGGAGGTCTGGGGGAAGGTGCGACCTTTCCGGACGGACTCGTGCTGCGCGAGCGCGTGCCACAGGGGCACAAGGTCGCGCTGCGCGATCTCGCCGAGGGTGACGCGGTCGTGCGCTATGGCGTCGTCATCGGCCACGCGCTGGAAGGGCTGCCCGCGGGCAGCTGGGTGAACGAGCATGTGATGCGCATGCCTGCCCCGCCGGACCTCGGCGAATTGCCGATCGCGACGATCCGGCCGCCGGCGATGCCGCCGCTCGAAGGCTACACGTTCGACGGCTATCGCAATGCGGACGGCTCGGTCGGCACGCGCAACATCCTCGCGATCACGACGACCGTGCAATGCGTGGCCGACGTGGTCCGGCACGCGGTGACGCGCATCAAGTCCGAATTGCTGCCGAAGTTTCCGCACGTCGATGATGTCGTGAGCCTCGGGCATACGTACGGATGCGGCGTGGCGATCGATGCGCCGGACGCGATCGTGCCGATCCGCACCGTCCGCAACATCGCGCTGAACCCGAACTTCGGCGGCGAGGTGATGATGGTGAGCCTCGGTTGCGAGAAACTGCAGCCCGAGCGCCTGATGCCGCGTGGCACGATTCCGGTCGCGGCAGCGAACGCCATCGACGGCGACGGCGCGGCAGGCTCGAATGGCAACGTCGTCGTGCTGCAGGACGAATCCCATGTCGGTTTTCAGTCGATGATCGCATCGATCATGCAGATGGCCGAACGGCATCTGGAACGGCTCAACGCGCGCCGACGCGAAACGTGCGCGGCATCGGCGCTCGTCGTCGGTGTTCAATGTGGCGGCAGCGACGCGTTCTCCGGCCTGACCGCGAATCCCGCAGTGGGCTTCGCGGCCGATCTGCTGGTGCGCGCCGGCGCGACGGTGATGTTTTCCGAAGTCACCGAGGTGCGCGACGGCGTCGCGCAACTGACCGGGCGGGCCGCCAATGCGGACGTTGCCGAGGCAATCATTCGCGAGATGGCGTGGTACGACGCCTATCTGAAACGCGGCGGCGCGGATCGTAGCGCCAACACCACGCCGGGCAACAAGAAGGGAGGCCTGTCGAACATCGTCGAAAAGGCGATGGGATCGATCGTCAAATCGGGCAGCGCACCGATCTCTGGCGTGCTCTCGCCAGGAGAGAAAGTGACGCAAAAAGGTCTGATCTACGCGGCCACGCCCGCCAGTGATTTCATCTGCGGCACTTTGCAGGTCGCGGCCGGGATGAATCTGCACGTGTTCACGACGGGCCGCGGCACGCCGTACAGCCTCGCAGAAGTGCCGGTCATCAAGGTGGCCACGCGCTCCGATCTGGCGCGCCGCTGGCACGACCTGATGGACCTCGACGCCGGCACGATCGCAACGGGCGCCGCGACCATCGAAGACGTAGGCTGGGCGCTCTTCCGCCTGATGCTCGACATCGCCAGTGGACGCAAGCAAAGCTGTGCGGAGAAGCTTGGGCTACACAATGCGCTGGCGCTTTTCAATCCAGCACCGGTGACGTGACGGACACTGTCGAACCGATTCGCAGGAGATGGCGGGCGCTCGAGCCTGACACAAGAACGCCCCGCATTTTGGGGCGTTCGTCGTGACTGGATCAGGAATTCATCCCGGTTCTTCGCGTCGCGTATCCACGTCGGCGCCCCCCTTACCGCCGAGAGCGTCCAAGCCATCCTGACTGGCGCGAGCGCAGCCTGAGCCTCCCCTCGGCGCTCAGCTCCCGAGCGCCACCCCGCCGTCCTCACTTCATTCCCCTGTCTCTCCACCCTGTCGCCGCGCGCGATATGATGACGCTCGCCTGCAAGTCGCCCGGTTTCCTGCCGACGCCCAAGCTGGTAGCCAGGCTGGTAGCCAGCCCCCAAAAAGACGGTTCAATCGGCCGCAAACCCTTGCACAGCAAGGATGAGAGAATTTCATGAAAATTGCCACCTGGAACGTCAACTCGCTCAACGTCCGCAAGCAGCATGTGCTCGACTGGCTCGCGCAAAGCCAGACCGACGTGCTGTGCCTGCAGGAGCTGAAGCTCCCCGACGAGAAATTTCCGCGCGCCGATCTCGAAGCAGCAGGCTATCGCTGCTGGTTCGCAGGCCAGAAGACCTACAACGGCGTCGCGATTCTCGCGCGCGACACGCTGCCGGTCGAGGAATCCGACGTCGTGCGCAACATCCCCGGCTTCGAGGATTCGCAGCAACGCGTGATCGCCGTCACGATCGCCGGCGCGCGCATCATCTCCGCGTACTTCCCGAACGGCCAGGCGCCCGATTCCGACAAGTTCGTCTACAAGATGCAGTGGCTCGATGCGCTCAACGCGTGGCTGCGCACGGAGATGCAGCGCTACCCGAAGCTCGCGCTGCTCGGCGACTACAACATCGCGCCCGAAGACCGCGACGTGCACGATCCCGCCAAATGGGAAGGCCAGAACCTCGTGTCGCCGCAGGAGCGCGCGCATTTCGCGCAACTGGTCGAACTGGGCCTCGTCGACGCGTTCCGCCGTTTCGAGCAGCCGGAGAAGACCTTCACCTGGTGGGACTACCGGATGCTCGCGTTCCGCCGCAACGCCGGGCTGCGGATCGACCACATCCTGCTGTCCGCGCCGCTCGCGAACGCGTGCACGTCGTGCGAAGTCGATCGCACGCCGCGCACCTGGGAGCAGCCGTCCGACCACACGCCGGTCGTCGCGCAGCTCGATCTCCCGCTCGCCTGACGCGATGAAAAACGGGGCGCCAAAGCGCCCCGTTCGTCTCCGGTCTCCCGGCTCGCGCCGGCCGATCCCGCCGCTCACGACTCCAGATGCAGTTCCTGGATCTTGCGCGTGATCGTATTACGGCCGATGCCGAGCCGCTCGGCCGCCTCGACCTTGCGGCCGCGCGTGAAATCCAGCGCCTCGCGGATCACCGCCGCCTCGAAGCGGCGCGCCAGTCCGTCCATCACGTCGGCCGAGTTCTCGCGCAACAGTCGTGCAACCTCGGTGCGCAGCCCGTGCTCCCACAGCGGGAAGCCTCCCGCGCCACCGTTCGGCGCGGCCGCGATCGGCACGCTGGCGGACAGGCCCGCCACACCGCCCGGCACGCCTGCCGCAGGCTGGGCGGACGTTCCGTCGATGCCCGCCACCGCCTGCGGATCCGCCCCGTCGCCCGCGACGACAGTCGCCGTCGCGCCGGACGGCAGCAGGTCGGGCGGCAGATCCTTGATCTCGACTGTCTGTGCGGGCGCCATCACGGTCAGCCAGTTCGCGAGGTTCTCCAGTTGCCGCACGTTGCCCGGAAACGGCAGCGAGGTCAGGTACGCCAGCGTCTCGTCGGACACCCGCTTCGGCTCCACGCCGAGATCGCGCGCGCTTTTCTGCAGGAAGTGGCGCGTAAGCAGCGGAATGTCTTCCGAGCGCTCGCGCAGCGCCGGCAGCCGCAGGCGGATCACGTTCAGGCGGTGATACAAGTCCTCGCGGAACAGCCCCTGCCGCACGCGCGACTCGAGGTTCTGGTGCGTCGCCGCGATCACGCGCACGTTCGCGCGCAGCGGATTGTGGCCGCCCACACGATAGAACTGGCCGTCGGACAGCACGCGCAACAGGCGGGTCTGCAGGTCGAACGGCATGTCGCCGATTTCGTCGAGGAACAGCGTGCCGTTCTCGGCCTGCTCGAAGCGGCCCTGGCGCGTCGTCTGCGCGCCGGTGAACGCGCCGCGCTCGTGGCCGAACAGTTCGGACTCCAGCAGATCCTTCGGGATCGCCGCGGTGTTGAGCGCGATGAACGGGCCGTTCGCACGCGGGCTGTGGCGGTGCAGCGCGCGCGCGACCAGTTCCTTGCCGGTGCCCGACTCGCCGGTGATCAGCACCGTCGCGGCCGAATGCGACAGGCGGCCGATCGCGCGGAACATGTCCTGCATCGCCGGCGCCTGCCCGAGCATCTCGGGGGCCTCGGCGACGCGATCGTCCTCGGGCACGCCGCTGCGCAGGCTCTCATCGACCGCGCGGCGGATCAGCTCCACCGCCTTGTCGACGTCGAACGGCTTCGCCAGATACTCGAACGCGCCGCCCTGGAACGCCGCGACGGCGCTGTCCAGATCCGAGAACGCGGTCATGATGATCACCGGCAGCGCCGGGATCCGCTCATGCACCGCCTGCAGCAATTCGAGGCCCGAGCCGCCCGGCATCCGGATGTCGGACACCAGCACTTGCGGCGTGTCGTGGTCGAGCGCGCCGAGCGCGTCGCGCACGTTCGCGAAACTCTTCGTCGCGAAGCTCTCGCGGGCGAGGGCCTTTTCGAGCACCCAGCGGATCGATTGGTCGTCGTCTACAATCCAGATCGGCTTCATAGGTCGGTCAGAGGTATCGGTGGGTCGCGGTGTCGCCGCTCAATGATCGAGCGGCAGCAAAATCTGAAATTCGGTGTGTCCGGGCCGGCTTTCGACCTCGATCATCCCGTCGTGCTGCTGCACGAAGGTCTGCGCGAGCGTCAGGCCAAGGCCGCTGCCGTCCTCCCGGCCGGACACGAGCGGATAGAAGATCCGGTCTCGGATGTCCTCGGGAATGCCGGGGCCGTTGTCGATCACATGCAAATCCAGTGCCAGCTTGTACAGGCGCTTCGCGATCGTGACCTTGCGCGCGATCCGCGTGCGCAGCTCGATCCTCGCGTCGCCCTGCGCGATCCGCTCGCGCAGCGCCTGCGCCGCATTGCGCACGATGTTGAGCAGCGCCTGGATCAATTGCTCCTTGTCGCCGCGCAGGTCGGGCACGCTGACGTCGTAGTCGCGCTCGATCGACAGCCCGCGCGGGAATTCGGCGAGCATCACCGCGCGCACGCGCTCGCAGACTTCGTGGATGTTCACGTCGCCGACGATGTGCGGGTGGCGATGCGGCTCGAGCAAACGATCGACGAGCGTCTGCAGCCGGTCGGATTCCTTGATGATGACCTGGGTGTATTCGCGCAGCTCGCCGCGTTCGCGCTCGCCGAGCTCGAATTCGAGCAACTGCGCGGCGCCGCGGATGCCGCCGAGCGGATTCTTGATCTCGTGCGCGAGATTGCGGATCAGTTGCTTGTTGACCGCGGTGAGGTCGTGGATGCGTTCCTCGCGATCGGTGCGCGATTGCCGCTCGTTCTCGAACAGCTCGACGAGCACGAAGTCCGGCGCGCTTTCGAGGAAGCCGACGATCGCATGCACGTGCAGCGGCTCGCGGCCCGGCCGGTCGAGCACCGTGTCGAGATGCGTCGCGTGAAAGCGCTCCTCGCCGATCGCGGTGATCGTCGACGCCAGCTCGTTCGCGTTCGGAAAGATCTCGCCCCACGGCCGCTGCGCGAGCTGCCGCCGCGAAATGTCGAGCATCGCCTCCGCAGACGGATTCGCGAACGCGATCTTGAGGGTCTTGCGGTCGAGCACGAGCACGACCGTCGGCAGGGCCTCCAGCCCCGACAGCAGGCCTGATCGCGCCAGCCTTTCGTCCTCCGCCGGACGTTCAGGTTGCCCGGTTCTCGCCTTGATCAGATTCTTCAGAACCATCTTGCGTGCGTGTCGCCCGAAAATTGTCAAGTCGACGGAACAAAAAAGGGACGGCTGGGCACCGTCCCCTTTTCAGACTCCGCTGCTTCCGCCAAGGCCTGCGCGGCGGAAGCTGGCCGGCGTGGCGGCGCTTCGTCCGCTGATGCGTCGAAGCGCCATTGCCACTTACAGCGAGTAGTACATCTCGAACTCGATCGGATGCGTGGTCACGCGGAACTTCGCCAGTTCCTGCTCCTTCAGCGCCAGGTACGCATCGAGCATGCCGTCCGTGAACACGCCGCCACGGGTCAGGAACTCGCGATCCTTGTCCAGCGCTTCGAGAGCCTGGTCGAGGCCTGCGCAGACGGTCGGGATCTTTGCATCCTCTTCCGGCGGCAGGTCGTACAGGTTCTTGTCGGCGGCTTCGCCCGGGTGGATCTTGTTCTGCACGCCGTCGAGGCCGGCCATCATCAGCGCCGAGAAGCACAGGTACGGGTTCGCCATCGGGTCCGGGAAGCGCGTTTCGATACGGCGGCCCTTCGGGTTCGACACGTGCGGAATACGGATCGATGCCGAGCGGTTGCGTGCCGAGTAGGCCAGCTTGACCGGTGCCTCGAAGTGCGGGACGAGACGCTTGTACGAGTTCGTCGTCGGGTTCGTGATCGCGTTCAGCGCGCGAGCATGCTTGATGATGCCGCCGATGTAGAACAGCGCGAATTCCGACAGGCCGGCGTAGCCGTTACCCGCGAACAGGTTCTGGCCGTCCTTCCAGATCGACTGGTGAACGTGCATGCCCGAACCGTTGTCGCCGACGACCGGCTTCGGCATGAACGTTGCCGTCTTGCCGTACGAGTGCGCGACGTTGTGGATGATGTACTTCGACCATTGCGTCCAGTCGGCGCGCTCGACGAGCGTCGAGAACTTCGTGCCGATTTCGTTCTGGCCCTGGCCCGCCACTTCGTGGTGGTGCACTTCGACCGGAATGCCGAGCTGTTCGAGCAGCAGGCACATTTCCGAACGCATGTCCTGGAACGTGTCGACCGGCGCGACCGGGAAGTAGCCGCCCTTCGTGCCCGGACGGTGGCCCGTGTTGCCGCCTTCGAATTCCTTGCCCGACGACCACGGCGCTTCTTCCGAGTTGATCTTCACGAAGCAGCCCGACATGTCGGTATTCCACTGCACCGAGTCGAAAATGAAGAATTCCGGCTCCGGACCGAAGTAGGCGGTGTCGCCCAGGCCCGTGCTCTTCAGGTACGCTTCGGCGCGCTTCGCGAGCGAGCGCGGATCGCGCTCATAGCCCTTGCCGTCGGCCGGCTCGACCACGTCGCAGGTCAGCACCAGCGTCGACTCTTCGTAGAACGGGTCGATGAACGCGGCGTTCGGATCCGGAACGAGCAGCATGTCCGACGCTTCGATGCCCTTCCAGCCCGCGATCGACGAGCCGTCGAACGCATGGCCGTTCTCGAACTTGTCTTCGTCAAACGCCGACACCGGCACCGACACGTGCTGCTCCTTGCCGCGCGTATCGGTGAAGCGGAAATCGACAAACTTGACGTCCTCGTCCTTCACGAGCTGCATGACGTCAGCGACGGTTTTACTCATAACCTCTTCTCCTGATTGAACAATACCGGCGGACTGGGACCCGCCTCGTTTATCGAGCTGCTCGGGGGCGCCGCACACAGGCAGCGCGCGCCGAAACGACCGACATCTATAAAGCAGCTTCCGTGCCACTCATGCGCCAGATCGGCGCGAATCGCGCGCAGCCTCGCCGGGACGGGGCTTCGACGCGCGATTTCGGGGCTTGCCGCGCAGCAAGCGGACGGAAACACGCACACACATGGTGCAATTTAACGCATGAAACGGATGATATGCCTTGCGTTGGGGCATGCGCGTTATTTTGCACCTTTTCGGTGACACACACGATCTGCACGCCGCGGTGCGTTCGGACGTCGCGCAGAAACGTCGCGATAGAATAACCGTTTCACCGATACGGAGACCTCCTGCCATGAGTACGCTAGAACAGCTTTACGCTAAGGCCGACGAACGCCGCGTGCAAGGCGCGCTGAATTATGCCGGCGCGCTGCTGCCCGGCGAAGCGCTCGAACTGCTGCAGCTCGATCCGTCGGCGCGTCTCGTGGACGTGCGCACCCGCGCGGAGCTGGACTGGGTCGGCCGCCCGCTCGTCGGCGACGGCCAGTACGTGCATGTCGAATGGACCCGCTACCCCGGCGGCGTGCCGAATGCCGAATTCGTCGAGCAACTCAAGGCCGCCGTGCAGTCGGGCACGCCGATCCTGTTCCTGTGCCGCAGCGCCGCCCGCTCGAAGCTCGCCGCGGTCGCCGCCGCGCAGGCCGGCTTCACGAAGGCGTTCGACCTGCTCGAAGGCTTCGAAGGCGGCAAGGACGGCGAAGGCCATCGGAAGACGGTCGACGGCTGGTGCTATCGGCACTTGCCGTGGGTCGGCGCGTAACGACACGCCTGCGCCGCCACCCCATCCTTCGTCATCGTCGAGCCGGGCGATGACATGTCGATGACGGGCCGCCTCGCGCGGCCCGTGTCGTTCTGGCGCCCCGTCACGCGCGCGGCGTGTCGGGCTCGACGATGTCGCCGCCGAGCAGATGCACGCCCTCGCGCAGCTTCACGAACGCGGCTGCGACCGCTTCCGGCTCCCCCTTCACGCCAAGATCGATGTGGCGGCGCGCATAGATGCCGCCGCGCTCCGCGTCGCCGACGCTCGGCAGGCTGAACACCCGCACGCCCTGGAAATCGCGCTCGATCTGCTCCATCAGCGGCGTGAGCGTCGACTCGGGCAGCTCGAACACGTAGAGCGAACGCTCCGCGTGCGGCGTCGCGTGGTGCAGGTGCGCGTAGCGGGTGTCGAGCACCCATTCGATCATCGGCCACGCCATCACCGGAAAGCCCGGCACGAAATGGTGATGGCCGACCGAGAAGCCCGGAATCCGGTTGTAGCCGTTCGGGATGATCGTCGCGCCGCGCGGAAACACGCCCATGTTCAGGCGATGCAGGTTTTCCGGCGAGTCGAAGTCGAGCGGCACGTTCGGATCGGTGTGCGTCTCGCGGATGCGCGCCTCGATCAGCAGCTTCGCGTCCGGATGCAGCTCGAGCGGCACGCCGAGCGCCGCGGCCGCGCACTGCCGCGTATGGTCGTCCGGCGTCGCACCGATGCCGCCCGTCGAGAACACGATGTCGCCCGACGCGAACGTGCGCGCGAGCGTCGCGGTGATGCGCGCCGGATCGTCGCCGACGTACTCGGCCCAGTCGAGCGCGAGCCCGCGTGCGCCGAGCAGCGCGATGACCTTGGCCAGATGCTTGTCCTGCCGGCGACCGGAAAGGATTTCGTCGCCGATGATGATGATGCCGATACTCATGCCTGCCCCATGTCGATGACGGTGCTGTCCGGCGTCGCGCGCAAGTCCTCGAGCGCGCGCAAGCAGTAGAAGCCGAACCACAACGCCGAAAACACCAGAATGAACGTGTAAACCCAGATCATCGCCGCCGCGACGAACGGAAACAGCACCATCATCCAGATCGACGACACCCAGATGAAGGTCGGCACCGTGCCGAGCAGCCCGGTCGCGATGCCGATGCCCAGCAGCGGCCAGCGGTGCCGGCGCACGAGCGCGCGGCGCTCGTCGCGGCTCGCGTGCTGCGCGAGTGCGTCGTAGGTCATCACGCGATAGGTCAGCCAGCCCCAGATCAGCGGCGGCAACAGCGCGAAGAACGGCGGAATCAGCCACAGCGGCAGCGTGACGACAAGCAGCACGATGCCGGCGAGCGCCGTCCACAGCGAATTGAACACGCTGCCGAGCCAGGTGCCGCCCCGCTTCATCTCGAGCGACGCGAACTGGCGGTTCGACAGATGCGTGACGACGACCGGCATCGACAGCGTCGCGATCAGCGTCAGCACGGTCAGCACGATGAGCGGGATCGCGAGCGACACGACGACGAACGGCGCGACGACCGCATGCAGTTGCGGCATGCCGACCGCGTCGAAGGCCCGGTAAAGCGCCGCCGCCAGCGCGAAGCTGTCGAGCGCGGCGCGGGCGGTGTCGACGAGCGGCTGCCAGCTGAACCACAGCACGACGCCCCAGACGAGCGCGGCGACGACGAACGGCATGAAGGTGAGCCAGAGCATGCGCGGGTGCAGCGCACTCGCGAACGCCCGGACGAAGGAGCGCAGCAGGTCGTTCATGCAGGCCGGTCTCGACGGAGAAGTTCGATGGACAGGAAAGGATAAACTACACGGCCCCCGCGCGCCAAAGCGCGCAGGGGCCGTCACGAACGAAACCCGCCGGCCGGCGCTCAGGCCGATGCCGCGCCGCCCCGGGTGGCGAACAGGCGGCGGGCGATCCGCACGAAGGCGAGCACGTGCTGCGCCCAGAACCCTTCGCCGTACGACTCGCCCTCGATCTGCTCGCGGATGCCGGTCGGCTCGACCGTGCGGTTCCACGACGCGGTGCCGAACATCATGTCCCACCACGGGAACAGCACGCCGAAGTTGCAGCCGTACCTGGTGCCCTCGTGGCCGTAGCCGACCGCATGGTGGCGGCGGTGGAAGGCCGGGCTGACGATCAGGCGCTCGCCGAGCCGGCCGAACGGCAGCCGCGCGTTGATGTGCTGAATGCTCTGCACGAAGTTCGTCAGCGCGGTCGCCACCACGAACTGCGACGGCGGCACGCCGATCACGAGCGCGATCGCCGCGAAGAAGCACGCCTGGATCAGGTCGTCGAGCAGGTGGTTGCGGTCGTCGCACCAGAGCGTCATCTGCCGCTGACTGTGGTGCACCGCGTGCAGTTCCCACCAGACGCCGAACTTGTGTTGCCAGCGGTGATACCAGTAGCCGGCGAAGTCCAGCACGACGATGTAGATCGCGAACGTCACGGCCGGCTTCGACGTCACGCCCGGCCACAGGTAGTCGAGATTGAAATTGGCGAAGCCGTGCAGGCGCAGCCATCCCTGGAATTTGTCGAACACCGGCTGCAACGCGAAGAAGAAGAACAGCGCGAAGATGCCGAGCTTCGTGATCAGGGTATAGATGACGTCGACCCGCACCGACTTGCGGTTCTCCCACTTCTCGACCGGCCAGAGCACTTCGAGCGGGCGCAGCAGCACGTACATCGCGACCACCTGCAGCGCGCCGACGATCACCCAGTAAAGGGCGTCGTAGGTGTTCTCGTCGTAGTCCATCAGGTCGAACCTGAACAGGAACGGCTGCACGACGTCGATATACAGCCAGGTCTGCACGCTCGTGACCAGGCCGTCGAGCGCGGCGGCGATCATGTGGAACATGGCCCGCTCCCCTCGCGCGTCACGCGCCATTCGCCGCTCTCCACGGCGCGCGGTCGAAGAAATAGAGGCCGTGCGGCGAGCGGCCGACGGAGATCGTCTGCACCAGCTTGCGCGACGCGAGATCGATCACGCCGACCTTCTTCGCGAAGCGGAACGTCACCCACAGCGTCTTCCGGTCGCCCGACAGCTCCATGTCGTCCGGCCCCGGCAGCAGGCCCGTGATGTCGCCGACGTTGGTGAGCGTGTTCTCGTCGATGATGCTGATCGTGCTTGCGACGCGGTTCGACACGGCGACGTGCGTGCCGTCGGCGAGCGAGCGGAAGTTGTGCGCGCCCTTGCCGGTCGGGATCGTCTTCACGACCTTCTGGTTGCGCCAGTCGACCACCGCGACGTAATCGGCGCCCGTCATGCCGACCAGCAGGTACTTGTCGTCCGGGGTGAGCCAGAGGCCCGCCGGCACCTTGCCGACCGGCATCTTCCACTTGACCGTCTGCGTCGCGAGGTCGATCGCGGCGATCTCGCCGGACACCTGCAACGACACGAGCACCGTCTTGCTGTCCTTCGTGAACGCGAGGTGGCTCGGCATCGTCTGCAGCGGGATGCGCTTCGCGAGCTTGAGGTCGCGGCCGTCGTAGCCGTAGACGTCGACGCGGTCGAGCCGCAGGCCCGTCGACACGAACCACTTGCGGTCCGGCGAGAAGCCGAGCTGGTAAGGATCTTCGATCCCCTCGACGGTGCGTTGCAGCTTGCCCGTCTTCGGATCGAGGAACATCAGGCTGTTCGAGACCGAATTTGCGACGATCAGCGACGAATTGTCGGGCGTCGCCATCAGGTGGTGCGGCTCCTTGCCGGTCGGCATCGTGCCGATGACCTCGCGGGTCTGCGGATCGATGAGGGACAGAGTCGCTTCGGCGGAATTGAGGACAATGACGTTATTCGCGTGCGCGGCGGGCGCCAGCACGGCGGCGGCCACGGCAAACGCGCGGCCAAGAGAAAGAAGAGTACGCATGAAGGCTCACGTCGTGGAACAACTGTCATTGTAGAACGCGCCACCCGCCCCGCCGGTTGACGGAAGCGGGTGTTGCGCCACAGTGACGCAGGCGGTCAGCGCTGCATCGATTCCCAGACCTTGTGAAGCCGCTTGACCGACACCGGCATCGGCGTGCGCAACTCCTGCGCGAACAGCGAGATTCGCAATTCCTCCAGCAGCCAGCGGAATTCCGCGAGGCGCGGGTCGGCGACGCCGCCGCGCTGCGACACGGCGCGCTGGTATTGCTGCGCGAGCGGCTGCAGCTCGGCGAGCTGCTTCGCGTCGCGGGCCGGATCGGCCTTCAGCTTGTCGATCCGCAGCGCGATGCCCTTCAGGTAGCGCGGGAAATGCGCAAGCTGGACGTAAGGCGTGTCGATCACGAAGCGTTTGCCGATCAGCGCGCCGATCTGCTGCTGGATGTCCGCGTGCGCGGACGCGAACGGCTTCGCCTGCGCGAGCTTCTTCGCGAGGCCCGCGTATTCCGCGAGGATCTGCCCGACGAGCCGCGCGATCTCCTGCGCGAGCAGGTTCAGCCGGCTGCGGCCCTCGTCGCGGCGCGCGTGGAAGCTCGCGTCGTCGTCGGGCAGCGGCTCCTGCAGGCACGCGCGGTCGAGCGCCGTGTCGATCAGCTGGTCGCGCAGTTCGTCCTGCGTGCCGAGCGACATGTACTGCATCGCCATCTCGCGCAGGCCCGGCAGGTTCTTCTCGAGGTACTTGATCGGTTCCTTGAGCTGCAGCGCGAACAGCCGCCGCAGCCCGGCGCGGTGGATGCGCGCGGCCTCTTCCGGCGAATCGAACACCTCCACGTCGCAATGCGCGCCGCGATCGACAAGCGCCGGGTAGCCGAACAGCGTCTGGCCGCGCCGGCGGATCTCCAGCAGTTCGGGCAGCTTGCCGAAGCTCCACGTCGTCAGGTTCTCGTACAGCGCGGTCGCGCCCGCCTCGGCCGGCGCGACGGTTTGCGGGGCCGGACCACGCGCGCCCTTCGCGCCGCCGCCGGCGGACGGCGCGGCCACGGCGGCCGCCTCCGGCTCGCCGGCCGCCGTCATCGTCGACGATGCGGCGATCTTCTGGAACTGCTGCTGCGCCTGCGCGCCCAGCTCGGCGCGAAGCTGCGCGAGATTGCGCCCCATCGCGAGCTGGCGGCCGTGCTCGTCGATCACCTTGAAGTTCATGAACAGGTGCGCGGGCAGCGTCTCCAGCTTGAAGTCGGCCGTCTTCATCGCGACCTGCGTCTGCTCCCGCACGTCGGCGATCAGCGCCTCGACGAGCCCGCCCGCGACCGGGCCGGCCGTGCCCGCGCCAGCTGCACCCGAGCCGGCCACGCCAGCCCGCGCACGCCCCGTCCGCTCGACGAAGCCGGCCGCGTATTCCGGCAGCGGCACGCAGTGGCGGCGCAGCTTCTGCGGCAGCGACTTGAGCAGCAACTGCACCTTTTCCTTCAGCATCCCCGGCACGAGCCACTCGGCGCGACGCGCATCGACCTGGTTCAGCGCGAACAGCGGCACCGCGAGCGTCACGCCGTCGCGCGGCGCGCGCGGCTCGAAGTGGTAGCTGAGCGCCATCTCGACGCCCGCCATCGTCGCGCGCTTCGGGAACAGGTCGGTCGTCACGCCCGCCGCCTCGTGGCGCATCAGGTCGTCGCGCGACAGGTACAGCAGGCGCAGCTTGTCATCCGGCTGGCCGCTCTTCTTCACCTCGTCGCGATACCAGCGTTCGAACGCGGCGCCTGTGTGGATGCCGGCCGGCAGCGCCTGGTCGTAGAACGCGAAGATCAGCTCGTCGTCGACCAGCACGTCCTGCCGGCGCGACTTGTGCTCGAGCTGCTCGATGTCGGCGAGCAGCTTGCGGTTATGCGCGAAGAACGCGAGCTTCGTGTCGAACTCGCCATCGACGAGCGCGCCGCGGATGAACAGTTCGCGCGCGCGCGCCGGGTCCTGCCGGCCGAACGCGACGCGCCGCCGCTGGTAGATCGTCAGGCCGTACAGCGTCGCGCGCTCGAACGCCGTCACCTGCGCGGGACGCTTTTCCCAGTGCGGCTCGGACAGCGACGTCTTCAGCAGGTGCGCGCCGACCTTCTCGATCCACTCGGGCTCGATCTTCGCGATGCAGCGCGCGTACAGCCGGCTCGTCTCGACCAGCTCGGCCGCCATCACCCAGCGCCCCGCCTTCTTCACGAGCGCCGAGCCGGGCCACAGGAAGAACTTGATGCCGCGCGCGCCGAGGTAATGCGGATCGTCGTCGGCTTTCAGGCCGAGGTTGCCGAGCAGGCCCGTCAACAGCGCCAGATGGATCTGCTCGACGGTCGCGTCCGCGTCGTTCAGGCGCCAGCCGTGCTCGCGCACGACGGTCAGCAGTTGCGAATGGACGTCGCGCCACTCGCGCAGCCGCAGATGCGACAGGAAGTTCGCGCGGCACGCGTCGATCAGCTGGCGGTTCGACTTCTTGTGCGCGACCGCCTCCTCGAACCACGTCCAGATCTTCAGCCACTGCAGGAATTCCGAGCGCTCGTCGGCGAACCGGCGGTGCGCCTGGTCGGCCTGCTCCTGCGCTTCGAGCGGCCGGTCGCGCGGGTCCTGCACCGACAGCGCGCTCGCGATCACGAGCACTTCGCGCAGCGCCTGCTGGTCGCGCGCGGCGAGGATCATCCGGCCGACCCGCGGATCGAGCGGCAGGCGCGCGAGCTCGCGCCCGAGCGGCGTGAGCACGTTGTCGTCATCGACCGCGCCGAGCTCGTTGAGCAACTGATAGCCGTCCGCGATCGCGCGGCCCGGCGGCGGCTCGAGGAACGGAAACGACTCGATCTCCGTCAGGTGCAGCGACTTCATCCGCAGGATCACCGACGCGAGCGACGAGCGCAGGATTTCGGGATCGGTAAAGCGCTGCCGCGCCTGGTAGTCGGTCTCCTCGTACAGCCGGATGCAGATGCCGTCGGCGACCCGGCCGCAACGGCCCGCGCGCTGGTTCGCGGCGGCCTGCGACACGGACTCGATCTGCAGCTGCTCGACCTTGTTCCGGTACGAATAGCGCTTCACGCGCGCGAGTCCGGTATCGACGACGTAGCGAATGCCCGGCACCGTCAGCGAGGTCTCGGCGACGTTGGTCGCGAGCACGATGCGGCGCGCGTTCGACGCCTTGAACACCTTGTCCTGCTCGGCCGCCGACAGCCGCGCGAACAGCGGCAGGATCTCGGTATGCGGCGGGTGATGCTTGCGCAGCGCCTCGGCGGCGTCGCGGATCTCCCGCTCGCCCGGCAGGAACACCAGCACGTCGCCCGGGCCTTCGCGGCACAGCTCGTCGACCGCGTCGACGATCGCGTCCATCAGGTCGCGCTCGGCCTCGCGCGCGGTTTTCACGCGGTCGCGGCTCGCGGTGCCTTCCGCATGTTTCACGGCGGGCCGGTCCTCGGCGACCGGGCGATAGCGCAGCTCGACCGGATACAGGCGGCCGCTCACCTCGATCACCGGCGCGGGGCGCTCGTCGCTGCCGAAATGGCGCGCGAAGCGGTCCGCATCGATCGTCGCCGACGTGACGATCAGCTTCAGGTCGGGACGCCTCGGCAGGATCTCTTTCAGGTAGCCGAGCAGGAAGTCGATGTTCAGGCTGCGCTCGTGCGCCTCGTCGATGATCAGCGTGTCGTACGCCTTGAGGAGCGGATCGGTCTGCGTCTCGGCGAGCAGGATGCCGTCCGTCATCAGCTTGACGGACGCGCCCGGCGCGAGATTGTCGGTAAACCGCACCTTGTAGCCGACCACCTCGCCGAACGGCGTGCCGAGCTCCTCGGCGATGCGCCGACCGGTCGACGATGCGGCGAGCCGGCGCGGCTGCGTGTGGCCGATGAGGCCGGCGCCGCCCGCGCCGCGCCCACGGCCGAGCGCGAGGCAGATCTTCGGCAGCTGCGTGGTCTTGCCCGAGCCCGTCTCGCCGCAGACGATCACGACCTGATGATCGGCGATCGCGCGCGCGATCTCGTCGCGCCGCCCGGAAACCGGCAGGCTTTCGGGGAACGTGATCGGCGGAACGGGATTGGCGGTGGCCGGCTTCGGTGCAGCCGGCCTGGGCGCGACCGGTTTAGCCGCGGCCGGGCTGGGGGCGGCTGACTTTGACGCGGCCGGCTTAGGTGCGGCCGGCTTAGGTGCGGCCGGCTTAGGTGCGGTCGACTTGGGCGCGGTCGAGCCGGGCGCGGCTGACTTGGATGCGGCCGCGCCGGGCATCACGCTCGCGCGCGGCGCTCGCTCGGGGTGCGCCGGACGCGCGTCTTGTGCGGCGGGCTGGCCCTGCGGCTTGCGCGTGTCGCGCGCACCATCCGGGTGCTGGCCCGACGGCGCGCCGGCCCGCGCTGCCGCGGGACTTTTAGGTACATTCGACATGGGGGCGCATTATAATCCCGGCCATGAATTCCCAAACCGACCTCCCCACCGTCCAGTCCGGCGCCGCGAACCCCGCGACGCCCGACGATGCCGCGAATCACGCCCAGTTCGTCGACTGGATGCGTGCGGTCGCGCCCTACATTCACAAGTTCCGCAACAGCACGTTCGTCGTCGGTTTCGGCGGCGAGGTGGTGCAGCAGGGACTCCTCAACGCACTGGTGTCCGACATCGCGCTGCTGCAGGCGATGGGCATCCAGATCGTGCTGGTGCACGGCTCGCGGCCGCAGGTCGAGGAGCAGCTGAACCTGCACGGCGTCGAATCCGAATTTTCGCACGGGCTGCGCATCACCGACGCGCGCGCGCTCGAATCGGCGAAGGAAGCCGCAGGTGAGGTGCGACTCGACATCGAGGCGGCGATCAGCCAGGGCTTGCCGAACTCGCCGATGGCGCATGCGCACATCAGCGTCGTGTCGGGCAACTTCGTGACCGCCCGCCCGGTCGGCATCCTCGACGGCGTCGATTTCGCCCATACGGGCGTCGTGCGCAAGATCGACGCCGAATCGATCCGCCATTCGCTCGCGAGCCGCAAGCTCGTGCTGCTGTCGCCGCTCGGCTTCTCGCCGACCGGCGAGGCATTCAACCTGTCGATGGAGGACGTCGCGTCGGCGGCGGCCATCGCGTTGCGCGCCGACAAGATCATCTTCCTGACCGACGGGCCGGGCATCGTCGACGAGACGGGCGAGCTGGTACGGGAAATGTCGCTCGACGTGGCCGCCGACCTGCTCGACTCCGGCGACCTGCAGGGCGACGACGCGTTCTTCCTGAAGCATGCGATCCGCGCATGCCGCGGCGGCGTGACCCGGGCCCACCTGATCCCGCAATCGCTCGACGGCAGCGTACTGCTCGAACTGTTCCTGCACGACGGCGTCGGCACGATGATCTCGTACGAGAACCTCGAGAGCCTGCGCGAGGCGACCCCGGACGACGTCGGCGGCATCCTGTCGCTGATCGAACCGCTCGAGACGGACGGCACGCTGGTGCGGCGCGGCCGCCACCAGATCGAACGCGACATCGACCACTTCTCGGTGATCGAGCACGATGGCGTGCTGTTCGGCTGCGCGGCGCTGTATCCGTATCCGCTCGAGAAGATCGGCGAGATGGCGTGCCTGACGGTCGCGCCCGAGGCGCAAGGCTCGGGCGACGGCGAACGGCTGCTCAAGCGCGTCGAGCAGCGCGCGCGGGCACGCGGCCTCACGCACATCTTCGTGCTGACGACGCGCACCGAGCACTGGTTCCTCAAGCGCGGCTTCGTCAAGGCGAACGTGGACGACCTGCCCGAAGACCGCCGCAAACTCTATAACTGGCAGCGCAAGTCGCTCGTGCTGATGAAGCAGCTCTGAGCGCCCGCCGCCCTCCCCCAGACCGCTTACAGGAGAAGTACACGATGGCTCGAATGGTTCAATGCGCGAAGCTCGGCAAGGAAGCCGAAGGTCTCGATTTCCCGCCGCTGCCGGGCGAACTCGGCAAACGCATCTACGACAGCATCTCGAAAGAGGCGTGGCAAGGCTGGCTCAAGCAGCAGACGATGCTGATCAACGAGAACCGCCTGAACATGGCCGACCCGCGCGCGCGTCAGTACCTGATGAAGCAGACCGAGAAGTATTTCTTCGGCGAAGGCGCGGATCAGGCAGTCGGCTACGTGCCGCCGGAACAGGCCTGACACGCCTGCCGCGGCAAGGCGGCGCCCGGCCTCCGGGCAACCGCCTTGCCGCCCCTTCCATCCCCCCGCGCCGCTCACACCGGCCGCCAGCCCCGCGACGCGCCCGCCTCCGGGTTCGTCTGCACCCCGCCTTCACCGTCGTCCGATTCCGCCAGATCCGCCCGTTCCGCCGTCGACAGCTCGCTTGCGCGATAGCCGGTTCGCTGCAGCAGCGCGAGCATGCAGGCGAGCGACACGCACGCGTAGAGAGCGGACGCGATCGCGACCCCGGTGATGCTGCCCGTCGCATTCAGGATCGCCTGCGCGAGCACCGGCGTGCCGCCGCCGACGACGAGCGAACAGAGCTGATAGGCAAGCGACAGCCCGGTATAGCGCACGTGGGCCGGAAACACGCGCGCGAGCACGCCGCCGACCGCGCCGTAGAACATCGCCGACGGAATCGTCGACAGGCACATCCCGGCGACCGCGATCCAGTACGAGCGGGTTTCGATCGCATGGAACATCGCGGGCATCAGCACGAACTCCGGAATCAGGATCGCGCACATCGCGCGGCGCATGTCGATCCGCGACACGAGCCACGCGCCGAGCGGCTGCGCGACGAACTGCACGACGAGCGACAGCGCGAGCATGCCGAGAAACGTGCCGGGCGCGTAGCCGAGCGTCTTGGTCGCCCACGACAGCGCGAACGTGCTGCGGAAGTACGTGACGTGGATCACCGGCAGCGCGCCCGCGGCGAGCAGCACGACCGGCCAGTGGTCGCGCAGCACCTCGGCGAGCGGCAGCTTCACCGTGCGCTTGCGCTGCAGCACGCGCCGCATGTCGTCGGACTCCTCGAGCTTGAGGCGGATCACCATGCCGACGATCACGAGCACCGCCGACAGCACGAACGGAATGCGCCAGCCCCACAGCAGGAAATCGGGCGTCGGCAGCGCGCTCAGCGCGAAGAACGCGCCGGTCGCGAGCAGGTTCCCCGCCGGCGCGCCCTGCTGCGCGAACGCCGCGTACAGGATGCTCTTGTGCTTCGGTGCGCTCTCGCTCGCGATCAGCACCGCGCCGCCCCATTCGCCGCCGACCGCGACGCCTTGCAGGAGCCGCAGCGCGACGAGCCCGACGGGCGCCCACGCGCCGATCTGCGCGTAGCCCGGCAACAGGCCGATGCCGGTCGTCGCGAGGCCCATCATCACGAGCGTCACGACGAGCGCCTTCTTGCGCCCGACCCGGTCGCCCAGATGCCCGAACACGATGCCGCCGAGCGGGCGCGCGGCGAACCCCGCCCAGAACGTGACGAACGCGAGCAGCGTCGCGACGCCCGGATTCATCTCGCCGGAAAAGAACACCTTGCCGAACACCAGCGCGGCGGCGGTGCCGTAGATGTAGAAGTCGTACCACTCGATCGTAGTGCCGACGAATGCCGCCCAGGCGGCGCGTGCAGGCCGGCGGCCTGCTTCGTGAGGGGCTTGCTGACGGTTCATCGATGTCTCCATGCTTGTTGTGGGCGGCGCGACTGCCGCGCGCCTTGCCCCGGGTCTGCTTCCAGATGGAACGTGCACGCGCTCCATGTGCAAGCAGACCCTGTGGTGGCCGGTTTCGCCGCCGGCCTGCGGCTCACGCCCGGTTCACGCCGACGACTTCAGCACGCCCGCGTCGATCAGCCGCTGTTGCAGCGCCGGATCGACGCCGAGGCGATCGAGCACCGCGCGTGTGTCGCGGCCGAGCGCCGGCGGCGGGCGGCGGTACGTCGCGGGCGTGCGCGACAGCTTGATCGGCGATGCGGTGCCGCGATACCGGCCCAGCTCGACGAGCAGGTTCCGGTGCAGCGTATGCGGGTGGTTCGCGACGTCGCCGACCGTCTGCACCGGCCCGCACGGCACGCCGGCCGCCATCAGCTGCTGCGCGAGCGTGTCGCACGCGTGTTCCGCAAGCCGCGCCTCGAGCGCGGCCTTCAGCGCCGGACGATGTGCGCAGCGGCTGCGGTTGTCGACGAAGCGCGGATCGCGCGCCAGCGCAGGCTCACCCAGGTGCGCGCACAGCTTCGCGAATTGCCGGTCGTTGCCGACCGCGAGAAAAATCGGCACCGTCGCCGTGCGATAGCTGTCGTACGGCGCGATGTTCGGATGCGCGTTGCCGCTGCGCGCGGGCACGCGCGCCGAACCGAAGAAATTCGGCAGATGCGGATGCAGCAGCGACACGCCGCAGTCGTAGAGCGCGATGTCGATCGACTGGCCGCGGCCGCTCCTGTCGCGCTCGGCGAGCGCAAGCAGGATGCCCGCGAGCGCGTTGAGGCCCGTCACCATGTCGACGATCGGCAGGCCGATACGCATCGCGTCGCCGTCGCGCTCGCCGTTGACGCTCATCAGCCCCGCCATCGCCTGGATCACCGCGTCGTAGCCGGGCAGCCCGCCGAGCGGGCCGTCGGCGCCGAAGCCCGTCACCGCGCAATGGATCAGGCGCGGGAAGCGCGGGCTCAGGTCGCGCGCGTAATCCATCCCCCAGCGCGCCAGCGTGCCCGGCTTGAAGTTCTCGACCAGCACGTCGGCGTCTTCGAGCAGGCGCCAGAGGATCACGCGGCCTTCGTCGCGCGACAGGTCGACGGCGAGACCCTCCTTGTTGCGGTTCACGCCCATGAAATACCACGCGGTGTCGTCGAGAAACGGCGGCCCCCAGCCGCGCGTCTCGTCGCCTGCCGGCGGCTCGATCTTGACGACCTGCGCGCCGTGATCGGCGAGCGCCTGCGTGCAGTACGGGCCGCCGAGCACGCGGCTCAGGTCGACCACCTTCAGGCCGTCCAGCGCGCCACGGGATGCGTTCATGGCGCCTCCTTCGGCAGCAGGCCGAGCGCCGCGTCGAGCGAGACCGGCTTGCCGCGCAGCAGCGCGTCGATGACGGGCGCGTCGCCCGCCTGCGCCGGCACCGCGAGCGGATCGGCGGGCAGCAGCGTGTGGCGCAGGATCAGGTGCGCGAGCGCGAGGCGGCGGCAGTCCGGCGCAAGCCGCACGCCCTCGCATGCCATCAGGATCGCCGCGCTCGCGTAATACAGCGCCGAGCCGGCCTGGCGCACGCTCGCGTCGTCGCCGCTCGCCGCGACCTGCGCGAGCGCGTCGCACGCGCGCGCGAGCACGCGCCGCAGCCACGCGCGGCTCGCGCCCGGCAGCGGTGCCTCGCCGAGCTGTTCGGCGAGGAACGCGCGCAGCGCATCGAGCGCCGCTTCGCGCTGCGCGGCGCGCGCGATGTCGAGCGCGACGATGTTGCTCGTGCCTTCCCAGATCGAGCCGAGATGCGCGTCGCGCACCAGCCGCGCGTCGCTCCACTCCTCGATGTAGCCGGTGCCGCCGCGTACCTCCATCGCGTCGCCCGTTACGCGCCGCGCATCTCGGCACGCGCGAAACTTGATCAGCGGCGTCAGGATGCGCACGCAGCGCGCGGCCGCCGCGTCGCCCGCGTCCGCCTGCGGCAGCAACAGCGCGATCTGCATGAACATCGTGCGCGCCGCCTCGGTCGGCAGCAGCATCTTCACCAGCTGGCGCTGCATCAGCGGCATGTCGATCAGCGTGCGGCCGAACGCCTCGCGATGCGCGGCGACGTGGAGCGCCTCGTTCATCGCGCGCCGCATCAGCCCCGCCGCGCGCACGCCGTTCGACAACCGCGACATGTTGATCATGTCCGCCATCTGATGGAAGCCGCGGCCGATCTCGCCGATCAGGTGGGCGTCGGCACCGTCCAGCGCGATCTCGCCGCTCGCCATCGAGCGGCTGCCGAGCTTGTCCTTCAGGCGCACGATCCGGTAGCGGTTGCGCGAGCCGTCCGGCAGCGTCTTCGGCAGCAGGAACAGCGCCAGCCCCTTGATGCCGTCCGGCGCGCCGTCGGGCCGCGCGAGCACCATCGCGAGATCGGCGTCCGCGTTCGAGCAGAACCACTTGTCGCCATACAGCCGCCACACCGCGTTGCCTTGCGCGTCGGTCTCGCGCACCGCGCGCGTGGCGATCCGGCCAACGTCGGAGCCGGCCGCCTGCTCGGTCATGAACATCGCGCCCTGGTACAGCGTGTCGAAGTCGCGCGACGCGAGCATCGGCAGATAGCGCTCGACCAGCGCCGGATCGCCGAAGCGGCGCAGCGTGCGGGTCAGCGAGTCGGTCATGCTGACCGGGCAGCACAGGCCGAACTCCGCCTGCACGAACAGGAAGGTCAGCGCATATTTGACGAGCGGCGGCGCCGGCTCGCGCTGGTGGCTCAGCGATGCAAGCCCCAGCTCCGCGTAGGCCGCGCGCTCCAGCGCGACGTAGGCCGGATGCTTGTCGATGCGCTGCAGCGGCTCGCCGCGGCGGGTGCGGTGCACGAGCGCCGGCGGATGCCGGTCCGCGCATGCCGCCCACTCGTCCAGCTCGCCGGTGACGCGCGCGCCGAGCGCGTGCAGTTGCGGCGCGAGCGCCGCGTAGCGCGCGTCGCCGAGATGCAGCCTCAGCAACGCGGCCAGATCGGGATCGGCGGTAAAGAAATTGACGCCCCGGCTGTCGGGGATGTTGTCGGCGCCGGCGCGCGGCGCGAAAGCGGTCTCGTTCATGTGTCTGCCTCCTGGTTCGCTCAGCGTAGGCGGGCAGACGATAAGCGTCCAATACACGATTCATCCGGCACGATAGACTTAGCTTATCGATAACGCCCGACGGGAAACGCGATGGAACTGAGGCAGTTGCGCTATTTCGTGGCGGTCGCGGAGGAGCTGCACTTCGGCCGGGCGGCCAAGCGGCTGTTCATTTCGCAGCCCGCGTTGAGCTTCGACATCCGCAAGTTCGAGGAGGCGCTCGGCGTGCAGCTGTTCGCGCGCACCAGCAAGTCGGTCGCGCTGACGAACGCGGGCGAGGTGCTGCTGCGCGAGGCCCGCCGGCTGCTGCTGCAGGCGGCGGAGGCCGAGCGCCTGACGGTGCGCTCGGCGTCGGGGCTGGCGGGCCGGCTGCGGATCGGTTTCGTCCATTCGATGCTGTATCGCGGGCTGCCCGGCGCGGTGCAGCGCTTCGAGGCGGACTATCCGAGCGTCGAGATCGTGTTGAGCGAAATGAACACGCAGGCGCAGGTGCAGGCGATCCAGCGCGGCCAGATCGATCTCGGCTACGCGCACTGGGGCCACTTCCCGGCGGAGATCGTCTCCACGCCGATTTTTTCCGAGCCGTTCGTATGCTGCCTGCCCGCCGCGCACGCGCTCGCGCGACGCAGTGAGGTCGAGCTGGCCGCGCTCGCGGACGAGCCGTTCATCCTGTTTCCGCGCGACGCCGCGCCCCACTATCACGACCTGATCATCGCGCAGTGCGTGAACGCCGGCTTCAGCCCGCTGATCCGCCACGAGGCGCGCCTCTGGCAGACCGTGCTGTCGATGGTCGAGTTCGGGATGGGCGTCGCGCTCGTGCCGCGCGTGCTGCAACAGGCGCGCAGCACGCGGCTCGCGTTCCGGGCGTTCACGGACGCGCCGCTCGAATCGCGCACGCTCGAACTGAAACGCAGCGGCGACGCCGAGCCGGTCGCGCTGCGCTTCGCCGAGTATCTGCGCAAGGCGATCGAGGCGCTGCCCGCGCGTGGAGAGGATTGAGCGCGTGCGGCGGAACAGGCATGTTGCGCCGGATGCAGCGACGGGCGTCGGAGGCGGCCCGCGCGTCGATTCGGCCAGGCAGTCAACGAGCGAAAATGTCCGCGGAGGCACGTGCTGCGCATCTCTCTAAAAAAATTTGCAGAAAGTGCTTTACGAACCCCAAAAGCTCTGACATAATTTCATCTTCTTCGGGCGGTTAGCTCAGCGGTAGAGCACTGCCTTCACACGGCAGGGGTCACTGGTTCGATCCCAGTACCGCCCACCAGAATTCGTGGGTGTGTTGGAAGCCCGAAGAATAAAGGCCCTCTGGCGAAAGCCGAGGGCCTTTTTCTTTTCTTGCTGTCCCAGGAAACGCCTCCGTGCATGAGCCATCGGACTGAGAAGTGGCGGATCAGCATCTAATGCCGGGGCCTCGAAATCACACACTCCGGCGCCGGAGCGCGCGCCAAGATAGTGCTCCGCCTACCAGCAGCACACTCAATCCCCAATAGAATTGCAATGCAAGGCCCTCAGTGAAGGCTGGGTCTCCGAGGTCTGCACGCCCCTGTTGCCGCAGAACGAACTGCACGCCTCTACCCAGCGGGGAAAGCATGTCCACGGAGAGGAAATCGACCACGACAAGCTCCAGCAGAAATGTCAGATACCAGCCCAATACGACGGCTAATGCAACGCCGATGAGCAGTGACACTACGGCGCGCGACGGTGTTTTGAAGCGCGCGCCCTCATAGCGGCTCGTCTCGACGCGATCATGACGAGACCGCCAGTATCGCCACGCGATATGGCCATATGCAAGCACCCCAGCGACCAGCATCACGCATGTGACCAGTAGCCAGAGCAACGCAAGCGTTTCCAGGTCGTTCGGATTGTCGAGCTCCCCGTTTCCGGTGAACCGCAACGCGGCGCGCAACGACATTTCGAGAAAGAACGGCATATTGCAGAAACAGTCGGCAATCGCATGTGCAAGACACCATCCACCAACGATGGCAATGGTCGCACTCGCCGACAACCGGAATATTACGGAAAGCAATTGTGTCATCGCACCTCGACGGTCCCGTATGCCTTAAGGGTTGTCCCCGGAACCGGCAGATCCGGTTTGCGCGAACGGAGGTGACGTTCAAGACGATTGAAGTCCGAGGGGTGAACGATCGTAATGCACCCCATGCTCAGTCGTGCAGGTCCCATGGGGTGCAAGCGGAAATTGCCTCGCCTTACGCCGTTGATCATCGTAGTGTCACCAGATGACGGGTTCCAAAGCGCAAACCATTTTTTTTGATCCGTTGCCCCCCATCCATACTCTCCCCAAAGGTCGTAAATAAAGCCAAGTCGTCCGCCCGACTGGCGATCGACCAAGTAATATGTACCTTTCGGAATTGGACCGATATCCTTTTGATTCACGGCTGCTGGATTGCCACGGCCATGCTTCTGCCCAGAAAACGCAGCTATCGGCCCGATTCCGTCGCAGCGAAGCCACGAAGTTTGCTGATGGTCCAAATGGAAACTGCATTTGATGTCACGCATCCAATGCCTCTCAGGACATGTTCCAGGCATCCCTGAAAATCATGTTCCCATCGAGATACGACCATTGGATCTGCTCATACATGAGTTCCACTACTTCAAAATGCGTCCGATGCTGGCTCGACTGTTCTTTGATATTTGGCACGCGAGGTGACACGGAAATTACCTTGACGTTGTTCATCAGCATATTGAAATACTCCTCCTCTTTCCCCGCTTCGGTAGTTCGATACCACTTAACTTCTGCCGATTTCAACGTCATTCCACGCGCTACGGCCATGTATAACAAAGGCGAAGACCGATCGATCTCCTTCTCAATCGTTAACGGTCGATGCGATCGTCCGCACATCAACTTTCCGGTATTACCGTCAGCCTGTGTATGAATTCCATGCGAAAGACTCAGCACCTCGATACTACCCTCTCGACCAGCTACTTCGCTTGAACCCCGCATGTCCGCGCCGCCGTCGTCCTTCAACCAAAGATGTAATGGAATCGCCATGGCACCTCCATCTCAAAAATAAAACTCTCACACATCTCCGGCACATTAACAGACACTCTCTCCATATTCTCCGCATTGGTTTTATCTCAATAAAAAACTGTTTCGAATTGTGTCCTCTCACCGGAACGCACATTGCAACGCGGCAATCGCACGACCTCCGGTCGAACGCAATCAGATGCCGACCAACACCCGCCCCGCCGTCGCATCGATCGCCCGCTTCGCCTTCCCGACCAACTCGTCGACCTCCTCCTCGGTGATCACGAGCGGCGGCGACAGCAGCATCCGGTCACCGGTCGCGCGCATGATCAGATGACCGTCGAAGCAGAAGTCGCGGCAGATCGTCCCGACCTCGCCGCCGTTGTCGAAGCGCACGCGCCGCGCCGGATCGCGCGCCAGCTGAATCCCGGCCACCAACCCCACGCCGCCGATCTCGCCGACGATCGGATGCCCGTCCAGCGCTTCGCGCAGCCGCCGCTGGAAATACGGCCCGATGTCGCGCTTCACGCGCGCGACCACGCCGCCGTCGCGCAGCACCCTCAGGTTCGCGATGGCCACGGCCGCGGCCACCGGATGCCCCGAATACGTCATCCCGTGATTGAATTCGCCGTGATCGATCAGCGCGTGCGCGATCCGGTCGTGCAGCGCCACCGCGCCCATCGGCACGTAGCCGGAGGTCAGCCCCTTGGCGAGTGTCAGCAGATCCGGCTCGAAGCCGAACTGCTGGTGCGCAAACCATTCGCCGGTGCGCCCGAAGCCGCCGATCACCTCGTCGGCCACGAGCAGGATGTCGTACTTGCGGCAGATGCGCTGGATCTCAGGCCAGTAGGTCGACGGCGGGAAGATCACGCCGCCCGCGCCCTGGAACGGCTCGCCGAAGAACGCGGCGACGTTCTCCGCGCCAAGTTCGAGGATCTTCGCTTCGAGCTGCCGCGCGCGCGCGAGGCCGAACGCCTCGGGCGTCATCCCCGGTTCGGCTTCGCCGAAGAAATACGGCTGGTCGATGTGCACGATGTGCTCGACCTTCGACGGCATCTGCTCGTGCATGTAGCCCATGCCGCCGAGCGTCGCGCCCGCGATCGTCGAGCCGTGATAGCCGTTCGTGCGCGAGATCACATACTTCTTCGACGGCTTGCCTTGCGTGCGCCAGTATTGATGGACGACGCGCAGCGCCGTGTCGTTACCTTCCGAGCCGCTGTTGCAATAGAAAAAGTGGCTGAAGCCGGCCGGCGTCAGTTCCGCGAGCAGCGCCGACAGCTCGATCACCGGCGGGTGGGTCGTCTTGAAGAATGTGTTGTAGTACGGCAGTTCCAGCATCTGCCGGTATGCGGCGTCGGCGAGTTCCTTTCGGCCGTAGCCGACGTTCACGCACCAGAGCCCCGCCATCCCGTCGATGATGCGGTTGCCATCCGAGTCCCACAGGTAGACGCCGTGCGCCCTGACGATCACGCGGCTGCCCGCGCGGTTGAGCGCGCCCATGTCGGAGAACGGGTGGATGTGATGTGCGGCATCGAGCGCGCGATACTGCGCGGTCGTGCGTGGCGCGGTCGGCGACGCCGCGCCGGATGACGCCACGCTAGATGACACTGTGCCGGATGATGCCGCACCGGATGACGAAGCACCGGACGACGATGCCCCGGCGCCGCTCGCGCCCGCATCCGGCATCGCTGCCAATCGATCGATCATGTTGCCCTCCTCGCGGCCGCGGCCGGCATCGCGCGTCACACGTGCAGCAGCAGATGCCGCCGCTCCCACGAACTGATCACGCGGAAGAACGCCTCATATTCGGTTTCCTTCAGCGCGAGATACGCCTTCACGAACTTGTCGCCGAGAATCTCGGCAAGCGGCGTGCAGGCCGCCATCAGCGTGAGCCCCTCCTCGAGGTTGCGCGGCAGTTGATATGGCAGGTCGTAGCCGTCCGACGCGAGCGGCTCGGTCGGCTCGAGCCGCTGCGTGATGCCGAGATAGCCGGCCGCGAGCGTGCCCGCCAGCACGAGGTACGGATTGCAGTCGACGCCCGGAATCCGGTTCTCGATGCGCCGCGCAACAGGGCTCGACTGCGGAATGCGAAAGCCCACCGTGCGGTTGTCGTAGCCCCACTGCACGTTGATCGGCGCGGCCATGAAGCGCGACAGCCGGCGATACGAATTGATGTACGGCGCGAAGATCGGCATCAGTGCGGGCGTGTATTTCTGCAGGCCCGCGAGATAGCTGCGAAACAGCGGCGACACCTCGCCGCTCGCGTCGATGAACAGGTTGCGCCCGGTGTCCGGGTCCGCGAGGCTCTGGTGGATGTGCATCGCGGAGCCGGGCTCGCCCTCCATCGGCTTGGCCATGAAGGTCGCGTACATGTTGTGGCGCAGCGCCGCCTCGCGCACCGTGCGCTTGAACAGGAACACCTGATCCGCCAGCGACAGCGGGTCGCCGTGCAGGAAATTGATCTCCATCTGCGCGGCGCCGACTTCGTGAATCAGCGTCTCGATGTCGAGCCCCTGCATTTCGCAGTATTCGTAGATATCCTCGAACAGCGAATCGAACTCGTTGACCGCCTCGATCGAGTACGACTGGCGGCCAGTCTCCGCGCGCCCCGTACGGCCGACGGGCGGACGCAGCGGCAGGTCGGGGTCCTTGTTCATGTCGACCAGGTAGAACTCCAGCTCCGGCGCGACCACCGGCTTCCAGCCCTTCGCCTTGTACAGGTCGAGCACGCGGCGCAGCACGTAGCGCGGCGAGATCTCGACCGGCGAGCCGTCGAAGTGCACGCAATCGTGGATCACCTGCGCGGTCGGATCGACGGCCCACGGAATCAGGCAGATCGTCTCCGGATCGGGCACGCACACCATGTCGGGATCGGTCACGCCGGTCAGCGTGCCGTCCTCCGGATAGTCGCCGGTCACGGTCTGCACCATCACCGCCTGCGGCAGCCGCATCGATTCGCCAGACTCGAACTTGTTGCGCGGAATGATCTTGCCGCGCGCGATCCCGGCCATGTCGGGAATGATCGCCTCGACTTCGGTGATGTGATGCTGCCTGAGGAAATCGTCTATCGCTTGCATGATGTGCCTCGTTCAATCGACGTCGTGCGCGGCCGGCGGCGCCGTTGCGCCCGAGCGCGCCGCATGCGCCCGTTCGGTCATCCGCGCGCGGCACGCCGCGCCGAATGCCGCAAAGATGTCGCGCGACAGCGGCGCGTCGGCGAACCGCCATTCGGGATGCCACTGCACCGCGAGCGCGAAGGCCCGCGCGCCCGGCACGCTGACCGCTTCAATGAGCCCGTCGGGCGCAGTCGCCTCGACGGCGAGTCCCGCGCCGAGCCGGGCGATCCCCTGGTCGTGCAGCGAATTGACGGTGGCCTCGCGCGCGCCGCGCGCAATTCGCTGCAGCAGGCCGCCCGGCGTGAAACGCACGACGTGCGCGGGCCCGTATTGCCGCTCGAGCGGATCGGACGGCGCTTCGCGGTGGCCCCCGAAGCCCGCGGTCGCATGCAGCCGCTGGTGCAGCGTGCCGCCGTACACGACGTTCATCTCCTGCATGCCGCGGCAGATCGCCAGCACCGGCACGCCGGCGTCGATCGCCGCGCGCATCAGCGGCAGCGCGGTCGCGTCGCGCGCCGGATCGTGCAGCGTGCCGGGCACGCTCGCCGGCCCGCCGTAGCGATGCGGCTCGATGTTCGAATGGCTGCCGGTGAACAGCAGCCCGTCGACCGTGGACAGAATCGCATCGACGCGCTGGCGCGCACCGAGCGCGGGCAACACGAACGCGAGCACGCCCGCGCCGTCGACGAGCGCGGCGAGATACTTCTCGCCGGCCACGTGAGCCGGATGCCCGCCGTGCATCGCGCAGTCGGCGGTCACGGCAACGACAGGATGCGGAATCACGGTCGTGCCTCGGCGGCAAAGGGGCCGCGCGGGGGCGTCGTGCCCGGTGGCGTCGTCACCGCACACATGCGGGCGCGCGGCCACACATGCGACCGGCGGCGCCGCGCGCGCATCGCGTGAACGCGCGACGGCCCGCCGCATGCATCACGCTGCGGGAGATCGTGCGGCCAGGAATCGACGGAACGAATGGAGCTAGGGCAACAACGACGCGCTGCCGTCGCACTGGAGCGCGCTGAACGCGCGTGCGGCCACGAGGTTGAAGCGGCGCAGGCCGCGACGGGACATGACGACGAGACGAGGCTGGCTTGGGCGGACGGACCGCGCATCTCGGCCATCGTGCCGGACGGAACCGGCACGACGCGGCGCGCCCGCCGACGGACTTCGCGTCCGGCGTATCGAAGGGCTTGCGGCTTTCACGATCGTACTCGACTGATGGGTTTGACGAATCGAACGTGTCGCGGTGAAGCAGGATGCGGCTCATGCCGCAAAACGACACGTCGGCAAGCCGCCGCGACCGCGTCCGGCGTGGGATGCCGGGCAGGCGCGCAATCAAACGCCGCCACGCGTCACGTGACGACTTGCTGACATTCAGCTTATATCACCTAAAAATTGCGTCAAATCCTGTGCATCGAAGTCAGTGCTTACCCCGCACCTGCCGGGAACGGAAACCATCGGAACAATGAGCGTCGGCGCCCGCCGACCTGAGCCTTCCTGAGCCGTCCCGCGCCAGGCGCGACGCGAGCCGCTGCCGGCGCCGGTGTTTCCCGCGGGGGTGCGCGGCGCCCGGCAGCGCGCTTGCTGGCGATCAACGATGCGAGAGCGCGGTCGTGACGAGCGTTTCGAGCAGACGCGCGACCTGTACGGCCTTCGCGTCGTCGTACGCATACGGACGCGTCTCGTCCATGTAGGTGATCTGCGCAAGTTCGAGCTGCACCGCCTGCACGCCCGTGTCGGGGACGCCGTAATGGCGCGTGATGTAGCCGCCCTTGAAGCGCCCGTTCGCAACCGCCGTGTAGACCCCGTCCGCGCGCACGCGTTCGGCGAGCGCTTCCGCGAGGCCCGGCGCCGCCGACGCGCCGCTCGACGTGCCGAAGTTGAAATCGGGTAGCCGTCCGTCGAAAAAGCGCGGCACGTGCGAGCGGATCGAATGCGCCTCCCACAGCAGCGCGCGGCCGTGCTCGCGCTTCAGGCGCGCGAGCTCGTGTTGCAACGCGTCGTGATACGGCCGCCAGTAGCGCTCGCGCCGCCGCGCGATCTCGGCGGCGTCGGGCGCGCCACCCGCCGGATAGAGCGCCGCCTTGTCGAACGTGTCGAGCGGCACGAGGCCGGTGGTGTCCTGCCCCGGATACAGGTTCTCGTCGTCGGGCGGCCGGTTCAGGTCGACGACGTAGCGCGCATGCGACGGCACGAGCACCGACGCGCCCAGCGCGACGGCAAACGCGTACAGGCGTTCGAGATGCCAGTCGCAATCGTCGACGAAGCGCGCGTCGGGCGTCATCGTCGCCGCGATGTCGTCGGGAATGAACGTGCCCGCGTGGGGAATCGAAATCAGCAGCGGCAGCGTGCCCTGCCGCAGCGTGAAGACAGCCGGTTGGTCAGTCATGTTGTTCACCGTATCGGTCAGACGGCACGCGCCCGTCGGCGCGCGCCGGGTTGCCGTGCGCGTCAGCGCAGCAGCTGGGCGAGCGCCGCGCGATACCCGGCATACGCGACCGCCTCGTCGCGATGGCGGCGCCCGCTCACGACGCACTCGCCGCCCGTGTAGACGTCGAGCACCGGCGTCTCGCCATGCTCGGCGAACACCGCGCCCGACAGCCACGCCGCGCTGTCGTGCTCGGCGATCGCCGGATGGTCCGGGTCGAGCACGAGCCAGTCGGCGCGGCAGCCGGCGGCGAGTGCACCGACCGGCCGTCCGCACGCGCCGGCGCCGCCCGCGAGTGACGCGTCGAACAGGCGGTCCGCAACGCACGCCTGCGTGCCGCTCGCCAGCACGTTGCGTGCGCGATGCGCGAGCCGCTGCCCGTATTCGAGCAGGCGCAGTTCCGCGCGCCAGTCGACCGTCGCATGGCTGTCCGAGCCGATGCCGATCATGCCGCCCTGCGCGAGATAGTCGACGGCCGGAAACAGGCCGTCGCCAAGATTCGCTTCCGTCGTCGGGCACAGCCCCGCCACCGCGCCGCGCTTCGCGAGCGCCGCCGTCTCGGCAGCGTCGAGATGGGTCGCATGCACGAGGCACCAGCGCGCATCGACGTCGAAGCCGTCGAGCAGCCACTGCACCGGCCGCGCACCGTAGGCGCGCACGCAGTCGTCGACCTCGGCAGTCTGTTCGGCGATGTGGATATGCACGGGCGCGTCGGCGGGCACGCCGTCGAGCAGCGCACGCAAGCCGGACGCCGACACCGCGCGCAACGAATGCGGCGCGACGCCGTAGCGCAGGCCGCCATGCTCGGGCGCGGTGCGACGGAGCGCGTCGAGCAGTTCGAGCAGGCCGTCGGGCGTGTTGATGAAGCGGCGCTGATCGTCGCGCGGCGGCTTGTTGCCGAAGCCCGCGAACTGGTACGACACCGGCAGCATCGTGATGCCGATGCCGGCCTCGCGCGCCGCGCCGACCACGCGCGCCGCGAGCTCGGCGATCTGCGGATAGCGCGAGCCGTCCGGCGCGTGATGCACATAATGGAATTCGCACACCGACGTGTAGCCGCACTTCAGCATCTCGACGTACAGCCAGCGCGCGATCGCCGCGAGCGCATCGGGCGTGATCTTCAGCGCGAAGCGGTACATCAGGTCGCGCCAGCTCCAGAAGCTGTCGGACGGATTCGCACGGTATTCGGTGAGCCCCGCCATCGCGCGCTGGAACGCGTGCGAATGCAGGTTCGGCATGCCGGGCAGCACGGGGCCCGCCGCGCGCGCCACGCCCGGGGGCGGCTCGGTGTCGGGCGTCACTTCGTCGAGCGCGCCGGACGCATTCCAGCGCAACAGCACATTGCGGCGCCAGCCGTCAGGCAGATATGCGTGCGCCGCGAACAGCATCGAATCGGTCATGGTCAGTCCTGTCATCCGTTAACGCGGCGAAACACTGTCTCGCCGCCGCGCACGACCCGCTCGCACAGCGGCCGGCCGATCCAGTACGCCAGCTCCGCGAGCGACGCGACCGGCCAGACGGCGAAATCGGCCCGCCGCCCCGCCGCGAGCGCGCCGTGCCGGTCGCCGCGCCCGAGCGCGGCCGCCGCGTGGCGCGTCACGCCCTGCAGCACTTCCGGCACCGTCATGCGGAACAGCGTGCAGCCGAGATTCATCGTCAGCAGCAGCGACGCCAGCGGCGACGTGCCCGGATTGTGATCGGTCGCGAGCGCGACCGGCACCTGGTGCCGGCGCAACAGGTCGAGCGGCGGCAACTGCGTTTCGCGAATGAAGTAATAGGCGCCGGGCAGCAGCACGGCGACCGTGCCGGCCGCCTTCATCGCTTCCACGCCGGCTTCGTCGAGAAATTCGAGGTGATCCGCGGACAGCGCGCGATGGCGCGCGGCCAGCGCCGTGCCGCCTGCGTTCGACAGCTGCTCCGCGTGCATCTTGACCGGCAGCCCACGGCGCGCCGCCGCGTCGAACACGCGCGCGCTCTGCGCGAGCGAGAAGCCGATCCGCTCGCAGAACACGTCGACCGCGTCGACGAGCCCCTCGTCGGCCAGCGCGGGCAGCATCCGCTCGCACACGTCGTCGATGTAGGCGTCGGCGCGGCCCGCGTATTCGGGCGGCAGCGCATGGGCGCCGAGGAAGGTCGTGTAGACCGTCACCGGAAACCGCTCGCCGAGCTGCCGCGCGACGCGCAGCATCTTGCGCTCGCTCGCGAGATCCAGGCCGTAGCCCGACTTGATCTCGATCGCGCACACGCCTTCGGCCAGCAGCGGCTGCAATCGCGCCGCGGCCTGCGCGAACAGCGTCGCCTCGTCGGCGTCGCGCGTCGCACGCACCGTCGACACGATGCCGCCGCCCTGCCGCGCGATCTCCTCGTAGCTGACGCCGGCGAGGCGCTGCGCGAATTCGTCCGCGCGCGTGCCGCCGTAGACGAGGTGCGTATGGCAATCGACGAGCCCCGGCGTCACCCACGCGCCGTTCAGGTCTTCCCGCGCCCAGTGCGCATAGCCATTCGGCAGCGCGCTGAACGCGCCGAGCCAGACGATGACGCCGGATTCGTCGACCGCGATCGCCGCATCGTCGATCGTCTCGTCGGGATGGCCGTGCGGACACAGCCTCAGGTGATGCCAAACAGTCGGTTTCATGCGCTCAATTCGTATCGGCGGCGTCGAGCGACACGGCGAGCAGCGCGCCGTCGCCGCTCACCGCGACGTCAAACGCACGCTGCGGCCCGTCGAGCCGCAGCGTGTCCATGGATTCCAGCGCGAACGGCTCGCCGTCGAGCGAGACCCGCACGGCGCCCGCCGCGCAAAACAGCAGCACCGTGTCGGCACGCGCGACGCGATGCGTGCCGGCGCGCCACACGGCCAGCGCGCCGCGCGCGGCGCCGCGGCGCGTCATCAGGTTGAAGTCGCGCGTCGGGCCGTCATGCAGCGTCGCGTCGATCGCCGCTTCGCCGGCGAAATCCGCACGCGCGAGCGGCGTGTCGAGCTCGTGGCGCGCGCCGCCTGCATCGGCCAGCGTCATGCCCGCGCCCGACAGCAGCACCAGCGTGCGGTCGATGCCGTCGAAGCGCGAGAACGGGCCGGGCTGCGCGACGTCGGCGACGCTCACCCGCCACGCGAACGCGTCGAGCGCGGCGCCCGGCGGATGCCCCGCGGCGTGCGCCGCCGGCACGCATGCGGCGATCTCGCGCGTCACGCCGCCGCCGTTCTTCCACGGCGACGCGACGAGCTCGGCCGCGCGAATCAGCGTCGCACGCACGCCGCCGGTGAGCTGCGCGGCCATCGCTCAGCGACCGAGCATCGGCAGCTTCAGGCCGGCTTCGCGGGCCGTCTGCTGCGCGAGTTCGTAGCCGGCATCCGCGTGACGCATCACGCCGGTGGCCGGATCGTTGAACAGCACGCGGCCAAGGCGCTCGTGCGCTTCAGCGGTGCCGTCGGCGACGATCACGACGCCCGAGTGCTGCGAGAAGCCCATGCCGACGCCGCCGCCGTGGTGCAGCGACACCCACGACGCGCCGCCCGCGGTGTTCAGCAGCGCGTTGAGCAGCGGCCAGTCGCTGACCGCGTCCGAGCCGTCCTTCATCGCTTCGGTCTCGCGGTTCGGGCTCGCGACCGAGCCGGTGTCGAGGTGATCGCGACCGATCACGATCGGCGCCTTCAGCTCGCCGTTCTTCACCATCTCGTTGAACGCCTGGCCCAGGCGATAGCGATCCTTCACGCCGACCCAGCAGATGCGCGCCGGCAGGCCCTGGAACGCGATGCGCTCGCGCGCCATGTCGAGCCAGTTGTGCAGGTGCGGATCGTCCGGGATCAGTTCCTTGACCTTCTGGTCGGTCTTGTAGATGTCCTCCGGATCGCCGGACAGCGCGACCCAGCGGAACGGCCCCTTGCCTTCGCAGAACAGCGGACGGATGTACGCCGGCACGAAGCCCGGGAAGTCGAACGCGTTCTCGACACCCATCTCGAGCGCCATCTGGCGGATGTTGTTGCCGTAGTCGAGCGTCGCCGCGCCGCGCTCCTGCAGCGCCAGCATCGCGCGCACCTGCACCGCCATCGCCTGCTTCGCGGGCTTCACGATGCTCTGCGGATCGACCTTCTGCGCTTCGCGCCATTGCGCGACGGTCCAGCCCTGCGGCAGGTAGCCGTTGATCGGGTCGTGTGCGCTCGTCTGGTCGGTCACGCAGTCCGGCGTGATGCCGCGCGCGACGATTTCCGCGAACACGTCGGCCGCGTTGCCAAGCAGGCCGACCGACACCGGCTGGCCGGCGCGCTTCGCGTCTTCGATCATCGCGAGCGCTTCGTCGAGCGTCGTCGCCTTCTTGTCGACGTAGCGGGTCTTCAGGCGGAAGTCGATGCGCGACTCGTCGCACTCGACCGCGATCATCGAGAAGCCGGCCATCGTCGCCGCCAGCGGCTGCGCGCCGCCCATGCCGCCGAGACCGCCCGTCAGGATCCAGCGGCCCGACGGATCGCCGTTGAAGTGCTGGTTCGCGACCGAGAAGAAGGTCTCGTAGGTGCCCTGCACGATGCCCTGGCTGCCGATGTAGATCCAGCTGCCGGCCGTCATCTGGCCGTACATCATCAGGCCCTTGCGGTCGAGCTCGTGGAAGTGGTCCCAGGTCGCCCAGTGCGGCACCAGGTTCGAGTTCGCGATCAGCACGCGCGGCGCATCCTTGTGCGTGCGGAACACGCCGACCGGCTTGCCCGACTGCACCAGCAGCGTCTCGTCCTCGTTCAGGTCCTTCAGCGACGCGAGGATCTGGTCGTAGCATTCCCAGTTGCGCGCCGCGCGGCCGATGCCGCCGTACACGACGAGCGCGTGCGGATGCTCCGCGACTTCCGGGTCCAGGTTGTTCTGGATCATCCGGTACGCCGCCTCGGCGAGCCAGGTCTTGCAGGTCTTCTCGCTGCCGCGCGGCGCGTGGATCGTGCGCGTCGGATCGAGACGGGGATCGATGTGTTTCGGATGGTTCATGACGACGGCTCCCGAAGGAAAGTGAAGTTCAATACGGATTCAGAAATGCCCGGTGAAGCGATAACGGCTGCCGGGATGCCACAGATTCGCCACCGAGGCGACGACGCCCTGCGACCAGGTGCGCCGATGTAAAACCAGACACGGCTCGACGTCGTCCATCCACAGCTGCTCGCGCATGCCGGACGCGGGCGCGGCCGCTTCGATCCGGTACTCGACGCGCTGCAGCGGGGCCGCGCGCATCAGGTACTGGTTCGGCGTCGTGTTCGTGAAATCCTGCTCGGCGTAATCCGGCGCGACCGCCGGATTCACCCACCGCTCCTCGAGCTGCACCGGCTCGTCGTTCTCGAAATGCAGCACCTGCGAGTGGAACAGCCGGGCGCGCACAGCCACCTGCATCTCGTCGGCGAGCGCCTCGTCGGCGCGGATCGTCGACAGGCCGAGCACGCGCGCCTGATGCCGGTGGCCGCGTGCCGACACTTCCTCGGAAATGCTGCGGATCGCGACCAGCGTCGACTCGTATTTCGGCCGCGCGACGAAGGTGCCCGCGCCCTGCACGCGCGTGAGCACCTGCTCGGCCGTCAACTCGCGCAGCGCGCGGTTGACGGTCATGCGCGCGACCTTGAACTCGCGCGCCAGCTCGTTCTCGGACGGCACCTGATCGCCCTCCGCCCACTCGCCGGCATGAATGCGCGCCAGGATGAAATCCTTGATCTCCTGGTAGACCGGTGCGCTCATCGGCTTACTGTTCCGACACGAACGAGAACGGGCTGTGCTGCGCGAACGCACGCTCGCCGACCAGTTTCGCGATCACCGCGATGTCCGGCGCGAAGTAGTGGTCGAGCGCGTAGTGCGCGACCTTGTCGCGGACCGTCTGCATCACTTCCGCGAGCTTCGGGCTCGTGTGATGCGGCGCGCGCAGGTCGACGCCCTGGGCCGCGGCGAGCAGCTCGATTGCGAGGATGTGCTTCGTGTTGTCGGCGATGTCGGCGAGCTTGCGCGCGGCGAAGGTCGCCATCGACACGTGGTCTTCCTGGTTCGCCGAGGTCGGCAGCGAATCGACCGATGCCGGGTGCGCGAGCGTCTTGTTCTCCGACGCGAGCGCGGCGGCCGTCACGTGCGCGATCATGAAGCCCGAGTTCACGCCGCCATCCTTGACGAGGAACGGCGGCAGGCCCGACAGCGTCGCGTCGATCAGGAGTGCGATGCGGCGTTCGGCCAGTGCGCCGATTTCCGCTGCGGCGAGCGCGAGGTTGTCGGCCGCGAACGCGACCGGCTCCGCGTGGAAGTTGCCGCCCGACAGCACTTCGCCGGTGTCCGGGAAAATCAGCGGGTTGTCCGACACGGCATTCGCCTCGACGAGCAGCACGCCGGCCGCGTGGCGCATCTGGTCCAGGCACGCGCCCATCACCTGCGGCTGGCAGCGCAGGCTGTACGGGTCCTGCACCTTGCCGCAGTCACGGTGCGACAGGTTGATCGCCGAGCCTTCGAGCAGCGCGCGGTACGCCTCCGCCGCATCCATCTGGCCCTGGTGGCCGCGCAGTTCGTGGATGCGCGCGTCGAACGGCTTCACCGAGCCGGCCGCCGCATCCACCGACAGCGCGCCCGCGACGAGCGCGGTGCGGTACAGATCCTCGATCGCGAACATGTTGTCGAGCGCGAGCGCCGTTGACGCCTGCGTGCCGTTCAGCAGCGCGAGGCCTTCCTTCGCCTGCAGCGTCATCGGCGCGAGGCCCGCGACGCGCAGGCCGTCGACCGCGCTCGCGCGCTCGCCGCGGATGAACACTTCGCCGACGCCGAGCAGCGTGGCCGACATGTGCGCGAGCGGCGCGAGGTCGCCCGATGCGCCGACCGAGCCCTTCACCGGGATCAGCGGCAGCACGTCGGCGTTGAACAGCTTGACGAGCGCGTCCATCACTTCGCGGCGGATGCCCGAGTGGCCGCGGCCGAGGCTCGACAGCTTCAGCGCGATCAGCAGGCGCACCGACGAGCGCGCCATCGGCTCGCCGACACCGACCGCGTGCGACAGCACCAGGTTCTTCTGCAGCAGCTCGAGCTGGTCGTGCGGAATGTGGGTGCTGGCGAGACGGCCGAAGCCGGTGTTGATGCCGTAGGCCGGCTCGCCCTTCGCGGCGATGTCGGCGACGGCCTTCGCGCCTGCGTCGATCTTCGCGAAGCTCGCCGGGTCGAGCGCGATCTGCACGGACTCGCGTGCGATCTGGCGCAGTTGCGGAAGGGTCAAATGGCCGGGGGTAAGCGTAATCATGTGGGCATCCTGTCTATACAAGTTCGGAATGGATGAAGTGTAGTCACCCCGGCTTGTATAGACAACTTGTTTTCACTGATTTCGGCTCGGGAGTTTCCCTGATGCCCGGAATCGGCCGGCGGGCGACATGCGACGCCGTCCGGCGTCGTGCATGGCGTCGTGCATGGCGTCGTACGTGGTTTAGTGCGTGGTTGCGTGTTTGAGCAACCGGCGGGCGGATCGCGGTGCCGCCCTTGACGCAGGCGTGCCCGGCCGTGCCGGTGCGGTCAGGGCTCCTCGTGCGCGCCGCGCTCGCGGATTTCCGTCAGCCGCGCGCCCACGCGACACACGCGGCGTAGCCGGACACCGCGTCGAGCCAAGCCGCATCGAATGCGGCCACACCTGCCGACGCCGCGGCCGGATCGACGACCCGCACCGCCGGCGTGCCGGGATCGCACGCCGGCACGACGGCGAATGCGGCAAGTCCACCGGCGATGCCGGTGCCGAGCGCCTTGAGCAGCGCTTCCTTGGCCGTCCAGACCTGCATGAATGCGCGCGCGCCCTGATCGCCGGGCAGCCCGCCGAGATACGCGGCCTCGTCAGCCGCGCAGACTTCGCGGCTCAACGCGCACCAGTCGAGCGCGCGGGCGCACTGCTCGATGTCGACGCCGACCCGGCATGTGGCCGACCATGCGATCAGCGCATGATCGCCCGCGTGCGACACGTTGAAATCGAGCGTCGAGCGATGCGCGGGAGCGAGCGCCGGGCGCCCCGCCTCGTCCATACAAAGGCGCAGCGCCTGCGGCGCGATGCCGAGCTGCGCGCCGAGCGCATCGCGCAATGCGGCGCGCGTCGTTGCGCTGCGCCGCGCATCCTGAACCCGCAGGAAGCGGCTCGCCCGCGCGCGCTCGGCGTCGCTCAGCGCCGAGAATGCGGGGGCGTCGAGCGGCACGTTCGCGTCGAAGTCGATACGCACGACGTGCACGCCCGCCTCGCGAGCCGCATCGGGCACGACGAGCGCGTGCGCGCGGTACGCGCGGTCCGCGTCGTTGAACGAATCGGCAAGGGACAGGAATGGCATCGGTGAATGCGCGCGCGATGTGACGAACGCCCGATGGTAATCGATCGCCGGCGTCGCGCATGGCGTGACGCCGTGTCTGCCGTGTCTGCCGTGTCTGCCGTGTCTGCCGTGTCTGCCGTGTCTGCCGTGTCTGCCGTGTCAGCCGTGTCAGCCGAATCAGCCGAATCAGCCGGCGGCCGCGAGACCGCCTGCGCCCGGCTGCCGGGCCGCAGCATGACGCGCGTGGACGATGCCCGGTGCGTCGGCCGGCAGCGCGCCGTGCTGCAGCCAGTGCAGCGCGACGGTCCAGAGCGTGTCGGCAAAGCGGCTGTGGAAGAACGCGAAATGCCCGATCGCATCCGCGCCGATGTGGCGCGGCGCAATGCGCAGATGCGTGACGTCGGCGCCGGTGTAGTAGCCGATCAGCCGCTCCATCGCCGCGACGGTGCCGAACGCGTCGTCGTCGAGGCCGATTGCGAGCATCGGCGCGCGCAGCGCCGCGAAGCGTGCCGGCAACGCGGCGCGGCTCGCCGCGCTCTCGCCGATCGGCGCCCGCGCGTAGCTGTCCTCGAAGCGCGGCTGCGAACGCGCCCACGACAGCGCGACGCCGCGCGGCGTATCTTCCATCCAGCCGAACCGCTTCGCGGGCACATAGCCGCACATCGCGGCGAGCGCCGGCATCGCGACGTGCCACTTCCACCACATCCGCCGGCGTTCGGCCGGCAGGTAGTCGCGCCAGTACGCGTACTGCGCGCCCACCGTCAGCACACGCCGCACGTGCACGTTCGACGGCGCGAGCCCGAGCGCGAAGCCGCCGATGCTGTGCGCGACCACGTCGACCGGCTGGCCGGCGAACGCGTCACGCGCGTACTGCAATGCCGCCTCGCAATCGAGCCGCCCCCAGTCGAGCCAGTTCGCGCGCAGCGCCCCGAGCCGCGCGGGGCGCGAGCCGCCGATGCCGCGATAGTCGTAGACGAGCACATCGCGCCCCTGCGCGAACAGCCACGCGGCGAACCGGAAATAGTAGTCGCAGCGCACCGCGGTCGCGCTGTTGACAACCGTGAGCGGCCGTCCGGCCGCGCCGCCGCGGTGCCGCCAGACGTAACCGCGCAATGCGTAGCCATCGGCCGCGTGCAGCGTCACCGGTTCCGGCGGCAGTGTGTCCGCCGCGCGGCCGTCGCGCGCCGCGCCTGCAGGGTTGTTCGAAAGCGTCATCGTGTCTCCCGCCACGAGCCGGCTGCCCGGCTCCTTCTTCGTCGTTGTCGAAAGGCTGCATGCGAGAAGGTACTCGATTTGCACGCCGAAGACATCGGCCCCGGCATCCGCCGCCGGCCGCGCGCTCAGCGCCCCTTCGGCAGCCCCGCCAACGCGTCGAGCGCGCGACGCCGCGCGGCGCCGTGATCGACGATCGGCTCGGGATAGTCGACGCCAAGCCGCACGCCGGCGGCGGCCAGCTGCGGCGGCGACGCGGTCCAGGGCGCGTGGATCGCCGTGTCGTCGAGCGCGGCCAGCTCCGGCACCCAGCGCCGGACGTACGCGCCGTGCGGATCGCACGTCCGCCCTTGCAGCACCGGATTGAAGATGCGGAAATACGGCGCGGCGTCCGCGCCGCATCCGGCGACCCACTGCCAGCTCGCCGCGTTGTTCGCGGGGTCGGCGTCGACGAGCGTATCCCAGAACCACGCCTCGCCGGCGCGCCAGTCGATCAGCAAGTGCTTGACGAGGAACGATGCGACGACCATCCGCACACGGTTGTGCATCCAGCCGGTCGCCCACAATTCGCGCATCCCGGCGTCGACGAGCGGGTAGCCGGTGCGGCCGCGCTGCCACGCGCGCAGCGCGGCGGGATCCCGGCGCCACGGCATCGCGTCGAACTGTGCGCGGAAGTTGCGCGTCGCCAGCGCGGGAAAGTGATACAGCATCGCGTAGCTGAATTCGCGCCAGCCCAGCTCGCTCAGGAACTTGTCCGCGTCGCCGGCGACCGCCGCGCCGTCCGCCCGCGCCTCGGCCTGGGCGGCATGCCAGACCTGCCGCGGCGACAGGTTGCCGAAGCGCAGGTAGGGCGACAGACGGCTCGTCGCCGGCCGGTCCGGCCGATCGCGCGCGTCCGCGTAGCCGGCCAGCCCAGCCCCGACGAAACGGGTCAGCTGCCGCAGCGCGCCGCTTTCGCCGGGCTCGGGCCACGCGTCGCGCAGCCCGCCGGCCCAATCGGGCGCGCGCGGCTCGAGCGCCAGTGCATCGAGCGCGACCGCGCGCTCGCGCACATCGTTCGGCCACGGGAAAAACGCAATCCGCCCGGGCTCGGGCAGCGGCGCGGCGACCATGCCGCGCCGGCGCGCCGCGCGCCAGTACGCGGTAAAGACCTTGAATGGCGTGCCCGCTTCGGTCAGCACCTCCCACGGCTCGTTCAGCAGGCCGCCGTTACAGCTTTCGACGACGCGCCCCTGCGCCTTCAGCGTCACCTTGAGCGCCCGGTCGGCATCGCGGTGCGGCAGCGCGTAGCGGCGATTCCAGTAGACCGCCGCCGCGCCCGTCTCGACGGCGAGACGCTCGATCTCGCGCTGCGCGGCGCCGCGCAGCAGCAGCAAGCGGCCGCCGTGCCGCGCGAGCGACGCGTCCAGTTCACGCAACGACGCATGCAGCCACCAGCGAGCCGCGCCGCCCAGCGGACGCCCTGCGTCGTCGCCGGCATCGTCGACGTACGCGCAGATCAGCGGCCGTCCCGACTCCACCGCGCGCATCAGTGCGGGCTGGTCGGTCAGGCGAAGATCGTCGCGAAACCAGACGATCGCGGGAGAAACGGACGGCAGGTCTGCCACACACACCTCGACTGCGAGACGGGAAACGGGAAACGGGAAACGGGAAACGACGCGTATTGTGACGAGCGGGCCCGGAGCTGTCGATGGCGTGCCACGGCCGCGCAGGCGGCGGCGCATGGCGTCGCCGGACGGCCCGCGCGAGCGCCCGCGTCAGCGTAGCCGGAACGCCGCTTCGAAACGCGCGGCGAACGCGTCGAACGCGTGCGCCGGCAGATGGTTGATGCCGGCCGCGCGCTTGCGGCCGCCGCCCGTCGGAAATTGACGGCAGAAATCGTCGGCGCCGAGCGCCCGCCCGTCCGGCACCCGCACGCTGACGACGAACCCGCCGCTGGCGCGCGGCGACAGCACGGCTAGCGCGCTGCCGGGCTGGCCGCGCACGCGCTCGTTGGCCAGCATCCCGCTCGCGCGCCGCGCCCATGCCTGATCCGGCATCCGGATCAGCGTCGCGCCCGGCACGTCTCGCAGCGGACGCAGCGCGCGGGCGCATGCCATGTCGTCCCGGTAACCGTCGCGCAATGCCGCGAACACACCCGAACCGCGTGCGAAGTCGAGCGGATCGACGCACGGCAGCATCGCCTCGGCCAGTGCCGCGGGATCGAAATGCAGATCGTCGATGCACTCGCCGTACGCGTTGTAGTTCAGGTACAGCCCCAATTCCGCGAGTGTCGCGACCTCGGCTTCGCGCGCACCGTGCGCACGCGCGAGCGCCGCGCCCTGCCCCGGCAGTTCGTCGCCGAACGCGGCAACCGCCGCCCAGCGCGCGTGGCGTCCGCCCAGGTGGCGGTTGACGAGCAGGCTCGTGCAGACCTCCGGCGCCGTATCGATGTGCGCGTCGAAACCGGGATCGTCCGGCAGTTCACCGGCGAAGTGATGGTCGAAATAGCGCACCGCCGCGCCGTCGCGCAGCAGCCGCGCGACGGCGTCGCGATTCTGGTCGTGCGACACGTCGAGCACCGTCACGCGATCGCCCGCGTACGCGTCGACACGCGCGAGCAGCCGCACGTCGCGCTTCACACCGGTGACGAGCGTGCCGTGCGGCCCGTTTGCCAGCCGCAACTGCTGTAGCGCGCACAGGCCGTCGGCATCTCCGTTGAATACGTAGAAGTGCCGCACGCCCTCGATTGCCTGCATGGTTTGCGCCCTCCGGTTCCCGAATGCATCAGTGTCGGACACCGCGCGAGCGCCGTCCAGACGCCGCGTGCCGCCCAGGGCACGCGCGCGCCTCGCGCGCTTCCGGAGACCGCAGTTGGGGACATAACGCCGCGTGCGCCGGGACTCCGACCCCACTGGCCAATATGTAACGGCCCCATCTCGCCAAACCGTAACGAGCAGTAAACCTCCGATCTTCAAGCGATACCTGAAGCTTCGCGCGGACAGCACCGTGTCCACGCGGTGCCCGCGCAAATCGCCGCCCGCCGCCGCACTTACTGCCTGTTACGCGCCATACAACTCGTTACAGCCTCTCGATTTCACTCGGTTAGAGTTTGTTTCCAATTGATTTAAATCATCAGATTTAATTATCGATTGGTCTTATCAATAACAACATCGATCTCTCCCTGATGCCGGCGCGCGCCGAACGCTCGGTCGCGGCGGTGGAGAGTTGGCGGTGTCCAAAGCCGCCAAGCGTTCGATCCCGTCCGCGCAGCGGACAGTCCATCGTACGTCGCTTTTTCATCCCCTCGACAGCAGCCCCGGATGCGGGCGGAACGCGGCTTTGCGCGCGCGTCCTGCCTTGGCCCGGCTTTGCGTCGAGCGGACCCCGGTTGTGTGTCCGTCGCAACCCGAACCTAACCTGGAATAAACCGATGCGAAGAATTGCCCCGTTAGTCCTCTCCCTGATCGTGCCCGTGATCCTGTCCGCCTGCGGCGGCGACAATGGCGGCAGCCAGCCCGCCGCGAGCGTCAACGCCAGCGCGCTGTGGAGCCGCACGAAGACCTCGTCGGGCACCTCCTCCGGCGGCACGACGTCCGGCACGACCTCGGGCTCGACCGCGACGGTGTCGAGCGGCCCCGGCTTCCCGGTCTCCGGCCCGTGGATGACCTACTACGGCGATGCATCGACGCTCGGCAGCCTGTCCAAGGTCGCCAACACGTTCCGCATCATGGACATCGACCTCGATCCGGACACGGGCAACTTCGCGCCGAGCGACGTCGTGACGCTGAAGAACAACGGCCAGAACAAGGTGCTGAGCTACCTGAACCTCGGCTCGTGCGAACACTGGCGCGGCTACTGGAACCAGGTGCCGAGCGGCTTCGTGTCGTGCGGCGCGAACAAGGCCGCGCAACTCGGCTCGTACCAGGGCTATTCGGACGAGACGTGGATGAACGTCGGCAACGCCGATTACCAGAACCTGATCGTCAACTACGTCGCGCCGCGTCTCGTCGCGCAGGGCGCGGACGGCTTCTACCTCGACAACCTGGAAATCGTCGAGCACGGCACGTCGACCAGCAACGGCCCGTGCGACGCGGCATGTTCCCAGGGCGGCCTCGACCTCGTGCGCAAGCTGCGCCAGAAGTATCCGAAGATGCTGATCGTGATGCAGAACGCGACGAGCAACGTGACGCGCCTCGGGACGACGGGTGGCGTGCCGTTCAGCAGCCTGCTCGACGGCGTCGCGCACGAAGAGGTCTACAAGCCGACCTACGACAGCCAGGCTGAAACCGAGCTGCTGAACTGGAAGAGCATGAACCTGCATCCGGGCGGCAACCCGTTCTGGATCGCGACGGTCGACTACGTCGGCACCTGCTCGGACACGACCGACGCGTGGAGCGCGTACAGCTCGAGCCGCTCGCACGGTTTCTCGCCGTACGTGTCGGACGCGAGCGCCGGCCAGGGCGTCGTGTGCTACTGGGGCTTCTGAGTCCCGCGTCACGCGCCGCACGCGCGTGACGGCTCCGGACGGCGCGCACCGCGCCGTCCCTGCCGGCGGCCCGCGCGCAATGCCCGGGCCGCCGCGCGCACGTTACGAGCTCGCGCGCTTGTCGCCGGACCCGACGACGGGCGTCAGCAGTTGCCGGACCAGGCCCTGCGCGACGCTCGTCGCCGCATCCCGGCTCCAGCCGGTGCGGCTCGCGGTGCCGCTCCAGACCACGGCGCCGGTTTGCAGGTCGATGATCTGCAGCGCGATGCCGATCGCCGGCTCGCCGTCGACCCCCACCTTGTAGCGCCATTCGTTCACCGCGCCCGTCAGGCCGTAGCGCAGATGGTTGCTGGCGGCCCACGCCTTCGCCTTGCCCAGGTCCGCTCCCGTCCAATCCATGAACATCCCGTCGCCGCCATCCGGCGCGCGGTATTCGCGCACGTCCGTGTAGCCCTGCGCGCGCAGGAATCCCGCGGCGATCGACGCGGCGCGCTGCCCGGCGTTGGCCGTCTCGGTGTTGTTCTCGATCGGCAGGACCGCCCAGCTCGTGTTCGCGAAACGCAGGTCGCGGTTGCCGCCGCCCGCCTCGAACGGCGAGACCGGCCCGGCGTCGATCTGCGCGCAGCCGGCGAGCAGCGCGCCCGCCGCGGCCAGCACCGCGCACCAGCGGCGCGCGATCCGGCCGGACCGCGCCGGCCTCGATGTTTGTCGTGGCGATGCGCTCTCTTTCATTTCGCTCTCCTTGGTTTCCGGTTCAAAACATCCAGCGGTAGCGGATACCGACTTCGGTCACAGGCGTCGAATGGTTCTGCGACGCACTCGCATGCGTCACGTAGAGGCCGAGCTGGTCGGCGCCGAACACGCTACCGACGACGCCCGCCGTCACGCGTTCGCCCCATCCCGCATGCGAGTCGTACAACGGGCCGACCTCGAGGAACGGCCGCCAGCCGCGCGAGTAGCCGTCGAGCAGGCCGTTGCCGAAGCCGCCGAGCAGCGCGACCTGCGTGAACGACTGCGGCACGAACTGCGACCCGCTCAACGGCTCGCCGATCGGCACGAGCCGCCGCAGCAACGCGCCCGGCGAGCCGTTCGCCGTGTATTCGCCGTGCGTGACCGCGAGCCGGATCGTGTAGTCGGGGTAACTGACGCGCAGCTTGTAGCCCGCGTCGGCCGTGACCAGCGTCCCGTGCCCGAGATACGAGCGGTCCTGTCCGTAGAAGCGCGCATATTCGACCCGCGCCCGCGTGAAGATGTGCGGGTCGGGCTGGAACGCGACCGTGGCGACCGCGTTGTCCTTCACGCCGCCGACCTGCAGCTGCGACGATTCGGTCGCTTCCTGGTTACGCCCGAGCGAGAACGTGAAACTGAGCGGCCTGCCCTCGAACAGCGCGCCCTCGGCACGTACCGTCGTCACGTCGCGCAGCGCGTCGCGGCGCCCGACCACGAGCGCCTCGCGGTCGATCGCGCCGTAGCGCCGCAGCACCGCCTCGAAGTTGCGGTCCTTCCCCGGCACGCCGGGCATCGAATCGTCGCCGTGCTGCGCGCGATCGACGTAGCGGAACGCAAACGCGAGCGTCGGCGTGATGCGGACGCCCGCGCCGATGCTGCTCTCGACGAACGTCAGCGGCCCCGTCTGCAGGTAGCGGAACCCGGGCGCGATCGCCTGCGCGGTCGGCAGGATCGTGTCGACCAGCGTCGCATGCATCGCATCGTTGTCGGGCAACAGGTTCTGCGCGTCGAACGCGTCCTGTTGTGCAGCGCCGATGCGCCCGGCGCGCCGCTCCGCCTCGACGCGGGTCGGCAGCGGCACCGGATCGGCCGGGTCGTCCAGCATGCGCGACAGTGCCACCGGATCGTCGTCCGCGAGCGCGAGCGCCGCATTCGCATACGACGGCTGGGACAGGCGCTGCAGGTAATGCCACGCGAGCCAGTCGCGCTCGAAGTCGTACGCGTCGTGCGACTGGCTCCACGCGAGCACCGCCTCGCGCGTGGCGGCCGAATAGCGCTGGTTGCTGCGCGTCAGCGCCTGCGCGTCCGCCGGCGGCAGCATCGACAGGTCGCCCAGATCCGCGGCCGCCTTCGTGGATGGCGCCGCGCCCGCACGCTCGTCCGCGCGCAGCAGTTCGATCAACAGGCGCTTCGACGCGTCGCCGCCCGCAAAATGGTCAGTCAGCGCGATGAAGCGCACGCGCGCCGTGTCGTATTCGTCCTGCGTGAGCTGTGGCGGCCGGCGCCGGTCGATCCGCTCGCGGTGCAGCGTCGCCCATACGTTGCGCCGCACCCGCCATGCCTCGTCCGTCTGACCGGACAGTTCGAGCGCGTCGGCCACCGTGAGCCGCCACAGCGGATCGGTTCGATGCGACGGCGCGTTGAGCCGCAGGAAGTGCAGCGCGGCGCGCGCATCGCCGAGGCGCAGCCAGGCGGCCGCGTACGCGGCCGTGAGCGGCGTGTCGCCGGTCGCGCGCGCGCGATAGGTGCGCAGCGCGGCCCGCAGGTCGGCATCGCTGCCCGTGTCGATCAGCAGCCACAGCAGCGCGGTCTGCGCGTTCGCGTTGTCCGGTGTGATCCGCAACACCGCGCGCACGTCGTCGAGCGAGCGGGTCGGCTCGCCGACATAGCGCCAATACTGCGAACGCGCCAGCAGGTAGTCGGGATCGCGCTCCGCCTGCGCCGCCTGCGCGGGCGTCAGCGAATCGAGCAACGTCGCGATGCGCTCGTAGGCACCCGCTCGCGTGTAGTAGTACACCGCGCGGCGAAGATCGCGCAGCTCGCCGGTGCGGCGGTACGCGAATTCGGCGACGCGGCCCGCATCGAGCGGCTGCGCGTCGAGCGCGTCGATCATCTGCTCGAGGTCGGTCGGCGTCTCGCGGCCGCTCGCCAGCACATGTCGCGACCCTTCGATGACGGCCGCCGGACGCCCGGCAAGCTTGCCGAGCGTCGCGTAGAGCCGCCAGAACTGAACGTCGTTCGGGGCCGCCGCCGGTTTGGCCGCGTCGAGCGCGGCGAGTGCGTCGGCATAGCGCCGCTGCCCGTAGAGCGCGACGGCGATCTTGGTCGCGTACGCCGGGCGCGCGCCGTATTCGTGTTCGAGGGTCCGCCAGGTGCGCAACGCGAGCGCATCGTCGCCGGTGCGCTCCGCCAGCGCCGCCATACGCTCGAGCACCGGCTCGCGCAACGGCCCGCGCGCATGCATCGCGAGGAAGCGGATCGCCGCGGCCGGATCGGCGCGGCCCCCCTCGATCGCGATGTACGCGTCGATCCATTCGAGCTGACGGCGGCGATCGGCTTTCGCGCCGCCTTCGTCCAGCTCGTGCTGCAATGCGGCGAGCAGCGCGCGGTCGTCGCGAAGCGCAGGCGCGAGCCGCAGCACCTGCTGCCACGACGCCTCGTCGTTGCGCGTCTTCGCGAGCCAGAAGTACGCGTCGAGCGCGACGCGCGGCCGGTTGTTCCACGTCGCGACCTGCGCGAGCCGCTCGTGCCAGGGCACCGAGCCGGGATCGCGCGCGAGCGCGCCGCGTGCGACGTCCTCCGCCTCGCGCAGACGGCTGTTCTGCACGTACACCTTGAACGCGAGATCGTCGTCCGACGGCGCGGCTTCGTCGCCGGCCGCCGGCGCCGCGTTCGCCGGCGCGTCGGCCGCCTGCACGACGCGGATCACGCGCGGCCGTGCGCCGACATGCCAGACCGCGAACGTGAAGCCGAACCCGCGTGCCGCATGCCGTTGCTCCGACAGCTGCGTCGCATCCGTCTGCTTGTCCGCGCCGCGCGCGTGCAGCCTGACGAGCTGGTTCGTGTAGTCGGCAGCCAGATCGGGGCGGCCCGCCGCGAGCGACAGCTGAATCAGGAATCGCAGCGTGCGCGGATCGTTCGCGAGCACGCCGACGCGCGCGCGCGCGGCGAGCACCGCCTCGCCGAGGAAGTTGCCGCCCTGCAGCGCCCGCAATCCCGCGATGAAGAATGCGCGCCGCTCGCCCTTCGACGCGGCGCGGTCGCTGGCAGCGAATGCCGCGTCGGCTGCCTCCCGGTAGTGGCCGCTCGCGAGCTGGGCGGCCGACTCCTTGCCGAGCCAATAGGTCGCGCGCGCCGGCTCGCGCACGGCGAGCCGGTGGTAATAGCGCGCGGCGAGCGCGCCGTCGTTCAGCGCGAGCGCCTTGATCGCGAGGACCTGCATCTGTTGCGGCGACCACACGCCGTCGACCGCGTCGGTCAGCAGCAGGTCGAGCTGCGCGATGCGCGCGACGCGCTCCGGGTGACCGTCCGGCAACGCGTAAAGACGCCGCTCCGCGATCCCGATGTCAGCCAGCAGCGCCCGTTGCCGGATCCCGGCGTCGGGCGACGCGCGCAACTGCGCGACGAGCCGCTCGGCATCGTCGTACCGGCCCTCGCCCAGGTACTCGCGCGCGAGATGCTCGATCGCCTGCGCGTTGTTCGGGTCGGCCCGCAGCCATGCCCGCAGATACGCGACCGTCAGCGCATCGGCTTCACGGCTTTCGAGCAGCGCGCGCTCGAGCGTGCCGCGCGGAAACACGGCGGCGAGCGAGAGCGCCACCACCGCGCCGAAGCCCGCGATGCCGAGCGGTGAGATGAGTCGTTTCCGGTCAGATTGCACAGTCGGCTTCCCCGTGAACGCGTTGCCCAGGGCCGGCGGCATGCGCGCCAGCCCCCCCCATCACATCGCGGCCCGCCTGCGCAGCCGTTCCACCGGCCACTAGCGTATGGCCGCTGCGCGGTGCGGCGAGCGGGACGCCGAATGCGGGTGAACGCTCCGCACGCGTCGCGCGGCGCTGCGCGAAGGCGCCCGCGCGCAGCCGCTCGCCGGCCGCGCCGACGCCGACGCTGTCGAGCGCCGGCCCCGTCACGTACGGAATCACGCCGGCCGCGCGGATTCGCTCGACCGTTTCGCGCGCGCACGCGCCGTCGGCCGGAGGACAGTAGTCGATCGACACGACCGGCAGGCCATACGCCTTCACGGCCGCCACCTGCGCCATCAGCCACGCGCGATCGTCCTGCGTCACTTCCGTATAGCGCTGCTGCGACTGATTCCAGCCGCGATAGAGCGACTCGAACGCGACCGCGTACACATGCTCGTGGACGCGCGGCAGCAGTTCGAAGCCCCGATTCAGGATCAGCCGCGCGCCTGGATAGCGCGCCTTGATCGCGTCGATCACGGCCACGATGCCGTCCCGCTGGCGCGCGCGCTCGTCATCGGTCTTCGCGACGATCTGATAGGAATCCAGGGTATCGAGGAAGAAGCCGCGGAATCCCTTGTCCCACAGCGGCGCGATCACGTGCTCGACATAGAAGGCGGGCCATTGCGGCACTGCCTGGTCGACCACAGCCGAGCGCCATGCGCGGTTCTCGCCGCGCAGCCACGCGCGCGGGATGTCCTTGAAGTACGTGCGCGCCGCGCTCACCTCGCCGAGGCTCACATAGGCTAGCCATGCGGTATGCGACGTGTCGGCCGCACGCGGGTCGAAATCGCTGTCGGGTTCGACGACCACGCTGTCGAACGACGACAGCGCGGTGACGGGCACATGCGCGCCGTAGTAGAACGCGAAGCTCGGCATCGGCGCGACGCTCGCGCCGACGTCGTTCGCGGGCGCACGCGCGGCATCATCCGCCGAGGCAAGCGGCACCGGCAAGGCGATGGCGGAGTCTGCGGGAACGAACGGCGTGTCGAGCTGGGCGGCCTGTGCCGGCGCGGAAAGCGGCGCGAGACATGCGACGCACGCCCTCACGCCGACGACGCGCCACCTGATTCGCCCCAACAAGACCATGCCCCCCGGGCCTGTCGACTGTCGGCTCTGCATGGCTGACCTCTTTTGTTGTCCTTCTCTCGGTGCGGAGCGCCGCTCGTTTTCCGGCAGTCGACGACACACGCGACGCGTTGCCCGATCGAATGTTTGATCGCGCATGTGCCGCGCGATTTCCTTGGATGAAGGAATAGACCAAGACCCGGCGAAGTTCAAGCTCGCCGGCCGCTCAGGAAGACGAAACGCCGGGGGTGTTTTCCCGAAGGCCAGCGCCGGGTCTTCGCCGCTGTTGCACAACTGTTACGCGCCGCCGCTCGCACGCGCAACCTTGCAGGCACAACGGACGTCGGCCATTCGCGCCGTCGCCCCTCTTGCCGTCCGCCGCACATGCGCATGACCGACATCGCAGTGCGCGCGTGCGCGCCACGACGCGGAACGGCATCACGGCGCGCCGCCGCACCGATACCGGTTCCGGCGTATCAACGATGAAACAAATATCGAAGGAATCGGCACCTGAAGCCGTGCGGCGCGCGTTCCGGAGCCCCCCCGGCAAGGATGCGATACCGGTGGTACGTTCCTTGCATCTTCGCTGGAGCCCGTGTCGAGCGTGGCGCGGTCAACCGGTTTCCGGCATTGCGTTGCCGACGGGCGGCACCAGCATTCTTCCAGCTCCGGCGTGGTGAACCGGAACGACAACAACAAGGCGACCGCCGCCCGCGTGACGGCCGCACAGTTCGACACTCATCGGGGGCGCGCGAGGTTATCGATGGCCATTGAGACTAAATCGACGCGGTTCGATGCGCGGATCGGCGCCGAGCCGTCGAAGCGTCCGCGAGTCCAGCACGCGCGCCTGCGCTCGCGCTTCCTGCATCTGACCGAGACGGCGCGCTTCGCGTCGCTGCTGCCTCGCGAGCACTCGGCGAGTTACGTCGCGCTCGAGACGCTTTTCCTGTCCACGCTCGTCCTCGCGTTGTGTCGCGTGATCACGCCCGCCGACCCGCTGCTGCTCGCGAAGGCGTTCCCGTGGCTGTGGCTGCTGCCGCTTTTCGTCGCGTTGCGGTACGGCACCGTCGGCGGCATCGGCGGCGGCACGATCCTGCTCGCCGCATGGGTAATCTTCTACGCCCGCCGGCCGCTCGTCGACGCGTTTCCGCGCGACTACTTCATCGGCGGCTTCGTCACGATGCTCGTCGCGGGCCAGTTCAGCGATACATGGGCGAACCGGCTCGTGCAGGCGCGCGTGTCGAACGACTACCTGACCGAACGCCTGTCGGTGCTGACGAACAACCAGTTCCTGCTCAGGCTGTCGCACGACCAGCTCGAGCAGGAACTGCTCATGCGCCCGGCGACGCTACGCGACGCGCTCGCGCGGCTGCGCGACATCACGCTGCACGACGTCGACTCGCCCGCCGACGGAGACAGGCTGCCCGGCGCGCAACGCTTCCTCGAAACCCTCGCGCACGCGTGCCAGATCGAGGCGGCACAAATCTACGCGTTGCGCGACGGCGTGCTGGCCGGACCGCCCGAGGCGAGCGTCGGCGAGCCGTTCGAACTCGATTGCGGCGACCCGCTCGTCGTCGCCGCGCTCGAAGAGCTGGCGCTCGCGCACATCCAGTCGCTCGACACGAAAGAGCGCGCCCGCACCCGCTACATCGCGTGCGCGCCGCTGCTCGGCGCCGGCGAGGAAGTCGTCGGCGTTCTGGTCGTGTCGCAACTGCCATTTCTTGCGCTGACGGCGAACACCCTGCAGCTGATGTTCGTGCTGTGCGGCTATTACGCGAACGGTGTGCGGCACGCGTCGACCACGCGCGACGTGCTGCGCGCGTTTCCCGACTGTCCGTACGACTTCGCGCTCGAATACGCTCGCCTCGCGAACCTGCGCCGCAAGAGCGGCGTCGAGTCGTCCGTCGTGCTGCTGATGTTCGATGCGAGCAAGCAGGCGCAGGCAATGTTCGAGCACATCGAGCGCACGAACCTCGACTACCACGTCCGGTGGGTCGTGCGTGACGGCGGCAAGCGCGGGCTGATCTTCATCATGCCGCTTTGCAGCGACGTCGCCGTCGACGCCGAGCTTCAACTGATCGAATCCAGCGTGCGCAACCAGTTCGGCGTCGGCTTCGCGGACGCGCGCGTCGCCGTGCGCTGGGTTTCCCTGACCGGCGCGGCGCCCGACGGCGCGTTGCGCCAGCTGATGGCCTACTGCGATGACGCCGCTTGACACTTCCCAGGCACGGAGCGACGCGCCGCCCGTGCCGTCGACCCCGCCGCTGCGGGCATCGGCGCAACCAGGCGAGCACGCGCGGCTCCCCGCCCTCACCGCCTGGCAGTCGATCGCCGGCACGATCGCGCGCGTCGCGGAACGTCTGCGCGCGCTCACGTTCCCGCGTCTCGACGAACGCGCACTGATCGCGCTCGTACGCGAGCCGCAGTTCGCGCCGCACCTGCTCGCGAACGTCTCGTATGCGCAGGAACACCAGGTCAGGGCGGGGCTCCTGAACCGTCAGGCCGACGCCCGCCGGCGCGTGACCGCGCTCGTCGCGATGCAGTCGATGCCGGTGCGCTCGACCAGCCCGATCCTGCACGCGCTGCTGAACGATCCGGTCGACGACGTGCGCCTGCTCGCGTACGGCATGCTCGACAAGTGCGAAAAGCGCGTGACGCAGCAGATCGCGATCGAGCGCTCGAAACTCGCGCAGTCACTGTCGGACGACGCGCGCTACCGGGTCGACAAGACGCTGGCCGAGTTGTATGGCGAGCTGATCTACGCGCGCGTCGTCGACGGCGACGTCTACCGCAATGCGCTCGAACAGGCCGACGCGCACGCATCGTACGCGCTGCGCCTCCGTCCGCTCGACGGCGCGCTGTGGCGGCTGCGCGGCCGGCTCGCATTCGAAACGCACCGGCTCGACGAGGCCGAAACGATGCTGCAAAAGGCGATCGTCTGCGGCTTTCCGCGCATGCGCGTGGCGCCCTATCTCGCCGAAATCGCGTATCTGCGCCGCGACTACGCCGCCGTGCGGCGCTGCTTCGACGATCTGCCGCCCGTGCCGCCCAACCTGCTCGCGCCGGCCGCCGCCTACTGGACCATGTGAAGAGGAACGCGAATCATGATGCGCGATGCTGGCCTGGACACCCCCTCCCGCCATGCGCCGGACGCCGCGACCGACGCGCTCGGCAACGTGCTGCCGCGCGCGGCCCATGCCGATATCGGGCTGCTGCTCGAGGGCACCTACCCGTATGTCAGCGGCGGCGTGTCGAGCTGGGTGCATGACGTCATCCGCGCGTTTCCCGAATACACGTTCGCGCTGTGCTTTCTCGGCAGCACGCCCGACGAGTACACGCAGATGTCCTACCCGCTGCCGGCCAACGTCGTGCATCTCGAGAATCACTACCTGTACGAGCCGGATGTCGAACCCGCGCCCGTTCGCGGCGTCCCCGGAAATCGCGACGCATTCGAGCACGTCGCACAGCTGCACGCGCAATTCCGGCAACCGTCGGGCGTGCCGCTCGACAACATGGTGATCCGTCATGTCGTGGACGACCTGACGTCCATCCACCAGCTCAGCGAGGCGCAGTTCCTACACAGCCCCGAGGCGTGGACGTTTCTCACGGAGCAATACCGCCTGCACTGCAGCGACCCGTCGTTCTCCGACTACTTCTGGACGGTGCGCCTGATGCACCGTCCGCTCTGGCGGCTCGCGCGGATCGCCGAGCAGCTGATTCCGGTGCGCCTCCACCACGCGGTGTCGACCGGCTACGCGGGCTTTCTCGGCACGCTGCTGCGACATCGGCAAGGGCGGCCGCTCCTGATCTCCGAGCATGGCATCTACACGAAGGAACGCAAGATCGAGCTGTTCCAGAGCCGCTGGATAAACGACAACCGCAACCTGATCGAATACGACGCGTCGCACATCGGCTACTTCCACGAGATGTGGGCGCGCTTTTTCGAGGCGCTCGGGCGCATGAGCTATGCGGCCGCCGACGACATCGTCGCGCTCTACGAAGGCAACCGCCGCCGCCAGATACTCGACGGCGCCCCCGCGCCGAAGACACGGACGATCCCGAACGGCGTCGACCTGCGCCGCCTCGCGCCGCTGCGCGCGCAACGGCCCGCGCACGCGCCCAAGGTGCTGTGCCTGATCGGCCGCGTGGTGCCGATCAAGGACGTGAAGACCTTCATCCGCGCGATGCTGACCGTCATCAAGACGATGCCGGACGCCGAAGCGTGGATCGCCGGCCCGCAGAACGAAGACCCGCCGTATGCGGCCGAATGCCACGACCTGATCGACAATCTCGGCCTCGCGGGCAAGGTGAAGCTGCTCGGGATGCAGCGCATCGACGCGCTGCTGCCGCGCATCGGCGTGCTGGTGCTCAGCTCGATCTCGGAGGCGCTGCCGCTCGCGATGCTGGAAGCGTTCGCGGCAGGCGTGCCGGTCGTGACGACCGACGTGGGCGCGTGCAGCGAGCTGATCTACGGCGCGGACGCCGACGATGCCGCACTGGGCGCCGCCGGCCGCGTGGTCCCGATCGCCGACCCGGTGGCGCTTGCGCACGAGGCGCTCGCGCTGCTCGCCGACGACGGCGAGTGGCATGCCGCGCAACAGGCCGGCATCGCGCGCGTCGAACGCTACTACTCGCAGGAGCGGATGATCGGCGCGTACCGGGCGCTGTACACGACGCTCGCCGGCGCGCCCGACCGTCACCCGCCGGTGCCGGATCTCGCACGCGGGGCCGCCGCGACGTGTCCGCACGCGGCACGCAGGTAAACAGACAGGGAGCGATACGATGTCCGCGATCGGCATCAAGCTGCGTCGGCTGGCCAAGCGCAACACGCTGCTCGGCATCCTGCACGCGTACGGCTACGCCGGGCTCGTCGGAGCCGGGCCGTGGATCTGGTCGATCGTCGGCATCCTGCTGGTCGGCCTGCTCAGCGTGTCGCCGCTGCTGCCGAGCGCGATCGTGTCGGACTTCCAGGTATCGGTGACTTACCTGATCGCCACGAGCCTGATCGTCACCGGGCCGATGCAGCTCGCGCTCACGCGCTTCACGAGCGACCGCCTGTACGACAAGGCGCTCGACGCGATCCTGCCGAACTTCACCGGCGCGCTCCTGACCGTCACGGCGGCGGCGACCGCGATCGGCGCGCTGGCCGTCACGCTGTTCTTTCGCGCGCAAAGCGGGCTGTATGGCGCGCTGATGGTCACCGGATTCGCGCTGCTCTGCGATATCTGGATCGCGGGCGTGTTTCTCGCGGGGCTCAAGCAGTACAGCGCGATCCTGCGCGCATTCTTCATCGGCTATGCGGTGACGACGGTCGCGGCGGTCGGGCTCCGGCGCTTCGGCCTCGACGGGCTGCTCTACGGCTTCGTGCTCGGCCAGACCATGCTGCTGCTGCTGTTGCTGAGCCGGATCTACGGCGGTTTCTCCGCGACGCGCATGATCGCGTTCGACCTGTTCAGACGCGATTGCTGCTACCCGACGCTGATGCTGATCGGGCTGCTGTACAACGCCGGCATCTGGATCGACAAGATCATGTTCTGGTACTCGCCGAGCACCGGACAGGCGGTGATCGGGCCGTTGCACGCATCGGTCATCTACGACATTCCGATCTTCCTCGCCTATCTGGCGATCACGCCCGGCATGGCGGTGTTCCTGCTGCGTGTCGAGACCGAGTTCGCCCGGGATTACGGCGCGTTCAACATCGCGATACGGGAAGGCGGATCGCTGCAGCAGATCGAATACGCGCACGGCGCGATGGCGCGCTCGCTGCGCCACGCGCTGTTCGACATCGTCAAGGTGCAGGCGGTGACCGTGCTGGTTGTCTTCGCGACCGGTCCGCTGCTGCTCGATGCGATGGGAATCTCGCGGCTCTACATGCCGCTGCTGTCGGTGCAGGTGATCGCGACCAGCCTGCAGATGGTGTTTCTCGCGATCGTCAACACCTTCCTGTACCTGGACCGGCGCCAGCCGGCGCTTGCGCTGATCGCCGGGTTCTGCGTGCTGAATGCCTGCCTGACGGCCGCCACGCTGATGGCCGGGCCGGTGTTCTACGGCTATGGCTTCGCGGCGGCGCTGCTCGTGGTCGTGCTGGCCGGGATGTGGTTGCTCGACCGCAAGCTCGCGACGCTCGAATACGAGATTTTCATGTTGCAGTGACGGCGTGGGCATATCGTGCGGAAACGCGCCACTCGCTGCCTTCATTCATGGAGCGGCACGGTCTCGCCGGCGAGCACACGCGGCGCAGCGACAATGACCATTCTGCGCCGGTTCCGCGCAATGCCGGTTCGGCCTGCCCGCCGCCGGCTTCATCGCCCATTCAGCTTTCGGCATGAACTGCCGATAACCAGTTGACTTTCCGTGGGGCCGCTCACGGCCCGACGGCACAGGCGATGTTCGGAAGCCACGAATGCCCGTGGCGGCGGCATCGACCACGCATATCGGCGCGCGTCGACCGGACCTCGACGCGCGCGCGCCAATCAGGCGATCGGCCCGCTCGAAGCATCCTTCGTGAGTCACAATATGCGGTTCCAGCCGGGTACGCAGTCGGCGGAAACGTTCGCGCGCCATCCGGACGGCCTCCCCCGTCCGCAACGACGCGTGTCCGCACCGACTTGATAGATTTGCGCCAACAGAAAGAATATGGGGAAAACGCGTGAGCCTCGATGAATACTATCGCCGGCTGGAGCTACCGACCGCCGCATCGCCGGCGGACATCAAACGCGCATACCGACGGCTGCGAGCGAAGTACCACCCGGACCACAACAAGGGACGCGAATCGGCGGTCGAGCCGGCGTTCAAGCGCCTTCAGGAGGCGTTCGAGATCCTGACCGGCAAGCGGAAGCCACCACTGCCGACGTTCGCGCCGCCGGCGCAGCGCGACAACCACGCTCCGCCGCGCACGTATCCCGCCGCGCCGCCGATGCGCGGTGCGAACTGCATGTCCGAGCTTTTCGTGCCGCTCGACATCGCGATTCACGGCGGCGAGGTGGCAGCAATCTACCCGATCAACAGGCCGTGCCCCGAATGTCAGAAGACGGTCGCGCAATGTGCGAACTGCAGCGGCAGCGGCCGGACGGTCACGGGCATGCGCTGCATCCGCTGTGCCGGTACGGGGCGCGCGGCGGCGATCGGCGGGTGCCGGACGTGCCGCGGCACCGGCATCGAGAACTACCGTAAGTCGGAGACCGTCAGCGTTCCACCCGGCGCATGGGACGGCCAGCGCCTCGTCGCCAAAGGCGGCGGCCACCACGGGCCGAACGGCGGCCCGGCGGGTGACGCGATCTTCTCCGTCGCGATTCTGTGCGACGCCGCGTTTCGCCGCGACGGGCTGAATCTCGCGCACGAGATTCGGGTCGATTTCGTGACGGCCACGCTCGGCGGCGATGTCGAGACGCAGGTTCTGGGCCGCGCGATGAAGGTGAAGATTCCGCCGAACGCGCAGCCCGGCAGCACGATTCGCCTGCCCGCGCACGGGCTGACGGACCGCTCCGGCAAGCGCGGCGACCTGACGCTGCATCTCGCGCTCACGATCCCGGCCGCGGCGTCGCATCTGACTGACGACGAGCGGCAACGGCTGCGCGAGATGTTCGACGATGCGGAGCGTCGGCGCCTGGCTTGATGGGGGATGGGTCAAGCCGGCGGGCTCGGGAGGCGGCCTTCCCCCGCCCCGGGCGGCCAACCTTATCCGGTGCTCGCAACCTAACCGGGCGCGTGGAAAGGAGTAGCATAAGAAAACCATCGAACGCCAGGCGCATCCGCGCCTGAGCGTGTAACGTCTCCCTGGCCAGGGGGCCTGCCATGATCCTGTACCACACCGACCCCGATTCCGCGGTCATCGAAATATCCGTCGAAGGCAAAATCACCGACCACGAGCTGCGCGAAGCCATCGAGCTCATGCGAGGCGATCTTGAACTGAACGGCAAGACTCGCGTGCTCGAGCGCATCGAGCATTTCACCGGCATCGAGCCCAAGGCGCTGTGGACCGACATGACGCTCGGCGTCCCCCTGGCCCGCAAGATCACGCGCGCCGCCGTGGTCGCCGACGCGGGCTGGATTCACGCGTCGATGCATCTGGCGCGGTTCTTTACGAAGGCCGAAATCAAGGCATTCCACGTCAACGAGCTGGAACAGGCGCGGGCCTGGATCAACGCCTGAACATCGCGGGGCGGATGTCATAGCGGTCCGAGTGCACGTCATTGTGCATGACATGACCTGGGATTGATGCCCTGCACTTGTCTAATGCCCCAGACATGGACGCCCGCTGCCTGCGGCAGCCGGCTCCCTTCGGGACTCTTGCGTGATACGAGGCATGTTCGCCGTGCGGTAACGTGCTGCTTACCACCCGTACTTCATCTCGACGCCGACGTAATCGGCATTGCTGCCACCCGCCTGCCGAATCGTA